>NZ_JAOXHF010000012.1:0-222658 GCF_025780115.1 Rhizobium sp. TRM96647
TTCGAATGTCATGACTTCCTCCTTTAGCTGGCCCTTCATTCTGAAGGTTCGGAGGGAGGCGTCCATCCCATAACATGTCTCGATCGATGCTTGATACGCCACAGCGCTATCCGCGAGCCGGAAGCCAAAGCTATCCTTCGCCTGCAGCCGAAGCGGCCGCCGACGGCTCCACAACGATCTGGTTCAGTCCGAAGCAACCCGATGGCGTAGCCCGCGGCAACTGGATTCAAACCGATCCGCGAAAGGGCTGGTTTACGATCCTTCGCCTCTACAGCCCGCGGGAGCCCTTCTTCGACAAGTCCTGGCGACCGGGCGAGATCGAAGTGGTGGAGTGAGGTGTTGCCCCCGGCTACCCCCGCCGCGCCAGCGCCCATTGCACCAGCATGATCGTCTTGCCGTCGCAGATCTCGCCGGTCTCGATCATCCGGGCGGCCTCGTCGAGGGCGAGTTCGACGACCTCGATGTCCTCGTGTTCGTGATCGGCGCCGCCGCCCTTGCCTTCGCGGACGGAGGCGTCGATCTCGGCGGCGAAGAAATGCACGAGTTCGGTGACGGCGCCGGGGCTCATGAAGGCGCGGAACAGCGACTTGACCTCGCCGATCCGGTAGCCGGTCTCCTCCATCACCTCGCGGCGGATGGCGTCGGCCGGATGGTCGCCGTCGAGCAGGCCGGCCGGCGTCTCGAGCAACCAGCCGGAATGGCCGTTCTGGTAGGCCGGCATGCGGAACTGGCGGACGAGGATGATCGTGTCGCGCTTCGGGTCGTGCAGCAAGATCGTGGCACCGTTGCCGCGATCGTAGACCTCGCGGTCGAGGCGGACGGTGTGGCCGTCGGAGCCGGTATAGTCGAAGGTGACCTTGCGCAGATGGTACCAGTTGTCGGAGAGCGTCTCGTCGGAGACGACCTCGATCTTCGCGTCGCGGAACTTCGTCATGCCGTCTCTTTCCTGAGCCAGACGCGGTTGTCGTGCACGGCAGCACCGCCATAGGGCGCGACCGGATCGGCGCCGGTCAGGACGTTGATGCCCTCGCCGTCGAGATGGGCGCCGTTCGGCCAGATGCCCTCGGCGATCAGCACGCCCGGCCTGCCCTCGCCCGTCACCTTTGCGTGCAGGCGGATCTCGCCTCTGATATTGCCGAGCCTGACGATGTCGCCGTCCGCAACGCCGCCTGCGGCCGCGTCGTCCGGATGGATCATCACCTCCGGCCGGCCCTCGCGCTCGCGCGACCACTTCATCTCGGTGAAGCTCGAATTCAGGTAGGTGCGCGCCGGCGGGGTGGCGAGGCGGAAGGGATGGTCGGCATCGGCCGCCTCGATCACGGCGACATGGTCGGGGAACTCCGGCAAGGCCGCATGCGGGCCGAGCACGCCGATCGAGGCCGGCGGGCGGTTCGGCGCGGGCGTCGTCGTCCAGCCGGGGCGGAAACGGAAGCGGCCGTCCGGATGGCCGAAGCCTTTGGAATAGTGGGCGGTGTCGAAATCCGGCTGGCAGTCGATCCACTTCGCCTCGGCAAGCCCGTCATAGTCGATCCCGTAATGCGGTAGCATGCGGGTGATGTGCTCGCGCTCCGAAAGCCCGAAGCCCGGCATGTCGGATACGCCGAGGCGCCGGGCGAGTTCGTCGATGACGAAGAGATTGGTGCGCACGGTGGCAGGCGGCTCGACGAGTTTCGGGCCGAGCAGGATGTGCTGGTGGCCGCCGCCGCGGTAGAGGTCGTCATGCTCGACGAACATGGTGGCCGGCAGGACGATGTCGGCGAGCTTGGCCGTATCGGTCATGAACTGCTCGTGCACGGCGACGAACAGGTCGTCGCGCAGAAAACCCTGCTTCACCAGCCGCTGCTCGGGGGCAATGTTGGCCGGATTGGTGTTCTGGATCAGCATCGCCGTCACCGGCCCGCGATGGCGCAGCGCCACCGGATCGCCGGTCAGCACCCGGCCGATCTGCGACTGGTCGAGTGCGCGGATCTCGGGGTCTGCGAGGTCGAGGCCCATCAGCTCGCGCTTGTCGAGCCGGTAGATGCCGCCGTTGTTATGAAAGGCGCCGCCGCCCTCGTGCTGCCAGGAACCGAGCACGGTCGCCACCGAGCAGGCGGCGTGCATGGAAACGGAGCCGTTGCGGCTGCGGGTGAAGCCGTAGCCGAGGCGGAAGAAGGTGCGCTTCGTCTCGCCGACGAGGCGGGCGAAGGCCTCGATCTCGTCTGTCGAAAGCCCGGTGATGGCGGCCGCCCATTCCGGCCCGCGGGTCGCAAGATGGGCTTCGAGGCCCGCCGGGTCGTCGGCGAACTTCTCCATATAGGCGCGGTCGGCATGGCCGTCGCGGAAGGCGATGTGCATGACGGCGCAGGCAAGGGCCGCATCCGTGCCGGGGCGCAGCTTCAGCGCCATGTCGGCCTGCTTCATCGTCGGGTTGTCGTAGATGTCGATGACGACGAGCTTCGCGCCGCGCTCCTTGCGGGCCCGGATCGCGTGGGTCATCACGTTGACCTGGGTGGCCACGGCGTTGGTGCCCCAGATGACGACGCAGTCGGCTTTCGCCATCTCGCGCGGGTCGGGACCCGTCAGGCTGCCGGTGCCCATGACGTAGCCGGTCCAGGCGGTGTTGGTGCAGATGCTATCGAAGAAGCCGGAATAGCGTTTGGCATGGCGCAGCCGGTCGATGCTGTCGCGCTGCACCTGCCCCATCGTGCCGGCGTAGTAGTAGGGCCAGACGGCTTCTGTGCCGTGCGCCTGCTCGGCCTTGACGAAGGCCTCGGCGATCGCGTCGAGCGCATCCTCCCAGGAAATGTCCTGCCATTCGCCGCCGCCCTTCCCGCCCTTGCGGCGAAGCGGCTTCAGCAGCCGGTCGGGATGGTAGAGCCGGTCGGCATAGCGGGCGACCTTGGCGCAGACGACGCCGGCCGTATAGCTGTTGTCGGCGCTGCCGCGCACCTTGCCGATGCGCCCGTCGGCGCCGATCTCGATGTCGAGCGCGCAGGCGGAGGGACAGTCGTGCGGACAGACCGAATGGCCGATCCGGGATTTTCCGAGATGGGGGGTCGCAACGTTCATGGCACTTGTATATTGCAGGGCGAAAGCGCCAAGAAGGGATAATATTCTCCCATCGCAACAATTGATGGGCGCATCACGGAAACTCGGGCTCGGTGTCGGGATGAACTACCGCCATATCTACCATGCAGGCAATTTCGCCGACGTGCTCAAGCATGCGGTGCTGGCGCGGCTCGTCACCTACATGCAGGCCAAGGACAAGGCCTTCCGGGTGCTCGATACCCATGCCGGCCTCGGCCTCTACGACCTTTCCAGCGAGGAGGCGCAGAAGACAGGCGAATGGCGCGACGGCATCGGCCGGCTGCTGGACGGCGAGATGCCGGCGGACATGGCCGAATTGCTGGCGCCCTATCTCGAGGCCGTGAAGGCGCTGAACCCGGATGGCGGCATCCGTCTCTATCCCGGCTCGCCGAAGCTCGCGCGCATGCTGTTCCGCCCGCAGGACCGGCTTTCGGCGATGGAGCTGCATCCGGACGACTACGAGAGCCTGCACCGGCTGTTCGACGGCGACTTCCAGAGCCGCGTCACCCATCTCGACGGCTGGCTTTCGCTCGGCGCGCACCTGCCGCCGAAGGAGAAGCGCGGGATCGTGCTGGTCGATCCGCCTTTCGAGATCGAGGGCGAGTACGAACGGCTTGCGGACGGGCTCGCGAGAGCCTGGCGGCGGTTCCCCGGCGGCGTCTACTGCCTGTGGTATCCGCTGAAGAAGGGGGCGCCGATCGCCGAGTTCCACAAGGCGCTGAAGGATCTCGGCATTCCCAAGATGCTCTGCGCGGAGCTTGCCGTGAAAAGCGACCGCGAGACGACGGGGCTCTCGGGCTCCGGCCTGATCGTCGTCAATCCGCCTTATACGCTCAAGGAGGAGCTTGGCCGGCTGCTGCCCTTCCTGAAGGAAAGGCTGCGGCAGGACCGCTTCGCCTCCTCGCGCTGCTTCTGGATCGCCGGCGAGACACAACTCGCCTCTTGACCGCGGGCCCCTGCGGGACGCAATCTCGGCCCTACGGCGCGACCCGCAGACCTTGCGGATTCGCGACCGGATGGGATGCGCCCGGTCGCCTGTCGGACCGGGTCCGCCGCCGGAGGGGATCATGACCGTCGCCAGTGTCACCAGCGTCACACAGTGGGCCAGGAGGGCCGCAAGCGCGGCTTTCTGCCTTCTCGCCGCCGCGCTGTGCGCCACGCCGGCGCCGGCCGCCGACTACGAGGGCTACGCCGCACGAGAGCCGGCCCATGCGGGGGGCGTGCCCGCCGGGGCCTGCGCCGATCCGGGCGTGCTGCGCTTCATCACCAACCGCTTCGAATACAAGGCCGCCAACTATATCCGCCGCGACCTGTCGATCTACGAGATCGGCCGGATGCAGCTCAGCCGCTACGAGCCCTTCAACGAATACATGTCCTCCGTCCAGCGGGAATACTGCCTCGCCGACGCGACGCTCACCGACGGCAGCCGCCGCTCGCTCGTCTACCTCATCGAGACGCCCTTCGGCTTTGCCGGCGTCGGCCGCAGCATCGAGTTCTGCATACCGGGTCTCGATCCCTGGCATGTCTACGGGGCTGCCTGCGCCTCGCTGCGCTAGGGTCCGGACCTGACGTGATCGCCCCCCGAACCGCCCCTGTCCGGCGCCGCGCCGTCCGCCTTACCGCGCTCGCCCTTGCCGCCTGCCTGCCGCTTGCTGTGTCCGGCTGCGGCGAGGAGCAGGCGGGCGCGGGCGGCGGAAAAGCCGGGCAACCGAGGACGGCTGCCGACACCGCGACCGGCAAGGCCGCGACCGACGGCATGGGGCGCGCAGATGGACCGGCGGCGGCGGTGCCGATCGGGCGCGGCTTCGATTTCTACGTCCTCTCGCTCTCCTGGTCGCCGACCTGGTGCATGGACAACGACACCTCCGGCCGCAGCGAGCAATGCCGAACCGGGAGGGACGCCGGCTTCATCGTGCACGGCCTCTGGCCGCAGAACGAGCGCGGCCATCCGGAATTCTGCCGCACGCGCGAGCCCGACCGGGTGCCGTCCTCGCTCGGCCGCGCCTATCTCGATATCATCCCCTCCATGGGCCTGATCGGCCACCAGTGGCGCAAGCACGGCAGTTGCTCCGGGCTGTCGCAGGCCGACTATCTCGCCGTCGCGCGCGCAGCCTTCGAGCGCATCGACCTGCCGGAGGCGATCGAAGACGGCGGCAGCAGACGCCTCGACCCGGCCGACATCGAGGCTTCGCTGGTTGCGGCCAATCCGGGCCTGGGCAAGCGCGGCATCGCGGTGACCTGCGACGACGGACGGCTCGACGAGATCCGCATTTGCCTGACGCCCGGGCTCGACTTTCGCGATTGCCCGGAGGTGGACCGCGCCGCCTGCCGGGCGAGGACCATCACCCAGCCGCCGGTCCGATGAACCGGACGGCGCCAGACAGGAGAACATGCGTGAAGATCTTCTATTCCTCGGCCTCGCCCTATTCCACCAAGGTGCGCATGGCCGCGCATTATGCCGGGCTCGACGCCGAGCACGTCGTGACCGACACCAATGCCGACCCGGCCGAACTGATCGGCGCCAATCCGCTCGGCAAGATCCCGACGCTGCTGACAGATGCGGGTCTCGCGGTCTATGACAGCCGCGCCATCATGCATTTCATCGACCGCGAGACCGGCCGCAAGCTCTATCCGCGCAACGCCGCAAAGCGCACCGAGGCGGACGTGCTGGAGGCGACGGCCGACGGCGTCTGCGACTGCCTGCTCGCCATCGTCTACGAGCGCCGCTTCCGGCCGGAGGAGAAGGTTCACCAGGCCTGGATCGACCGCCAGTGGTCGAAGGTCGAGCGCAGCCTCGACCATCTGGAGAAGACCCTGCCCCGCCTCGGCAAGAAGCCGCACGGCGGCCACTTCGCGCTTGCCGCCATGCTGCGCTACATCGAACTGCGCTTTGCCGGCAAATGGCAGAAGGGCCGCCCGAAGCTGAAGCGCTACCTCTCGCGCTTCGAAGCGGTGTTCCCGGACTACGCGCAGTTCAAGGACTGAGAAACGCGACAGGAATGGCTTTCCTTCACCGCGCGGACGCGCGGTGGCTGGATGCCGGATCAAGTCCGGCATGACGGGTAGCTTGGCGACAGCGGCTCCCACCTCTTGCAATTCCCGATTGCAAAGCCATACTTACAGAGTGAGGGGCTACGTCTATATTCTTGCTTCAAAACGCAATGGAACGCTCTACACCGGCGTGACCAGTGATCTGCCGCGACGTCTGTTCGAACACCAGAACAACCTGACGCCAGGCTTCACCAGCCGGTACAATGTGAAGACACTGGTGTGGTTTGAGGAATACGATCTCGTGACCGACGCCATTTCGCGAGAGAAGGTGATCAAGAACTGGCCGCGAAAGTGGAAACTCGAATTGATTGAGGCAGTGAATCCGGACTGGGCAGACATTGCCCACTATCTACACGGCATCTAGTCGCGCCCCCTGGATAAGGCGGTCGCTGTTCCTGCATGGCCAACTGGCGACGAACGTCCTCCCTTCCTCCGTCATGCCGGACTTGATCCGGCATCCAGTCACCGCCCGTCGGCGCGGTGAGTAGTGAATGCTGAATTCACGACCATGCAATGCAAAAGGCCGGGCGCTTTCGCACCCGGCCTTTTGTTCGTGCTGCTGATCGGGAGGATCAGAACTTCACGCCCATGCCGACGCGGACGCTCTGTTCATCCTGGCCGGCAGAGACCTTGCCGCTGTCGAGGTTGAAGTCCTTGCTGCCGTAGTCGGTGTAGCGGTACTCGACGCGGGCGGTGACGTTGTTGGTGACGAAGGTTTCGGCACCGACGCCGGCGGTCCAGCCGAGCATCGTCTTCTTGTCGGACGAGCTGTTGTCTTCCATCTTGGCGCGCGAAGCGGCGACACCGCCGGTGCCGTAGAGCAGAACCGGGTTCAGGTCGACACCGACGCGGGCGCGCAGCGAACCGTTGACGCCCTGCTTGGCTTCGCGGAAGCGGTTCTCCGAATCGATGCCCGAGTAGTTGACGTCGGCTTCACCACCGTAGACGAGCTGGCCGCTCTGCATGTTGTAGCCGCCGTAGACGCCGCCGCCGAAGCCGTTGGCGCCGTTGCCGCTCTGCTTTTCGAAGTTGCCGTGCTGCCAGGTCACGGTACCACCGGCATAGCCGCCGGCCCAGTTGCCGCTTGCGACCGGCTCGGCATAGTCGGCTGCCGGGGCCTGGGGGATCTGATCGACGGCGTCGGCCGCATGGGCGGACTGGAAGGCTGCGATCGACATGGCGGAGGCCATCAGGGTGAGGATCAGAGTACGCATATGAATTCTCCTTTGCACTTCATGCCGCCGGCAAATGCACGCACCAACACGGCATCACTAAATTACGGATCTGGTCGCCCGGTTGCGTTGAAATTGAATAAAGATTGAGGATTTGGAAGAGCCGAAATGTGAAATCTTTGTGGCCCATGCGTGACTAGATTAAGATGTTGCTTTTGCACAACACGGTATTTGTTAACCATATCTTCAAGTAATGCAAATATACTTTGATTTCACCCGGAAATCTCGCGGGCGGCACGGATCTGTTAACTGTTTCGAAAACTTTTACGGGACCCAGTTTAAGGCCCGGCGTTAATCTCTATATCTGTGGGAGGTTAAGCAAAGGCAACGCGACGCGGGCATATCATTGAGAATTCTTCATCGGACAGCGCTGGTGACGGGGGCCGCCCAGAGGATCGGCCGCGCGATCGCGGAGGATCTGGCTGCGCATGGTTTTTCCGTCGCCATCCATGCCAATTCGTCGATCGAGGCCGCCCGGCAGATCGCAGCCGCGATCACCGGGAACGGCGGCAAGGCGACGGCGCTGGACTGCGACCTTGCCGACGCGGCGGCGACCGAGCGGCTCGTCGGGCGCGCGGTCGAGGCCCTCGGCCCGCTCGGCGTGCTCGTCAACAACGCCTCGCTGTTCAAGCCGGACAACCTGCGGCACTTCGACAGCGCGCTCTGGGACCGGCATTTCGACGTCCATGTCCGGGCACCATCGATCCTGGCGCGCGACTTCGACCGACAGTTGCCGGCGGGCTCGGGCGGGCTGATCGTCAACATCATCGACCAGCGCGTCTGGAACCCGACGCCGCGCTATTATTCCTACACGCTGTCGAAATCGGCGCTGTGGATGGCGACGCGCACCATGGCGCAGGCCTTGGCGCCGCGCATCCGCGTCAACGCCATCGGCCCCGGGCCGACGCTGCCGAACGAGCGGCAGAGCGAAGAGGATTTCCGCGCCCAGACCGAGGCGCTGCTGCTGCAGTCCGGGCCGGGGCTCGACGAATTCGGGCGGACGATCCGTTTTCTGGTCGACACGCCCTCGATTACGGGGCAGATGATCGCGCTTGACGGCGGCCAGCATCTCGCCTGGGAAACGCCCGATGTCGCGGAGATCACCGAATGACCACCGGCCGGCCGGTGCAGGATGGCGGCATCCTGTATGACGAAACCGAACGGGACGACGAGGACGAGGTTGCCGAGGCTTCCCCCGCCCCCGCCTCCCTGCCTGCGATCGAATGGTCGGAGACGATCGAGCGGAGCGAGGGCCTGCGCGGCACCGAACTGATCCAGGCCTTCGTCAAGCGGCTGCCGAACAGCCCCGGCGTCTACCGCATGTTCAACGAGGCCGGCGACGTGCTCTATGTCGGCAAGGCCCGCAGCCTGAAGAAGCGCGTCAACAATTATGCGCTCGGGCGCGGCCATTCCAACCGCATCGGCCGGATGATCCGCGAGACGGCGAACATGGAGTTCGTCACGACCCGCACCGAGACCGAGGCGCTGCTGCTGGAAGCCAACCTGATCAAGCGGTTGCGCCCGCGCTTCAACGTCCAGCTTCGCGACGACAAGTCGTTTCCCTATATCCTGGTGACCGCCGATACCCGCGCGCCGGCGATCTTCAAGCATCGCGGCGCGCGCAGCCGCAAGGGCGCCTATTTCGGTCCCTTCGCCTCGGCTGGCGCCGTCGGGCGGACGATCAATTCGCTGCAGCGCGCCTTCCTGCTGCGCACCTGCACCGACAGCGTGTTCGAGAGCCGCACGCGGCCGTGCCTGCTCTACCAGATCAAGCGCTGTTCGGCGCCCTGCACGCACGAGATCAGCGACGAGGGCTACGGCGAACTGGTGGCCGAGGCGAAGGACTTCCTTTCCGGCAAGAGCCAGAACGTGAAGGGCCAGATCGCCGCGGCGATGAACGAGGCGGCCGAGGACCTCGACTTCGAGCGCGCCGCCGTCTACCGCGACCGGCTGGCCGCACTCTCCCACGTCCAGAGCCATCAGGGCATCAACCCGGCCGGCGTGGAGGAGGCGGACGTCTTTGCGGTCCACCACGAGGGCGGCATCTCCTGCATCCAGGTGTTCTTCTTCCGCACCGGGCAGAACTGGGGCAACCGCGCCTATTTCCCCAAGGCCGATCCGCAGCTTTCGGGAGCCGAGGTGCTGAACGCCTTCCTCGCCCAGTTCTACGACGACAAGCCCTGTCCCCGGCAGATCCTGCTGTCGGAGAAGATCGAGGAACTGGAGCTCCTGTCGGAAGCGCTGAGCGAGAAATCGGGGCACCGGGTGGCGATCCTCGTGCCGCAGCGGGGCGAGAAGAAGGACCTCACCGACCAGGTGCTGCAGAACGCCCGCGAGGCGCACGGGCGCAAGCTCGCCGAGACGGCGTCGCAGTCGCGGCTGCTGGAAGGCTTCGCCGAGACCTTCAAGCTCGCCACCGTGCCGCGCCGCATCGAGATCTACGACAATTCGCACATCATGGGCACCAATGCGGTGGGCGGCATGGTGGTGGCGGGGCCGGAAGGCTTCGTGAAGGGGCAGTACCGGAAGTTCAACATCAAGTCGACCGAGATCACCCCGGGCGACGACTTCGGCATGATGCGGGAGGTGATGACGCGCCGGTTCTCGCGGCTGATCAAGGAGGAAGGACTGCCCGACCGCAGCGCCGAGGCCGACGCGGCCAGAAGCGCCGATGCGGCCGACCTGCCCTTCCCCGCCTGGCCGGACGTGATCCTGATCGACGGCGGCCAGGGGCAGATGACGGCGGTGCGGGCGATCCTGGCAGAGCTCGGCATCACCGACCACGTGGTCGCCATCGGCGTCGCCAAGGGTGCGGACCGCGAGGCCGGGCGCGAGCGCTTCTTTACGTCAGGCACCCCGGATTTCTCGCTGCCGCCGCGCGATCCGGTGCTCTACTTCATCCAGCGCCTGCGCGACGAGGCGCACCGGTTTGCCATCGGCTCGCACCGGGCCCGGCGCAAGAAGGAGATGGTGAAGAATCCGCTCGACGAGATCGCCGGCATCGGGCCGACGCGCAAGCGCGCGCTGCTGCAGCACTTCGGCACCGCCAAGGCGGTCTCCCGCGCCGGCATCTCCGACCTGATGGCGGTGGAGGGCATTTCGGAAAGCGTCGCCCGGCTCGTCTACAACCACTTCCACGAGGACGCGCGATAGGAAGGCGGACGCCTTCCTATCGCTCAGAGCAGGAAGTCTCCCTTCGCAAAGGCGATGTGGCCGGAAAACAGGATGGCGAAGTCCGCCTTGCCGTCGCCGTCGGTGTCGCCGGAGAGCAGCGTGTTGGAGCCGGACTTCGTGTAGCGCAGTTCGCCGGCCTGCTTGCCGAAGCCCGCCTTGCCGATGAAGGTGAAGGCGTTGTCGGCGCTGCTCGCCTCGCGCGCGTCGATGCCGCGCAGGTCGATCACATCGCCTGCGACGCGGGAGAAGTCGAGGACGGTGTCGCGGCCGGCGCTCGAGACTGTGCTGTCCGAGAGGTCGCGGAAGACGAAGACGTCGCGGCCGGAGCCGCCCTTGAGCCTGTCCGCCCCCGCACCGCCGTCCAGCACATCGTTGCCCCGGCCGCCGACAAGGGTGTCGTTGCCCCTCCCGCCCTCGAGGGCGTCGTTGCCCTCGTTGCCGCGCAGCGTGTTGTTGCCGGCGTTGCCGGTCAGGCGGTTCGCGGACGCGTTTCCCGTACCCCAGGCGTTCGCCGAACCGGTCAGGATCAGCCGCTCGACATGGTTGGACAGGGTGTGGCTGTGGGCGGAATAGACGGTGTCGGTGCCGCCGCCGGCATATTCGATCACCCTGTCCGACCTGCTGCCGACCATATAGACGTCGTTGCCGGCGCCGCCGTAGAGCCGGTTGGTTCCGGTGCCGCCATCCAGCGTGTCATTGCCGGCGCCGCCATAGAGCCTGTCGTTGCCGGTCCCGCCCTCCAGCCGGTCATTGCCGGCGCCGCCGGTCAGCGTATCGTTACCGGTCCCGCCTTCCAGCCGGTCGTTGCCGGCGCCGCCGGAAAGCGTGTCGTTGCCGATGCCGCCATCCAGCGTGTCGTTGCCGGTGCCGCCATGGAGCCTGTCGTTTCCGGTACCGCCCTCCAGCCTGTCATTGCCGTTGCCGCCGGACAGTGAATCGTTGCCCGCGCCGCCATAGAGCCTGTCGCTGCCGGCCATGCCCTTCAGCGAATTGGCGCCGGCGTTGCCGGTGATGATGTTGGCGAGTTCATTGCCGGTGCCGCGGTAGCCGGCCGAGCCCAAGAGGGTCAGATTTTCGACATTGGCCGTCAGGGTATAGCTGCAGCCGGCCTGCACGATATCCGTCCCGCCGTTGGCGGCTTCGACCACCTTGTCGCTGGTGCAGTCGACCACATAGGTGTCGTTTCCGCCCTCGCCCTTCATCGTGTCGGTGCCGGTGCCGCCGTCGAGCAGGTCGTCGCCGCCGCTGCCGGCCAGCATATCGTTGCCGCCCCGGCCGTACATCAGGTCGCCATGAGCGCTGCCGGAGAGGCGATCGTTGCCGTTGGTCCCCGAGAAGACGTCGGCCGACACGCCCTTGACGGTCAGGGTGATCGTCGCCGTCGTCGTGCCGCCCCTGCCGTCGGACACGGTGTAGCTGATCACGACGGTGCGGCTTTCGCCATCGGCGATGTTCGGGTTCGGGCCGCCCATCGGGTTGTAGATCAGCATCTTCTTCGCATCGATCATGACCGAGCCGAAGCCGGAGACGATCTTGGCGTTGATCATCGCCAGCTTGTCGTCGTCGACGTCGATGGCGGCGTCCTTCAGCTCGATCCGGTAGATCGCGTTCTCATAGGTCGTGCCGCGAATTTCCCTGACATCGGGCCGGTCGTTGACGGCGTCGACGTTCAACGTGATCTTGCGGGTGATCGGGTCGGTGTTCTTGCCGCCGAAGTCGGTGCCGCCGTCATCGATGACGTTGAAGGACAGGGCGGCGACCGCCGTGCCGTTCAGGTTGGCGGCAGCCTTCCAGACGAGCTTGCCGTCGGCGATCTGCGACGCCTTGATCTCCTGGCCGGGCACCACCGGCACGCCGCGGAGGGTGAGCGTGCCGTTTACCGGGACCGCACTGACGCGGATCGCCTGCATCTGGTCACCGTTGACGTCGGAGAAGCCGAAGTCGTCCACCTTGAAGGCGTAGCTGCCGTCTTCCTGCAGGTAGCGCGTGGTGCTCTGGCCGGTCGGCGCGTCGTTGACCGTGCGGAAGACCTTTTCATAGAGGTGGACGCCGTCCTCCTCTTCGACCTGCCAGGTCAGCGCAAGCCCGCCGTTTTCGAGTGCGGCGATCTTCGGCGCGCCCTGCGGCAGGGCGGTGAGGCCGGTGACGTATTCCTCGGCCGCCATGCGGGGCGTGCCGTCGGCATTGAAGAGGCGGAGCGCGATGGCGTAACCGGCCGAACTCTTCGTTGTCCAGGCGACCGCGAAACCGCCGCCGGCAAGGGCGGCCACATGCGGATCGCCCTGGATGCCGTCGATCGCGAGGTTGACCGGGATATCGCCGGGGATGCGGCTCTTGCCGTCCGGATTATAGACCTGCATGGCGAGACCGGCGTCGTCATGCCAGGCGCTGCCGCTCCACAGGACGACGAAGCCGCCGTCCTTCAGCGCCGTCACGATCGGGGCGCGCTGCTCGCCGCCGGTGTGGAGGTTGACGGCGAAATCGGTGCCGGCGCGGGCCTTGCCGTCGGCGTCATAGACCTGCATCGCGACATCGGCCTTGTCGCCCTGCCGCTCCCCGACCCAGGCTGCGACGAAGCCGCCGTCGGCGAGCGCGGTGACCGCCGGGTGGTGCTGGACGTCGTCCTTGTCCGCTGCCAGCGAGACGATCGCCTCCCTTTCGAGCGATCCCCCGGCGTCGTAGATGCGCATGCGCACGGGTCCCTCCGCCCCCTCGCCTTCGGCGACGCCGTCATGGACGACGACAAAGCCACCGCCGGCGAGTGCTGCGATCTCGAAGTGACCGGTCGAGACGTCGATGCGGATATCGGCGGGGCCGGAACGGACGGTTCCGTCCTTTTCGAAGACCCGCAGCGACAATGCGGTCCTGTCGCCGTCGCCGACACGCCAGGCGACGACGAGGCCACCATCGGCCAGCGTCGCGATCATGGCGGCGGACTGGATACCGGCGGTTTCCGCATTGGCCGGCAGGTCGAAGGCGTCGCGCGCCGTGCCGTCCGCGTCGAACAGCCGGAAGGCGATCCCCCGGTCGTCGGCGGCGGTCGCGCCGCTCCAGACGACCGCAAAGCCGCCATCGGCAAGCGCGGTCACCTGCGGCGTCGCCTGGTCACCGCCGGCATTGGCGGCCACCGGGATTTCGACCGTCGTGCGGAGGCTGCCGTCCGCATTGAACACCCGCATGGTGACGTCGGTCGTGCCGTCGGCCGCCCCGCCGCTCCAGACGAGCACGAAGCCGCCGTCCGCCAGCGTCACGATGTCCGAATGAACCGGCCCCTTCGCCCGGTCGCCGTTCAACGGCAACAAATCTCCACCGATGATCCCCATCCGGAGGACCCACCTTTCCCAACTACAGATTTGAATTTTGCACACGCAGCAAAGGCGGCCTGCAACTGCAGGTCGCCGTAACGCGGCTGGCGGTACGCGATTTCTGTTTCAATACGAACAAAAAACGAATTCTATTCGCCAAGACTGAAAATATTTGTTCAGCCTGTGTCGGCCGGGTTACAGGCCTGATACCGCACTGCGCGGTAGTGCACGCAACCGTCTTTTAACGAGGGCGATCCGAATATTGCCTTGTTCGCGTAGAAAAGCTCTCGCAAATGGTTGACGGAACTGTCACAAAGACCGCAACTACCCGCAAATACAGTAGAGACTGCAATCCATGGCCCGCCGCGCTTACAGCATCCCGAACCTCCTCACCTATGGCCGCATCCTCGCCGTACCGGTCATCGTCCTCTGCTTCTTCGTCGAAGGCCGGTTGCAGTCTTCGGATTTCGCCCGCTGGACCGCGCTCGGCCTGTTCGTCGTCGCCTCGATCACCGATTTCCTGGACGGCTATCTCGCCCGCATCTGGAAGCAGACCTCCAATATCGGTCGCATGCTCGACCCGATCGCCGACAAGTTGCTGGTCGCCTCGGTGCTGCTTCTGATGGCGGCCGACGGCACGATCGCCGGCTGGACCATCTGGGCTGCGATCATCATCCTGTGCCGCGAGATCCTGGTCTCGGGCCTGCGCGAATATCTCGCCGAACTGAAGGTCAGCGTGCCGGTGACGCGCATCGCCAAGTGGAAGACGACGATCCAGATGTTCGCGATCGCCTTCCTGCTCGCCGGTCCGGCCGGCGACAAGGTGCTGCCCTACACCACAGAATTCGGCATCGGCCTTTTGTGGATCGCCGCCGCGATCACCATGTATACCGGGTATGACTACTTCCGGGCCGGACTGAAGCATATCGTGGACGAATGATGACGACCAAGCTTGTCTACTTCGCGTGGGTGCGCGAGCGGATCGGACGGGACGAGGAGGAGATCGAGCTTCCCGGCCACGTCAGGACCGCGGGCGACCTTTTGCGGCATCTGAAGACGCTCGGCGAGGAATACGAGATCGCGCTCGAGCACGAGAACGTCATCCGCGTCGCCGTCAACCAGGAGCATGTGGAACACGACGAGCCGATCGCGGGTGCGCGCGAGATCGCGCTGTTCCCGCCGATGACCGGAGGCTGAGCCATCGCCATGGCCGCCGCCTCTCCCCCTGCTCCTGTCGTCGTGCGCATCCAGCGCGACGATTTCGACGTGGCGGCGGAGACTGCGGCGCTCGTCGCCGGGCGCATGTCCATTGGTGCGATCGTCACCTTCACCGGGCTTTGCCGCGACGAGGGGGGCGCTCTTTCGGCGCTGGAGCTCGAGCACTATCCCGGCATGGCGGAGGCCGAGATCCGGCGGATCTGCGACGACGCCGTCACCCGGTTCTCGCTGCAGGGGATTGCGGCGATCCACCGGTTCGGCCGGATGGCGCCGGGCGAGAACATCGTGCTCGTCATCGCCGCCGCCCCGCATCGCCACGCCGCCTTCGACGGCGCCTCCTTCGTGATGGACTACCTGAAGACCTCCGCCCCCTTCTGGAAGAAGGAGCACCTGGCCGACGGGACAGACGGCGGCTGGGTCGCGGCGAAGGATGCCGACGACCGGGCGCGCGCGAAGTGGAAGCCGTAGACCGGCCCCTCGTTTTCAGGGAATTCCCCGCTCCCGGCGGAAGACGACGAGCAGCAGCACCAGCGCCGAATAGATGACGAGGTCGCGCCAGAGGAAATCGCCATATGCGTTCCAGAGCGTCTCCGCCACGCCGAGGGCAGCACCGCCGAGCGCGGAGAGCAGCGGGCTGGCATAGCCACCGATCGCGGCGATGAAGAGCACCTTCACGCCGAAGCTGAGGCCGGCGCCGAAATCCATGTTGCCGTAATAGCCGGAAGCCAGGATGCCGGCGACGCAAGCGATGAAGGCTGCGAGCGCAAAGGCCGTCAGGAAGACGCGGGCGCCGTCGATGCCGCAGAGTTCGGCCGCCTGCCTGTCGTCGCAGACCGCCCGCCAGCGTCGCCCCCATGGCGAGCGGGCCAGGTAGACATGGCCCACGGCGACGATTGCGACCATCAGGGCGGAATTGACCATCTGCAGGACGGTCAGCGTCACCGGGAACGACGGATCCCCCCAGAGTTCGACCGGCCGGCTGAGCAGCGGCGGCAGCCAGAGGCTGCGGGTATCCGAGGCGAGCCGCGCCGTCTCCATCAGCACCAGCACGACGCCAAGGGCGGCGACGACCACGGTATTGTCGGAGGAAAAGGCGAGCGGGCGCATGACATGGCGGCCGACGACCAGGCCCACGCCCATGCCGTAGACCAGCGCCATGGCCGCGCCGAAGCCGAGGGCGGCCGGCAGGACGAGCCAGAGCCGGTTCCAGCCGATATCGGAAAACAGGATGAACATCTGCCCGGCAAAGGCGAAGAGCGCGCCATAGCTGATATCGGCCCGCCGGGTCACCGAGAACGCGATCGCATAGCCGAAGGCGAGCACGGCATAGAGGGCCGCGACCGGGACGGCATTGGCGATTTGCTGCAGGAAATAGGCCATCGGGCTACTCGCGGGTGACAAAGCCAGTATAACTGGTAAAATGGCTTTTACCAGTTAGGATGAGAGCATGACCTTCTCCTGGACGTCCCATCGCTTTTCCGGCGGCGCGCTCGCGCTGGACGTCGCCAATTCCGTCGTGCTCCGGGCGGATCCGGCGCGCCGGATCGACCGCTATGCCGACCCGGCGACGATGGACGCCTTTGCGGCCGCCGCGAGCCTGCATTGCACCGAGCGTGACAGCGCCGACCCGCTCGCGCCCGTCCCGCCCGTGCGGCGCGACGCCTTCATCGGACTGCGCGAGGCGATCGACGGCCACTTCCGGGCGGAAGCGTCGGGGCGCGGTTCGCCGGTGCTGCTGGCGCAACTGCTCGACGCGATTGCCGGCACGCTGCGCCGGTCCGGACGGGAGCCAGGCGCCCTCGACACGGCGACGGCCCATTCGGCGCTGCGGCTTGCGGCCCATGCCGAGCCCGACCGGCTCAAGATCTGCCCCAATTGCGGCTGGCTGTTCCTGGACCGGAGCCGCAACCGCTCGCGTGCCTGGTGCGACATGGCCGTCTGCGGCAACCGCGCCAAGGCGCGCCGGCACTACCGCCGCCGCAGGGAGGGCTGACGATGGGGCCTTTTCGACCGCTCGCCATGGCAATTGCGCTGGCGCTGGCGCTTGCCGGATGCCAGCGCGAGAGCGGCGCCGATCCGCTGCAACTGACCGGCAAGATGTTCGTGTTCAACTACCGCCTCGCCTACGCCACCTATGTCATCACGCTGAACCGGACGGAGCCGCTGCCGGACGGGGCGACGGTGACCGCCGAATTCGAGAATCCGGCCGGCGGGGCGCCGCTGGTGACGACGCGCAGGCTGTTTCCGAAGCTGGAAAAGGTGGTGCTAGAAAGCCCGGAGATCGTCTGCGTGAAGAAGGCGAGGCCCTATCGCGTGGCGATCCGGGTCAACGGGCCGGACGGCGCGCAGTTGCAGGCGCTGGAGACGACCGTCGTCTCCGACCTCGACCAGAGCGTGCTTCCGGCACACGCGCTGGTGGTCGGCCCGGCCTACGACAAGAACCCACAAATGTTCAAGGACGGCAAGGCGCCTGTGCATTTCGAGACGGCGAAGTGCCCGGTGTGATCCGACCCCGGGCAAGGCGCTCCAGCGATGCGCGGAATGCGCTCGCCGCATTGTAGAGCACCTCCGGTGCAAAACCGGAGAAGCCGATCACCAGACCCTGCCGCGGCGGTTCGGACACGGCCATCGAGGACAGCGCGCGCACGCCGAGGCCGGCCGAGGCTGCAGGCTCGACCAGTTCGGTGTCGCGCATCCCCGGCGCCAGTCCGGCCAGCAGATGCAGGCCCTGCTCGGGAACATCGACGCAAAGTCCCCGTCCGCCCTCGAGGCCGGCGGCCAGCGCATCGCGGGCAGCCGCCAGCCTGCGGCGGGCGCGGCGCAGGTGGGCGGCGAGATGGCCCTCGCGGATGAACTCGGCCAGGGCCGCCTCCGCCAGCGTGGCGGGAAAGCGATCGGTGCGGGCGCGCAGCGCGACCACCTTCTCCATCACCGCCTCCGGCAGCACCGCATAGCCGATGCGCAGGCCCGGCAGCAGGACCTTGGAGAAGGTGCCGAGATAGACGACGCGGCCGGCGGCATCGAGGCCCTGCATGGCCGTCAGCGGCGGGCCGGCATAGCGGAACTCGCTGTCGTAGTCGTCCTCGACGATCCAGGCATCGTTGCGGCGCGCCCAGTCGATCAGCGCCAGCCGCCGGCGCATGCTCATCGCCACGCCGAGCGGGAACTGGTGCGACGGCGTGACGTAGACGGCGCGGGCATCGGGCATCAGCGTTGCGCCGCGTTCCACATCCAGCCCTTCGGCATCCACCGGCACGCCCTTGAGGCGGATGCCGTTGCCGTCGAAGGCGGCGCGGGCGCTCGGATAGCAGGGATCCTCGATCCAGGCGCCGTCGCCGGGGTTCAGCATGGCCCGGACGAAGAGATCGAGGCCCTGCTGGGTGCCGGCGGTGACGATGATCTGCTCCGCATCGCAGCGCACGCCGCGGGCGGTGCGCAGGTAGGCGGCGATCGCCGTGCGCAACCCCTCGCCGCCGCGCGGCTCGCCATAGTGGAAATGCTCCGGCCCCGGGCGAGCGAGATGCCGGGACAAGAGCGCGCGGAAGATCTTCAGCGAGCGGTCGTCGGCGGTCGCGACCCCGAGCGTACCCGGCAGCGGCATCTCCGGTTTCCGGCCGCGACCTTCGCGGACCGGGCGGGCGCCGATCAGCGGCACCGCGTCGCTGACGAAGGTGCCGGCGCCGACGCGGGCCACGGTGAAGCCGTCCGATGCGAGGCGTTCGAAGGCTGCGACCACGGCGATGCGCGACATGCGCAGCCGTGTCGCCAGGTCGCGCGTCGGCGGCAGCTTGGCGCCCGGCGGCACCGCCCCGGTCTCGATCAGCCGGCGGATTGCCGCGTAGAGCGCCTGCGTGCGCGGGCCCTCGCCCGGCAGGACCGGGACGAGGGCCGACCAGTCGGGCAGATTGGCCTTCTTTTTTACCTCTGGATTGGAGCTGTTTCGAACCAATGACATGGCGCATGTAAGCGCCGGACCAGACGAAAGGCAAGACCGTGACCGTTCATCCGCAGCAACCAGACCCCGCCCCCAGCTATCCGGTGTCGGACCGCAACAGGCTGAAACGCCGGCACGACCGGGGACGCTACGACCATGCCTCGGTGCATGCGATCCTCGACGCGGCCATGCTCTGTCACGTCAGCTATGTCATCGAGGGCCAGCCCTATTGCACGCCGACGCTGTTCTGGCGGGAAGGCACCCGGCTCTATTGGCACGGTTCCTCGGCAAGCCGCATGCTCCGGCACCTGCAGGCGGGGACGCCGGCCTGCCTGACCGTCGCCCATCTCGACGGGCTGGTGCTGGCCCGCGCCGGCTTCAACCATTCGGCCAATTACCGCTCGGCCATGTGCTTCGGCACCGCGCGGATCGCCGACGATCCGGAAGAGAAGGCGGCCGCCCTTCTCGCCGTCGTCGACCGCCTCTATCCCGGCCGCTCCGCAGGCTTGCGGCCGATCACGGCGCAGGAGATCAAGGCCACCACCGTGATCGGCATGGAGATCGAGCAGGCCTCGGCCAAGGTGCGGGCCAAGGGCGTCGCCGACGACGAGGCGGACTACGGGCTACCGATCTGGGCCGGCGTCGTCCCGGTCACGACCGTTCTCGGCGCCGCCGAGCCCTGTCCGCGGCTGGTGGAGGGAGTGGAGCCGCCTGCGGAACTCCTCCGCTTTGCGCCCGGCCAGCCGCTGGACAAGAGCCTCGCCGACGCCCAGCGGGCCTTCGAGGAGGCCTGACCGCCCGCCGAAGCTCTCGCCGAAAAAGAAAAGCCCGGGACGCAAGCCCCGGGCGATTTTTCATTCCAGCATCGTTTGCGGTTCCGCTTTACCGAATCCCGTCAGGGACTTGGCTGCGGATCCTCAGAGGCTGAATCAGCCGACGATTTCGGTGTCGGAGAACCAGTAGCGGATTTCCTGGGCGGCGGTTTCCGGGGCGTCGGAGCCGTGGACGGAGTTTTCGCCGATCGAAAGCGCATGGGTCTTGCGGATCGTGCCTTCGTCGGCGTTGGCCGGGTTGGTCGCGCCCATGATCTCGCGGTTCTTCAGGATGGCGTTCTCGCCTTCCAGCACCTGGACGATGGTCGGGCCGGAGGTCATGCCTTCGACGAGTTCGCCGAAGAACGGACGCTCCTTGTGGACGGCGTAGAAGCCTTCGGCTTCGCGGCGGCTCATCCAGACGCGCTTGGAGGCGACGACGCGCAGGCCGGCATCCTCGAGCATCTTGGTGATAGCGCCGGTCAGGTTGCGCTTCGTCGCATCCGGCTTGATCATCGAAAAGGTGCGTTCAATCGCCATAGTCTCGTTTCCCTTGGTGTACGGTGTGGCGGTTCCTTACCCGCCAACGCGCCGCAAAACAAGGGGGCCCCGGCTCGAGGCGATCGATGCCGGCGAGCGTTCAGGCGGCGCGCACGCCGCGACCCAGCCCCTCGTACAGATCGAGGCAACGCTCGAACCATGCGGCGACGGGGTCGTCGTCCTGCAGCACCTTCGCCGGCGAGGTGACGCGCAGCCACTGCAGCGCGCCGAAGACGATGTAATCGGCAAAGAGGGGGCCCTGCCCGCCGATGAAGGGCTGGACTTTCAGCATGGCGCGCAGCGGTTCGAGCTTGCCGGCAAAGGCTGCGACCTCGTCGGCGCGGGCGGCCACGACTTCCTCCAGCGGGCGGCCGAGACGCCGTTCGCGGCTCTGGCGGAAATAGGCCCGGTCCTCGGGACCGAGCATGTCGTGAATGTCGACCAGCGCAATGCGCATCACCGCCGGGTGCAGTGTCGTCATCGACCAGCCCTCGACGAAACGCGCCATCGCCCTGCCGCCCTCGCCGGAAAACAGCGCCGGCCGATCGGGATAGGCGTCATCCAGATAGAGCGCGATGTCGAAGCTGTCACGCACGAGCCTGTCACCGTCCCGCAGGACCGGCACCGTGGGCGAAAAGCCATCCTCCAGCTGCGGGATCTGCGTGAAGCCGACCGTCTCGACCTCGTACGCAAGCCCCTTGTGGGCGAGCGACAGCATGGTCTTCCACACATGCGGGGAAAAGGGACGGGTGCGGTCGGCACCGCAGAGCGCGTAGAGCTTCAGGGGCATGGCTTGTTCCTTGCGAGTCGGGACGTCCGGGGCGGCCATTCCAGACGAGGTGGCCTGCGGGATCAAATCAGAAAATTTCATGCGACCCATCACCGCGCCTCCGCTAAGGGAGTGCTAGACTTCCCCCTTTGCAACAGCATCCGGAAACCGACATGCTCGATCACTACAGGAACCTGGCCGCCTACAATGCCTGGGCGAACCGCGTCGTCTATGCCGAGGCCGCCTCGCTCTCGCCGCAGGCCTACCGCGAGAATCGCGGCGCCTATTTCGGCTCGCTGCACGGAACGCTGAACCACCTGCTGGTCGCCGACCGCATCTGGATGAGCCGTTTCACCGGCTCCGGCGATGCGCCGACCCGGCTCGATGCGATCCTGCACGAGGATATCGACAGCCTGCGCCAGGCGCGCGTGGCCGAGGACCAGCGGATCATCGACTGGCTCGGTTCGCTCGATGAGGACAGGCTCGGCCAGGAGGTCACCTACAGCCCGATCACGCATCCGACCCCGGTGAAACATCCGCTCAGCATGGGTCTTGCGCATTTCTTCAACCACCAGACCCATCATCGCGGCCAGTGCCACACGATCCTGACCTCGATGGGCCGGCCGAGCCTTTCGCTGGATCTCATCTTCTTCATGCGCAACGAGGGCGCGAACCTGCCGCGGATCTGACATCCCTCGCGCGGGTCGGTTCCCTCCCTGTTACCCAAGTGACAGTGTTGCTCCGGTTGCAGTGCCATAGTCGTTTCGCCGGAAAGCCGAAAGGCGATTCCCCCCACCCCGGCGACGAGGACGTAACATGGCGAGAAAAAGCGATGAGTGGAGCGCGCTGCTGGGCAGCACGTTGTCGAAGATGGCGCTCGTGCGGGGCACGGACAGCCCCGACGCCTACCTGCCGGACGAGTGCTTCGACGTGATCGAGAAACTGTTTGCGGTGGCGATGGAAGAGGCGCGCGCGGAAGGCTATGCCTCGGCGATCCGCGACACGCAGCAGGCGCGGACGCGCGCCAAGGAAGGCACCTTGCGGCAGATGATCCGCGTGATCCGCGCCCTGCCGAGTGTGCGGCTGTTCGCCTGACCCATCCGCGGCACCGGTGCGGCAGGCGACCGGTGCCTGTGTTTCCTGCCGACTGCGCGGGCGCCTTCGTCGTCGCCCGTGAGCAGCCCGTATCGCGCGCCGCCTTCCCGCGGACCGGCCTGCAAGCAACGGGTTCTTAAGGCTTATCAGCTAGTGATTGTAGACGCCGGCACCGGTTAAGGACCGGCGCGCCCCGCACGCTGTCCAACCACTGGTGAGCCATGACCGCAAAGGCGAATGCACCGGATACGCTTGCCCGATCGGCCGCCGTGCTGGCGAAGATCGCGCAACTGATGACGCGGCTGGAGATCCCGGCCATCCCGCGCAACTATTCGTTGCTGCACGAGGCACTGACGGGAAGCAACACCGCGCTCGGCCGCGAGATCACCGCCCTCGGCAAGGCGCCGACGCAGGAGGCGCTGGACGCCATCGGCCTGCGCAACGGCCTGCCGGACCACAATGCGCTCGTGCTCGGCCACAGCGCGACCGACCTGATGCGCACCATCGCGGCGCTTGCAAGCGAGGCGGAGGGCGAGCGCCAGAAGCGCGCCAATGCGGTGACGCAGATCAACCAGCTTCTCGGACGCCTCAGGGCCGATCCGGTGATGGCCATGACGGATTTCGCCAGCCAGGCCGGCCTGCTCGTCACCGCCGTCGAGGCGCTGATCGGCAGCGAGAGCGCCCACTGCCAGCGGCTCGACGCCCTGGTCGCCCGGCTGGAGAACGTGGCGGCGGGAGCTGTGGCCAGCGAGACCGCGCTGCTGCACGACCCGATCACCGGACTTGCCAACCGCACCGCGCTGATGAACCGGCTGGTGGCGACCTATGACGCCGAGGACAGTTCCGGCAGCGCCCTGCTGCTGATGCGGGTCGAGCGGCTGAAGAGCCTGTCCGACAGCCATGCGACCGGCGCCAGCGAAGAGCCGCTGAAGCAGATCGCCACCATCTTCCGCAAGTCGATCAAGAAGCTCGACTATGTCGCCCGCGTCGGCGGCGACGGGTTCGCCTTCCTGTTCGACAAGGTCGACCACGACAGCGCGGTCCTGATCGCCGAGCGCATCCGCCACCGCCTCGAGACGGAAGTGTTCCGCATCTCGGGCCGGGACTACCTGCCCGGCACGCTCTCGCTCACCGTCGGCGCCGCGTTCACCGACGATGCGCAGAACGGCAACGAACTCTTCCGGCAGGCGATGCTGGCGCTCGAGGCCGCCAACGAGAGCGGAACCTGCATCTACTCGGTGGAACTGACCGAGCTCGCCGGGCGCAACTACCGCAGAGAGAGCGCCTGAGGTCACGCGGACGTCAGGCCCGAACCGGGCCGGTGCCTCTTGCGCAGGTGCGGCTCGCCACCCTATAGACGCCGGTCATGATCACCATTTCCGGCCTCTCCGCCCGCATCGCCGGGCGCCTGCTCCTCGACAACGCCTCCGTCTCGCTGCCCTCGGGCACGAAGGCGGGCCTCGTCGGCCGCAACGGCGCCGGCAAGTCGACGCTGTTTCGCATCATCACCGGCGATCTCGTCTCAGAGGCCGGCTCGGTCTCGCTGCCGAAGAACGCCCGCATCGGCCAGGTGGCGCAGGAGGCGCCAGGGACGGACGAGCCGCTGATCGAGATCGTGCTGGCCGCCGACAAGGAGCGTGCGGCCCTTCTGCAGGAGGCGGAGACCGCCACCGACCCGCACCGGATTGCGGAAATCCAGACGCGGCTTGCCGATATCGGCGCCCATTCAGCCGAAGCGCGCGCCGCCAGCATCCTTGCCGGCCTCGGCTTCGACCACGAGGCGCAGAAGCGGCCCGCCAAGAGCTTCTCCGGCGGCTGGCGGATGCGCGTGGCGCTCGCCGCCGTGCTGTTCTCCGAGCCGGACCTGCTGCTGCTGGACGAGCCGACCAACTATCTCGACCTCGAGGGCACGCTGTGGCTGGAGGACTATGTGCGGCGCTATCCGCACACCGTGCTCATCATCAGCCACGACCGCGACCTGCTCAACACCGCCGTCAACGCGATCGTCCATCTCGACCAGAAGAAGCTGACCTTCTATCGCGGCGGCTACGACCAGTTCGAGCGGCAGAAGGCGGAAGCCGACGAACTGCAGATGAAGGCGAAGGCCAAGAACGAGGCCGCGCGCAAGCACCTGCAGAGCTTCATCGACCGCTTCAAGGCCAAGGCGACCAAGGCGCGGCAAGCGCAGAGCCGCGTCAAGGCGCTGGAGCGGATGGGAACGGTGGCGGCCGTGATCGAGGACCACGTGCAGGGCTTCACCTTCCCCGAGCCCGAGAAGCAGCCGGCATCGCCGATCGTCGCCATCAGCGGCGGGGCCGTCGGCTACGCGCCGGGGCAGCCGATCCTGAAGCGGATGAACCTGCGCATCGACAATGACGACCGCATCGCGCTGCTCGGCTCCAACGGCAACGGCAAGTCGACCTTCGCCAAATTCATCTCCGGCAAGCTCAAGGCCGACAGCGGCGAGGTGAAGACGGCGCCGGGGCTGAAGATCGGCTTCTTCGCCCAGCACCAGTTGGACGACCTTGTGCCGACCCAGAGTGCGATCGAGCACGTGCGCCGGCTGATGGCGGACGCGCCGGAAGCCAAGGTGCGCTCCCGCGTCGCGCAGATGGGGCTTGCGACCGAAAAGATGGACACGCCGGCGAAGGACCTTTCCGGCGGCGAGAAGGCGCGGTTGCTGATGGGCCTTGCCGCCTTCGACGCTCCGAACCTTTTGATCCTCGACGAGCCGACCAACCACCTCGACATCGACAGCCGCCGGGCGCTGATCGAGGCGCTGAACGACTATCAAGGCGCCGTCATCCTGATCTCGCACGACCGCCACCTGATCGAGGCGACCGTCGACCGGCTGTGGCTGGTCAAGGACGGCACGGTCACGAATTTCGACGGCGACCTTGATGAATACCGCACGCTGATCGTCGGCGGGCCGAAGCCGAAGGAAGACAAGGCGCGCCCCGTCCTGAGCGACGACGGCCTGTCCAAGGCCGACCAGCGCAAGGCCAATGCCGACCGCCGCGCCTCGCTGGCACCGCTGAAGAAGAAGATCAACGAAGTCGAAGCCTTGACCGGAAAGCTTGAGAAACAGATTCAGGCGCTGGACACGGAACTGGCCGACCCGCAGCTCTACGAGAAGAACCCCGCCAGGGCGGCGCAGAAGGCCAAGGAGCGCTCCGACGCGGCCGACAGGCTCGCGGCGGCAGAGGAACACTGGCTGGAGCTCTCGTCAGAGTATGAGGAGGCGATGGCCGGATAGGCTTTGCCGCCCGCTCCTCGCCGACGGAGCCGCTGTATCGCGCCAGTCTCCGGCGCCGGAAATGCTGAAAATGCAGGCAGATGCCCACGTCCGCGCCGATTAGACCAAAGTCGTACGGCCCGGCATCGGGGTAAATCGCGCCGTGCGCTTGAAACCCGTGATCCACCATGATTAGGTTCCCGGCGAACATAAAGGGGCTCGGGAGGCCCCGGCAATCGGGAGGAAGAGAATGGATCGTCGCTCATTCATGAGAAAGGCCGGCGCTGCCGGTGTGGGCGCTGCCGCGGCAACCGCGCTGGCCGCACCCGCGCTGGCGCAGGCAGACCCCAAGATCAACTGGCGCCTCGCCTCGTCGTTCCCCAAGTCGCTCGACACGATCTATGGCGGCGCCGAAGTCATCTCGAAATACGTCTCCGAAGCGACCGACGGCAATTTCCAGATCCAGGTCTTCGCCGCCGGCGAGATCGTTCCCGGCCTGCAGGCGGCGGACGCAGCTTCCGCCGGCACGGTGGAAGCTGCCCACACCGTCTCCTACTACTACTGGGGCAAGGACCCGGTCTGGGCGCTGGGTGCTGCCGTGCCCTTCGCGCTCAACGCGCGCGGCATGAACGCCTGGCAGTACCATGGCGGCGGCATCGACCTGTTCAACGAGTTCCTGGCGACGCAGGGCCTGATCGGCTATCCCGGCGGCAACACCGGCGTGCAGATGGGCGGCTGGTTCCGCAAGGAGATCAAGACCGTCGCCGACCTGCAGGGCCTGAAGATGCGCATCGGCGGCTTCGCCGGCAAGGTCGTAGAGCGGCTCGGCGTCGTGCCGCAGCAGATCGCCGGCGGCGACATCTATCCGTCGCTGGAAAAGGGCACGATCGACGCCGCCGAGTGGACGACGCCCTATGACGACGAGAAGCTCGGCTTCTACAAGGTCGCCCCCTACTACTACTATCCCGGCTGGTGGGAAGGCGGCCCGACCGTCCACGCCCTGTTCAACAAGGCGGCCTTCGAGGGCCTGCCGAAGAACTACCAGTCGCTGCTGCGGACCGCCTGCCAGGCGGCAGACGCCAACATGCTGCAGAAATACGACTGGCTGAACCCGCCGGCGATCAAGCGTCTCGTCGCTGCCGGCGCCAAGCTGGCCCCGTTCTCGCCCGAGATCCTCGCGGCCTGCTTCGACAAGGCCAACGAAGTCTATGCGGAGATCGAGGACACCAACCCGACCTTCAAGAAGATCTGGGACTCGATCAAGGCCTTCCGCGGCGAGTATTACCTCAACGCCCAGATCGCCGAATACAATTACGACACCTTCATGATGATCCAGCAGCGCGGCGGAAAGCTCTGAAACTGGATCAGATGCGGCACGAGGGAACCCCGGGGCGCTCCGTCGCCCCGGGGTTTTTCGTTGACGATCAGGGGAACCCCGGGGCGCTCCGTCGCCCCGGGGTTTTTCGTTGACGATCAGGATCTTCCTGCGAGCACGCGGGCCTGGACCGGCTGCTCGAAGCCCTTGAGGGCAAGCCGGCGTTCCCCGGCCCCGTCCATAAGGTGCGGCGCCCTGGCGGCCGTCTCGGCCGACACCAGTATCTCGCCGGCGGCGGCCCGGGCTTCGAGTCTCGCAGCCAGATTGACAGCACCGCCGATCGCCGTGAAATCGCTGCGGAAACTGGAGAATTCGCCGATTTCGACGTCTCCGGTGTGAATGCCGACGCCGACGCCCGGTGCCTGTCCCTGCGGTCCGCCGGTCATCGAACGCAAGTCATCGAGCGCTGCCTTGCACAGGCGCTGCAGATCGAACGCGGCCTCGACCGCTGCCGCTGCGTGATCCTTCGAGACGATCGGAAAGTTGAAGATCGCCATCAGGCCGTCGCCCATCTGCTTGTTGACGATGCCGTCATGCGCCCAGATCGCCTGCGCGCACCGATCCTGGAACACGCTGACGATCTCGCTCAGGCTCACGGGGTCGATCCGCTCCGACAGGGCCGTGAAGCCTCTTATGTCGGCGAACAGGATGGTTGCGTCGACGGTTACATGGCGCTGTTTCTTGACGGTCCGGAAGGAGCGCTCGCAAATCGTGCAGATGTTCGGGTTCATCTTGCTGCGGGTAATGCCGAATGCGCGGAACGGAAGCGCAAGCACGCCGCGAATCGGGATCGGCACGTGCATCTGGTCCCAGCACCCCCGGCAGATGCCGGCGTTGCCATGGCGGGCAGGCCCGATGAGATTGGCTGTCGTCATGTCCCGCAAACTTCCCGGCTGACTGGCCGATTGGCCCTCCCACGCAACGAGCTTCGGATATTCGTCTGCGATTGGCAACTGGTGGCCGGCATCGGCCCGAGCCGGCCGGACGGCCGCGTTCGTCGTCCGTTGACCAAACGGGAACGGGCCGGCTTCCGCCGGCCCGTCCTGCCATGTCCATCCGCTGCCGTCAGTTGAAGGACGGCGGCTGGCTGAGGTCGTTTGCCGGCGGGGTCTGCGGCTGGCCCTGCGGCTGGCCGCCATCGGGCGCTGCCGGCGGCTGTTCGAGGGGATTGCCGCCCGGAAGCTGCAGTCCGCCGGGAAGGCCGAGGCCGCCGCCGTTGTCGGGCAAGCCAAGGCCTCCGCCCTGCCCGCCGAAGCCCGGCACCTCGATCTTGATCGTCGAGGGATCGACCACAGCGGCGTCGCCCTTGTAGTGCATGACCATCTGCGGGAACATGATCGTCAGCGCCACCATGATGATCTGGATGCCGACGAAGGGCACCGCGCCCCAGTAGATCTGTCCCGTCGTCACGGGTGCGGTCATCTTGCCCGTCACCTTGTCGAGATAGGGCACGCGGGCGGCGACCGAGCGGAGATAGAAGAGCGCGAAGCCGAAGGGCGGATGCATGAAGCTCGTCTGCATGTTGATGCCGAGCAGCACGCCGAACCAGATCAGGTCGATGCCGAGCTTGTCGGCGGCAGGCGCGAGCAGCGGCACGATGATGAAGGCGAGCTCGAAGAAGTCGAGGAAGAACGCCAGGAAGAAGACCAGCAGGTTCACCGCGATCAAGAAGCCCACCTCGCCGCCCGGCATGGAGACGAGCAGGTGTTCCACCCACAGGTGGCCGTTCACGCCGTAGAAGGTGAGCGAGAACACGCGGGCGCCGATAAGGATGAACAGCACAAAGGCCGACAGCCGGGTGGTGGACGCCAGCGCCGACCGGACGACGTCCAGATTGAGCCGCCCCTTCGCCGCCGCCATGACGAGCGCGCCGACGGCTCCCATGGCGCCGCCTTCCGTCGGCGTCGCAATGCCGAGGAAGATGGTGCCGAGGACGAGGAAGATCAGCGCCAGCGGCGGGATCAGCACGATGATGACCTGCTGCGCCAGCCGGGACATCATGTTGATGTTCAAGTTCTTGTCGATGAGCGCCACGACATAGATGAAGGCGACACCGACGGTGGCGCCGAGGATATCGGCGTTCTCGCCCTGCGTCGGGTAGAGATAGACATGGGCGGCGTAGGCGAACGCGGCGGCGACGGCGAGCGCGATCAGAAGCGAGGTCACCCCCGCGCCCAGCGAGCGGGCTTCGGGCGGCAGCGCCGGCATCGAATCCCGCCGGATGAAGGTCATCAGCAGGATATAGCCCATGTAGAGGCCGGTCAGCACCAGGCCCGGGATCAGCGCGCCGGCATACATGTCGCCGACCGAGCGGCCGAGCTGGTCGGCCAGGACGATGAGGACGAGCGATGGCGGAATGATCTGCGCGAGCGTGCCGGAGGCGGCGATGACGCCCGAGGCGATGGAGCGGTCGTAGCCGTAGCGCAGCATGATCGGCAGCGAGATCAGGCCCATGGCGATGACGGATGCCGCCACCACGCCGGTCGTTGCCGCGAGCAGCGCGCCGACGAAGATGACCGCATAGGCGAGGCCGCCGCGGATCGGGCCGAACAGCTGGCCGATCGTATCGAGCAGGTCCTCGGCCATTCCCGAGCGTTCGAGCACGATCCCCATGAAGGTGAAGAAGGGGATGGCGAGCAGCGTGTCGTTCGACATCACCCCCCACAATCGCTCCGGCATGGCATTCAGGAGAGGCCAGGACAGGTTGATGCTATCGGACAGCGGCGCGAGTTCCACGCCGATGACGAAGAAGAGCAGACCGTTTGCCGCAAGCGCGAAGGCGACCGGGTACCCCAGCAGCAGGAAGACGACCAGCGACACGAACATGATCGGCGCGAGGTTCTCCGCGATGAACTCGATCATGGACGGGTCTCCTGGGCGGGAACGTCGATATCGAGCGGGGCATGCGTGGGCACGAAGGGCGTCGGGTCATCCATATCGCCGCGCATGATCGCGATCTTCTTGATGATCTCGGACACGCCCTGGGCCGCGAGCAGCACGAAGCCTGCGAGCAGGATGGCCTTGGCCGGCCAGACGATCAGGCCGCCGGCGCTGGACGACCCCTCGCCGGAGCGGAAGGACATCGTCACGTAGGGAACGAGGTAGTAGACCATCAGCAGGACGAAGGGCATCAGGAAGAAGCAATGGCCGAAGAGATCGATCCAGTGCTGCGTCCGCCGCGAGAACTTCCCGTAGACCACGTCGATGCGGATGTGCTCGTTCTGGCTCAGCGTATAGGCGGCCGCAAGCATGAAGGCGCCGCCGAAGAGATACCATTGGGCCTCGAGCCAGGCGTTCGACGAGACGTTGAAGACCTTGCGCACGACAGCGTTTCCGGCGCTGACGAGGACGGCGACGAGAATCAGCCAGGACACCGCCTTGCCGATCCTTTCCGTAACAATATCAATAATTCGGCTGAGGCCGAGCAGCGCTCCCATTGCATTCCTCCCCGCATGGCTTTGTTGCTTCTGTCCTTCGGCATGCACAGCCAGAGTGCTGATTTCAAGTCCGGTTTCAAGCGCAAAGGCCTGTTTTCCCGGCATGAGCGGCCGGATTAGACGAAAGGCGAATAGCTCGGTGGCGCCGTTGCACAATGCTTAGGCAGCCATTGGAAAAGACGCTCTTGCCGCTACCGCCCATTCTGCTAAAACACGCTGCAATCATCATACAAATCGAGCGAAACACCATGTCCCCGATCCATCTCGCCATCGTCGGCGTCGGCAAGATCGCCCGCGACCAGCACCTGCCCTCGATCGCAAAGAACCCCGATTTCAAGCTCGTGGCCGCCGCCAGCCGGCACGGCATCGTCGACGGCATCGACAATTTCAAGTCGATCGACGAGATGCTGGACAAGGTCCCCGCCATCCAGGCCGTCTCGCTCTGCATGCCGCCGCAGAACCGCTACGAGGCGGCCCATGCGGCGCTTTCGGCCGGCAAGCACGTGTTCATGGAGAAGCCGCCGGGGGCGACGCTCAGCGAGGTCGCCGACCTGCAGGCGCTCGCCGACGCCAAGGGGCTGTCGCTGTTCGCCAGCTGGCATTCGCGCTATGCGCCGGCCGTCGAGGCGGCGAAGGCGTTTCTCAATTCCACCGTCATCCGCTCGATGAAGGTCGTCTGGAAGGAGGATGTCCGCCACTGGCATCCGAACCAGGAGTGGATCTGGCAGGCGGGCGGCCTCGGTGTCTTCGATCCCGGCATCAACGCGCTGTCGATCGTTACCCACATCCTGCCGCGGCCGGTGTTCATCACCAAGGCGACGCTGGAATTTCCGGAGAACCGCGACGCACCGATCGCGGCCGCCATCACCTTCACCGATGCCCACGGTCTCGACCTTTCCGCCGAGTTCGACTGGCGCCAGACCGGCAAGCAGAGCTGGGACATCGTCGCTGCGACCGACGACGGCGAGATGGTGCTCTCCGAGGGGGGCGCGAAGCTCTCGATCGACGGCGTGCTGAAGCACGAAGAGCCCGAGCAGGAATATCCGATGCTCTACAAGCGCTTCGCCGAGATCGTGCACGCCGGCAGGTCGGACGTCGACCTCGCGCCGCTGCGCCACGTCGCCGACGCCTTCATGCTGGGCCGGCGCAAGTTCGTGGATGCGTTCTACGACTGAGGCGCCTGATCCTCATGGGACGGCGCCAGGGACCTCTGGCGCCGGCCTATGCAGCCGTCGCAGCCAGATGTTCGAGCAGCCGGCGGGCCGGGTTCGTCAATTCGTCCGCACGGTGGCAGATGGCGAGCCGGCGGATCGCCCAGGGTTCGCCGAGGGCAGCGACCGACAGGTGCAGCGATCGGCGCAGGCGCCGGGCAGCCGTCTGCGGGACGATGCCGATGCCGACCCCGTTTGCCACCAGCTGGCCGATGCCCTCGAACGTCCGCACCCGGATGCGTACGTTCAACCTTTTGCCAAGGCGCTCGGCCTGCCCTTCGACATGGCCCTGCAGGGCCCCGTCGACCAGACCGACGAAATCCTCGCCGATGAGATCCGCGAACCGAACCGGCGCCGCCAGCCGGCGCTGCGGTGCGGCGATAACCACCAGCGTATCGGTGGCGAACCGGTGCAGCCGCAGATTTCCCGTGTCCACCGCCTCCGAGAGGATGCCGAGATCGGCAAGGCCGCCGGCAACCGTCCGGGCGATGTCGACGCTCTGACGTTCTTCCAGATCGACGTCGACGGACGGATTGGCAGCCAGCCACGGCCCGATCCGGGCCGGCAGGACCTCGGTCATGGCGGCGGTGTTGGCCAGCACGCGCACGGTCGCCCGCACGCCGATGGCATGCTCGCTCAGCGCGCCGCGCATCTGCACCATCTGCTGCCCGATCAGGCGGGCATGATGGACCAGCGCCTCGCCGGCCGCTGTCAGCGCCACGCCGTGGCGACGGCGTTCCAGCAGGCTGACCCGCCCTGCTTCCTCCATCGCGCGCAGCCGTTCGCTCGCGGCAGCCAGCGACAGGCCGATCTTCGCCGCGCCATGGGTAATGCTGCCGGTGTCGGCCACGGCGAGGAAGAGGCGGAGATCGATCAGGTCAAATCGCATGCGACGATGCTACCGCGAATTCAGCCTTCGTTCCAGCCGAAGCCTGGCCACGGATATTCCGCATTGTCGCCGGCGGCTGATTTGCTATCAGGCAGGCATGGACGCATCGCTACAGCTTGCCCTGATCGCGGGCACGATCTTCTTCCTGGCGGGAACCGTGAAGGGCGTGACGGGGATGGGGCTGCCGACGGTGGCGATGGGGCTGCTCGGCACGCTGCTCTCGCCGGTCGCCGCGGCCGCGCTGCTGATCGTGCCGTCCTTCGTCACCAATGTCTGGCAATTGTTCGCAGGCCTCAGCCTGAGCCCCGTCGTCCTACGGCTCTGGCCGATGATGGCAGCCATTGCGCTCGGCACGATCGGCGGGTCGTCGCTGATCGCCGGGAGCCGTCTTCCGGGTTCCGCCGCCACCTCCGCCCTCGGCGGGATACTGGCCCTTTACGCGCTGACCACCCTGCTGCTGCGGGCGCCTCCGGTGCCACGGGCGATGGAGCGGTGGCTGTCGCCGCTCGCGGGCCTTGTGACCGGGATCGTCACCGGTGCCACCGGCATCTTCGTCATCCCCGCCGTTCCCTATCTGCAATCGCTCGCCCTCGATCGCGACGACCTCGTGCAGGCGCTCGGGCTGTCGTTTACCGTCTCGACGGTGGCGCTGGCGGCGGGGCTCGCATGGCACGGCGCCCTCGATGCCGGCAATCTCGGCACCTCGGCGCTCGCCGTGGTCCCGGCGCTGGCCGGCATGTGGGCCGGGCAGTCCATCCGCGCGCGAATAGAGCCGGCCGCGTTTCGCCGTTGGTTCCTGATCTGCCTCCTGGCGCTCGGCGCGGAGATGCTTCTCCGCCCGATCTTCTGACTGACTACCGGCGTCGGTTCCGACCGGGCGCTGCCCCTCAGGCGTTCTTCACCCAGCGGCCGTCGTTGTTCTGCTGCCAGTAGGTCAGCTGGTGCCCCTCGCCTCTCAGCCGTTTCCACTGGCTGCGGGCAGCGTCGAGCTCGGGCTGGTCGTGGCCGTCGAACATGAAGATGACGCGGTCGTAGGCGTCGAGCGGCGGCGGTTCGGCGTTGTCGACGAGGAAGCGGACGGTCGCGGCGTTGGCGTTGTCGGGGCTCGTCGTCAACAGCACCGGCTGGTCGGCGGGGTTCGGCTGCTCGTCGGTGCCGTGCGGCAGGAAGCTGTCCTCGCGCCAGGTCCAGAGATGCGTGTCGAGCGCGTCGCGCCGCTCGGCCGTGCCGGTCTGGACGACGACCCGCCAGCCGCGTTCGAGGCTCTTGTCGAGCAGCGGCGGCAGGGCGTCTTCCAGTTTCGATTCGGTCAGGTGGTAGAACAGGATCTCGCTCAATGCGGGTCAGCTCTCGTATTGCGCCCGCACCAGTTCGTCGAGCAGCCGCACGCCGAAGCCCGAGCCCCAGGACTGGTTGATCTCGTCGGCCGGCGAGCCCATGGCGGTGCCGGCGATGTCGATGTGCGCCCAAGGCGTGTCCTTGACGAAGCGGTGCAGGAACTGGGCGGCGGTGATCGAGCCGGCAGAGCGGCCGCCGGTGTTCTTCATGTCGGCGAACTTGCTGTCGATCATCTTGTCGTATTCCCGGCCGAGCGGCAGCCGCCAGACCCGCTCGTTGGTGGCAAGGCCGGCCGCCGTCAGCCGGGCGGAAAGCGTGTCGTCGTTGGAGAACAGGCCCGCATGGTGGCTGCCGAGCGCGACCATGACCGCGCCGGTCAGCGTTGCGAGGTCGATCATGAACTGCGGCTTGAAGCGTTCGTTGCAATACCAGAGCGCGTCGCAGAGCACGAGCCGGCCCTCGGCATCGGTGTTGATGACCTCGATCGTCTGGCCGGACATGGAGGTGACGATGTCGCCGGGGCGCTGGGCGTTACCATCAGGCATGTTCTCCACCAGGCCGAGAATGCCGACGGCGTTGACCTTGGCCTTGCGGGCGGCGAGCGTGTGCATCAGGCCGATGACGGCGGCGGCGCCGCCCATGTCGCCCTTCATGTCCTCCATGCCGGCGGCCGGCTTGATCGAGATGCCGCCGGTGTCGAAGACCACCCCCTTGCCGACGAAGGCTATCGGCTTGTCCTTGGGCTTGCCGCCGTTCCACTGCATGACCGCAAGCCGCGGCGGGCGGGCGGAGCCCTGGGCCACGCCCAGCAATGCCGCCATGCCGAGCCGCTTCATCTCGCGCTCCGTCAGGATCTCGACCTCGACGCCGAGCTTTTCCAGCGCCTTGGCCTTGGCGGCGAACTCGACGGGGCCGAGCACGTTGGCCGGCTCGTTGACGAGATCTCGCGCAAGCAGGACGCCGCCGGCGATCGCCTCGCTCTCGTCGAAGGCCTTCTTCGCGGCAGCGGCGGCAGCCGTGACGATCGTGACCTTGACGGGCTTCTTGCCGTTGGCCTTCTGCTCGTCCTCGTCCTTCTTGGTCTTGTAGGTGTCGAATCGGTAGGCGCCGAGCAGCAGGCCGAGGGCGAAATCGGCAGCGGCCTGACCGCCGACCTCGACGCCGGCCGCGTCGAGATAGATCGACACCGATTCGGCGTCGCGGGCCTTTGCGGCCGCGACGCCGCCGGCCTTCAGCCAGTCGTGCGCGACGATCTTGGCCGGCTCGCCGAGGCCGACCAGGATGATTCGGTCGAACGGCGAGCCATGCGGCGCGACGATATCGAGGCTCTTCAGCGCCTTGGCCCTGAAGCGCCCGACGTCCGCCGCCCGGGCGACGACGCCTGCGGGGTCGGCGTCGGCCGGTGCGCCGATGGAATCCTGCGCCTGCAGGACGATCGCCGTCCCGCCCGCGGGCTTCGCCGCCTTCACAAAATTGACATCGAACTTCTGGGACATGGTCTGCTCCAAGGGTATGCGATCGAGGAATCCGGTCGCTGGCGACCCGGAATTCCGGGTTGCGAAGATGACTGTCGGCAATTCCTTGTCGCTTTTGCGGCGCTTGGCAAGATGCAGCGCCCGGTTTAAAACCGGACACGCGGGTTTGTTCGCGGCAAATTTCCATGGCATAGGGGCCGCGCCGGTCTGGTGCCGGCCGAATGACAGCCTATATGGGCTCGAGCGTTTCCGTCGACCGGCGGGACCGATCGGCTTCCACCGGGTGACCGGACGACCAACAGACAACAGGAACGGGACCCCGGTTCGGAACACATATGAAGCTGATTGAACGCTACATTCTGCGTCGCACGTCGCTGATGTTCCTCGGCACCCTCCTGCCGCTGCTCGGCATCGTCTGGACGACGCAGGCGCTGACGAACGTCAATCTCGTCACCGACAGCGGCCAGTCGATGCTGGCGTTCCTGAAGCTCGCCACGCTGATCCTGCCCTCGGTCATTCCGATCATCCTGCCATTCGCCTATGTCATCGGCGTGGCGCAGACGCTGACGGCGATGAATGCCGATTCGGAGCTGACCGTGCTGAACGCGGCGGGCAGCTCGCGGATGATGATCATCCGCCCGGTCATGTATCTCGGCATCGCGCTCAGCATCATCTCCTTTGCGGTCGACAATTTCGTCGAGCCCTATTCGCGCATGGCCGTGCGCCAGATGGTGGCGACGGCGCATGCCGACATGCTCTCCTCGGTGATCCAGGAGAACGCCTTCCGCAAGGTGACGGACGGGCTCTATGTCCAGGTCAGCCGCCGCAAGGGCGGTGGCGTGCTCGAGGGCCTGTTCGTGGCCGATACCCGCGATCCGAAGGTGGAATACGTCTATTATGCCCGCGAAGGCGCCATCGACGAGAAGACATCGGCGCTGGTGATGAACGACGGCGAGGTGCAGCGGAAGCTGCCGAACGGCGATGTTTCCATCATCAAGTTCGATTCCTACGCCTTCGACCTCGCCGACCTGACCCAGCGCGCCGGCGAGGCGACCATCCGCGCCAAGGACCGCGATCTGCCGTTCCTGCTGAACCCCGATCCGGAAGACGAGCAGGTCAAGCGCAATCCCGGCGCGTTCACGGCCGAGCTGCACCGCCGCTTCACCGAGTGGACGCTGCCGATCCTGTTCGGCCTGGTGGCGCTCGTCGCGAGCGTCGACGCCCGCTCCCACCGCGAGGCGCGCGTCCATCCGATGATCTCGGCGCTGCTCGTCGCGCTCGCCATCCGCTGGGCGATCTTCTATGCTGGAAGCGCGGCCGAATCGTCGCGGCTGGCGATCCCCTTCATGTACCTGATCCCGATCGCCGTGGCAGCGCTGGCCATCCGCCAGCTGTCGCGCCACAAGAGCCTCGAATTGCCCGCCTCCTTGCGGACGCGGCTGGTCGAACTGCGCGACAGGCTTGCGGCGCGCCTGCCCGGCCGGTCCGGCGCGGCGTCCACGAGCAACGGACCGCAGCCATGATCCCTACCCTCGCCCTCTATTTCTTCCGCCGCTACATCGTGACGACGATCTGGTTTTTGATCGGGATCTTCGCGCTCGTCTTCATCATCGATTTCAGCGAGACCGCCAGCCGCATGGGAGGCCTGCCGAAATACACCGCCTTCAGCGGGCTGGTGATGACGGTCCTGCGCATTCCGATGATCCTGATGCAGACCATCCCCTTCGTCGCGCTCTTTGCCGGCATGGCGGCGCTGATCTCGCTGAACCGGCGCTATGAACTGGTGGTGACGCGCGCCGCCGGCGTCTCGGTCTGGCAGTTCCTGCGCCCCTTCGCCATCGGCGCCTTCCTGTTCGGCGTGCTGGCGGTGACCGTCCTGAACCCGATCGCCGCCTGGGGCACGCGCCAGGCGCAGGTGCTGGAGGCGGAGTGGGGCTCGAACCGGAAGTCGGCAGGATCCGGCATCCCGTGGATCCGCCAGCGCCACGGCGACGACGACGCGATCATCGGCGCCAAGGCCGTCGAGGACAACGGAACGCGGCTCCTGAACGTCTCAATCATCCATTTCGACAAGGACGGCCGCATCAGCTTTCGACAGGACGCCGATTCGGCAATCCTGAAAGATGGTTACTGGGAGCTTAACAACGTGCTGGAGACACGCAACGGCGAGTTGCCCAGGCGTTCCCCTTCGGCACAACTCGAAACCAATTTGAGACAGGAGTTCGTGCAGGAAAGCCTCGAAAAACCTGATTCCGTTTCGTTTTTCAGCCTGCCGAGGAAGATCGAAGCGGCGAAGTCGTTCGGGTTCGCCACCGAGCCGCTCGAAACGCAGCTCCATTCGATGCTTTCGCTGCCACTTCTCCTGGTTGCAATGACCCTGATCGCGGCTAGCGTATCGTTAAAATTTAGCAGGTTTAATCAATCACGTGCGGTGATTCTGGGTGGCATCCTCTCCGGCTTCATGCTTTATGTCGTCACCGTGCTTGTGAAAGCATTCGGAAGCAGTGGAATAGTCCCACCGTTTGTTGCGGCCTGGCTCCCAGTTGTCGTAGCAATGTCGCTGGGTGCAACGATCCTGCTGCACCAGGAGGACGGCTAGTGGCGGCAGGCAACCGCGAACGTAAGACTTGGATCGCGACCGCGCTGCTTGCCGGTGTCGCCCTGTGCGCGCTTGCGCCCATGGCCGCGCTGCCGGCGCGCGCCCAGTCGTCCAATGTCGATCAGCTCGCACCGAACATTTCGCCCGATGCCAAGCTCATCCTGGCGGCCAACGAACTCGTCTATAACAGGGACGCCGACACGGTGACCGCGCGCGGCGCCGTGCAGATCAACTATGGCGGCTACCAGCTCGTCGCCAAGCAGGTGATCTACGACCAGACGACCGGCCAGTTGCGCGCCGTGGGCGACATCGAGTTCATCGAGCCGACCGGCAACAAGGTCTATGCGCAGGAACTGACCCTTTCCGACGATTTCGCCAACGGCTTCGCCAATTCACTGCGGATCGAGACGACCGACCTGACGAAGATCGCGGCGACGAGCGGCGAACGCGTCAACGGCGAGGAAATGATCCTCAACCACGGCGTCTACACCGCCTGTACGCCGTGCGCGACCGACCCGACGCACCGCTCGCTCTGGCAGATCAAGGCCGAGCGCGTCGTGCAGAACGGGCGCACGCACACCGTCCGGCTCGAGCATGCGCGATTCGAGATGTTCGGCAAGCCGATCGCCTATTTCCCCTGGCTCGAGGTTCCGGACCACACCGTCAAGCGCAAGACCGGCGTGCTCTTCCCGAAGTTCAGCTTCACGCAGAAGCTGGGGCTCGGCGTCGGCGTTCCCTATTACATCGCCATCGCCCCAGACATGGACGCGACGATCACGCCCAACGTCTATACGAGCCAGGGCTTCCTGCTCGAGGGCGAATTCCGCAAGCAGTTCCATAGCGGGCTCGTGACGCTGCGTGCGGCCGGCATCAGCCAGATGCAGCCCGAGCGCTTTACCGCCGGGACGAGCGACCGCGAGGTCGACGGTCGCGCGATGATCGCGTCCGAAGGCGTGTTCCAGATCAACCCGCGCTGGGCGTTCGGCTGGGACGTGATGTCCCAGACCGACAACAACTTTGCCCGTACCTACGACCTGACGGGCTACGACGACCGCATCATCCGCAACCAGGTCTACCTCACGGGACTCGGCAAGCGGAACTTCCTCGACCTGCGCGCCTTCTACTTCGACGTCCAGGACGCGGATCCGGACGACGTGGCCGAGCGGCAGCAGGCGGTCCCGCAGTCGTTCGACTACGAATACATCGCGCCCAATCCGGTCTTCGGCGGCCAGCTCAGCGCGACCGTGAACCTGACCAATGTCGAGCGCGACCGGCTCGACCGCTACCATGCGGGCTCGTCCTGGCGCTTCCCCGGCCTCGAGGGCGGCACCTCGCGGCTGACGACGGAGATGGAGTGGAAGCGCCAGTACGTGGTGCCCGGCGGCCTCGTCGTGACCCCGCTTCTCGCCGCGCGCGGCGACGCGCTTCGCCTCGACATGACCGATCCCGGCTCCCGCTACGACGGCAATTTCGACACCGACGACAGCGCCACGCGCGGCATGGTGACGGCCGGCCTCGAAGCGCGCTATCCGATCCTGCTGACGACGGCGGGCAGCAGCCACGTCTTCGAGCCGATCGCGCAGGTCTATGTCCGTCCCGACGAGCAGCATGCCGGCGGACTGCCGAACGAGGACGCGCAGAGCTTCGTCTTCGACGCGACCAACCTGTTCGAACGCGACAAGTTCTCCGGCTACGACCGGATCGAGGGCGGCACCCGCGCCAATGTCGGCTTCCGCTACACGGGAAGCTTCGACAACGGCTACACGATGCGCAGCCTCTTCGGCCAGTCCTACCAGCTTTCCGGGCAGAACTCGTTTGCGACCGACGACCTCGTCAATGCCGGCGCCAATTCCGGCCTCGAGACCGACAGTTCCGACTATGTCGGCATGGCCGGCCTCGACACGCCGCTCGGCTGGGCCCTCTCCTACAGCGCCCGCATGGACCGCAAGGACCTGTCGGTGCGCCGCACCGACACGCGCGTCGGTTTCGAGAACTACCGCCTGCAGGCCGCGCTGACCTACACCCGCATCGCAGCCCAACCGGACTACGGCTTCCCGGAAGACAACGACGAAGTGCAGACCATCGGCGCGCTCAAGTTTCGCGACTACTGGTCGGTGTTCGGCTCGCTGACCTACGACATCAACAACAGCAACCTGGCGCGCAGCGGTGTCGGCCTGACCTATGACGACCGCGACACGATTTTCTCGATCGTCTACGAGAACACGCGCGACACCGGCTCCACGATTGCGAACGACTGGTCGATCGGCGCCCGTCTGAGCTTCCGCACGCTGGGAGACATCAACGTCGGCGATACGACCCTCGACGGGTTTGACGATTACTGAGCAGGCAAGCCCGCTCGGACCGCACTTGTCATCGTTTGGCCGCATGTATTATGCAAATGGCCGCGAGAAGGACGCGACGCGCGGGAAAGTTGATTTGCGCAATCTCGCGTAGAGGAAACGGCGGGAGCGCGCGCAGCGGCACACTGCAACGCTCTCCGGACCGGCACGCGGGCATGCCGACGGCACGCCGAGCCACGGAAAGGGATGGGCATGAGGAACATGATGTCAATGATGCGGGCGATGGCTCTCGGCACGGTCATCCTGGCGGCCACGGCAACCGTCGCGCCGCCTTTCGCAGGCCCGGCCGTCGCGGCAACCGGGGTCGAGGCCGTCGTGAACGGTTCGGCCATCACCTCGGGCGATGTCAGCCGCCGGGCGGCCTTCCTGAAACTCCAGCGGACCAAGAGCACGCGCGAGATCGCGCGCCAGCAACTGATCGACGAGACGCTCAAGCGCAGCGAGATCGCGCGCCTGAGGATGTCGGTCAGCACGGCGGACGTCGACGCGTCCTATGCCCGTTTCGCCTCCGGCAACAAGCTGTCGACGGACCAGCTCAACAAGATCCTCGACCAGGCCGGTGTCGGCTCGGATCACTTCAAGCAGTACATTGCCGTGCAGATGAGCTGGCCGCGCGTGGTCAATGCCCGCTACGGCAACGGCCCCGGCGGCAAGTCACTGGTGGAGCGCATGCAGGAAAGCGGCGGGCAGAAGCCGTCCACCACCGAATATTTCCTGCAGCAGGTGATCTTCGTCGTTCCGGAGAAGCGCCGCAGCGCCATTCTCGGCAAGCGCCAGGCCGAGGCGGAAGCCTCGCGCTCGAAATATCCGGGCTGCGACGACGCCAAGATCTTTGCGGCGACCATGCACGACGTATCGATCAAGGAACTCGGCCGCGTGCTCGCCCCGCAACTGCCGGAAGACTGGAAGCCGCTGATCGAGAAGGCCCAGGGCAACACGACCGGCACGCGCGTGACGCCGCGCGGCGTCGAGTATCTCGGCATCTGCAAGAAGCGCGAGGTCAATGACGACATGGCGGCCGAGATGGTCTTCCGCGCCGAGGAACTCGGCAAGGGCGGCGGCGAGAAGGAAGACAGCAACAGCCAGAAATATCTCGATGAACTGCGCAGCAAGGCGCAGATCGTCAACCGCTGATCCCTTTAGAGCGCCGGTGCGCCCCTGTCGCGCCGGTGCCTCCTTGACAGAAACCGCATCCATGACCGCTGTGACCGCTCCCCCGCTGGCCCTTACGATGGGCGATCCGTCCGGGATCGGTCTCGACATCACGCTTGCGCTCTGGGCCGCGCGCCGGACCCTCGGCCTGCCCGCCTTTCTCTTCATCGGCGACCCGGAGGCGCTTGCGGACCGTGCGAAGGCGCTGGGCACCGAGGCGGCGATCGCAGAGGCGACCCCCGAGACCGCCGTATCCACATTCGACGACGCCATTCCCGTCCTGCCGGTCCGCCTGGCCGAACCCGCCGTTGCCGGCGCACCGTCGTCGCGCAATGCCGGTGCGATCATCGGCGCGATCGAGACGGCGGTGACGCTGACCATGGCGGGACGATGCGCGGCGGTGGTGACGAACCCGATCGCCAAGGCGGTGCTCTACGACGCCGGCTTCCCCTTCCCCGGCCATACCGAATATCTCGCCGACCTCGCCGCGCGCGCGACCGGCCGGCCGGGCCTGCCGGTGATGCTGCTCGCCGGGCCGAAGCTGCGCAGCGTTCCGGTGACGATCCACATTCCGCTGAAGGACGTTCCGGCGGCGCTGACCGAAGAGCTCGTCTTCGAGACGGCGCTTGTGACGGCGAACGACCTGCGCCAGCGTTTCGGCATCGCCGCGCCGCGGCTGGCCGTCGCCGGCCTGAACCCGCATGCCGGCGAAGGCGGGGCGCTGGGGCTGGAGGACGACGCCGTGGTGGCGCCGGCGATCGCGCGGCTGAAGGCTGCGGGCATCGACGCCTCCGGGCCGCTGCCGGCCGACACCATGTTCCACGAGGCTGCGCGCGCCACCTATGACGTGGCGATCTGCATGTATCACGACCAGGCGCTGATCCCGGCCAAGGCGCTCGGCTTCGACGATTCGGTGAACGCCACCCTCGGCCTGCCCTTCATCCGCACCTCGCCCGACCACGGCACCGCGTTTGCGCTGGCCGGCACGGGCAAGACGAAGCCGGACAGCCTGCTGGCGGCGCTGCGGCTCGCCCGGGAACTTGCGCTGCACGAAGGTGCGGCGGCGCTGCGGGGCGAAGGCTGATGGCGGCAATCGACGGACTGCCGCCGCTGCGCGAGGTGATCCAGCGCCACGGGCTGGACGCGAAGAAGGCGCTCGGCCAGAACTTCCTGCTCGACCTCAACCTGACCCAGAAGATCGCCCGCACCGCCGGGCCGCTGGAGGACTGCACCGTCATCGAGGTCGGCCCCGGTCCGGGCGGGCTGACGCGCGCGATCCTGTCGCTCGGGGCGAAGCATGTGATCGCCATCGAACGCGACGCCCGCGCGATGCCGGCGCTGCAGGAGATCTCCGACCACTATCCGGGCCGGCTGAGCGTGATCGAGGGCGACGCGCTGAAGGTCGATTTCGAGGCGCTGGTGCCTGCGGGCGAGCCGGTCCGCATCATCGCCAACCTACCCTACAATGTCGGCACGCAATTGCTGGTGAACTGGCTGCTGCCGAAGGCGTGGCCGCCGTTCTACCGGTCGCTGACGCTGATGTTCCAGCGCGAGGTGGGCCTGCGCATTGTGGCGCGGGAGGACGACGACCACTATGGCCGCCTCGGGGTGCTGGCCGGTTGGCGGACGCAGGCGCGGCTCGCCTTCGACGTGCCGCCGCAGGCCTTCGTGCCGCCGCCGAAGGTCACCTCCTCGGTCGTCCATCTCGAGCCGGTCGCAGAACCCCTGCCCTGCGCGGCCGCTGCACTCGAGCGCGTCACCCAGGCCGCCTTCGGCCAGCGCCGCAAGATGCTGCGCCAGAGCCTGAAGGCGCTCGGCGGCGAGGCGCTGCTGGCAAAAGCAGCGATCGATCCGCAACGGCGGGCGGAAACGCTGTCGGTCGAAGAATTCGTGACGCTGGCGAACAGCCTCTGAGCAGCCGACGATCCGATCGCCAAAGCGTCAAGCGCAACACCATTCGAATTATTCATCGGCGCATTCGGGTCGCGGGATGGATTCTCTTGCTCCCGAGGGGCTAGCCTCGGTCTTCCGACTGTGCCGGCCTTGTTCTGAACGGTGATTTTGATGCCTCTTCTCGATGCGAATGCAACGCACCCGATCACCCTGCCGGACGGAACGCTCTATCGCGACACTGTCTATCTCAAGAACGTTATCAGCCACCCGCGCATGGAGATCGGTGAGTACAGCTATTTCACCCACTCAGGCAAGCCGGAAGACACTGCCGAAATACTCGCGCCCTATCTCGGTCACAGCGTCCGCGAGCGGTTGATCATCGGCAAGTTTGTCCAGATCGCCAGGGGAAGCTATTTCATCACAAGTTCCGCCAATCATCCGATGACGGGCTTTACCACCTATCCATTCCGCATCTTCAAGCCCGAGACCTTCGGCTACAAGGACCTGCCGGTCAAAGATACGGTGGTCGGGCACGACGTCTGGATTGGCCATAACGCAGCGATCATGCCGGGCGTGCAGATCGGTTCAGGCGCGATCGTCGCTGCCGGGTCAGTCGTCGCCCGCGACGTTCCACCTTACGCAGTGGTCGGAGGGAATCCGGCTACGGTCATTCGGATGCGCCACCCCGCCGAGACCATCAGCGCGCTTCTCGATATTGCCTGGTGGCATTGGCCCCTCGATAAAATCGAAGCGAACCTGGCCATCCTTGAAGAGGGCGACCTCGCGGCACTCAGGATCGTTTGAAAATCAGGCAATGCGGCCGGCAATCGCCCCTCGAGTCTGTCAGCTTCATACTGAAGCAGTCAGGCTCTCGCTTTCTTTGTTATCGTTTGTCTTTTCGGGAAAACCGGATTCCACTTTTCCCTGACAAACTCTAAAGTGTCGTTTCGCTACCGATCTCATCCTCAAAGCGCCGGCTTCTCGGTCAAGAGTTTCGAGACGAAGTCGAACATGCCGTGGCGGCGGTCGCGGCGCAGGCGCTCGGCCTTGACGATGCTCTGCACGGCGTCGAAGGCGGCCGTCAGGTCGTCGTTGAGAATGACGTAGTCGTATTCGTGCCAGTGTTCGATCTCGGCGCGGGAATTGGCGAGCCGCGTCGCGATCACCTCTTCGGTGTCCTCGGCGCGGCGGTGCAGGCGGGACTGCAGCTCGGTCATCGACGGCGGCAGGATGAAGATCGAGACGACGTCGGCCGCCATCTTCTCCTGCAACTGCTGCGCGCCCTGCCAGTCGATGTCGAACAGCATGTCGCGACCGGCGGCCATCGCCTCCTCGACCGGCTTGCGCGGGGTGCCGTAGAAATTGCCGTGCACCTCGGCCCATTCCAGAAGCGCGTCGGAATCGCGCAGCATGTCGAATTCGCCCCGGTCGATGAAATGATAGTGATGGCCGGCGATCTCGCTCGGGCGGCGCTGCCGGGTGGTGACGCTGACCGACAGGCTGATCCCCGCGTCGCGTTCCAGAAGGTTGCGGGCGATCGTCGACTTGCCGGCGCCCGAGGGCGAGGAAATCACCAGCATCAGCCCGCGCCGGGCAATCTGGATCGGTTGGGACTTCTGCGGCGCGGTCATGGCCTACTCCAAATTCTGTATCTGTTCGCGGAACTGGTCGATCACGACCTTGAGTTCGATGCCAGCGGCCGTGACGGCGGCGGCGTTGGACTTGGAGCAGATGGTATTCGCTTCCCGGTTAAATTCCTGTGCAAGGAAGTCCAGCTTTCTTCCGACCGGGTGGTCGGCCGCCAGCAGCTCGCCCGCGGCGCGGACATGGGCGCCCAGCCGGTCGATCTCCTCGCGCAGGTCTGCCTTGGTGGCGAGCAGCACGGCCTCCTGGTAGAGCCGGTCGCGGTCGAGGCCGCCATTGCCCTGCATCAGCATCTGGACCTGCTGGGCAAGCCGCCCGGCGATCGCCTCGACGCCGCGGCTGTCGTCGGCCTCGATGAGGGCAGCCAGCTCGGCGATCCGGCCGACCTGCGCGGAAAGCACCTGCTGCAGTGCTCCGCCCTCGCCCTGCCGCATGGCGAGCAGGCGCTCGACGGCGGCATCGAGGCCCGCGGCGATGTCGGCATCGCGGCGCGCACGCTCGTCCTCACTCTCCTCGGCCTCGCGGAAATCGACCACGCCGCGCACCGAAAGCAGCGTGTCCAGCCGCAGCGGCGCGGGGTCGACGATGCCGGCAAGCTGCTCGCGCAGCGACAGGATCGCCGAGAGCGCCCCCTGGTTGACCACCGGCTGCACCTGCGGCTCGGCGATCGAGACGGAAAGGCCGATCTGCATGTTGCCGCGGGTGAAGACGGCCGCCGCCTTCTGCCGCACGGCCGGCTCGGAGTGCTCGAAACCCTGCGGCAGGCGGATGCGCAGGTCGAGCCCCTTGCCGTTGACCGAGCGCAACTCCCAGGCCCAGCGGCAACGGCCGCTCGTCCCCTCGCTTCGCGCGAACCCGGTCATGGATTGCAAAGGCATGGCGATCTCCGCTCGAGCTGGATGCGGCGCCTGCGGAATCAGCCGCAGCGCGCTCCCTATTCTTATAGCTCTTTCCGGGAGGAAAAGCGTGGGGTCCGTCGATAACACACAGCCGATGCGGCGGGCGGGGACGGACGCGCCGCCCCCGGCATCGTCACTGGCTGGTCGCCTGTCCGGCGTCCTGCGCCTCCTTGGCGGCCTCGGCGGCCTTCTCGGCCTCCAGCTTGCGCCACCGTCGGACATTGGCGTTGTGGTCGTCGAGCGTTTCGGCGAAGGCGTGGCCGCCGGTGCCGTCGGCGACGAAGTAGAGGTCGTCGGTCCTGGATGGATTGGCCACCGCCTCGAGTGCGGCGCGCCCCGGATTTGCGATCGGCGTCGGCGGAAGGCCCCTGATCACGTAGGTATTGTAGGGCGTCTGCTTTTCGATGTCGGACTGCAGGATCGGCCGGTCGGCCGGTTTGCCGTCGCCGCCGAAGATCCCGTAGATGATCGTCGGGTCGGACTGCAGGCGCATGTTCTTTTCGAGGCGGTTGATGAACACCGAGGCGACGCGCGGGCGCTCGTCCGCCCTGCCCGTCTCCTTCTCGACGATCGAGGCGAGCGTCACCAGTTCGGCCTCGGTCGCGATCGGCAGGCCGTCGTCGCGCCGATCCCAGATCTGCGCCACCAGCGCCTTCTGGGCGCCCAGCATCTGCTGGAGGATGTCGGCGCGCTTGGTGCCGCGGGAGAACTTGTAGGTGTCGGGCATCAGCGAGCCCTCGGCCGGAAGCTCGGCGGGAAGATCGCCCTCCAGAACCGGATCGTCCGACAGACGCTGGAACACCTGCTTGACCGTCAGGCCTTCGGGAACCGAGACGCTGTAGAGGATGGACTTGCCCGACTTCAGCAGTTCCAGCACGTCGTGCATCGAGGCGTTGGCGCGGATCTCGTATTCGCCGGCCTTCAGCACCTCGTCCTGCAGGTAGATGCGGCTCATGCCGCGGAAGACGCGGCTGTCGGTGATGACGTTGTTGCGCTCGAGGCTGGCGGCGATCTCGTTGAGGCCGGCGCCGTTGCGGACGATGAAGTTGGTGTTGGTCTCCAGCGGACCGGGCCTCTCGTAGGTGTCGAGCGCGTAATAGAAGATTCCGGCCGCGGCCACCGTGACCAGCACGATGACGGTCATGACGAAATTCAGGAAGATGACCAGCTGACTGCGCGCCTTGCGCGAGCGGCGCGGCGGGTGCGGGACCTGCTCGGGACGCAGCACCTCGTTTGCCGATTTCGGGATGATCGGCCCCTTGCTGGCATTGTCGCCGCGACCGAAGGTCATGTCGCTGGAATCGTTATTGTCGCTCACGGACACTCCTCGAAAGATCTGGCCATGTTGGTCCGCTCCTCCCTGCCCGCGCGCACCCCGCGACAGTCGGGCGGAGAAGAATCATGCGCAGATGTTTATTGTAGCTGCGCCCCGATGACCCCACACGAACGCGTGATCCACTAGGGCAGACCAATACGGCAAAAACAGGAACGGAACCCGCCCCGGGCGGGATCCGCAGTCGTCGTCGGTGTTGCCTAGGGCGCGGCGAGCGCGTCGCCGTCACCGGAATTCGCCCGGCATCCCCTGACCGAACGGCCCAACGCCGCGGCCTATTCGCCGCGGCGCGGAGAGGGATCAGGCATAGCGGCGCAGGACCAGCGAAGCGTTGGTGCCGCCGAAGCCGAAGGAATTGGAGAGTGCCACGTTGATCTCGCGCTTGCGCGCCTTGTGCGGCACGAGGTCGATGGCCGTCTCGACCTCCGGATTGTCGAGGTTGAGCGTCGGCGGCGCGACGTTGTCGCGGATCGCGAGCGCCGAGAAGATCGCCTCCACCGCGCCGGCCGCGCCGAGAAGGTGGCCGATCGCCGACTTCGTCGACGACATCGACAGCCTGGCAGCATGGTTTCCGACCAGCCGCTCGACCGCGCCGAGCTCGATCGTGTCGGCCATCGTCGAGGTGCCGTGGGCATTGACATAGTCGAGGTCGGCGGGGGTCAGGCCGGCGCGCTTCAGCGCCATCTGCATGCAGCGATAGGCGCCGTCGCCGTCCTCGGAAGGAGCGGTGATGTGGTAGGCGTCGCCGGAGAGGCCGTAGCCGACCACCTCGGCATAGATCTTGGCGCCGCGGGCCTTGGCGTGCTCGAGTTCCTCGAGGACGACGATGCCCGCACCCTCGCCCATGACGAAACCGTCGCGGTCGCGGTCATAGGGGCGCGAGGCCCTGGTCGGCTCGTCGTTGTACTGCGTCGACAGCGCCTTGCAGGCGGAGAAGCCGGCCAGCGCCATGCGCGATATCGGCGATTCGGTGCCGCCGGCGACCATGACGTCGGCATCGCCGAGCGCGATCAGGCGCGAAGCGTCGCCGATCGCATGCGCGCCGGTCGAACAGGCCGTGACGACGGAATGATTGGGGCCGCGCAGCTTGTGGCGGATCGAAACCTGGCCGGAGGCGAGGTTGATCAGGCGGCCGGGAATGAAGAAGGGAGAGACGCGGCGGGGGCCCTTGTCGCGCAGGATGTAGCCCGCCTCGACGATGCCCTCGAGGCCACCGATGCCCGAACCGATCAGGACGCCGGTGGCGATCTGCTCCTCGTCGGTCTTCGGATGCCAGCCGGCATCCTCGAGCGCCATGTCGGCGGCAGCGACCGCATAGACGATGAAGGGATCGACCTTGCGCTGCTCCTTCGGCTCCAACCACTGGTCGGCGCTGTAGGTGCCGTCCGTGCCGTCGCCGGTCGGAATGTAGCACGCGATCCGTGCGGGAAGATCCTCGAACTCGAAGCCGCTCACCTGACGGGCGCCGCTCTCGCCGGCGAGAAGGCGGGACCAGGTCACTTCGGTACCACAGCCCAAAGGAGATACCATGCCGGTACCTGTGATAACGACACGTCTCATCGTCGGTGATCCACCCTATGTCTTTTCTTGGACCGAGGCGACGCACACAGGTGCTGGCCGCAAGCGGGGTCGCGGCCGGCCGTTTACACGGCCCGCCGGAAAAACATGATCAGGCCTGTGCCTTCTCGATGAACTTGACGGCGTCGCCGACCGTCAGGATCGAGTCTGCCGCATCGTCGGGAATCTCGACGCCGAATTCTTCCTCGAAGGCCATGACCAGTTCGACGGTGTCGAGCGAGTCCGCGCCGAGATCATCGATGAAGCTCGCGCCTTCGCTGACCTTGTCGGCGTCAACGCCCAGATGATCGATCACAATTTTCTTTACGCGTTCTGCGATATCGCTCATGTCGGAAATCCTCGACCTTTGTTTTCTTCGGCGCCGTTCACGGCGCCGGGGCACTCAACCAAGCCCGGAATGAAAGTGATCCCGGGCAATTCTTTTTCAACCGTAGATGCCCTCGGGCGCCGCCAAAGAGCGCCGCAAAAAGCCTGCATACCCCGGTCGACTGCTGACAGTCATGGCCCGATTAACACGGTTTAAGTCTGCCGCAAAGTCCGAAAATCGCCGCGCAAGCCGCGGTCAACATGCTATTTTCATGCGACAACGCGGTCTTTTCGCGACCGGGTCAGATCATCGCCATGCCGCCGTTGACGTGCAGGGTCTGGCCGGTCATGTAACCCGCTTCCGAGGAGGCGAGATAGACCACGGCCGAGGAGACCTCCGCACCGGTGCCCATGCGCTTCATCGGGATCGCCCCCATGATCGCTTCCTTCTGCTTGTCGTTGAGCTTGCCGGTCATGGCGCTCTCGATGAAACCGGGCGCGACGCAGTTGACGGTGACGTTGCGGGTGGCGATCTCCTGGGCGAGCGACTTGGAGAAGCCGATCATGCCGGCCTTGGAGGCGCAGTAGTTCGCCTGGCCCGGATTGCCGGTGACGCCGACGACGGAGGTGATGTTGATGATGCGGCCGTAGCGGCGACGCATCATCGGATGGGTCAGTTCGCGCGTCAGGCGGAAGACGGAGGTCAGGTTCACTTCCAGAACCGCGTCCCAGTCCTCGTCGCTCATGCGCACGAACAGGCCGTCCCTGGTGATGCCGGCATTGTTGACGAGGATATCGACGCCGCCGAGTTCGGCCTCGGCCTTCTCGCCCAGCGCCTTGACCTCGGCGCGGTCGGCGAGGTTGGCGGGGAAGACGTGCACGCGCTCGCCGAGCTCATTCGCCAGTGCTTCAAGCTTCTCGACGCGCGTGCCGTGCAGGCCGACGATCGCGCCCTGCGCATGCAGCGAGCGGGCGATTTCCTCGCCTATACCGCCGGATGCGCCGGTTACCAGTGCCTTGCGGCCAGAAAGATCAAACATGGTTGTCGTCCGTTTTCCTTGGGATGCGCGGGACCCTTGGGCCCGCTGTCCCGGGTGTCAGCCGCAGAGGGTCTGCAGCAGGTTCTCGATGTCGGTCGCCGTGTTGACGGCGTAGCCGGTGACGGATTTGTCGATGCGACGCGCAAGCCCCGTCAGCACCTTGCCAGAGCCGACCTCGTAAAGCGAGGTCACGTCGTTGCCGGCGAACCATTCCACCGTCTCGCGCCAGCGCACCTGGCCGGTGACCTGCTCGACGAGCAGCCGGGCGATCTCCTTGGGATCGGTGACGGGCTGGACGGAGACATTGGCGACGACGGGGACGACCGGCTCGCGGATCGCCACGGCTGCCAGCGCCTCGCGCATCGCTTCGGCGGCCGGCGCCATCAGCGCGGAATGGAAGGGCGCGGAGACCGGCAGCATCAGCGCACGCTTGGCGCCCTTCTCGGTGGCGGTCCGCGCCGCAAGCTCGACTGCGGGCTTGGCGCCGGAGATCACCAGCTGGCCGCCGCCGTTGTCGTTGGCGATCTGGCAGGAGCCGTGCACCAGCGAAGCGTCGCAGATCGCCTGCACCTCGTCATGCTCGAGGCCGATGATGGCGGCCATGGCGCCTTCGCCGACGGGGACGGCCGCCTGCATGGCGTTGCCGCGGATGCGCAGCAGCCGGGCCGTGTCGGCGATGGTGAAGGCGCCGGCGGCACAGAGGGCGGAATACTCGCCGAGCGAATGGCCGGCGACGTAGGAGACCGTGTCGCGCAGGATCAGGCCGCGGGCCTCAAGCACCCGGACGATCGCCATGGAGACGGCCATCAGCGCCGGCTGGGCGTTTGCCGTCAGCGTGAGTTCGGCCTCGGGGCCCTCGAACATGGTCGCAGACAGCTTCTCCCCGAGGGCGTCGTCCACCTCGGCGAAGACGGCAGCCGCTTCCGCATAGGTGTCCGCCAGTTCCTTGCCCATGCCGACAGCCTGGCTGCCCTGGCCAGGGAAGGTGAAAGCGATGGTCATTGGGCTTCTCCCGTCGTTGTTTTCCCCTCCATTCACGGAATGCGGCAGCGAGTCAAGATTTGCGCGCGTGCCGGACGGGGAACGACCTGCCGGTATTCAGGGACAATGCGGCGCATCATCTGCGCCCGATCGGCGATCATCCCGCCTCCGACTTGAAATTGCACGCCCAGCGTTTACCTTCTGGCGCGGCGCAGGCCTGCGCCGTCCTTCCAATTCCGCCGCGCAAGCCCAAGGGCGCGCCGCCCACGCACAGAAATTCCGCTCATGAAATACAATCTTCTCGGCCGGACCGGCATCAAGGTCTCCGAAATCTGCCTCGGCACGATGACCTGGGGCTCGCAGAACAGCGAGGCCGAGGCGCATCTGCAGCTCGACTTTGCCCTCGACGCCGGCGTCAACTTCATCGACACCGCCGAACTCTATCCAACCACGCCGGTCTCGCCCGAGACCTATGGCGCGACGGAGCGCTTCATCGGGTCCTGGCTCGCCGCGCGCGGAAACCGCGACAAGGTGGTGCTCGCCTCCAAGGTCGCCGGTCCCGGGCGTTCCTATATTCGCGGCGGCGGCCCGATGACGCGGGCGGCGATCCTCGAGGCGGTCGAGGGCAGCCTGGAGCGGCTGCGCACGGACTACCTCGACCTCTACCAGTTGCACTGGCCGAACCGCGGCCATTACCATTTCCGCCATTCCTGGGCCTACGACCCGTCGAACCAGGACCCCGCCCGGACCGGCGCGGAACTGGCGGAAATCCTGGAGACGCTCGGCGAACTGCACAAGGCGGGCAAGATCCGCGCCGTCGGGCTCTCCAACGAGACCGCCTGGGGAACGATGCAGTTCCTCAAGCTCTCCGACACGCTCGGCCTGCCGCGCATGGCTTCGATCCAGAACGAGTACAACCTGCTCTACCGCAGCTTCGACCTCGACCTCGCCGAGCTGGCCCATCACGAGGATGTCGGGCTCCTGGCCTATTCGCCGCTGGCCGCCGGCCTGCTGACGGGCAAGTATCTCGGCGGCGCGCGTCCGGACGGATCACGGCTGACCATCAACGGAGACCTCGGCGGCCGCTACCAGCCCCACCAGGAGCCGGCGGTCGCAGCCTATGCGGCGCTTGCGCGCGAACACGGCCTCGACCTGTCGCAGCTTGCGCTCGCCTTCTGCCTGACCCGCCCGTTCATGGCCTCCGTCATCATCGGCGCGACGACGATGGAGCAGTTGAAGATCGATATCGCAGCGGCGGACGTCGCGCTCTCCGCAGACGTGCTGGACGGCATCGCCCGGATCCACAGGCAGTATCCGGCTCCGATCTGAGCCCTCTCCTGCCCGTGACCGATTTGCGCTAACCGGCGGCCGCCAGTGCCGCCGGAACCACGGTGATGTCGCCGAAGGGCGTGCCGTCGATCGGAAGCCGCGACAGCCTGACGATCGCAGGCAGGCCCCATTCGCTGTTGCCGTCCATCTCGTTGTCGGCGTCGATCGCGGGCTCTGCCGGATCCTCGCCGAAATCGATCGCCGTGCCGTCCTCCTTTCTTCCCGTCAGCAGGGGATCGCGATGCGGCCGCCATGTCGGCTGCTGGTTCAGCCAGGACAGCGGATCGCCCTTCAGGATTCCGGCAAAGGTGGCCGCGACGACGATCGAGCCGACCGGGCCGAGCCTGCCGCCCCCTTGCGCCTCCGCTTCCTTCAGCACGTAGTACCACAACGTCTTCGGCTCATCTTGCGCAAGTGCTACGGGGGGAAGCCCGAACAGCCGGGCGACATCGTCGCCGGCCGGCAGCTTCATCCGCACGCCGCGGACCAGATTTCTCGCCGCCAGCACATTCAGGAGCTTCTTCGGGTTGCCGGGGGCGTCCGGGTCCTCGTGCAGGTGCAGCAGGGCATTGGCGAGCTTCGTGTCGATCTTCCGGGCGCGCTGCGGGAACGGACCGCCGGAGGTCGTGAAGTTCAGGAACCAGTCCCACTGCAGCACCCGGACGAGATCGAACGGCATACCGCCCCTGAGACTCGACCTGCCGTGATCGTCGAAGATCGGAAAGAAGACGCGGAAACCCGCCACATGCGTGTTGCTGTTGGTCTGATAGGCGTTGCGGACCATCGAGTGGCCGAAGCGATAGGCCGCGACGGAGAACTCGACCGGCATGAACGGATCCTGCTTCCAGTCGTAGACGTCGTCCTTGTAGCCCATCTCCCAGAGCACGCGGCCGTCGGGCTGGATCCTCTCCTCCAGCGCCGTCGCATGGACGAGGGGATCGGCGATGCGACGGACGAAGTCTTTCCAGACGATCCACTGGTAGAGCCAGCGGAGCGTCTTTCGCGCCGCCTCGAAACGCTCGGCAACGGTGGCGCCCGGCATGGCGCGGGTGGCCCGGTCGAAAAGCCGGTTGTGGGCCAGCATGAAGGCCAGGTGAAACTGGGCGACGATGACGTTCTCGTCGTTGCGGGGATCGCCGATCAGCGCCCGGTTCTCCGCATTCCGCGGAAGGTCGGACAAGGTGCGCGGGACGTTGGCAAAGCCGTTCGGTGCGGCGGCGAAGGTGCCAGGATCGAACAGGGCAACGAGGAATTTTCCCGTGAACGCGCCTTTGGCATCGTGCGCGTAGAGGTGCGGCTGGGCGGCCGGTCCCTGGCCGTAGAGACAGTCCAGATCGAGGCGGGGCGTGCGGAAATTGTGCAGCCGGTTGGGATCGACCTCGGCGGAACTGAGCGGTGTCGCGTCCAGCGTCATGTCGTGATCGACGAACTGGCCGAAATAGACATAGCCGGAGGGGATGTCGGAATCGAAGGGCTCGACCACGTTCGGGTCGGCTTCGGCGGCGAGGACGGAGGGCGACTGGCCGGGAAACTCCACCATGCTCTCCGAGGCGAACTTCAGGAAATGCTCCTCGAGCCTGTGTTCCGGCACGCCGATCGGGTACCAGGGGGCGAGATCTGGAAAGAGCCGGCCGAAACCGCCCTGATAGGATCGCGAGCGGGGTGCGTTGACTTCAAAATTCTTGCTGCCATGGTCCATGTCGAAGCCTCCTGGTTCTGAAGATCGGGACAGCCATTCTATTTATTAGTGTATTTGTTATTTTCACAACCATGATGTGCCTGTGACGGCCGGTTGGCAATCGACCGTCACATCAGGCAAAAGGCTTAGGAGGGTTAGGCGGTGGAGGGCCGGCTCCGGAACACCGGGCGGAACGTCCTTCCATCGATGACCGGGAATTGGCGGCAGCGTCATACGGATACGACAAAGCCCGCCACGAGGGCGGGCTTTGCGCATTGCGGACTGTTTTACGCTGAACGTGGTCCGCGACGGCAGGAGAGGCCCCCGCCGTGTGCAACGACCTTACTGGCCGGTTGCCGGGGCAGCCGGATCGACGGGCTGCGGGGCCGGGTCAGCGGCGCCATCGGTCGGGGCTGCTGCCGGCGGGGTTGCCGGAGCCGGCTCCTGCGTGCCGATCGACGAGGTATTGGCGTTCGGATCCACGCTGTCGCCGGTGCCGCTGCCCATGAAGTAGAAGGCGCCGACAGCGACCAGTACGGCCACGATCGCCGCTACGGCCCAGCCGCCGGCTCCGCTTCCGCCCGTGCTCGTATTGACCACGGTGGTGCGGTCCTCCGGCGGGCGGGTCTCGTGAACGGGTCGGTTCTCAACAGGATCTTGCATGTTTCCGCGCTCCTTTTTGGTTGCGTCGGGGAGAACAACGCAGCTTCCGGCATGTTGTTCCCGCCCGGATTCCGCATCCGCCGACGGCCCTCCGGTTTCCGGCCGCCTCTGCCCCTTGCCTTCTGCGGAAAAATCCGTATAAGCGCGCTGTTCAATACACCCGGTCTTCTCGGCTGGTGGCTGGACGGAGGGCCGTTTCCCGAAAGGGCGACGACAGGAACGGAAGCGTTCCGGCCTCCCGTGTCTCCGCTCTCGACCGTATAGATGAAACGCTTTTCTTGCACGGCCTTCCGGCCAAAGATCAGTCGTTGAGGCTTGGCGCCGGTTTCCGGGTGTGGATCAAACGCAAGAAAGGCAAAGCCACATGGCTCTCTACGAACATGTATTCCTGGCCCGCCAGGACGTGTCCGCCCAGCAGGTCGACGCTCTCGTCGAACAGTACAAGGGCGTGATCGAAGCAAACGGCGGCAAGGTCGGCCGGGTCGAGAACTGGGGCCTGAAGTCCCTCACCTACCGCATCAAGAAGAACCGCAAGGCGCACTACGCGCTGATGGACATCGACGCGCCGGCTGCTGCCGTCCAGGAGATGGAACGCCAGATGCGCATCAACGAAGACGTCCTGCGCTACATGACCATCGCCGTCGAAGCCCACGAAGAAGGCCCGTCCGCGATGATGCAGAAGCGCGACCGCGACGACCGCCCGCGCCGTGACGGCGACGACCGCGGCCCGCGCCGCGACTTCGGCGACCGCGGCCCGCGCCGCGACTTCGGCGACCGTCCGCCCCGTGGCGACCGCCCCCCGCGCGAAGACCGCGCGTAACCGAAGCCGAAGGAGACAACGACAATGGCTGATATTTCTTCCGCTCCGGCACGCCGCCCGTTCCACCGCCGCCGCAAGACCTGCCCTTTCTCCGGTGCCAACGCACCGCGGATCGACTACAAGGACGTGCGCCTGCTCTCGCGCTACATTTCCGAGCGCGGCAAGATCGTTCCGTCCCGCATCACGGCCGTTTCCCAGAAGAAGCAGCGCGAACTCGCCCAGGCGATCAAGCGCGCCCGCTTCCTGGGCCTGCTGCCCTACATCGTAGCCTAATCTGGCGGACCCTGCGTGCCGGCCCCGGCCGGCATGCAGAGCACTTCGAGGGAAGGCGGACGCCGCCTTCCCTCCTCCCTTCCGCGTTGGGCGCGGATCGGACATCACCGGCGGGAGCAGCCACAGGCCGCGCCCGGCCAAAATCCCATGTTGGGGAGCCGTTCCTGAAGCAAACCGGCCTCAAGGCGTTTGGCAGGAAACTCCTCTAACTGTCGAAAACGACAGGACAGCGCTGTGCAGAACCTGAACTGGACCTCGATCGCGACCGGGCTTGTCGCCGGTGTGACCGCCGCTCTGCTTTCGCTGAGCGCGAACGTCCAGTCGATTCTTTCGATCGTCCTGTTCGCGGGCTCCGCACTGCCGATCCTCATTGCCGGTCTCGGCTGGGGCAATGCCAGCGCGCTGATCGCCGTCATCGCCGGCGGCTGCGTCGCAGCCGCGCTCGCGTCCTCGCATTTCGCGCTCCTGATCGTCATCATCACGCTGATCCCGGCCGGCTGGCTCAGCAACCTTGCCAATCTCGCCCGCCCGGCCTCCGAGATCGGCGGCCCGAAGGATGCGCTCGCCTGGTATCCGATGTCGAACATCCTGACGCACCTGGCGATCATGGTGACACTCGGCATGATCGCGGTCGGAACGATCATCGGCTACAGCGGCGAACTCGCAAGCCAGATGGTCGAGGTGATGCTGGCGGCGCTCAAGGAGCAGGAGCCGCTCTACAATCCCGACGCCGCCACGATCGCCCAGATGAAGGCGATCTTCGGCATGGCGCTGCCGCTGGTGCAGGGCGCGCTGTGGGTGCTGCTTTTGTTTGCCGCCTTCTACATCGCGTCTGCCATCGTGCGCCTGTCCGGCAAGGGACTGCGGCCGCGCGAGGACATGCCGATGGCCGTGCGCATGCACCGCAACGCCGTCTTCGTCTTCCTCGGCGGACTGATCCTGTGCTTCCTCGGCGGGCTGCCGGCCATCATCGGCGCGCTGATCTGCGGCACGTTCGGCGCCGGCTTCGTGCTCTCCGGCTTCGCCATCCTGCACTACCGCACGCGCGGCAAGCCCTGGCGGCTGGCGGCCCTCTGGCTCGCCTACGCATCGGTGCTGCTGTTCGCGCTGCCGGTGCTCGTCGTCCTCGTTCTCGGCCTGACGGATACGCGGCGCACCATCGCGCTGACCCCGGCAGGCCCCAAGCCTGAAACGAAATCCAACAAACCCTGAATGCAAAGAAAGGAACCAACATGGAAGTGATCCTCCTCGAACGTATCTCCAAGCTCGGCCAGATGGGCGAGACGGTTAAGGTCCGCGACGGCTTCGCCCGTAACTACCTGCTGCCGCTCGGCAAGGCACTGCGCGCCAACGAAGCCAACAAGAAGCGCTTCGAAGCCGAGCGCGCGACGCTGGAAGCCCGCAACCTCGAGCGCAAGTCGGAAGCCCAGACGGTTGCCGACAAGCTCGACGGCAAGTCCTTCGTCATCGTCCGCTCCGCCGGCGAAACCGGCCAGCTCTACGGTTCGGTCGCCGCCCGCGACATCATCGACGCGCTGGCTGCCGAAGGCTTCAACGTCGGCCGCAACCAGGTTGAGCTGAACACGCCGATCAAGGCGATCGGCCTGCACAAGGTCGTCCTGCACCTGCATGCCGAAGTCGAGATCTCGGTCCAGGTCAACGTCGCCCGTTCGGCCGACGAAGCAGAGCGCCAGGCCAAGGGCGAGACCCTGACCTCGGCGGACGCCATCTACGGCGTCGACGAGGACGCCCTGAAGCCGGAAGACTTCTTCGATCCGGAAGCCGACGGCGAGGAAGAAGAGCAGGCCTGAGGCCGGCGCCGGCGGCGGAATTTCCGACCGCGCGGAACACAACTCAAACGTACAAAAACCCGGGTTGAAATCCGGGTTTTTTTGTTATTTGTTATTGTAATCAGACTGGAAAGGCGGTCGGGCCGCTCCCAGGCCGGTTTCCGACCAGACCCGCTCCGCCGCAGCCTGCGATGGAGTCCGCTGATGAAATACGTTCTTTCCGCGACGATCTCGCGCCTGGTACAACGTGGCAATCTGAAACTGACATTTCCCGACGGCACGACGACGGAGGCCGGCGACCGCACCGGCAAGCCGGTCCACGTGCGGCTCAACAGCAAGCGCGCCGTGCGGGGGCTCATCTTCGACCCGGCCTACTATCTCGGCCACTATTACGGCACCGGCGATATCGACCTCGTCGAAGGCGACATGTACGACCTTCTGGAGACGGTGTTCACCGGCAATCCCGACTTCAAATATTACGACGGCCGCTGGAACCGGCTTCTGGAGCGGATGCGCTATCCCCTGCGCTGGCTTCGGGAGAAGAACACCATCCGGCGCTCGCGCGACAACGTCCAGCATCACTACGACCTCACCGGCGCGCTCTACGACCTGTTCCTGGACGAGGACAAGCAATATTCCTGCGCCTATTTCGAGACGCCGGAACAGAGCCTCGACGATGCGCAACTGGCCAAGAAGCGGCACATCGCCGCCAAGCTGACGATGCGACGGCCGGGGCTTTCGGTCCTCGACATCGGCAGCGGCTGGGGCGGCATGGCGCTCTACCTCGCGCGCAATCTCGGCGCGCGCGTTACCGGCGTCACCCTGTCGGACGAGCAGTTCGCGGTATCGCGCGAGCGCGCCAGGACCACCGGCCTCGACGACGAGGTGCGGTTCCTGCTGGAAGACTACCGCAACGTCCCCGATACCTACGACCGCATCGTCTCGGTCGGCATGTTCGAGCATGTCGGGCGGCCGAACTACCTGACCTTCTTCCGCAAGGCCGGCTCGCTTCTGCGGCGGGACGGCGTCATGCTGCTGCACACGATCGGCCGGACGGACGCACCGACGACCAACAACCCGTTCATCGAGAAGTACATCTTCCCCGGCGGCTACATCCCGGCCCTGTCGGAGGTGATGCGGGCGGTAGAGAAATCGGGGCTTGCGATCACCGACATCGAGATCCTGCGGCTGCACTATGCCGAGACGCTGCGGCACTGGCGGCTTCGCTTCATGGCGCGGCGCGACGAGGCGAAGGCCCTCTACGACGAATGCTTCTGCCGGATCTGGGAGTTCTATCTGGCAGCCTCCGAGAGCGCGTTCCGCTGGCAGAACCTGGTGGTGTTCCAGTTGCAGCTCGCCCACGACCAGCAGGCCGTGCCGCTCACCCGCGACTACATCGAGCATGGCGAAGGCTGCCTGAAGGCCCGGGAGGGTGACGGCAAGGCGCGCGGCGGCGCACGCCGTTTCCCGCAGGAAGCCTCCCTCTGACGGCGGCCCGGCGTGCGGCCGGCGCGCTCCTTTCGAAGGACCGGGCGACCGCAGCCGGGTGCAGCCAGCCGGCTGTTCTCGCGCCGGCCGAATCGCTCCGCGGCGGCGTCAAGTGCCCTTCCCCGTTTCGGCCCGATCCGGGCCGTTTAAATCCGCACTGTGGACTTTGCGCACGGGCGCCGTTGTGGAAAGGTCGAAGACTGTGTCCAAGACTGATTCGCCTGGCCGGTGAAACGCATTGCGGCAAAGTCGGCGCTTGACCCCCGCTCTGCCCCGGTTGAAAGCAATGGCTTCATCGCAGACGGGATTCGGGAGAAACGGGCCACATGAACGACGCCGTGCGAAAGCTTGCCAATCCGGGCCGCGACGATCTCGGGGTGCACCACCGCGAGGCGCCGAGCAACATCGAGGCCGAGCAGGCGCTCTTGGGCGCGATCCTGGTCAACAACGACGCCTATTATCGCGTCTCCGATTTCCTCAAGCCGATCCATTTCCAGGAACCGCTTCACCGCAAGATCTTCGAGCTTGCCGGCGACACGATCCGCATGGGCAAGATCGCAACGACGATCACGCTGAAGACGCACCTTCCGGCCGACGGCCGTGTCGGCGACCTGACGATCCCGCAATACCTCGCCCGGCTTGCGGCCGAGGCGGTGACCATCATCAACGCCGAGGACTACGGCCGCGCCATCTACGACCTGGCGCTGCGGCGTTCGCTGATCACCATCGGCGAGGACATGGTCAACATCGCCTACGACGCGCCGCTGGACATGCCTCCGCAGAGCCAGATCGAGGACGCGGAGCGACGGCTGTTCGAGCTGGCCGAGACCGGCCGCTACGACGGCGGCTTCCAGTCGTTCAACGACGCGGTTGCGCTTGCGATCGACATGGCGGGAGCCGCCTTCGAGCGCGACGGCTCGCTGTCGGGCATCTCGACCGGCATCCATTCGCTCGACGCCCGCATGGGCGGCCTGCAGCGTTCGGACCTGATCGTGCTCGCCGGCCGCCCGGGCATGGGCAAGACGTCGCTCGCAACGAACATCGCCTACAACATCGCCGCGGCCTACGAGCAGGAGGTGCAGGCCGACGGGTCGTACAAGGCCAAGAACGGTGGCGTCGTCGGCTTCTACTCGCTGGAAATGTCGTCGGAGCAGCTCGCCACCCGTATCATCTCCGAGCAGACGGAAGTCTCCTCGTCGAAGATCCGCCGCGGCGATATCTCCGAGGCCGACTTCGAAAAGCTCGTCGCCTGCTCGCAGATGATGCAGAAGGTGCCGCTGTTCATCGACCAGACCGGCGGTATCTCGATCGCCCAGCTTTCCGCCCGCGCCCGCCGCCTCAAGCGCCAGCGCGGCCTCGATTGCCTGGTGGTGGACTATATCCAGCTGATGACGGGCTCGGGCAAGTCGAGCGACAACCGCGTGCAGGAAATCACCCAGATCACCACCGGCCTGAAGGCGCTCGGCAAGGAGCTGAACGTGCCGATCATCGCGCTCTCCCAGCTTTCCCGTCAGGTGGAAAGCCGCGAGGACAAGCGGCCGCAGCTCTCCGACCTGCGCGAATCGGGCTCGATCGAGCAGGACGCCGACGTGGTGCTGTTCGTGTTCCGCGAGGAATACTACGTCAAAAACCTCGAGCCGCGCGACGAGTTCGACCCGAAATACGAAGAATGGAAGATGCAGTTCGAGAAGGTGAAGGGCACGGCCGACGTGATCATCGCCAAGCAGCGCCACGGGCCGACCGGCACCGTGAAGCTCGCCTTCCAGTCCGAATTCACCCGCTTCGCCGACCTCGCCGACCCGTCGTTCTCGCAATACGAGGAACACTGAGCGGCGCCTCGCCGCCCATGAGGCCGGACCGGGGTTCGGCCTTCAAGCGCCTGCGGTCGAACGCCCGCCTTCATTCCAAACCGTGACGATTCCGGCCTCGCGACTTGGCGCATGACGCGTGTCGACGTCCCGCCTTTCGCACCAACAGTACGCCACACGCGCACCGAGCCGAGCCGCGCTGCATCGCGTCCGGTCGGGACAAGCATAGTTTCCCTTCGAACAATTTTCCCACTTGTTGTTGATCTGCAATCTCGCCCTCGTATTATGCGAGTCACCTGGATATTTTTATCCGGGGAATTTGATTGCTGGGGAATGGGGAAATCAAATGACGACACTGACTTCGAATATTAGTGTGACGCTGAACGGATCTACGCCGTTCAAAGTGGGCGTCGATCCGTATAACTGGAGCAAGAACTGGCTTCTCTACGTCGATACGTGGGTCGAAGACTCTCTTCCTGTGCGCACTGCAACATATACACTCGAAGGCTCCGGCTGGAACATCGATATGTTTCGTTTCACCGGTCAGGTGAAGGCCGTGATCAAGGACAACACCGACGGTACTGGCGGTTCGGTCGGTTTTCTCGCCCTGGGTGCCCTGAACGGCGCCGGATCGAGCGTCGCGACCTTCAATAGAACCTATGTCGACATCGTGAAGGGCAGCGGAAACGCCGAAACCCTGACGCTTGGTGCGGCCGGCGCAGGGCAGATCGAGCTTGGCGGCGGCAACGACAGCGTCAAGACGGGCACCGGCTACGTCGACTACATCTCCGTCGGGCATGGCGCCAACAAGGTCACAATCGGCTCCGGCGGCGCGGGCGTCGTGCGCGCCGGGGAGGACCGCGACATCATCAAGATCGGGAGCGGCGCAGAGATCGACAGCATCGATGCCGGTCGCGGAAACGACAGCATCACGACCTCCTCGGGCTGGATCGGAACCATCTCCGGCGGCCGGGGCAAGGACACGATCTCGCTCGGTTCCGGCGGCGCCGACGCCGTGTTCGGCGGCCGCGATGCCGACACCGTCACACTGCGCAAGCTCGCCGAGGCGGATCAGTTCGTGATCGTCGACGGCGGGTCCGGCGTATCGACCGGAGCAGACCGGAACTCCGATACCCTGGTCATGTCGTCGTTCACGCGAAAGCTCGACATCGACCTCGGCATCAGCGATGTCGTCGACACCGGCAACGGGATCTTCCTGGTTCGCAATTTCGAGCATGTCTCCGGCGGCAGCAAGAACGACGTGCTGACCGGCAACTCGGCCAGCAACACCCTTCGGGGCAATGGTGGCAACGACACGATCACCGGCATGAAAGGCGCAGACGCCCTGTATGGCGGCAAGGGCCGTGACGTTTTCGTGTTCGAATCGATTTCCGACTCCAAGCCGGGTTCCAGCGGTCGCGATACGATCTTCGATTTCAGCAAGTCACAGCGGGACAAGCTCGATCTGAGCGCAATCGACGCCAATACGAAGAAGTCCGGCGATCAGGCCTTCGAATTCGTGGGGTCGAAGAAGTTCTCGGGCGATCCGGGAGAACTGCGTGTCAGCAAGTCGAAATCCGACACCTATGTCTATGCCGACGTGAACGGCGACAAGAAGGCGGATTTCGGCATTCACCTCGACGATGCCCTGTCGCTGTCGAAGGGGGATTTCATCCTGTAGCGCTCAGGTGCCGAGTGCGCGCAGGACCGCCCTATCGCCGCAGGGCGTCGATGTCACAGGTCCGGGTCAGCAGCGCGACGGCGCTCTGGACCCGGGCCACCTGGGCATCGTCCATCATCGAGATGTCGAGCCGGTCGTGGCAGGTGCTCAGGGGGGTGCCGGCCTCGTCGGCGAGCGAGAGCCTGCTCGTGCATTGCAGGTGGCTGCCCCGGAGCACGAGCTGTCGCGCATGCGGGTCGCCGGGGCGAAGCGGGTTCTTCCCGGCAATCAGGTCGTCGATCGATCCATAGGCGACGGCGCTGTCGACCCGCTTCAGGTCCATCATCGTCAGCGACAGCACCGCCCATTCGCCGGGCGTCTGGAGTGCGGAGGTGGTGCGCACGCGGCATTCGTTGCCGCTCACCTCCAGCCGGGTGACGAGACGCGGCGCGTTTGGGTTGTCGAGGTTCGAGCGATAGATGTCGGTGCGGCCGTCGCGGACAGGCGCCTCGCCGTCGAGATCGAGGCCGAGCAGGGTCGCGTAGGCATCGCGCAGTTCCAGCGGCGGGTCCGGCGTCTCCTGTGCACAGACCGGCCGGACGAGCGACGCCGCGGCGAGAACGAGCGCCAGCGAGGCGGTGGCGATACGTCTTGGCATGCTTGCTGTTCAACCTCCCGATGTCTCAACCGCAGAACCCGGATTGCACGCAAAACGGAGGCATGCCTGACAAAATCGCCTCAGAATTGTCCTTGCGCGCAAAGCTCTAGCGGAATTTCGCACGGACGCAATCCTGTTGCTGCCGGAAGCCGGAGACTGTATTCCAGAAAATATGACGAACAACGGTTTTCCCTTCTCCACCCCGGTCTCGTCGGACGATCTTCCCGGCGAGGAACCGGCCCGTGTCACTGTCGACCTCGGAGCGCTCGCCGACAACTGGCGTCTCATGGCGCGAAAATCAGGGAAGGCCCGCACCGCCGCCGTGCTCAAGGCCAATGCCTATGGAACCGGGCTGGAGCCCGCGGCGCGCACCCTCTACCAGGCCGGCGCGCGCGACTTCTTCGTGGCGACCCCGCAGGAAGGTGCCGCCCTTCGTCCCACCGTTCCCGACGGCCGGATCTACGTCCTCTCCGGCATGTGGGCCGGCTCGGAGCGGATGTTCTTCAGCCATGACCTCGTGCCCGTCATCGCATCGAGCGAACAGCTTGCCGTGTTCATGGCGGCAATTTCGGAACATGGCGACCATCCGTGCGTCCTGCAGGTCGACACCGGCATGAACCGCCTCGGGCTGACGGTCGCCGAGGCCACGGCCCTTGCCCATGATCCGGCACGCCCGGCAAGCTTTTCGCCGGTGCTGATCATGAGCCATCTCGCCTGCGGCGACGAGCCCCTGCATCCGATGAACCGCATGCAGCTCGACCGCTTCCGCGCTGCGGCGAGCGCCTTCGAGGGGGTTGAGGCGAGCCTTGCCAATTCCGCCGGCGTCTTTCTCGGGGCGGATTTCCACTTCGACATGACCCGCCCGGGCATCTCCGTCTATGGCGGGGCGGCGGTCAACGGCGAGCCGAACCCGATGAAGCCTGTGGTGAAGGCCGAGGCGCGGGTCCTGCAGGTACGCGAGGCGAAGATCGGCGAGGGCGTCGGCTACGGGGCTTCGGCCCTCCTTTCCCGCGACAGCCGGATCGCGGTGGCGGCGATCGGCTATGCCGACGGCTACCTGCGCAGCCTCTCCGGCGCCGGCGTGCCGCTGCGCCAGGCGGTCGTCTCCGGCGCGAAGGGCTATCTGCACGGCCACCATGTGCCGCTGATCGGCCGCGTCACCATGGACCTCACCCATTTCGACGTGACCGACCTGCCGGCCGGAACGGTGCGCGCCGGCGACTTCATCGAGTTGTTCGGCCCGCACATGCCGATCGAGGTCGTCTCGCGCGCCGGCGGCACGATCGACTACGTGCTCCTGACCAGCCTCGGTCCGCGCTACCGCCGGGACTATATCGAGGCTACGCGGTAGGAATTGTTCTCCCTGCGTGATAGGATCGCCGCAAATCGCGGAGGTCGGCATGTCGAACGCAAAGAAGTCCATCGTGGTCGGCGACCATTTCGAAGCCTTCATCGACGAGCAGGTCAGTTCGGGGCGCTACAACAACGCCAGCGAAGTCGTGCGCGCGGGCCTGCGCCTGCTGGAACGGGACGAACTGCAACTGAACGAGTTGCGGCGGCTGATCGAGGAGGGTGACCAGCAGATCGCGAACGGCGAGTATGTCGAGTTTTCGACCGATGACGACCTGACCGCCTATATCGTCGCCCGCGCGAAGTCCGCAAAGTGATCGAGGCCCGGCACTACCGCCTGTCGCCTGCGGCGATCGAGGATCTTATCGGCATATTCGACTTCATCGCTCAGGATAATCCTGACGCCGCCCTGCGCTTCGTCCGCGCGATCGAGGCCAAGATCAAATCGGCCGCGGCAGCAGGCTACACCGGCGTTGCCCGAGACTGGCTGGCTCCCGGATTGAGAGCCCTTCCCTACCGCGACCGATGCATCTATCTGCGGGTGTACGACACCCGAATCGTCGTCATCCGCATCCTCCACGGCCGGCAGGACCTGTCGCCGGACGATTTCACCGAAAGCGAGACCTGATGGCCAAGGCCCGGACCCAATTCGTCTGCCAGAGCTGCGGCACCGTCCATGCGCGCTGGGTCGGCAAGTGCGACGCCTGCGGCGAGTGGAACACCGTCGTCGAGGAAGACCCGATGGGCGGCATCGGCGGCGGGCCGGGCAAGACGCCGAAGAAGGGCCGCGTGGTGGCGCTGACCACGCTTTCGGGCGAGATCGAGGAAGCGCCGCGGGTTTCGACCGGCATCGGCGAACTCGACCGGGTCACCGGCGGCGGCTTCGTGCGCGGCTCGGCGGTGCTCGTCGGCGGCGATCCGGGGATCGGCAAGTCGACCGTGCTGATGCAGGCCGCCGCCGCCCTTTCGCGCAAGGGCCAGCGCGTCATCTACGTCTCCGGCGAGGAGGCGGTGGCACAGATCAGGCTGCGCGCCCAGCGCCTGGGTGCCGCCGAGACCGACGTGCTGCTCGCCGCCGAAACGAACGTCGAGGACATCCTCGCCACGCTCGCCGACGGCAAGCGGCCGGACCTTGCCATCATCGATTCGATCCAGACGCTGTGGAGCGACATCGTCGAATCCGCGCCCGGCACCGTCACCCAGGTGCGCACCGGCGCGCAGGCGATGATCCGCTTTGCCAAGCAGACGGGCGCTGCCGTCGTGCTCGTCGGCCACGTCACCAAGGAGGGCCAGATCGCCGGCCCCCGCGTCGTCGAGCACATGGTCGACGCCGTGCTCTATTTCGAGGGCGACCGCGGTCATCACTATCGCATCCTGCGCACCGTCAAGAACCGCTTCGGGCCGACCGACGAGATCGGCGTGTTCGAGATGTCGGACAAGGGCCTGCGCGAGGTCGCCAACCCGTCCGAACTCTTTCTCGGCGAGCGCAACGAGAAGTCGCCGGGTGCTGCGGTCTTCGCCGGCATGGAGGGCACCCGCCCCGTGCTGGTGGAAGTGCAGGCGCTGGTGGCGCCGACGTCGCTCGGCACCGCGCGCCGCGCCGTCGTCGGCTGGGATTCGGCCAGGCTGTCGATGATCCTTGCAGTGCTGGAGGCCCATTGCGGCGTCCGTCTCGGCCAGCACGACGTCTATCTCAACATCGCCGGCGGCTTCCGCATCTCCGAACCCGCCGCCGATCTCGCCGTCGCAGCCGCGCTCGTTTCGTCGCTGGCCGGCCTTGCCCTGCCTGCCGATTGCGTCTATTTCGGCGAAGTCAGCCTGTCGGGCGCCGTCCGGCCGGTCTCGCACACCGCCCAGCGCCTCAAGGAGGCGGAAAAGCTGGGCTTTTCGCAAGCGGTCCTGCCCACGGGCTCGGCCGAACTGCCGAAGGGCAACGGCGGGCGCTGGCAGGAGATCGACAGCCTGCCGGACCTGGTGGCCCGGATCGCCGGCTCGAAGGGCGCGCTGATGCGCGGCGAGACCGGGGATTGACGGGACGGGAACGAGGGGACGACGACACGACAGGCCGCCGGCCGGCGGGCTGCCGTGAAATTGGCAAAGCTTTGTGGAAACAGTTCGTTGCCGATGAACCGAATTGAGACGCCGCTAACGCGATCGGCTAGAGTGCCGCGACAAATCGCGTCCGGGTCGCAAGAGATTCCTGGTCTGGAGTAAGACAAACATGCCCATCACTCTTCTCGACGGCATCGTCATCGGCGTCGCGCTGTTCTCGGCGGTGCTTGCGATGGTGCGCGGCTTCTCGCGAGAGGTCCTGTCAGTCGCAAGCTGGGTCGGCGCCGCTGCGGCCGCCTACTTCCTCTATCCCGTGCTGGTCCCCTACGCCAAGGAATACACGACGAGCGACACGGTGGCGATCATCGGCTCGGCCGGCGTGGTTTTCCTCGTGGCGCTGATCGTCATCTCCTTCATCACCATGCGGATCGCGGACTTCATCATCGACAGCCGCATCGGCGCGCTCGACCGCACGCTCGGCTTCCTGTTCGGTGCGGCCCGCGGGCTTTTGATCGTCGTCGTCGCCATGCTGTTCTTCAACTGGCTGGTCACGCCGCAGCAGCGGCCGACCTGGGTCGAGAGCGCCAAGTCCAAGCCGCTGCTCGACAATCTCGGCAGCAAGCTGGTCGCGCTCCTGCCGGAGAATGCCGACAATGCCATTCGCGACCGCCTGCTCGGCCGCAGCGCACCAGCCGAAGGCACCGACACCCCGGCAGACGGCACCGACGGAGCGACCGGCGAGGAGCCGGCGGAAGACGCACCGGCCACGAACGGCTGACGACGCCCGGATGACAATGCAGGGCTGCCCCGCGATTTTCGAAAGGGCAGCCGCAACGGAAATCTGGTAGAGTGACTTCGCTACCACTGAAGCCCTCGGACTTCGGTGGTAAAGTCGTTCAGGCTTCCATATATAGGCGTCGCGGTCGCGCAAGTGAGAGGGCCGCGCCATGGCAGTTCCGGCCCGAGGGCCCACACCTGCCGCCAACGAAACGAAGATCGCGCAACCCCGCACCGTCCCGACCAAAGGCTTGCAGCACATGACCGAACTTTCCGTTTCCGACCACCGTTCCGAGCATGATGCCGACGACGATACGCTGCATGAGGAATGCGGCGTCTTCGGCATCCTCGGGCATCCGGACGCGGCGACGCTGACCGCACTCGGCCTGCATGCCCTGCAGCACCGCGGGCAGGAGGCGGCCGGCATCGTCTCCTTCGACGGGCTGCGCTTCCATTCCGAGCGCCGCATGGGCCTGGTCGGCGACCACTACACCGATCCGGCGACGCTGGCGAAACTGCCGGGCAGCATGGCGATCGGCCATGTCCGCTATTCGACGACCGGTGAAGTGGCGCTGCGCAACGTCCAGCCGCTGTTCGCTGAACTCGAGGTCGGCGGCATCGCGATCGCCCATAACGGCAATTTCACCAACGGGCTGACGCTGCGCCGGCAGTTGATCGCCGGCGGTGCCATCTGTCAGTCCACCTCGGACACCGAAGTGGTGCTGCACCTGTTCGCCCGCTCCCGCTATACCTCGACCGCCGACCGCTTCATCGATGCCATCAGGCAGATGGAGGGCGGCTACTCGATGGTGGCCGTGACCCGCACCAAGCTGATCGCCGCGCGCGACCCGACCGGCATCCGCCCACTGGTCATGGGCGAGCTCGACGGCAAGCCGATCTTCGCGTCGGAGACCTGCGCGCTCGACATCATCGGCGCCAAGTTCGTCCGCGACGTAGAGAACGGCGAGGTCATCATCTGCGAGGTCCAGCCGGACGGAACGATCTCGATCGACGCCCGCAAGGCCGGCAACGGCCTGCCGGAACGGCTCTGCCTGTTCGAATACGTCTATTTCGCCCGGCCCGATTCGGTGGTCGGCGGCCGCAGCGTCTATGTCGCGCGCAAGAACATGGGCATCAACCTCGCCAAGGAACACCCGATCGAGGCCGACGTGATCGTGCCGGTGCCTGATGGAGGCACGCCGGCCGCGCTGGGATATGCGCAGGAGAGCGGCATTCCGTTCGAGTACGGCATCATCCGCAACCATTATGTCGGCCGCACCTTCATCGAGCCGACCCAGCAGATCCGCGCCTTCGGCGTCAAGCTGAAGCATTCGGCCAACCGGGCGATGATCGAGGGCAAGCGCGTGGTGCTGGTCGACGATTCGATCGTGCGCGGCACCACCTCGCTGAAGATCGTGCAGATGATCCGCGATGCGGGGGCGACGGAAGTGCACATCCGCGTCGCCAGCCCGATGATCTTCTATCCGGACTTCTACGGCATCGACACGCCCGACAAGGACAAGCTGCTCGCCAACCAGTATGCCGACGTCGAGGCGATGGCGAAGTATATCGGCGCCGATTCGCTGCAGTTCCTGTCGATCAACGGCCTTTACCGCGCCGTCGGCGGCGAGGACCGCAACGACGCCCGGCCGCAGTTCACCGACCACTACTTCACCGGCGACTACCCGACCCGCCTGCTCGACAAGGACGGCGAGACGATGGGTCGCAAGGTTTCCGTGCTCGCCAGCAACGGCTGAGCCGGCCGGGCGGTTTTCATTCGCCGACAAACGCTCTAGAAGGCTGCGGAAACGCGGCCTTCTTTTTTGGCGGCAACAGATGGGAAGAGAATGATGGATATCGACCTGAAGGGCAGGATCGCGCTGGTTACCGGCGCCTCGCGCGGCATCGGTTATTTCACCGCACTTTCGCTGGCCAAGCGCGGCGCCCACGTGATCGCCTGCGCGCGCACCGTCGGCGGGCTGGAAGAACTCGACGACGCGATCAAGGCGGTCGGCGGCACGGCGACGCTGGTGCCCTTCGACCTCGCCGACATGGCGGCGATCGACAAGCTCGGCGGCTCGATCTTCGAGCGCTGGGGCAAGCTCGACATCCTCGTCGCCAATGCCGGCGTGCTCGGCACGATCTCGCCGATCGGCCATGTCGAGGCGAAGGTGTTCGAAAAGGTGATGACCATCAACGTCACCGCCACCTGGCGGCTGATCCGCTCGGTCGAGCCGCTGCTTTTAAAGTCCGACGCCGGCCGGGCGCTGATCCTGTCCTCGTCCGCCGCCCACAAGTGCAAGCCCTTCTGGGGCCCCTACTCCGCCTCCAAGGCGGCCGTCGAGGCCCTGGCGCGCACCTGGGCCGGCGAGACGCAGCGCACGCCGCTGCGCATCGTCTCGGTCGATCCCGGCGGCACGCGCACGGCGATGCGCGCGCAGGCGATCCCGGGCGAAGATCCGACGACTGTCCCGCATCCTTCCGAGGTCGCCGAGACGATGATGCCGCTCGTCGGCCCCGACATGACCGAGACCGGCAAGCTCTTCATCGTCCGCGAGAAGAAGCTGGTCGACTACCGGCTGCCGGAATAGGCACGGGGCCTTGGGCCCTCTCCCTTGAGGCGCCACAGACGTCCGCCCATCCGCCAACACGGAGCGGAAACGCCCTCCCACCCGCCATGCAGGACTCGATCCGGTATCCGGCAGCGCCCTGCCTGCGACGACATGATGCTTTATCGCGCAAGGACTTGCGCGGCTGGATGCCGGCTCGGGGGCCGGCATGACGGAGGGTGAGTGACACCAAATACAACCCAAGCTTGAATTTTGATATTACCGCGCCCATCATGATGCCATGAAGGGATACGTCTACATCCTCGCCTCACAGCGCAACGGCACACTCTACACGGGAGTGACGACTAACCTGCCACGGCGGCTCTATGAGCACCAAAACGATCTCACGCCCGGATTCACAACTCGCTACGGCATCAAGACGCTCGTCTGGTTTGAGGAGCACGACCTCGTCACCGATGCCATCGCTCGTGAAAAAGCCATCAATAACTGGCCGCGGAAATGGAAGCTCGACCTAATAGAGGCCATGAACCCCGACTGGTAGGACATCGCATATTACCTGCACGGGCTGTGATCGCTTCGCGCGTCATCTCTTTCGGTTAGATCCATGCCATGAAGATAGGCCCGCATCCACCCATTCCCCGTCATGCCGGACTTGATCCGGCATCCAGCCACGCCGCGGCGTGAGAAAATGCTTTATCGCACAAAGACTTGCGCGTGCCGAATGCCGGATCATCTCCGACATGACGGGCGGTCAAAGCATCCGGCATGCGGATCGGATTACATGGCCGGCGCCCGGCTCCGGCGTCCATGGATTTCAGCCGTTCGTCGGCGCAGCGGCCTGAGCCGTGGCAGCTCCGTCGCCATCCACCACCGTACGCACGACCACCGACAGGCCTGGCGCCAGGCGGGAGACCTGGTCCTGGCCGGGGTCGATCGAGATGCGGACGGGGACGCGCTGGGCGACCTTGGTAAAGTTGCCGGTGGCGTTGTCGGGCTTGATGACGCTGAACTCTGAGCCCGCGGCGGGCGAGAAGCGCTCGACATGGCCGCGCAGTTGCAGGTGGTCGAGCGCGTCGACGGTGAAGGTCACCTCCTGGCCGGGCCGGATGCGGCTCAGCTGCGTCTCCTTGAAATTGGCGATGATCCAGGTGCCGCTCGGCACGACCGCCATCAGTTGCGTGCCGGCCGAGACGTACTGGCCGAGCTTGACGCCGACCTCGCCGACGGTGCCGTCCTGCGGGGCGATGATGCGGGTGTTGGCGAGATCGATCCCGGCGAGCTCGACGGCCGCCTTCGCGCCGTCGACGGCCGCCTTCAGCGAAGCGCGATTGACGATGATCGACTGCAGGTCCTGCCGCGAGACCTCGAGCTGCGCCTTTGCCTGGTCGACGGCGGCCTGCGCCTGGTCGAGCGTGGTGCGGCTCTGCTCGCGGTCGCTCTCGGCCATGATGCCCTTGGCGGCGAGGTTCTCCACGCGATCGGAGTTTTCCCTGGCGCGGCGCAGGGCGTAGGTGGCGCTGTCGACGGCCGCCTCGCTGGCGCCGATCTTGGCGTTGGCCGACTTCTCCTGCTGGATCGAATTGGTCAGCGCCGCCTCCTGCGCGGCCTGCGTCGCCTTCGCCTGCTCTACCTTCTGATTGAAGATGCGGTCGTCGAGTCTCGCAAGCAGCTGCCCGGCGCTGACGTGCTCGAAGTCCTTGACCGGAACCTCGACGATGTAGCCGGACAGCTGCGGGCTGATCAGGGTGACGGAGCCGCGGACATAGGCGTTGTCGGTCGTCTGCACCGCGCTCCGGAACGGCGGCAGGTCCCAGGCATAGAGCACGAGGGTGACGCCGGCGAGGCCGATGGCGACTGCGGCGGCGGAGGCAAGTTTGGTGAGGATGTTCTTCATGGTCGTTACTCGAAGTTTGTGCGTGGTCGCGACCGGCCTCAGGCCGTCGCGGGATCGCGCTGCGCGCGGATCCTGATGGTGTCGAAGGCCAAGTGCAGCACCAGGCAGATGGCGGCGAACAGCGAGAGTGCGGCGATCAGCACGAACACGTCGTTATAGGCCAGCACGTTGGCCTCGCGCGTGATCCGCTGGCCGAGCAGGCTGGTGCCCTCGGCGTTGAGCAGAGCCCTGTCGGTCAGCGTGTGGCCGTAGGTCGCCGAAAGCTGGCTGACGCGGTTGGCGACGACCGGGTCGGTGAGCGTGATCGACTGGGCGAGCACGTTGGAATGAAACTTCTCGCGCAGCGTGATCATCGTTCCGAACGCCGCCGAACCGAGCTGCCCGCCGAGGTTCTGCGTCGCCAGAAAGACGAGGATGAAGGTGAGGAAGTGGTTCGGTCCCCGCTTGAACGCCTCGCCGATGCCCTTCGCCATCGCCGGCGGCAGGAACATGGCGCTGGCAAGGGCCATCAGCGCCTGGCTGACATAGATGTCGTGCGGGCGGGTCAGGTTGGTGGCGTGGCTATCCATGTAGGCACCGGCGGCGATCAGCAGCAGGCAGACCAGGTGGATGTAGGGCTGGCGTCCCGGCCGGCTCAAAAGCGCGCAGGTGACGCCGCCGACGATGGCCGCGATCGCGATGACGACATAGAGCCCGGTCAACTGGTCGCTCTGGAGGCCGAGCACGAGGAAGAAGTTGGTGGCCGCGGCCGTCTGTTCCGTCAGAAGCAGCCTGAACAGCAGCAGCACGGCGGTGAAATGCAGCATCGACGGGCTCATCAGCCAGCGGTAGTCGATGAAGGGCTTTTCGCGGTTCAGGTCGATCACGATCGCAAGCGTCAGGCAGACGATGGACAGGACCAGCAACGCGCCGAGCCACGGGGCCTCGAACCACCAGTAAAGGCGGCCGGTCGACAGCACGATCGCCATGGAGCCGAGGCCCACGGCAATCAGTGGATAGCAGAGGAAATCCAGCCGCTCGATGGCGCGGATCCGCGGCGGCGAGGTCAGCGGCAGCAGGTAGATCGCGCCGAAGCTCGCCATAGCGAGGCCGAGCTCGAAGATATAGAGCCCGTGAACGCCGCCGAGCTCGAAAAGCGTGGGGAAGGTGATGCGGGTGAGCGAGGGCATCACCGCGATCAGCGTCAGCGCCGCGGGGATGCCGTATTGCAGCTTCTTCTCCGGGACCAGCTTCTCGATCATGTAGAGGAAGCCGAGGCTCGAAAGCGGCGCTGCGGCGAAACCTGCGAAGAAGCGCACGGCGATCGCACCGGCAAGGTCGGTGACGAACAGGTGCAGGATGCAGACGAGCATGAAGAAGAGGATGCTGCATTCGGCGAACCTGCGCAGGCCATACTGGTTGCGCACCTTGACGAGGGCGATCGACAGGCTGACGTTCGGAGCCAGGTAGGCGGCGATCAGCCAGGCGGCCTCGTTCTGCGTGGCGCTGTAGGCGCCCTGCAACTGCGGCAGGTTGCCGGCGATCATGTTCATGCCGAAGCCCTGCGTCAGAAGCAGCAGCGCAGACGCGACGAAATAGGGCCAGGACGGAAGGTTCGGCGACGGGTTGGCGACAGACGCGGGCGGCGGCTCGGCGATGGCATCGGCGGCCGGGGCCTCCGTGCGCGCGGCAAGCCCTGCCGGCGGGTCGTCATTCGCGGCGACGGGAGCGACGATGGGCCCGGCGGACGGGGTCGCGCCGGACGGGGCGCCGACGGTGCGGCTCTCCCCGTCGTTCCGGATCGCGGTGCGCATCGCTACACGCCCTCCCGGCAGGAGGTCGTGGCGGAACTGGAGATCCGCTGCAGGACGCGCACGGCGGTGGCGATATCCTTTTCGCTGACATCGGCCAGCAGGTCGTGGCGCAGGTCCTGGGCGAGCGCCACCATCTCGTCGGCGGCCCTTTCGCCCTCGGGCGTCATCACGATCTGCTTGGCGCGGCGGTCACCCTCGACATTGCGGCGCTGGATGAAGCCCTGCTTCTCCATGCCGTCGAGCAGGCGCACCAGCGTCGGCGTCTCGATGTCGAGTTCCTCGGCCAGTTCGCGCTGGTTGAGGCCCGGCGTCCGGCGCAGGATCAGAAGCGTGCGCGCCCGCGACAGCGTCACTCCCCTCGCCCGCACGCGGGCATCGAACAGCGCCCGCATCTTCCTGCCGGCACGGGAGAGTTCTTCAAGGACGATATCCCGGGGGATCGAGGGTGACATTGCTTAGCCCAACCATAATTAGCACACTAGTAATTAGCGAGTTAAATATCATCGATGAACGAGGATCGCAAGCCGGCGAGAGTTGCGTTTACGCAAGGCTGAGGCGCGACGAGCGCATGCCGCACGCGATCCGGCGCGCAGGCGTGCGCACCGGATGCGGTCAGTACAGAAAGGCGTGAAGCGAGGTGGGCCCTAGCGGCCGTCGCGGGTCTCGGGATCCTCTTCCACCTCGCCGGGGAAGTGGTTTTCCACCGCGGTATCGGCCGAAGGCCAGCCGCCGTACTTGCGGTACCAGGCGCGGGCGCCGAAGGGGAGCGAGACGAGATAGATCGCAACCGTCACCACCATGGTCTCCCAGGTGAAGCTCATCAGGGTGGCGACGTAGATGACGACGACCAGCATCACCGGCAGGACGAAATCCCGGCGGATGCGGCTGCCCTCGGACTTGCCCGACCAGACCGGCACGCGGCTGACGAGGAGGAAGGCGATCAGCACGGTATAGGCGGACGAGACGAGCGCGAAGGGCAGGCTGGGGGCGAGGCCGAGGAAGCCGACATAGACCGGCAGCAGCACCAGCATGGCGCCTGCCGGCGCCGGCACGCCGACGAAATATTCCGACTGCCAGGATGCCTTGGTCTCACGCTCCGACATGACGTTGAAGCGGGCAAGCCGCAGGCCGGCGGCGATCGCGAAGATCAGGGCGGCGATCCAGCCGACCGAGCGCGCCTGGTCGAGGATGAACACATAGAGCACCAGCGCGGGTGCAACGCCGAAATTGACGATGTCGGCCAGCGAATCCATCTGCACGCCGAATTTCGAGGTGGCCTTCAGGAGCCTTGCGACCCGGCCGTCGATGCCGTCGAGGAAGGCGGCGAGCAGGACCATGCCGACGGCGAGCTCGTAGCGGTTCTCGAAGGCGAGGCGGATGCCGGTCAGCCCCGCGCAGATCGCCAGGATCGTGATCATGTTCGGAATGATCACCCGGAGCGGTATCTGCCGCAGGCGCGGCCCGCGCGCCTCGTCGTTGGGGCCGTTCGGCTCGTAGGGGTGAAACGGCGTTTTCATCTCGGCTCGCTTTGCTGGCAGGACCGGCGCCCGCAGGTCAGGGCGCGCGGAATCCCGTTCTGGCGGAACACCGGCCCCGGAATCGTGCGATCCGTGCCGCCTGTCAACCCCGGCGTCCCAGAAGCGGACCCTTGGCGGAACCGAATTCGGCCAGCACCGTCTCGCCGGCGATCGCCGTCTGGCCGACGGCGACGCGCGCTTCCGCACCCGCCGGCAGGAAGACGTCGAGGCGCGAGCCGAAGCGGATCAGGCCGAAGCGCTCGCCGGCCTCCAGATGGTCGAAGGTCGAGGTCCAGCAGACGATGCGGCGGGCGACGAGGCCGGCGATCTGGACCACGCCGATCTCGCCATGGGCGGTGTCGATGACGAGGCCGTTGCGCTCGTTCTCCTGGCTCGCCTTGTCGAGTTCGGCATTGAGGAAGCTGCCGGCGCGATAGGCGATGCGGCGCACGCTGCCGCGCATCGGCGACCGGTTCACGTGGCAGTTGAAGACGTTCATGAACACCGAGATGCGCAGCATCGGCTCGGAGCCGAGCTCGAGTTCGAGCGGCGGCGTCACCATGGCGATGGCCGAGACGCGCCCATCGGCCGGGCTGATGACGAGATCGGGATCCTGCGGCGTGACGCGCTCGGGATCGCGGAAGAAATAGGCGCACCAGGCGGTCAGCACGAAGCCCAGCCACATCAGCGGCTCCCACAGGAAGCCGAGGATGACGGACACCACGAAGAAGATGGCAACGAATTTCCAGCCGTCGCGATGGACGGGAACCAGCGTGTTGCGCACCGTATCGACCAGACTCATGCCATCTCTCCGTTTCAAGTGCCCTGCAACTAGCGCGAAACCGCGGCCGGGGCAATGTGCGCGGCATGATACGGCGGGCAATCGCAAATGGAGCGCCCTCTCCGGCCCGCCCTCACAAGGGGGAAATGGGCGGCAGGCCAGAGGGCTGCTCCACATGCAAATGCCCTGCATCGCGCACTGGTGCAGCGAACGAAGCCTGGATCCCCCGAGGCTTCGGCCTTCAGCCGAAGCCTTTCTCGCACAGGGCCTTCAGGTCGGCGGGCGCCAGCCGGTCGAGCCCCAGGTCAGGCAGGAGATCGTTCTGCGCGGCGAGGTCCTGCTCCATCGTGCCGGAGAAGAGCGCGATGCCGGCGTCGTGCAGCGGCGTCGGACGGCCGGAAATCTGGCCGAGCAGGCTCGTCGGCACGAGGCCGAAGGGCACGTCCTCGTGGATGTAGCGGCTGTCGACGGTCGCCGGACCGAAGCCGCCCCGCCCCTCCTGGTGCATCTGCTGGTTCATCTCGGCGACCGAGGCCATGGGGACATGGAAGGACAGCGAGAAGTGCTCCCTGACCGTGCGCACCGACAGGCCGAAGCTCTCGGCAATGGCCAGCCGCTCGGCGTCCAGCGCCTCGATCAGCGCGCCGACGCGCGGCGTCACATGCTCGCCCTGCCCCCATTTCTCGCCCTTCTCCATGCGGGTCAGGTTGAGCAGGGCGATCGCGAGATGGTTCTGCGGGTTCAGGTTGGAAAGCGCGATCGCCAGCATGCCGTCGCGCTCGACGAAACGGTCGCCGAACAGGGTCGTGCAGAGCGACTTGCCGAGGGCCGCCTCGCTCTTCGGCAAGGTGGCGAAGTCGATCTTCTCGCGCACCGTGCTGACGGCCACGCTGACGAGGTCAGGCTGCTGACGGCCGGTCAGAAGCGTCGTTCCCCACACGATGATCGGCAGCTTCAGGCCGCGCTCGGCACAGCGCTTCGACAGATAGAGCGCGCCGAACGAGCTGTGCGAACTGACGATGACCGGCTGTCCCGGGCGCAGGTGCGGCAGCGCCTGGTCGAAGGCCAGGCGGTGGCCGTTGGTCGGCAGCGCGATGACGACGGCGTCCGCGCCCGATACTGCTTCCGCGCAGTCTTTCGCGACCGCCACCCTGCCCTCGAATTCGACCGCGCCGGTTGCGACCAGCGGGGCGCCGGCGGCGAGCTTTTCCGTCCGCTTGCCCGAAGGCGACCACAGGACGGGCTCATGCCCCGCCTTGGCCAAATATGCGGCCATGCCGAAGGCGATCGATCCGGATCCGAGAATTGCGATGCGCATGACGTTTCTTCCTGTCTTTTCGGTCTGTGGAAACTGCCGGCCGGGGCTACATGTATTTGGTCGGCAGCGCGGTGGTGAATTTCATCTCCTCCATGGCGATGGAGGAGGAAAGGTCGGAGAACTCCAGCCGGTTGATGAGGTTCTGGTACACCTGGTCGTAGACCTCGATGTCGGGAACGACGACCCGCAGCAGGTAGTCGGTCTCGCCCGTCAGCCGATAGGCCTCCATGATTTCCGGAATGTCGCGGATCTCCTTGCGGAAAGCATCCAGCCAGACGGAATTGTGGCGCGGCACCTTGATGGCGATGAAGATCGTCATCCCGACGTTCGCCATGCGCCGGTCGACCAGCGCCACGCGGTTGCGGATCAGGCCCATGTCTTCCATGCGCTTGATGCGGCGCCAGCAGGGCGTATGCGACAGGCCGACCTCGTTTGCAATGTCGACGACGGACCTGTTGGCGTCCTGCTGGAGAATATCGATGATCTTTCGGTCGATCTGGTCGAACATGCCGTCTCCGTTCATTGCGCCCGACCTTCGTTCCGCGAAGAGGTTTTCCCCAACAGGCGCTTCTCGCGCCAAATTGGTTCTTCCCTTGCGCCCGATCCTCGACGAAATTCGCCGCCGAACGACGCAACACCGGGTCGGCTGTCTCCTTCATTGATCAGGAAAAACGACGGCGCTGTAAAGTGTCAAAAAAGCAGGCAGTAGAGTGAAAATTTACGCATCGCCAATTTCTGGTAATTTCATCCTACCGAAACGGGAAAACCACAGGATGACATTGCCGAGGTTTCGGCGGAGATCTGAAAAAACGCAATTTCACCGCATCCGCCCTGTCCTATCGTTTCTCCAGTCAGTAACAATGAGACGGAAGAAGCGCATGAAAAGGATAGGCTTGATAGGCGGCATGAGCTGGGAGAGCACCGCGGTCTACTATCGCCGCGTCAACGAGCAGGTTCGCGACAGGCTTGGTGGACTGAATTCCGCCGATGTGGTTTTGCGATCCCTAAATTTTGAGGGTATCGTGGCGCTCCAGAAGGCCGGGGCGTGGGACAAGGCAGCCGACGCGCTCGGCCAGGTCGCAAGGGAACTGGAGGGCGCAGGCGCGGACATGATCCTGATCTGCACCAATACGATGCATCTGCTCGCCGACGAGGTCCAGGCCAGTGTCGGCATCCCGCTGGTCCACATCGCCGACGTCACCGGCGAGGCGGTGGTCGCCGCCGGCTGCAGGCGCCCGCTGCTGCTCGCCACCCGCTACACCATGGAGCAGGAATTCTACCGCCAGCGGCTGAAGCAGGCGTTCGACATCGACGCCCTCGTTCCGGACGCGGCCGACCGGCAGGACGTCCACGACATCATCTTCTCGGAACTCTGCTGCGGGATCGTCAGGCCGAACTCCAAGGAACGCTACCTCCAGGTCGTCGAGGCGGGCAAGGCGGCCGGCGCCGACAGCGTCGTCCTCGGATGCACGGAGATCGGCCTGCTGGTCGGCCCTGATGACTTCGACATCCCGACGTTCGATTCCACGCTGCTGCACGCGGATGCGGCCGTCGACCTTTCGCTCACGACAGGCATGGCCAGGGCCAGGCCGGCTGGCCAACCTGCCGGGGTGCACTAGCGCAGCAAACAGGCCGCGGGTTATGCCCAGGACAGAGGGCGACCGGGAAATTTTCAACAGGAGAGAGACATGACAGACTTCACGCAGACCCGCCGCTCCACCCTCAAGCTCTTGGCCGCCGGCACCGGCATCCTGGCCGCGCCCTCGATCATCCGCCCGGCCTTCGCCCAGGAGAAGGTGGTCAACATCACCACCTACGACAAGTTCGTCCCGCAGGAGTTCATCGACCAGTTCCAGAAGGACACCGGCATCGAGGTCCGCATCCGCCTGACCGACGACCAGGGCAAGCAGTACAACCTCCTGTCGGCGGAAGGCAGCGCCCCCTCCACCGACATCGTCACCGTGACCGGCCACCGCCTGTCGCAGTTCATCAAGGGCAAGCTGCTTGCCCCGCTCGACACCGCCCGGCTGAAGAACTGGGGCAACCTGGCGTCGGCCTACAAGGGCGCGCCGCAGCTGACCATCGATGGCTCGACCTATGGCCTGCCGCTGCTCGCCGGCTTCGAGGGGCTGGTCCGCAACACCGAGTACACCAAGGCCTCCGACAGCTGGTCGATCATGTTCGACGAGGAATACAAGGGGCTGACGACCTACATCATCTCCGACTTCCTCTCCATCGCCATGCTCTACCAGGGCAATGACGGCGACTACGTCATCTACGAAGGCAAGCCGGAGGAGGCGCAGGCCGCCACCGACAAGGCACGCGACTTCCTGATCGAGAAGAAGGGCCAGGTGCGCAAGTACTACGACGCCGGCTCCGAAGTGCAGCAGATGCTGGTCAACGAGGACGCCTACGTCGCCCAGGCCTGGTCCGGCCCGGCAGCGAAGCTGATCATGGACGGCCACCCGGTCGAACTGACCGTGCCGAAGGAAGGCACCTACGGCTTCCTCTACTCGTTCAACGTCGTCAACAACGCGCCGAACGCCGAGGCCGCCTACACCTTCCTCGACGCGATCCTCTCCTCGCCGGAAATCGGTGCGGCGATGACCCGCCAATCCGGCTTCTCCTCCGCCTTCGCCGGCGTCGAGAACGTCCTGAACGAGCGCGAGCGGGCGGCCAATGCGCTTCCCCCCGAGCAGATGGAGCGCATCAAGTTCTTCTCTTCCGTCAACCGCGACATGAAGAACGACATGATCGACAAGGCTGCGGCCGAGATCAAGGCCGCCTGACCGGCGCGTCCCGACACCGACCGCGAAAAGGACCGGCCCGCTCGGGCCGGTTCGAACCAGAGCTTGTCCAGAGCCGGGAACAGAGAATGGCAGAAAGCATCATGACACCGAGCGGAAAGACGCCGCCCGCCTCCGCGCTCCGCTATTCGGGATGGATCGGGCGCCTTGCCGCCTCCCCGATCTATGCGGGAACGATCGGCCTCATCGCCAATAGCCGGGCCGTGCGCCTGACCATCCTGCTCGGGGTGCCGCTCGTCTGGATCGCGGCCCTGCATATCGGCCCGATCTACCAGATGCTCCGCATCAGCCTGCTGGAGAACTACCCCGAAGCGGTGGACGGCCAGAACGCCTACACGCTCTCGAACTACCGGCTGTTCTTCCAGGAACCGCTCTATTTCGTCCCCTTCATCCGCACGCTGATCTTCGCCGCGCTGGTGACGCTCTGTACGCTCCTGATCGTCTATCCGGTCGCCTACTACGTCGCCAAGGTGGTCAAGCCCAGGAACCGGATGCGGGCGCTGCTGCTGCTACTGCTTCCGTTCTGGGCCGGCGAGCTCATCCGGACCTTCTCCGTCATCATGCTGCTCGCCAACCGCGGCGCGGTGAACGTGCTCCTGCGCGAACTCGGCCTGATCGATCGGCCGATCCCGATGCTCTACACCTATTTCTCGCTGGGCTTCGGCGTCGTGTACCTGATCGCGCTCTACATGCTGCTGCCGCTCTACTCGGCGATCGAGAAGATCCCGCCGCAACTGGTCGATGCCGCCGACGACCTCGGCGCCGGGCCCTGGCAGCGCTTCCGCCGGGTGATCCTGCCGCTGTCGAAGGACGGAATCGTCTCCGGCTGCAGCCTGGTCTATCTCACCACCGTCGGCGTGTTCGCGGCCCCCCTGCTGCTCGGCGGCCCGGAGACCGTCATCTTCCCGGAAGTGATCGCGACGCTCTTCCACGGTTCCAACGACAAGTGGCCGGAAGGGGCCGCGTTCTCGATCATCATGCTCGTGGTCTCGCTTTCGACCGTCGGACTGTTCATGAAGATCGTCGGCGGCCGCTCCGTCCGGCTGATGTGAGGGCAGCGCCGATGCGCCATTATTTCAACGATCTCCCCAAGACCGCGCTGACGGCGGGCTACTGGCTGTTCGTCGCCTACCTGCTGCTGCCGCTGACGCTGATGATGTCGATGAGCTTCAAGGACGCCAACTTCATCGCCTTCCCGATCCAGGACTGGACGCTGCGGTGGTACGCAGAAGTGCTGCAGGACCGGCAGTTCCTCGACGCCATCGCCTATTCCGCCTTCATCGCCTTTGCCACCACCGTCTGCGCTACCGTCATCGGCGTCTGGATCGCGCTGGTGGTCGCCACCGAAGGCATCTTCGGGCGGGCGGCGATCTTCGCGCTCGCCTGCCTGCCGGCGGTCGTGCCGGGCCTGATCAACGCCATCTCGATGCGCATCTTCATCCGCGTCATCGACCTGCCGACCGGCACGGCGGCGATCATCCTCGCCCACACCGTGCATGCCGTGCCGTTCGTGGTCATCATGGCGCTGACCCGGCTGCGCTCGATGCCGAAGAACCTGACCGATGCCGCCCGCGATCTCGGCGCCGACCCCTTCATCGCCTTCGTCCGGGTGACCATCCCCTATCTGATGCCGGCGCTGCTCGGCGGCATGATCTTCTGCGTGCTGACCAGCATCGACGACTTCGTGCGCACCTTCTTCCTCGGCGGCTACAAGCCGACGCTGCCGATGCTGATCTTCGCCAAGGTGCAGGGCGGCATGTCGCCCCAGATCAACGCCATGGCGACGATCGTCCTCATCGCCACCGCCCTCATCGGCCTCTACGCCGAATATCTCACCCGCCGCGCAAGGAAATGACGATGCAGCCTGTCGTGCACTTCAAGAACGTCAACAAGTACTATGGCGCTGCGCTCGCCGTCGAAAACCTCGACCTGTCCGTCGAGCCCGGCCAGTTCGTCACCCTGCTCGGCCCGTCCGGCTGCGGCAAGTCGACCACGCTCAGGATGCTGGGCGGTTTCGAGACGCCGTCTTCCGGCGAGATCTTCCTCGACGGCAAGCCGATCACCAAGCTCCCGCCGAACAAGCGCAACGTCAACATCGTGTTCCAGGACTATGCGCTGTTCCCGCACCTTTCGGTCGGGCGCAACATCGCCTTCGGGCTGGAGCTCAAGGGGCTGGCGTCAGATGCGATCCACAAGCGGACCAGCGAGCTCTTGTCGCTCGTCAAGCTGGAGGATTTCGCCGAGCGCATGCCCGACCAGCTCTCCGGCGGCCAGCGCCAGCGCGTGGCGCTGATGCGGGCGCTCGCCCCCAATCCGCATGTGCTCCTGCTCGACGAACCGCTCTCGGCGCTCGATGCGAAGCTGCGCCAGCAGATGCAGATCGAGCTCAAGTCGATCCAGCAGACCACCGGCAAGACCTTCATCTTCGTGACCCACGACCAGGAGGAAGCCCTGACCATGTCGGACGTGGTCGTCGTCATGAACAAGGGTCGCATCGAGCAGATGGGCGCGCCCGACACACTCTATTCGCGCCCGCAGAGCCGTTTCGTCGCCAATTTCATCGGCGAGAGCAACTTCCTCGAGGCGGGCGTCACCGCCGTGCACGGCAATGTCGCCACGCTCGACTGGGACGGGCACGTCATCCATGCCGACGTGAACGGCAACCGGGTCGCCGCGGGCGACCGGACGACGGTCGCGCTGCGGCCGGAATCGCTCTACTGCCTCCCCGACAAGCCCGGAGACAGGCTGGCGCTCGAAGGCCGGATCGTGCGCCGCGTCTTCAAGGGCGCCCACAGCGCGCTCACCGTGCAGCTCACGAACGGCAAGGAACTCGTGGTGCAGATCGACCCGGTGGCGCTGTCGCAGCTTCATTCGGACGACGTCTGGATCGGCTGGCGCGAACAGGACGCCGTGCTTCTGCGCGACTGAGGGCCGTCCGCAGGCAGACAGAACAACGCCGGACGTCCGTAAACCGCCGGACCGACCCGCATTCGACAAGGACAGGACAGACGATGACAAGCGCACAGGACCCGAGGCTCGCCGAGCTCAATGCAAGGGTGAAGCAGGATCTCGAATACCTGAACTTCCCGCCGGCCAACTGGAGCAAGCCGGTCGGAACGGAGGCGGGCCAGGCGGTCTGCGACGCCGTCATCATCGGCGGCGGCATGTGCGGGCTGGTCGCCTGGTTGGCGCTGACGCGGGCCGGCATCCGCAACCTGCGCATCGTCGACCGGGCGCAGAAGGGCGCGGAGGGACCTTGGGTAACCTATGCCCGCATGGAGACGCTGCGCTCGCCGAAGAACCTGCTCGGCCCGGCGCTCGGCATGGCCTCGCTCACCTTCCGCGCCTGGTATACGGCGCTCTTCGGGGTCGCCGCCTGGGAGGAACTCTTCCGGATCCCGCGCCCGATGTGGATGGACTATCTCAACTGGTATCGCGACGTCCTGTCGGTACCGGTCGAGAACGGCATCGACGTCACGCGCGTCATCCCCCGCGACGACGGGTTGCTGGAGCTTGAGATCGCCGGCGGCGAGCGCCCTTCGATCCTCACCCGCAAGCTCATCATGGCGACCGGCCGCGACGGGCTCGGCGAGCCCACCATCCCGGATTTCGTCGCCCCCCTCACCCGGCTGAAGACCTGGGGCCATTCCGCCGACATGATCGATTTCGCCGCGCTGAAGGGCAAGCGGGTGGTGGTGATCGGCGTCGGCGCCTCGGCGGTGGACAACGCAGCCGAAGCGCTGGAGGCCGGCGCCGGCGAGGTCCGCCTGCTGGCGCGGCGCAAATCGATGCCGACCATCAACAAGCTGATGGGTATCGGCTCCTACGGCGTCACGGCGGGCTTTCCCAAGATCGAGCCGGCCTGGCGCTGGCGGCTGATGGACTACGCCACCAAGCAGCAGACGCCGGCACCGCACAATTCGACGCTGCGCGTCAGCCGCCATCCGAACGCCTATTTCCATTTCGACTGCGGCATCCGGTCGATGCGCGAGGAGGACGGCGAGGTCGTCATCACCACGAACAAGGGCCGGATCTTCCGCACAGATTTCGTCATCCTCGGCACCGGCTTCAATGTCGATCCGCTGGCGCGCCCCGAACTTGCGCCGTTCCAGGACAGGATCGCCTGCTGGGAAGACCGCTACACCCCGCCCGAAGGCGAGGAGAACGCCCCGCTCGGCCGCTTCCCCTGGCTGGAGGAGGACTTCTCCTTCACCGAAAAGGAACCCGGCACCGCGCCGTGGCTGAAGGACATCCATTGCTTCAACTACGGTTCCTCGATGAGCCTCGGCAAGGTCAGCGGCGACATTCCAGCGATCAGCGAGGGTGCGCTATGGCTCGCCCGCGGCGTCTCCGCCTCGCTGTTCATCCGCGACATCGACCATCACTGGCAGGAACTGCTCGCCTACGAGAAGCCGGAACTGGACGGCTCGGAGTGGACGGATGCCGATGCCGTTCGGGAACAGAAGACAGCCTGAGGCCAGCCCATGAAAAAGACCGTCTACTATTATCATGCGCTCAGTTCGCCCTGGGCCTATCTCGGCTGGCCGCAGTTCAAGGCGCTGATCGAGAAGCACGATCTTGACGTCGTGGTCCGGCCGACGCGGATCGTTCCGGACAATGGCGGGGTGCCGCTGCGCTCGCGGCCGCAGCCGCGGCAGGACTACCATGCCGTCGAGCTCGACCGCTGGCGCAAGCGGCTGGACATGCCGCTGGTGCTGAAGCCGAAATACTATCCCACCAACAACGAGTTCTCCGCCCGCCTGGTGATCGCCGCCGACCGGCTGGGACTGCCGGCGCTGGAATTGAGCCACGCGCTGCTGCGGGCGCTGTGGAGCGAGGAGCAGGACGTGACCGTGCCCGAGGTGCGGATCGCCGTTGCCGACCGGCTCGGCCTCGACGGCCGCAGGCTGCAGGCGATGGAGGAGGATCCGGAGACCGTGAAGGCCTGGCACGACAGCCACGAGGAAGCAAAACGGCGGGGCGTGTTCGGCACGCCGACCTGGATCTACAAGGACGTGCTCTACTGGGGACAGGACCGGTTGAGCTTCCTCGACGAAGCGCTTGCGGAAGGATGAGGCAATGAGCGAGCAAACCACCGGCGACGTCATCGACAGCGTGCTCGGGCTCGAAGCGGGCTCCGAACTCAAGGCGCTGCGCGAGAAGCGCGAGAAGCTGAAGGCGCTGACCCAGTCGAGCTATCTGGCGGCCCTGCGCCCGAAGGAGCCGCGCAATTTCCCCTACCCCCTCCGCGCCGCGATCGCCGCCCGCATGTCCGCCCTCTGGAAGGCCGGCGAACTCGCTGCGCACTATCGCGGGCTGCTCGAACAGGAGGGTTCGACACCGGAACTTCTGAACGTCGCCGACGGCGGCTGGACGCCCGAGGACGGACAATCGCGCCTCGCCGCCATCCTGCGCCACGTCGATCTCGTCACGCTGAACCCGAAGGCTGCGACGCGTGCCAATATCGAGGCTCTCCATGCCGCCGACCTGGATGAGCGCGACATCGTCACGCTCGCCGGGCTGATCGCCTTCGTCAACTACCAGATCCTCGTGGTCGCCGGGCTCAAGATGCTGAGGGACAACTGACATGACCGTCGTACATGATTTCACCCTCGAACCGCTCGACTGGCATCCTTACGTGAAGCCGGTGGACCTTTCGGAAGCGACGCCGGAACAGCTCGACGCGCTGAAGGTCACGCCGTCCAACACGAAGGTCTCGGCCTATGTGCTGGTGCTCGCCCAGGAGGCCGAGACGCTCGCCGAGCGCACGCCGCTGTTCAACGACATCATGTACAGCGAGGGCGGACTGTCGCGCGGCGGACGGGAACTCGGCGCGCTCGCCGCCTCCTTCGTCAACCACTGTATCTACTGTGCGGCCGTGCACGCCAACCGCTACATCCAGCTGGAGAAGCGGCCGGAGGTGGTGGACGAGATCTACCGGAGCGGGCTCGATGCCGACCTTCCGGAATACGACCAGGCGCTGTTCAACTTCGGCGTGGACCTGACCGCCCATCCCGACAATGTCGGCGTCTACCAGTTCTACCACCTGCGCGAGAAGGGGCTCGACGATCTCGAGATCCTCGACCTGATCCACTCCGTCGCCATCTTCGGCTGGGCCAACCGGCTGATGCATACGCTCGGCGAACCGCATCGGAAAGACTGAGTGACCGCTTCCTCCGAAAGTGCCACCGGCGCGGCCAGGCCCTTCACGATTTCGCATGGCGACGTGCTGCGCATCGCCATTCCGATGATGATCGCCTATCTCTCGACGCCGCTGGTGAGCCTCGTCGCCACCGGCGTCATCGGGCAGTTGCGCGACGAGGCCCTCGTCGGCGGCGTGGCGCTGGCGGCGGTGATCTTCGACGTGATCTTCGTCTCCTTCAATTTCCTCAGAGGGGCCACGACTGGCTTCACCGCGCAGGCGATCGGAGCGGACGACCGCCTCTTCGAACAGCGCATGCTGCTCGGCGGCCTCGTCGTGGCGATCGTCTCGGGGCTTGCGATCCTCGTCCTGCAGGGCCCGATCGGCACGCTCGGCCTCGCGCTGCTCGGCGCCGACGGCGCTGTCGCCGAGGCGGCGCAGGTCTATTTTTCCTGGCGCGTCTGGTCGGCACCGTTCGTGCTCGTCAATTTCGTCATCTTCGGCTGGATCATCGGCCGCGGCGAGGCGCTGACGGCGATGCTGCTGCAGACGCTGCTGAACGGCCTCAACATCGTCCTCAGCCTCTACTGGGTGCTGGACCTCGGCTGGGGGCTGGCCGGCGTCGCCGCCGCCTCGCTCGTGGCTGAAGCGGTGACCGCGATCGCGGGCATCGCCCTCGTCTTCGCCCGGACCGACCGTCACGCCTGGAACCGACCGGATTTGGCGGCGCTGAAGCGGATGTTCTCCGTCAACGGCGACATGATGATCCGCTCGCTGTCGCTGCTGATCGGGCTGTCCTTCTTCACCCGGCAGAGCGGCGTCCTCGGCATCGACATCCTTGCCGCCAACACCATCCTGCTGCGGTTCTATTTCTTCGGCGTCGCCTTCCTCGACGGCATCGCCACCGCCGCCGAGCAGATGGCGGGACGGGCGATCGGCGCGCGCTACCGCCCGGCCTTCGACCGGATGCTGTCGCTGACGACGCTGTGGGGGTTCGTCTTCGCCGGCCTCGTCGCGCTGGCCTTTTTGCTCTCAGGCGGCTGGGTGATCGACATGATCGCGCCTTCGCCGGAGATCGTGGCGCTTGCGCACGACTACCTGCCCTATGTGGTGGTGCTGCCGCTCGTCGGCCTCGTCGCCTTCCAGATGGACGGCATCTATATCGGCGCGACCTGGTCGCGGCAGATGCGCAACCTGATGCTCGCCTCGCTCGCTGTCTACTTCGCCACCTGGGCGGTGCTGCAGCCGCTGTTCGGCAATACCGGGCTGTGGCTGGCGCTGCTGACGTTCCAGGGCGCCCGGAGCGTCGCCTTCCGATGGATGCTGCCGACGCTTGCCGACCGCACCTTTGCGCTGCGGCCGTAACGCATAAAGTTCGTCACTCGCCGGCGGCCGGCTGGCGCACGACGACGCCCAGTTCGTCGGCGGCGCGGACCTGCTGCAGGTGTTCCTCGGCCTCGGTGGCCTCGCGCTGGCGGTTCCACATCGAGGCGTAGAGGCCGCCCTGCCGGAGCAGGCCGGCATGCGTTCCCCGCTCGGCGATCAGGCCGTCCTTCAAAACGATGATCTCGTCGGCATCCACCACCGTCGACAGACGGTGGGCAATCACGAGCGTCGTGCGGTTCTTCGACACGAGATCGAGGGCCGCCTGGATCTCCTGCTCGGTGCGGGTGTCGAGCGCCGAGGTGGCCTCGTCGAGGATCAGGATCGGCGGGCTCTTCAGGATCGTCCGGGCGATCGCCACGCGCTGCTTCTCGCCACCGGAAAGCTTCAGCCCGCGCTCGCCGACCATCGCCTTGAAGCCGCCCGGCAGGTGATCGATGAAGCCGGAGATCTGGGCGATGTCTGCAGCCGCCTTTACCTCCTCGTCGGTGGCAGACGGGCGGCCGTAGCGGATGTTGTAGGCGATCGTGTCGTTGAAGAGCACGGTATCCTGCGGCACCATGCCGATCTCCGCGCGCAGCGACTTCTGGGTAACGTCGCGCACGTCCTGGCCGTCGATGGTGATCGAACCCTGCTGGATGTCGTAGAAGCGGTAGAGCAGGCGCGACAACGTCGACTTTCCTGCCCCCGACGGGCCGACGACGGCGACCGTCTTGCCGGCCGGGACCTCGAAGGAGACGCCCTTCAGGATCGGCCGCGCCGGATCATAGGCGAAGTGGACGTCGCGGAAGGCGATCGCGCCGCTGCCGATCGCAAGCGGCCGCGCGTCCGGCCGGTCCTCGACCTCGGCCTCGACCTCCAGGAGATCGAACATCTGCTCGATGTCGGTCAGCCCCTGGCGGATCTCGCGGTAGACGAAACCGATGAAATTCAGCGGGATCGACAGCTGGATCAGCATGGCGTTGACGAAGACAAAATCGCCGATCGTCTGCTCGCCGCGCTGGACGGCCATGGCCGACATGACCATCATGATCGCGGTGCCGACGCCGAAGATCAGCGCCTGGCCGAAGTTCAGCCAGCCGAGCGAGGTCCAGACCTGCGTCGCCGCGCGCTCGTAGCGCTCCATCGACTGGTCGAAGCGCTTCGCCTCCATCTCCTCATTGCCGAAGTATTTCACCGTCTCGAAATTCAGGAGCGAGTCGATCGCCTTGGTATTGGCTTCCGTGTCGCTGTCGTTCATCGAGCGGCGGATGGCGATGCGCCAGTCGCTGGCCCGCACGGTGAACCAGATGTAGAGCGCGACGGTGGCGGCGGTCACCGCGAGGTAGCTGAAGCCGTAGCCCGCCCAGAAGACGATCGCCGTCAGCACGAATTCGATGATGGTCGGGATCGAGTTGAGGATGGTGAAGCGGACGATCGTCTCGATGCCCTTGGTGCCGCGCTCGATGACCCGCGACAGGCCGCCGGTACGCCGCTCCAGATGAAAGCGCAGCGACAGGCGGTGCAGGTGGACGAAGGTGCGGTAGGCGAGCTGGCGCACCGCATACTGGCCGACACTGGCAAAGAGCGCGTCGCGCAGTTGGTTCAGCCCCGCCTGCAGGATGCGGGCGAAATTGTAGGCGATCACCAGCATGACCGCACCGAGCAGGAAGGCCGGCAGCAGGTCGACCGCGTCCATCCGGCCGTTCAAGGCGTCGGTCGCCCATTTGAAGAAATAGGGAACGAGCAGCAGCACGATCTTGGAGGCGAGCAGGAACAGCGTCGCCCAGACCACCCGCATCTTCAGGTCCGGCCGGTCGGAGGGCCACATATAGGGCCAGAGATTGACGATGGTTCCGAACGGATTGCTGCTGTCGGCAGAAACCGTCTTCTTCGTTGTGGCCGCCACGCGCGCCTCCGGGTGCCGACCGGCGCCGGCTCATGCGTTCAAGAAAAAATGCGGCGCCCCGAGGACGCCGCATGGGAGAGATAGGACCGATTGCCGCCCGAAACAACGGGCCGGCGCGGGAAAAGCCTTTCGCCGCCTCAATCGCCCTTGACGTGCTTGCGGTGGATCTGCTCGGCCTCGGCCTCCGGCATCGCCTCGTCCGGAACGCCGAAGACCTGGCCGGGCAGGATCCGGTCCGGATTGTTGATCTGGCCCTCGTTGGCGAGATAGATCGTGGTGTAGCGCACGCCCTGGCCGTAGACCCGGCGGGCGATCTGCCACAGCGTGTCGCCGCGGCGGATGATCACGGAGTTCTTGCTCTGCTGCAGCGGCTCCTGCTCCACGGTCTGCGGCTGGCCGGCCGCGGCCTGCGTCTCGCTTGCGGCCGGACGGACATCGCCCGCCACCGGTGCGCCGCCGTCCGAGGCGGTGCCAGGGGCCGGGGCCGGCTCGTTGCCGGCTGCGGCAACCTGTGCCTGCGACAGCAGCGCTTCCGGCGCCGCCTTCAGCGCCGCCACCGCGTCCGCATAGCCTTCCTTCGCCGCATCCGCGGGCACGCCGGAAAGGGCCGCTGCGGCCGTCCGCGCCCAGAGCTTCAGCCGGTCGACCAGCGCCAGGCGGGCCGCATCGGTGCCGGTCGGCGCGGCATAGGCCGCGATCCCGTCGAGCGCCTGCTGCAGGCCTCCACGGGCCGTCGCGATGTCTGCCGGCGTCGCATTGCGGCCGGCGTCGAACAGGCCGGTGAACTGCCGGCCGAGTTCCAGCGCGCGCGCTTCGAGGGCGGTGATGTCGACGACGGGAACGGCCACCTTCGGCGGGGGATCGCCATTGGTCGCCGGCGTCAGCGCATCCTTCACGGCGGCCGAGATCTCGCCGACGGACTGGCCGACGCTTGCGGCATCCTTCGGCAGCGCCTTCAGCTTGGCGAGCGCATCGGCGGCGACGGCTGCGGTCTTTGCCGCGATCGGCTCGCCGGCGCTGCCGGGCGGCGCCTTGTACTCGGCCAGCGACTGCAAGGCGATTTCGGTCGCCGAGCGCGCCGCGGCCAGTTCTTCCGCGGTCGGCTGGCGACCCTCGTCGTAGAGGCCGCCGAGCAGGCCGACGGCCTTGTTGGCCTCGGCGCGCAGCTTGTCGAAGCTGCCGTTGTCGATCAGGCCGAGCGTCGGGGCGTCGCTGGGAGCGGCGGGCTCCTGGGCGACGACCGCCACCTGCTCGCCCTCGGGCCGGTCGAAGGGGACGGAGGCGCGGAGCTCGACGGTGGCCGCATCGGCGCTCATGACGTCGGCGCGGATCACGTGGCGGCCGACGGCCAGCGGCATCACGCCGTCGACCACGTAACGCCCGTCCGGATCGGCCTTCATCTCGCCGAGCAGCTTGTCGTTGGCATAGATGCGCACCAGCGCGCCCGGCCTGGTGCTGCCGGCGACGAACATATGGTCGCCCTCCAGCTCGACGGCCGAAATGCGCACGTTCGGGGCGGCGCCCTCTGCAGCCGGCAGATCGCCGGCCGGTGCCGGGGTCGCGTCAGTCCCCGCGGACGCCGCTTCGCCGGCCTGAGCCTGGGCATCGGTTTGCGGCGCGACGGCTGCGGTCTCGGCGGCACCCGTGGCCGAGGGTTGCGCGGCGGAGGAAGGAGCGTCCTGCCCGGTCGCCGAGCCCGCCGGGGCGGCAGCCCCGGACCCGGCTTCGGGCACGGTGATCATCCGGCTGGCGGCACCGGGCTTGGAGACCATGGCCAGCAGTTCCCCGCCCTTGTCCTTCGGGATGGAGACGGTCGCGACCTCTTCGGAGGTCCTGGCGGAGCCGCCCTCGCCGAGGACGCGCAGGGTGAGCTCGTGGTCGCCGGCGGCGAGCGGCTTGTCGAAGACGGCGGCGAATTCGCCGGACGGGTTGACGCCGGTCGTCGCGACCACGGTCTCGCCGTTGAGGATCTGCACGGTCTTGTTGGGCTCGGCCCTGCCGGCGACGACGGTGGAACCATCGGGCTCGACGCGCAGGACATCGAAGGACGGAGCCTGCCAGGCGCTGGCATCGCCTGACGGCGTCCCCTGCGCGGCCGTACCGGCGTCAGCCGTGCCTTCCGCTGCCGGGGCTTCGGAACGTGCGGTCTTGCCGCCGGCCGAACCTGCCTCAGCCGTACCGGCCTCGGACGTGGTTGCTGCGGGCGCCCCTGCCGTGGCCGGCGCGTCGTTCTGCGCCGACTGCTGCGTGCCTTCGACGGCCTTGTCCTTGTCGATGTTCGGGAGGACGAAGAACACCATCAGCGCCGTTGCCGCTGCCAGCACGCCCAAAGCGATCAGGCCGGTCTTGTATTTCATGTCGCGAATTCTCCCAGCAGCACCCGCCGTTACCCTTGAATTGCTAGCGATTTCCAAGGGTTTCCACAAGCTTGCGCAACCCTTGCTCAAGGTTTGGCCCGGCCTTTTTCGTCATTTTTCTTGACCAAGGGCCGCATCGGATGGCTCAATCGTCCCATGAACGACGAATCCATGCCCATTCGGTCCATCTGTGTCTATTGCGGTTCCCAGCCGGGCCGCGATTCCTCATATATCAATGCCGGCCGCGCGCTCGGCCGATCGATCGCAACGAATCACCTGCGGCTGGTCTATGGCGGCGGCACGAAGGGCATCATGGGTGCCGTCGCGAGCGGGGTCCTGGCCGCTGGCGGCCGCGTTACCGGCATTATACCGCAATTCCTGATGGACATGGAGGCCACGCGCCACTCGCTCGGCCAGCTCTCCGAACTGATCGTCACCGCCGACATGCACGAGCGCAAGCACAAGATGTTCGAGCGGGCCGACGCCTTCGTGGCGCTGCCGGGCGGCATCGGCACGCTGGAGGAGATCGTCGAGATCATGACCTGGGCGCAGCTCGGCCGGCATCGCAAGCCGATCGTCTTCGCCAATATCGGCGGCTTCTGGGACCCGATGCTGAAGCTGATCCGTCACATGGCCGATGCCGGCTTCGTGCATGCCGCCCATCTGGTGCAGCCGCTCGTGATCGACGAACCGGAGCAGATCGTGCCGGCGCTGATCGAACACTGGGCCGGCACCATCGACCGCGAGGGGGAGGCCGGCATCATCGCCCGGCTCTGAGACCACTTTGCCCTGTTGCGACCTGCCCTGCTCCGCCGGCCCCTATTCGGCCGGCTTGAGGCTCGCCGCTGCGGCGCGCTGGGCGCGGGCCGAGGTCAGCATCGATCCCGAATAGACGAACAGCGCCAGCCAGATCAGCCCGAAGGCCAGCATCTGCGCGTGGCCGAAGGGCTCGTGGAAGAAGAAGACGGCGATGACGAAGATCATCGTCGGCGCGATGTACTGCATGATGCCGATGGTCGAGAGCTTCAGGAGCTTGGCGCCGTTGGCATAGATCATCAGCGGCACCGCGGTGACCAGGCCGCAGGCGAGCAGCCACAGCACGTCGGCGGTGCCGGTATCGCCGAAATGGCCGCGGCCGGTCGTCTCCAGGTAGACGATGTAGCCGAGCGCGGGAACGCTGAGCAGCAGCACCTCCAGGAAGAAGCCCTGGTTCGGCCCGATCGGCAGCGTCTTGCGGAAGAAGGCGTAGAAGCCCCAGGAGACGCAGAGCGCCAGCGACACCCAGGGCAACCCGCCCGCCTCGAGCGCCAGCACCAGGACGGCGGCCGCGGCCAGCACGATCGCGACGATCTGCGCCCGCGTCAGCTTTTCCTTCAGCAGCACCGCGCCGAGGAAGATCGAAAACAGCGGGTTGATATAGTAGCCGAGCGCCGTCTCGATCGCCCTGCCCGCGCCGATCGCCCAGACATAGATGCCCCAGTTGACGGTGATCAGCACCGCCGTCAGCGTCGCCATGGCGAGCATGCGCGGCGAACGCAATGCTGTGCGGATATCGGCGGTGCGGCCGAGGATGACGAGCACGAGGCCCGCCAGCGGCACCGACCAGAGGATCCGGTGCGCCACCACCTCGGATGCCGGGATGTGGGCGACCGCCTTCATGAAGAACGGCAGGAAGCCCCAGAGCAGATAGGCCGTCAGCGCGAAGAGAAAGCCTTGCAGGGAATCGCCGTTCGTCGCTGCGGGAGCGTTCTTGACTTCGGCCATGGCGCTGGTTCCTGTTGCTCACCGGTGGACTGGCGGGGCCAACCCCACGCCGCACCTCTGGCCGCGTTCCTACTGCAACGGCGCAGAATGTACCAATTCATTTCGGTGAAGGAAGGATCAGCGGCGCTCACAATGCCCGCGCGCCTCGAGGCGCGCGGCGATCGACCACTGGAGCAGGCCGCAGAGCCCGCCGGCAACGGCCCCGATCGCGGCATAGGCGGGCTCCAGCCCGGGTGCCGTGAAATAGTCGTCGAGCGTGGCGAAGAGGCCGAACAGGAAGCCGGTCACGAGACCATTGCAGGCGAGCACCAGGACGGCACGGGCGACGCGGCCGGCCTTGCGGGCGGCGACGAGTTCGGCGAGCCACGCCGTCAGCGCGCCCGGCGCCAGGATGATCGCCAGCATCAGGAGCGCCAGCCCGTCGTCGGGGTCGAGGCGCAGCGGCTTGCCGTAGAGGATGTCCTCGACCGGGGTCGAGAGCTTGGCGGTGACCACGAACAGCAGGGCCGCGAGCCCGACCGCGGCCAGCACCAGCAGGAGTTTCATCACGATGCGCATGGATGTCATCCCTCGTCCTTGCCTGTCGCCGCCCGTCATTCCGCCGCCACCCGGCCGGCCTCGCCGCGGTTCTTCAGGAGCTTGTAGACGATGCTGTCCATCAGCGCCTGGAAGGAGGCGTCGATGATATTGTCCGACACCCCGACCGTCCACCATCTGGCGCCCGTCGCGTCGGCCGATTCGATCAGCACGCGGGTGATCGCCTCGGTGCCGCCGTTGAGGATGCGGACCTTGTAGTCGGCCAGTTCGAGATCGGCGATCTCGGCCTGGTACTTGCCGAGGTCCTTGCGCAGTGCCAGGTCGAGCGCGTTGACGGGACCGTGGCCCTCGGCGACCGACATCATCGTCTCGCCGTCGACCACCACCTTGACCACCGCCTCGGAGACTGTCTTGAGGTTGCCATTGGCATCGTAGCGGCGCTCGACCATGACGCGGAAGCTGTCGACGTGGAAGAAATCCGGGATCGCGCCGAGCGTGCGATGAGCCAGAAGCGCAAAACTCGCATCCGCCCCCTCATAGGCATAGCCGGTCGCCTCGCGCTCCTTGACGATCTCGATCAGCCGGTCGAGCTTCGGATCGTCCTTGGAGACCGAGATGCCGCGCAGCTTCAGCGCGTTGATGAAATTGGCCTTGCCACCCTGGTCGGAGACCATGACCTTGCGCAGGTTGCCGACGCTTTCCGGCGGCACATGCTCGTAGGTGCGCGGGTCCTTCAGGAGCGCAGACGCATGGATGCCGGCCTTGGTGGCGAAGGCGGAGGCGCCGACATAGGGCATCTGGTGGTCGGGCGAACGGTTCAGCAGTTCGTCGAAGCGGTGCGACAGCTGCGTCAGCCCCTCCAGCCGCTCGCGGTCGATCGAAACCTCGAAACGGGTGTTATAGGCCTCCTTCAGCACCAGCGTCGGGATGATGGCGACGAGGTTGGCATTGCCGCAGCGCTCGCCGATGCCGTTCAACGTGCCCTGGATCTGGCGCACGCCGGCCTCGACGGCGGCCAGCGAATTGGCGACCGCCTGTCCGGTATCGTTGTGGGCGTGGATGCCGAGGCTCGCCCCCGGAATGCCGGCGGCGATGACGGCTGCGACGATATCGCGGATCTCCGGCGGCTGCGTGCCGCCATTGGTGTCGCAGAGCACCACCCAGCGCGCGCCGGCGTCATAGGCGGTCTTCGCGCAGGCGAGCGCATATTGGGGATTGGCCTTGTAGCCGTCGAAGAAGTGCTCGCAATCGACCATCGCCTCCTTGCCGGCGGCGACGACGGCCTTCACCGAGGCCGAAATCGACTCCAGGTTCTCCTCGTTCGTGCAGCCGAGCGCCACGCGGACGTGGTAGTCCCAGCTCTTGGCGACGAGACAGACCGCATCGCCCGACGCCTCGATCAGCGCGGCAAGGCCGGGGTCGTTGGAAGCCGAGACGCCGGCGCGCTTGGTCATGCCGAAGGCGACGAAGCGGGCGGCGGTCGTGCGCCTGCTCTCGAAGAACGCCGTATCGGTCGGGTTGGCGCCCGGGTAGCCGCCCTCGACATAGTCGATGCCGAGATCGTCCAGCATCGCGGCGATCGCGATCTTGTCCTCGACCGAAAAATCGACGCCCGGCGTCTGCTGGCCGTCGCGCAGCGTCGTGTCGAAGAGATAGATGCGTTCCTTGGTCATTGCGTGTTCCCTCCCTGGGAACGATGTCATGCGTCTTCAGTCCTGCCGCCCCTCATCCGGCCTGCCGGCCACCTTCTCCCCGCAAGCAGGGAGAAGGATACTCGCCGCGCCGTCCGCGTCCCCTCTCCCCGCCTGCGGGGAGAGGGTCAGGGTGAGGGGCAATTCTCAGCCGTCCGGTCGAACGCTTCTCAAATCTTCAGCCCGTGCGCCGGCCAGTTGTCGGTCTCGTGGTCGGGGTGCTGGAAGGAGATGATCTTCTCCTGGCGCGAATAATAGTCCGGGTCGTCCAGCCCCGGCTGGTCGAAGATGGTCTCGACCCAGGGCAGGCGGGCGGCGCGGTTGACCTGGATCTGCGGCGCCAGGTCGGTGCGGTCGTCGAAGGTGCCGATGGCGATCTCCAGCCCGTCCGGATGCCGGTAGGTCATCGGCGTGCCGCAATTGCCGCAGAAGCCGCGGTCGATATTGACCGAGGACTGGAAGTAGCTCGGCTCCTCGCGCGTCCACTCCACGCCGTCCTTCGGCGCGGTGACGAGAGCGGAAAACAGGCCGCCGAACTGCTTCTGGCACATGCGGCAATGGCAGATCGACGGGCGGCCGAGCGTGCCGTGGATGCGGAAGCGGACGGCGCCGCACTGGCAGCCTCCGGTGCGGGGGGTGTCTGTCATGTCAGTCCTCCGGTGGCCAGTGATCGGTGTCGTAGTCCGGGTGCTGGCGGTTCGATTCCAGGATGGCGAGGTGGTGTTCACGGCCGGCGGGTCCGGCCGCGTCCGTTTCCTTCTCCGGCAGGCGGGCAAGCTGGGCAAACCAGAACATGCGCGATTCGACGCCCGACTGCGCATGCGGGCGGACGTCCTCGGGATCGTCGAGCGAGCCGAGCACGACGTTGATGAAGCCTTCGGCGGGCATGTCGTAGAACAGCGGCGTGCCGCAATCGCGGCAGAAGCCGCGGCGAACGTGCTCGGACGAGCGGAACCAGCCCGGTTCGCCCCGCGTCACGCTGAAACTGCCGCGCGCGACATTGGCGAGCGGCAGGAAATAGTTGCCGGCCGCCTTCTGGCACATGCGGCAGTGGCACAGGTGCGGATCTTCCAGCACGCCCTCGGCGCGGTAGCGCACGGCGCCGCACTGGCAGCCGCCGGTATAGATCCGCGCAATGCTCATCGGCGCCCCTCCGGCGGGGTGGATGCCCCTTCCCCCGCCCCGTCATCTTGGCCCTGCGCTTCGCCTGCCTCTGGCGGCCAGACGGTCGTGTCGTGGTCAGGATGCTGGAAGGAAACGACATCGAGCACGAAAGGCGCCTCTTCGGCATCCTCCTCGGTCGTATGCCCCGGCAGCATGTGCAGCGCATCGACGAAGCCGATCTTCGCCTCGGTGCCGAACTGCACGACCGGCGGCAGCGCCGAGGGATCGTCGAAGGCGCCGGCCGCCAGCGCGACCCCGTCGGGGGCCTCGTAGGTCAGCGGCGTGCCGCAATCGGCGCAGAAGCCGCGGGAGGCGAAATTCGAGGAGCGGAATTTCTTGGGCTCCCCCCGCGTCCAGACGAGTTCGGCGCCGCGGGTGGAGACCAGCGGCGCATAATAGGCGCCGAAGGCCTTCTGGCACATGCGGCAATGGCAGATCGAACTGTCGGCCAGCACTCCGCGGACCCGGAACCGGACCGCACCGCACTGGCAGCCACCGGTGTAGAGGGGGGCGGTCATGGGGCGGTCTCGTCGCGTTGGATCCAATTCTCGATTGCCAATCCTTCGATGCGGGTAAACTCGCGCATGTTGTCTGTCACCAATGTCATGCCGAGAGAAAGTGCGTGGGCGGCGATCAGCATGTCGTTGGGGCTGATCGGCTTGCCGCGTCCCTCCAGCGACAGGCGGATGTCCGCATAGGTTTCGTCTGCCGGCGCATCAAAGGGGACAACCTCGACACGCGCCAGATACTCCTCGACCGCTGCCGAGAGGCGAGCCGAGTTCTTCTTGCGGCTGCCATAGCGCATCTCCGCAGCGACAATGACGCTGACGCAAATGCTATCCCTTCCAATCTCGCCAATGCGCGCGGCCACAGTTCCTTGGGGGTGTCTGAAAAGGTGTGCGACCGTGTTGGTATCAAGCATGTAACGTGCCTCGGTCACAGATCGATTTCCCGGTTTGGCAGCAGGCTCTCATCGAGATCGGGAAAGTCCTCATCGATCGGCTCCAGCGTCGCGAGCCACTCCAGAAGATCGCTCTTCTTCTTTTTCGGCTCGATGATCAGCCGGTCGCCTTCCTTGCGCATCACCGCCTCGTCACCCGGCAGCTCGAATTCCACGGGAATGCGCACAGCCTGATTGCGGCCGTTGCGGAACAGCTTGACGACCCTTTCGCCGGTCTCCCTGCCGGTGTCCTTCTCAACGCGGACGACATTCATCGCAGCCTCCATCCGAAATGGCATATGCCAAAGCATATGCCAATCACCATGCGGTGGCAAACCTCACCGCCTGACCTCCCATGTCGTCACCCGCTCGCCGGTGGCCGGGTCCTTGCCGTCCTTGAGCTGGATGCCCTTGGAGAGAAGATCGTCGCGGATCCTGTCGGCTTCCGTGAAGTTCTTCGCCTTCAGCATTTCGAGGCGTAGTTGAATGATCGATTCAACGCCCGCCTCCAAGGCCTCTGAAATCTCGACCTTTTTCGGCTTCACCCCGAGCAGCGCCGCGCTGGCCTGGAAGGAGGCGGCCGCAGCCGGGTCGGTCGAGGCCCTGTGGGCCAGCGCATGCAGCGCCTGCACCGCGGCGACCGTGTTCAGGTCGTCGGCCAATGCCGCGAGAATGGCCGGATCGACGCTGCCCTCTCCCGCCTCGGCCACCGGCCACTTGGCAAGCAGGCGCTCGGCCTCCTCCAGCCGCTTGACCGAGAAGTCGATCGGCTCGCGGTAGTGCGTCATCAGCATGGCAAGCCGCAGCACCTCGCCCGGCCATGTGCGGCCGCCGAAGGTGTCGGTTTCGAGCAGGTCGTGGATGGTGACGAAGTTGCCTTCCGACTTCGACATCTTGCGGCCCTCGACCTGGACGAAGCCGTTGTGCATCCAGACGTTGGCCATCACCTTCGTGCCGTGGGCGCAGCGCGACTGGGCGATCTCGTTCTCGTGGTGGGGGAAGATCAGGTCCAGCCCGCCGCCGTGGATGTCGAAGGTCTCGCCGAGATAGGCGGCCGACATCGCCGAGCACTCGATATGCCAGCCCGGGCGCCCCCGGCCCCAGGGGCTGTCCCAGCCGGGCTCTTCCGGCGAAGATTGCTTCCACAGCACGAAATCGCCGGGGTTCTTCTTGTGGCTGTCGACGGCGACGCGGGCGCCGGCCTGCTGCTCGTCGAGATTGCGCTTCGACAGTTCGCCATATTCCGCCCAGGAGGTGTCGAACAACACCTCGCCACCGGCCTCATAGGCATGACCGCGCGCGATCAGCCGCTCGATCAGGGTGACCATGTCGGCGCGGCCGTCCTGGCGCTTCTGCACGAACTCGGTGGCACGCGGCTCGTGCGTCGGCGGCAGCGTGCCGAGGGCCGCGACATCGGCGTGGAACTGGTCGGCGGTCTTCTCCGTCACCCGGCGGATCGCCTCGTTGAGGCTGACGGTGCCGGCCTCGATGTCACGGCCGAAATCGCGCAGCGCCCGGGCGTTGATCTTGTCGTCGACGTCGGTGATGTTGCGGACATAGGTGACGCGGCTCTCGCCATAGACATGCCGCAGCAGCCGGAAGAGCACGTCGAAGACGATGACGGGCCGCGCATTGCCGATATGGGCGAAGTCGTAGACGGTCGGGCCGCAGACATACAGGCGCGCGTTGTCAGGATCGATCGGCGCAAACGGCGCCTTCGACCGCGTCAGCGTGTTGTAGAGGGTCAGGACCGGCTTCTCGGCCATCGAAATTCTCCCAAGTGCAAGCGTCCGGCCGGCCCGGTCCGTTTGTCATCTGGGGATTTCAGGAGACGAAAACGGCCAAGCCAGCGGTGAGGCTAGCGAATAATGCTCCGGCAAATAATGCAGAGTTCCGTTTTCATGGCTCGCTTTATCGCGCCGGAATCCGCGGCGGTCAAGGCCGCCGCGCGCCCGCGATCGACAAAATCGTCGCCCGCTTCGGTGGAAGTGCGAGACGCCCGCCAGGCGCTCCGCCGCCCAGCGGCAAGAGGACTGGCATCCGCCCTGTTCCTTCGGAAACACCGCAGGCATCCCGGCACTGGCAAAAAGACGTCACAGCCCATCCACCAGAGCCACGGAGGACAACGACGATGAGCACGAAGATTGCCGCCAGACTGACGCCGGCCAACGGCACAGGCAAACGGGTCCGACCGGCAGGGCTGCGGGCGGTCATCGCCGCGGCATTGCACCTGAACGCCCGGCGACAGGAGAAATCCGTTCCGAACGCCTGACCAGGCAGCCGGGAAGCGGCTTCCGGCGCACGCCTAGCGCACATTTATATTGTGCGCATGTTAATAATTGTTAACAAATATCAAGCCAGACAGGTCCAACATAATTCGACATTTCGGCAGAATTTCACCAAAATCGGCCTCTATATTCCGATGGCGCACCGGGTAGTACATAAGCGTATCTTGGTGTTCCGGAATTATTAATGGGAGTAAAGAATGTTTACTGAAGGTGCGAAGCGATCAACTTCGCCGCGCGGGCGAAAGTCGGAGAAGCTCGAGGAACAATACAAGCCGCTGCGGCTGAAGGCGGTGCTGGCGGCAGCCAGCCAGCGCAAGCCGAAGGGCGACAAGCCGGCCAAGGGAGAGCTGCCGGCCTGCCTGAAGGACGCGGCGGAAGCCTGACCGGCGCCGATCGCCGGCGGGCGCGGCCTTGTCGCCTTGACGGCGCCGCAGCCTTCAGAGCAACGACAGCTGGCCGCCATCGTCCGGCCCGCCGTCGTCATTTCCGGAACCGGCCTTGCCGGGTTTCCGACGTGCACCCTGCTGCCTTTCCGCAGGGGATGCTGCGGCCCCGGCGAGCGCCGGGGCAACCGGCTCCTGGATCTCCGGGCCGACATTGGCGACCTTGTTGACCCTGTCGGAGACGGGGACCGCCTCGAAGAACGCATCGTCGATCGGCCGCAGCAGGTCCTCGACCTCGCGCGGCTCCTGCGTCTTGCAATCCAGCCAGCGGGCGAAGTCCTGCGGCTCGATCACGACCGGCATCCGGTCATGGATGCCGCCGATCGCCCTGTTGGCGGCGGTCGTCAGGATCGCGCCCGTATCCACCTCGGAACCGTCGGCGGAAGACCACGTTTCCATCAGCCCGGCGAAGGCGACGATCCCGCCGTTCCTCGGGCGGATCCAATAGGCCTGAGACTTCTCCTTGGACCCTTTGGGCGGACGGTGCCACTCGTAGAAGCCGCTCGCCGGAACGAGGATGCGCCGATGGCGCATGGCGGCGCGGAAGGACGCCTTGCCGATCGCCGTCTCCGCCCGGGCATTGATGAGAAGGGGAAACTCGCGCGGATCCTTCACCCAGGAGGGCGTGAACCCCCAGCGCACCAGCAGCGCCCTGCGATCGGGAAGATTGCTTCCGGGCTCCTGCCGGTCGCCGGCGATCACCACCAGGATCGGCTGGGTCGGCGCGATGTTGTAGCGCTCGGGAAACTCTTCCACGTCGACGACGTCGAGGAACTCCTTCAATCTCGCGGTCGGTTCCGTCAAAGCAAATCGTCCGCACATGATGACCGCCCGCCTGTTTTGCAACCAATCCCCGAGATAGACGGCGTGCGGACCGTTTTCAACGCCGATGCGACGTTTGCGGACCGCGGTCGCGGCACGTCTGGAACAATCGGGCGGCGGCCCCTATAAGGGGGAAGATGAAGAGTCGGAACCGCCGATGACCGCAAAACCAGCCTCCTCTGCCATTCTCGAGCGCGACGGGCGCTATCTGCTCGTGCTGCGGCGCAATCCCCCGGCAGCGGACATGTATGCCTTTCCCGGCGGGCGGGCGGAGCCGGGTGAGAGCCCGGCGGAGACGGCGCTGCGCGAATTCCGGGAGGAGACCGGCATTTCCGCCCGCGATCCCCGGCTCTATGCGACCTACGACCTGAACAGCCGGTCGACCGCCAGCCACTTCTTCCTGTCGGTGTTTCGCGTCGAGGCCGATGCGGACGCGGTCGCCGTTGCCGCCGACGATGCGGCCGATCTCGGCTGGTTCACCGCCGAAGAGATCTCTTCCCTGCCGGCGCCGGAAAGCGTGCGCGACTGCATCCGGCGGCTGGAGGCCGATCGCGGCCGGACCGATGCCGCCCCGCCGCAGCCAGGCGGCCTCCGGTGAAGCGATGATGCACAGCCCCCGCCCCGCCCTCTTGTCTCCGGCGCTTGCAGCGGTTCTGGCGCTCGTCCTGTCCGTGGCCCCGCATGCCGCCGCGGCACAGGAGGCAACCGCCCCTGCCGCATCCGGGCAGCCGGCTCCCGCCACCGCACCGGCGGCCGAGAGCAAGCCCGCGCCCTATGACGGGCGGCTGGAACGGCTTTCGGAGATCCTGGGCGGCGTCCACTACCTGCGCAATCTCTGCCTGAAGGCGAAGGAAGACACCTGGCGCACGGCGATGGAAGACCTGATCGCGATGGAGGCCGGCAGCGAGCAGGCGCGCAAGGAACGGCTCACCGCGGCCTTCAACCGGGGATATCGTTCGTTCGCCTCCGTCTATGCCTCTTGCACCGAACAGGCCGTTGTCGCAGAACAACGCTACCGTAACGAAGGTGCAACACTTGCCACCGAAATTACCGCCCGGTTTGGAAATTAGCGGATAATTAACCTCTTTTTCGCCGCACCCGTGTCGTTTTGATAAAAGGCTGCTAAGCTCATTAACAGTCTGGTAAAGAAGTAGATGCCTCGCATGGATCACATGATGGAACCAAGCCTGAACGATATCGACGAGATGATCGTACACGAGAAGATGCAGGCCGCGCTGGAACACCAGAACGAGGCTTGGGCGGACGGGATGGCCGACGGCATCGAGCCGGAAATCATCGCCGACGCCGCGATTGCGCTTGCCATGCGCGAGACGATCCGCCTGCTCGGTGAAGACGGCGCCGAGGCCATGTTGACTTCCCTGCGCGAGCGCATGCTCGCGGGCGAGTTTTCTCCGGAACGCACGCTTCAATAGGCGAAAAGGCCAGAAGGATGCTGAGCTTGTACGACCGCATCAGGCTGCTTCGCGGCAGCGTGTTCGCCGTCTCGTTCGTGCTGGCGATCACGGCAAGCCCCGGCACCGGCACTCCCGCCTTCGCCCTCAGCGAACTGAAACAGATTCCCGGACAGACGACGCAGGAACAGCCGGAACGCGACGGCGGGCCGACCGCTCAGACGCCGCCGTCCGAAGAGGCCGAGCCCGATGCGGGCGAAGGGCTGCAGCTGCCCCTGCCCGATCCGCTGATTCGCAGAGGCGCCGGCGACGAAGCCGTGACTGAGCCTGCGGACGACACGGCGGTCACCGAGCCCGAACCGCCGGTCGAGGTTCTCTACGACATCACCAAGGCACCCGAGCCGGTCCGTCGCATGCGCGAGCTGATTGTCGAGGCGGCCGCGTCCGGCGACATCGAGCGGCTGCGCCCGCTGCTCGGCAAGGGACCGACGCAGACGCAGGTCTCCGTCGTCGAAGGCGCCGACGATCCGGTCACGATGCTGAAGGGCCTGTCCGGCGACCCGGACGGCATCGAAATCCTGGCGATTCTGCTCGACGTCCTGGCGACCGGCTTCGTCAAGGTCGACGCGGGCACGCCGAACGAGACCTATGTCTGGCCCTATTTCGCCGCCAAATCGCTCGATACGCTGTCTCCGCCCGAAAAGGTGGAGCTGCTGCGAATCGTCACGGCCGGCGATTTCGCCGACATGCAGGAATTCGGCGGCTACAACTTCTATCGCGTCGGCATCTCCCCCGACGGACAGTGGAAATTCTTCGTCGCCGGCGACTGATACCAACCTGCACTGATATTGACCGATTGCGCCGGGCGCTTGCAGGGCTTGCGCTGGCTCGACCGGCATTCTACCTCTGATCACGAACCTGATTTCGGGCGCTGGCCACGGCGTTCGCTCAAGACTGGACAAGGCTGGCCGGGACTGGCCAGGACTGGATTGAACCATGCCCGCCACTACCCTTTCCGGACGCGCCTTCGTGACGATCACCGGCCCCGATGCCGAAGACTTCCTGCAGGGGCTGATCACCACCGACCTTGCCGCGCTGCCGCAGCGCGAGGCTCGGGCCGGGGCGCTTCTGACCCCGCAGGGCAAGATCCTGTTCGACTTTCTCGTCTTCCGCCTCCCCGGCGGCGGGCTTTGCCTGGAAACCACCGGCTCCCAGAGCGATGCGCTCGTCAAGCGGCTGACCATGTACAAGCTGCGCGCGCAGGTGACGATCGCGACGACCGGCGAAACCGAGGCGACCGTCTCCTGGGATGGCGAAGGGGACGACGATGGCGAGGCAATCACCGACGACCGCTTCGCCAGGGCCGGACGAAAGGTGCTGCGCCGGCCGGGCGGCGGCGGCAACGCTGCGGCTTCGGCCTACGACGCGCTGCGGGTCGATTGCGGCATCGTCGAATCGGGCGCCGACTATGCGCTGTCGGAGGCGTTTCCGCATGACGTGCTGCTCGACCTTTCCGGGGGGCTCTCCTTCCGCAAGGGCTGCTATGTCGGCCAGGAGGTGGTCTCGCGCATGCAGCACCGCAGCACCGCCCGCCGCCGGCCGGTGATCGTCGAGGCGCGGGCTGCACTGCCGCCCTCCGGCACCGAGATCGTGGCGGAGGGCAAGACGATCGGCACGCTCGGCACCGTTGCCGGCGAAAGAGGGCTTGCAATCGTCCGGATCGACCGCGTCGCCGAGGCGCAGCGGGCCGGGGCGCCGATCCTTGCCGGCGCGGTGGACGTGACCGTGCGGCTGCCGGAATGGACGGGGCTTTCCTTTCCCGAAGAGAGCGCCGGGGCGCCCGCGCAATGAGCGGAACGGGACGGACGAGGACCGAGCCGCGCGCCTGGCAGCGCATGCTGTCCGGCCGCAGGCTCGATCTCCTGAACCCTTCGCCGCTGGACGTGGAGCTTTCCGACATCGCGCACGGCCTTGCCCGCGTCGCCCGCTGGAACGGCCAGACTGCCGGCGACCACGCCTTTTCGGTCGCCCAGCATTCACTTGTGGTCGAGGCGATCTTCCGCGAGCAGAACCGCTGCGGACCCGACGAGTGCCTGATGGCGCTGCTGCACGACGCGCCGGAATATGTCATCGGCGACATGATCTCGCCGTTCAAGGCGGTGGTCGGCGGCGGCTACAAGACCGTGGAGAAGCGGCTGGAGGCGGCCGTGCACCTGCGCTTCGGCCTGCCGGCCGAGACACCGCGCGCCCTGAAGGACAAGATCAAGAAGGCCGACCGCATCGCCGCCTTCTTCGAGGCGACCGAGCTTGCCGGCTTCTCGCGCACGGAGGCGGCGAAATTCTTCGGCGAACCGCGCGGAATTGCGGTCGAGACGCTGCCGGTGGCCCCGCTGCCGGCGCTGCAGGCGCAGCGGCTTTTCGTCGAGCGCTTCGAGGCGCTGGAGGCGCAGCGCCCGGGCGCGACCGGGGAACGGCAGGCATGAGCGCCGGTGCAAATCTCGATCGCGCCACGAGCCGTATCGTTGTCGCGCCGCTGCCGAAGGTTGCCGAAATGGCAGTCCGCAACCGCTGCCGCGAGATGATCAGCCTGGTGGCGCCGAAGCAGCAATTCCATCGTCCGGCGGTGATCGACCCGGCCCGCCACCTGCTCCTGTCCCTGAACGACATCGCCTTTGCCGGCACCGGTGCGCTGGTCGCCCCGCAGGAAGCCCATGTCGAGGCGGTGATCGCCTTCGCCCGCGGCTGGGACCGGACAGCGCCGCTTTTGATCCATTGCATGATGGGCGTCTCGCGCTCGCCGGCGGCCGCCCTGATCGCAGCGCTCGCAGTCGCGCCCGACCAGGACGACGCAGCGCTGGCACAGCGCCTGCGTGCGGTCTCCCGGCAGGCGACGCCCAATGCCCGGATCGTTGCGATCGGCGACGCGCTGCTTCAGCGGCAGGGACGGCTCGTCGCCGCGGTGGCGAAGATCGGCCGCGGTGCGGACTATGCGGGCGACCAGCCCTTCTCCCTACCGGTCGAACCGCCCGCCGCCGACGCGCCTGTTGGTGAAGGAACGGGCCCGTGAGCATCCCGGCCTCGCCTCCCGTCGAGATCGGCCTGAACGCGGCGGTGGTGGCGATCGACACGCGCGCGCCGGCGATCCTTGTGATCGCGGGCGAACAGGGCGCGCGCGACGCCCTGCCCTTCGGCCCATTCGAACCGACACGCCACCGCACCTTCGAGACCAGCCTTCGCGCCAGCGTGGAGGCGCAGACGGCGCTGAAGCTCGGCTATATCGAGCAACTCTACACCTTCGGCGACCGCGGCCGGCAGAAGGCGCCGGACGAGGCCGGCACGCACATGGTCTCCGTCGGCTACCTGGCGCTGACGCGCATGGACGCCGAAGCCACGGAGCGGCTGGAGGCGGCAGGCGCCCGCTGGCGCGACTGGTATGCCTTCCTGCCCTGGGAGGACTGGCGCTCCGGCCGGCCGGCGATCCTCGATCAGACGATCCTCCCGGCGCTGACCGCCTGGGCGGCGGAAAGCGCTGCCCATGACAGCAAGGCGCTGCCCGGCCGCAAGGCGCGCCTGCGGCTCGCCTTCGGGCTCGACGACTTCCCCTGGGACGAGGAACGGGTGCTGGAGCGCTACGAACTGCTCTACGAGGGCGGCCTTGCGGCGGAAGCGGTGACGGACGGCTGGGCGCCCCCCGGCAGGCCCGGCGTCGGCGTCGCCATGCGCCACGACCATCGCCGGATCCTTGCGACCGCGGTCGCGCGCCTGCGCGGCAAGATCAAGTACCGCCCGGTCGTCTTCGAACTGATGCCGGCGGAGTTCACCCTGACGGACCTGCAGGCGACCGTGGAGGCGATCTCCGGCCGCCACCTGCACAAGCAGAACTTCCGCCGCCTCGTCGAGGGCGCCGAACTGGTGGAGCCGACGGGCGCGACGAGTTCCGCCACCGGCGGCCGCCCCGCCGCCCTCTTCCGCTTCCGCAAGCAGATCCTGGAAGAACGCCCGGCGCCCGGGCTCAAGGTCGGCGGGCGATAGAGGGGCTAATTACCAGGCGCCGGTGCGTAGCGCGGCCCGGTGAGCGCCACCCCTCAGAGGATGAAGTCGCCCTTCGTAAGAGAACGAACCTCGTCGAGTTCGATCGCGAAATCCGACTTGCCGTCCCCGTCCACATCCGCACGGATATAGCTGCCGGACTTGCCCTTGTCGTAGCGCAGTTCGCCGGCCTGCTTAGAGAACGCATCCGTTCCGACGAACGTGAACGCCTGGTTGCCCTTTGTCTTGGTGCTGGCGTCGATGGCCGACAGGTCGATTCTGTCCGCGCCCCGGAAATCGAGGATCGTGTCCCGGCCGGATTTCCCAGGAGTCGTTTCCTCGATCGACCTGAAGACGAATACGTCTGCACCCGTGCCACCGCGGAGATCGTCGGCGCCGAGCCCGCCCGTCAGCCTATCATTGCCCTTGCCGCCATCCAGCCGGTCGTTTCCACTGCCTCCATCTAGCCTGTCGCTTCCGCCGCCTCCGTCAAGCCTGTCCTTGCCAGCACGCCCGTAGAGCGTGTCGTCACTGCCATGGCCGTGAAGCGCATCGGCGCCATCGGCTCCACGAAGATCATCCTCGCCTGCCGCCCCATAGATGACCTCGACGCTCTTCAGCGTAAGCCCTTCGGCGAGGCCGGCGTTCTTGCTCTGGTCGACTAGATCGATGGTGACCGAACCGGCAACGTCGCGGAAGAGATAAAAGTCCAGGATGTCCGTGTCTGGATCGACCGGTCCGATGGGATGCCCGTAATAATGATAGTAGAAACCGAAGGTGCCGAAACGCACCGTGTCGGTGCCGGCGCCGCCATCGAACACATCGGTGCCGGTCCAACTCCCGTCCCGGTAATGGAATTCCGTTCCTCGAACCAGGATGTCGTCTCCGGAATTGCCGAAGAGGTGATCGTCGCCGCGACCGTCTGCCAGCATGTCGTCGCCGCCAGCACCCTTCAGCGTATCGTTGCCGTCGTTGCCTTCAAGGAAATCGCGGCGCGCGCCGCCCGTCACCACGTCCTTTTCCGCACCGCCCCTCCAGGAGAGTTCCTCGAAGTTGGCAACGGTCGTGTCGGAATCTATGGAGCCGGCACCATCCGTGAAAACGAAAGTCGTGTCTCTTTTCGAGGCGAAATACAAGCGATCGATGTCCGCTCCCCCGTCGGCACTATCGCCACTGGTGGTGTATATGAAGTCGTTTCCGCTGTCGCCATACAGCAGGTCGGGCCCATCGCCCGATTCATCGTTGGTGATTGGTCTCCGGCCGCCATAGATTTCGTCGTCCCCGGCGCCGCCAAGGATCGTGTCGCCACCCGCGTGGCCGACAAGCAGATCCTCCCCGTCACCGCCTTCCAGCCTGTCGTCGCCTCCACCACCGAACAGACTGTCCGACAACGCACCGCCGATGAAGCTGTCATCGCCGGAACCGCCGACCACCTCGAGGCTTTCGATATTCGTCAATCGTATCAATGACGGGACACCAGAATCCGTTGCTGCAAGCGAGACGGCAACACCGGATTCGGCATGGAAAAAATCAAACGCGGCATGATCGAGCCCCGCTCCCCCATCAATGACATGGGCAGCATGACTGTACGAACTGAAGAAATTGTCGTCGCCCGCGCCGAGATCGACGCTGTATGCGACCGACTGGGACTCATTGACATCCCGGTAGGAGGCGTCTTCACCCATTGGATGCCGTGCGCCGAAACGGACGAAATCATCGCCGGAATTCATGACGATTACGCGATCGGCCGTGCCATCCACCTGCACATCCAGATGCTCGATGCCCCTGAAGGACGTGCCGTTTGCCAGCGTGGTCGTGGTCCACGGAGACAAGACCGTCAGGCTTTCCGCCAGGCTTATGAAGAGCGTATCGATACCGCCGGTGTCGACGATTCTGTCTTTGCCTCGGCCGGTATAGTAGGAGTAAGTGTCGTCACCGGCCCCGCCCCTGAGCGTATCGTCACCGATGCCGGCACCACCATCAAGGTAATCGTCGCCATTCCCGCCATTCAGGATGTCATTGCCGGCACCACCATTAAGGCGATCGCCGCCATTCCCACCGTTCAAGATGTCATCGCCGGCATCACCAAGAAGGCTATCGGCGCCGTCGCCGCCGTTCAGCACGTCATTTCCGCGACGACCATCGATCCTGTCGCTGCCCTTCGTCCCCGTCAGTGAATCTGCGCCGTTCGTACCCATGATCGCCATAGCCCCCATTCCCCCTGCAATTGCACGTTGCGCCGCCAACGCAACCTTTATGAGATTATCCGCGTTCGCCGTCAACGGCGGACAGAGCAGCCAAATTCAACTAGACAGCAACCATCGGCCCTGCCGATTGTGCGCAGCCTTCGAGGCTCAAAGTCGAGAAATTCGCTGCGCATCGCCACGCCCAAAATGGCACGGGCAGGAACCCGCCAGCGCCGATTTCCAGCGATGTCTCAGGGCGCGTTGAAAACCTACTGGATCACCGCGCAGGCCAGGCGGTCGCCGGCGCCGCCGGCGGGGGCGGTGCGGTAGTCGTCGAAGCCGGCATGGATGACGATGGCGCGGCCGCGGATGCCGTTGTCGCCTTCCTTCAGCGTCACCATGCCGTTGAAGACCTGCGCGCGCATGACGCCGTCGTCGCCGACATACTGGTTCGGCATGTCGCCGGCATGGGGGCCGTCGGCGGCGAGGAAGCCGTGTTCCTTTTCACCGGGATTGAAGTGCCCGCCGGCGGACTTGTGCGACGAGGTCGGGTCGCAGGCGCCGGTCTCATGAATATGCAGTGCCACCCACTTGCGCGGCGGCAGGCCGGTCAGCTCGATCTCGAACAGCACGCCGCCATTGCTCTCGGTCAGCGTGGCGCGGCCGCTTTCCGTCCCGCCGAGGCCGAGGAAGTTCGCCTGAGCGGTATTGCTGTCCTGGGCGGTGGCGGCGGTGGCGGCAAACAGTGCGGCGGCGAACGTTGCGGTGGCAAGTCGGGTCATGACGGTCCTTCCATCGAATGCATGTCGCGCAAGACCGTACCGTGGTCCTGCGACGACGGGGCAGAAACAACGTCCAAGGCACGGGCGCTGATCCGGACGATCGCGACGTGCTTCGGACATAGTGTCAGGATATCAACTCACCCGTCCGCCGCGTGTTCCGCATGGCGGGGCAGAAATTGCCGTTCAGCCGACCGCGATGTCGAGGCCGATGTCGAGTGTGGGAGCGGCCATGGTGATCTTCGAGGTCGAGATATAGTCGACGCCCGTCTCGGCGATCGCGCGGATCGTCTTGATGTTGACATTGCCGGATGCCTCGAGCTTCACCCGCCGCGGGTCGGCCGGGTAGGCCTCGTCGGACAGGCCGGCGCAGTCGCGGTTGATCTCGACGGCGCGGCGCAGGAGTTCCGGTCCCATATTGTCGAGCAGGATCACGTCGGGCGACGCTTCCAGCGCCTCCTCCAGTTCCTCCAGCGTCGCCACCTCGACCTCGACCCTGACCAGGTGGCCGGCAAAGGCGCGTGCTGCGTGCACCGCGCCGGCGACGCCGCCGGAGACGGCGATATGGTTGTCCTTGATCAGGATCGCGTCGTCCAGGCCGTAGCGGTGCGAGGAACCGCCGCCCATGCGCACGGCATATTTCTCCAGCGCCCGCAGGCCGGGGATGGTCTTGCGGGTGCAGCAGACCTTTGCCGCCGTGTGGGCGATCTCGTCGGCGAAGGTGGCGGTGTAGGTCGCGACCCCCGACAGATGCATGAGGAAATTGAGACCGACGCGCTCGGCCGACAGCATGGCCCGCGCCGGTCCGCTCACCCGCGCCAGCACCGTGCCGGGCACGACCCGGTCGCCGTCGGCAACGAAGGCCTCGAAGACGATCGCCGGATCCATCAGCCGGAAGGCGGTGGCGGCGAGCGCCATCCCGGCGATCACGCCGTCCTCGCGGACATTCAGTTCCGCGGTCGCAGAGAGTTCGGGCGCTATCGTCGCCTGGCTGGTGATGTCGCCGGCGCGCCCGAGATCCTCATTGAGCGCGGCCCGCACCTGGTCTTCGACGAGAAGCGGCGAGAGGACGGGAAGATGGGCCTTGGTCATGACGGTCATTCCTGCGTTTTGTCTCGCCGCTTGGCATCGGAAAGCCGCGTCTTCGGTTCCATCCGTTCATGGAGGATACGGAGCACGACCAGATCCCGGCTGCCGCGGGCGAGGTGATAATAGACGATGTGGGCGGCGGCATGCCGCGACGCTGCGGCCTGCGCAAGATGGAAGGATCGGACATCCGGGGCCAGTTCGCCGCGCGGGCGCGAGGCTGCTCGCAACGGGTTCTCGGCAAGCATATCAAGCCCTTTCTCGATGAGGGCGGCATATCGCATCGCCTGATCTGGTCCGAAGGCCGTGATGGTGTAGCGGGCTATCTCCACCAGGTCCCGCTCTGCCTCCTTCGTCAGCCGCCACGCCATCACTCACCATCAGCGATGGCGGAAAAGATATCGCGAACGGAGCGGTCTGAAAGCTCGCCGCGGCGCGACTGGGCCAAGCCCGTCTCCACGGCATTGCGCAGGACGGCGATCTTCACCGCCTCGCTGTCGCGGTCGTCGCGCATGATCCGCAGGGCTTCGCGCACGACCTCGCTGGCGGAGACATAGGAACCGCTCGCGACGGATTCCTCAATGAAATCCGAGAATTCCGGGGTCAGGCTCACATTCAGAGTCGGCATGGCTTCTGTCTCCTTGCCATCAATTCTACGCTTGCGCGAACCGTTGTCAATTTTTGACAATCCCTGATCCAAACACCCCGTCGTTGCGCACTTTACGCCGCTTTCGTCTCGGAGAGTTCGGCGACCAGACGGTCGGCGTCTTCGAGCGTCATGTAGGTGCGGTGCCGCCAGGTGGCGCGCTGTTCGGGGAAATCGGCACGGAAATGTCCGCCGCGGCTTTCCTCGCGCAGGTAGGCGCCGGCGGCGATCAGCTTGGCGGTGGTGACGATGTTGTGGAAGCGCATGCGGGTGTTCTCGCGCTCCAGCGTGGCGATCATGCCGATCGCCTCGGCCAGCCCTTCCCGGCTGCGGATCACGCCGGCATGGGCGCTCATCAGCCGGCGCAGCCGGGTCAGCGCCGGGCTGTCCTCCAGCGTCACCAGGTCGTCGCTCTCGCCGGCGTTCTGGCCCCAGTCACCGGTCTTGGGTTCGGGCAGCATGCCCTTGATGTTGTCGGCGATGCGGCCGGCGAAGACGACCGCCTCGAGCAGGGAGTTGGAGGCCAGGCGGTTGGCGCCGTGGACGCCGGTGGAGGTCACCTCGCCTGCCGCCCACAGCCCGTCGATCGAGGTGCGGCCCTCCGCGTCCGTGAGCACGCCGCCCATATGGTAGTGCACCGCCGGCACGACCGGGATCGGCTGCGTCACCGGATCGATGCCGGCGGCCATGCAGGAGGCATAGACGGTCGGAAACATCTCCGGGAAGTGCTTGCCCACCGCCCTGGTGCAATCAAGGAAGGCGCCGCGGCCGGCCTGGACCTCGGCGAAGACGCCGCGCGAGACGATGTCGCGGGGGGCGAGTTCACCGTCGGGATGGATATCGGGCATGAAGCGGTGGCCGGCCGCATTGACGAGATGGGCGCCGTCGCCGCGCAGCGCTTCGGTCGCCAGCGGCGCGGGATCGCGGCCGATGTCGATCGCGGTCGGATGGAACTGGACGAATTCCGGATCGGCAATGATGGCGCCGGCGCGGGCGGCCATGCCCATGCCCTGGCCGCAGGCCTCCCAGGGATTGGTGGTGACGGCATAGAGATGGCCGACGCCGCCCGAGCAGAGCACGACGGCACGCGCCGGGAAATGCACGCGCTTCTTTGACTGGCCGGCATCGGGACGGGCGACGACGCCGGTGACGAAGCGGCCCTCGCGCACCAGTTCCTCGACGACATAGCCTTCCAGCACGCGGATCGAGGGGGTGTTGCGGACGGCCGCGATCAGGGCCTCCATGATCGCCTTGCCGGCCATGTCGCCGCGAACGCGGACGATGCGGCGCTCGGAATGGGCGGCCTCGCGCGACAGCAGCAGCTTGCCTTCGAGATCGCGGTCGAAGGGGACGCCGTACTCCAGAAGGTCGGCGATACGGGCCGGGCCTTCGGCGACCATCGAGCGCGCCATCTTCTCGTCGACGATGCCGGCGCCGGCTTCCAGCGTATCGGCCACGTGCTTGTCGAAGGTGTCGCCGGGGCTCATCGCGGCGGCGATGCCGCCCTGCGCCCAGGCCGACGAGGCTCCCTGCCCGATCGGCGCCGCAGCCAGGATCGTCACCGGCCGCGGGCTGAGCTTCAGCGCGCAGAACAGGCCGGCGAGCCCGCCGCCGACGATGACGATATCATCGATCGCGTTCCAGGACTGGGGACGAAAACTCTCCGATGGCATGTCCTATTCCTCCTCCGCGCGCTCACGACCGCCCCTCACCTGCCTGCCGGCATCCTCTCCCCGCAGGCGGGGCGAGGAGCGATGGGCGCGCCGCCTTGCTCCTTCTCCCCGCCTGCGGGGAGAAGGTCCCGGCAGGGGGGATGAGGGGCCATGCCGGCCAAGGACAAGGATATGGCGGAACGGTCTGTTAAGCGGCCTCTCTCCAAACTGTTTGCGCGGGATGTCCCCCACGTCACTGCTTCAAATTCACCATCCGCTCGACGGCGAGGCGGGCGCGGGCGGCAATCGCCGGATCGACCAGGACCTCATCCGTCATGTTCACCAGGCTCTCCAGGATCTTCGGCAGCGTGATGCGCTTCATGTGCGGACAGAGATTGCACGGCTTGATGAAGTCGACACCCTCGACCTCGGCCTGGATATTGGAGGCCATCGAGCATTCGGTGACGAGGAGGACGCGCGGCGGGCGGTTGTCCTTGACGTAGTTGATCATGCCGGCGGTCGAGCCGGAGAAGTCGCAGACCGCGATCACGTCGGGGTGGCACTCCGGATGGCCGATGATCTCGATCGAAGGATCGGCCTCCTTGTAGGCCAGCAGTTCGGCCGCGGTGAAGCGCTCGTGCACCTCGCAGTGGCCCTTCCAGGTCAGGATCTTCTTGTTGGTCTGGCGGGCGACATTCATCGCTAGGTACTCGTCGGGGATGCACAGCACCGTGTCGCTCTCCAGGCTCTCGACGACAGCGAGCACGTTGGAGGAAGTGCAGCAGATGTCGGTCTCGGCCTTCACGTCGGCGGAGGTGTTGACATAGGTGATGACGGGGACGCCCGGATAGCGCTGCTTCAACAGGCGCACGTCGGCGCCGGTGATCGATTCCGACAGCGAGCAGCCGGCTTTCGCATCCGGAATGAGGACGGTCTTTTCCGGGTTCAGCAGCTTCGACGTCTCGGCCATGAAGTGGACGCCGCACTGGACGATGATCTCGGCATCGACCTTGGTCGCGTCGCGGGCAAGCTGCAGCGAATCGCCGACGATATCGGCGACGCAGTGGAAGATTTCCGGCGTCTGGTAGTTGTGGGCGAGGATGACCGCGCCGCGCTCCTTCTTCAGCCGGTTGATGGCATGGACGTAGGGCGCATAGACGGGCCACTCGATCGCCGGGATGAACTGCTTCACCCGCTCGTAGAGATGCTCCGTCTCCCGGGCCACGGCGGGCGTGAAGGCGAGATCGGGCATGTCGACGACGCCGAAGCGCTCGGCGGCCGAAAGCGGCGCGGCTTCCCGTGCGGCACTCGAACCGGTGGCAAGCTGGGTCATGAACCCCTCCCTTGACTGTCCGCCCATCGGCGGCGCCCTTATTTGCTCACATTGAGCATAACTGGAGTCAAATAAAACCGGCAAGGCCGGCCCGGGTGATTTAGAAAGTTTTGTGACAGTTTGCAAGGAGCCGGCGCGGACATTTTTGCCCGCGCCGTGCAGTATGCGTCGTCAGGCCGCGGCCGGACGGGCGACCGCCTGCTCGCGGATCGGCCAGTGGACGACGGCCGCGAAGATGCCGAGGGCTGCGCCGAACCACCAGACCGGATCGTAGGTGCCGAAGCGGTCGTAGAGATAGCCGCCCATCCAGACCCCCAGGAACGAGCCCACCTGGTGGGACAGGAACACGACGCCGCCGAGCAGGCCGAGATGGCGCGTGCCGAACATGATCACCACCAGCGCATTCGTCGGCGGCACGGTCGAAAGCCAAAGGAGTCCCATGACGATGGCGAAGATGATCACCGACAGAGGCGACTGCGGCAGAAGCAGGAAGGCGGCGACCGCCACGGAGCGGGCGAGATAGATGTATGCCAGGAAATAGGGCTTGGAATAGCGCTGGCTGATGACGCCGGAGGCGAGCGAGCCGATGATGTTGAAGAAGCCGATCAGCGCCAGCGCGATGACTGCATAGCGCGCGTCGATGCCGATATCGCCGATATAGGCGGGGAAATGGGCGGTGATGAAGGCGACCTGGTAGCCGCAAACGAAGAAGCCGGCGACGAGCAGGAGATAGCTCCTGTGTCCAAAGGCTTCCGAAAGCGCCTGGCCGACGGTCTGCTTGAATTCCGCCTCCCGCTGGATGCCCGATGCGGAATTGCCGCGCAGGGGGATCGCAAACAGCGGCACGAGCAGCATCAGCGCGCCGAGCACGACAAGGCTGTCCGACCAGCCGAGCGCCGAGATCAGCCCCTGGCTCAGCGGCGCGAACAGGAACATGCCGGCGGAGCCTGCCGCCGTGCCGAGGCCGAAGGCCATGGAGCGCTGCTGCGGCGTGACGTTGCGGGCGAAGGCGGAAAGGACGATGCCGAAGGAGCCGGAGCCGACGCCGAGGCCGACCAGCACGCCGCCGCCGACATGCAGCGTCCAGGGCGCGCCGCCGAGCGACATCAGAAAGAGGCCGCAGGCATAGATGACGCCGGACATGGCGAGCACCCGCCAGGTGCCGTACTTGTCGGCGATGGCGCCGAAGATCGGCTGGCTGAGCCCCCAGCAGAGGTTCTGCATCGCCATGGCGAGGCCGAAGGTGGTGCGGTCCCAGCCGGTATCCTGCAGCATCGGCAACTGGAAGAAGCCCATGGCCGAGCGCGGCCCGAAGGTCAGCATGGCGACGATCGACCCCGCCGCGATGATCATCCAGGGCATGTGGGCGCGGCCTGCGGCTAGGGTCGAGGTGGGGGCGGACATCTGCTCTGCTCCGGTTTGTCAGCCGCGAAGATAGCCGCGCCGACCCATGTCAGAAAGTGAATTAATTTGCGGCGATCCATCAGCAGCCTTGATGGATGCCGGGACGCCGGCGACCCGCCTCAGGCGCGCACCTTCATCGGCCAGCGATCGGCCCGCTCACGCAGGACCCTGGCGGCATCACCGAGGCGCAATTCGCCCTCGCCGCGCGGCACGGCGTTCCAGCCGAACAGGACGCCGGCGACGCTGCGATCGGCGGACATGCGCTTTTCGGCGAGCCCCTGGATCGGGTTGCCGCCGATGCGCTCGCCGGTGATCTGGTCCTGCGTGGTCATGATGCAGCGGGCGCAGGGCTTGACCAGATCGAAGACGATGCCGCCGATCTCGACCGCTTCCCACAGGTCCTCGTCCCAGGCGCCGTCGTGCTCGACCAGGATATTGGTGCGGAAGCGGTCCATGCCGACCGGCTCCTGGCCCTTCTCGGCCAGCGTCCGGTTCAAGTCGGCAAGCGAACCGGTGGTGGTGATCAACACCGGAAAGCCGTCGGCAAAGCCGACCGGCACCGGATTGCCAGCCCATTTCTCGCCGACGTGGCGGCTCGCCTGCCCGTCCATGTGGACCAGCCGCACCTCGCGCCCGAGCCAGTCCGACAGCGTCGCATTCGCCGCCTCGTCGGCAACGGCTGCGTCGACGGCGCTGTCCCAGACCGTGACCGGAAGGCGGCGGCCGGCGTCGAAGGCGGGGACGAGTTCGCGGCCGTTCATGGCAAGGCGAACGGTGCCATCCATCGGATGGGCTTCGACCTGGGCCAGCGCCTGCAATTCGCGCTGGGTGATGAAGCGCCCGTCCGGCTCGGTCACCATGAAGCGGCGGTCGCCGGCGAAACCGTCTAGGCCGACCGACGCCGCCTGCAGCGGGATGGCGCGGCCGCTCTTCAGCGGATGAATGTTCAAGCCGGCGACCGTCATGTCTTCCGCCTTCGCGTTCCGGGTCGCCATGTGCTGATCCTCGTGTGTCGTTGCGCAACATGCTCTAGCCGATTTCGGCGCCGGCCGGAACAGGGCGCGTGTGCTACTGCGGGGGCGGCGCCGGCTGGCGCGATGTCCCGTTGCCCGTGCCTGTCGACAGGATCCGCTGGTAGAACAGGCCGATGCCGATCAGGACGGCGCCGAGGCCGATGAAGGAGAGCGCGCGCAGGATGCCCTGCAGGTTGGACATATCGACCAGGAACACCTTGACCACGGCGATCAGCACCAGCGCCGCCGAGGCCAGGCGCAAGCTCCTGGCCGCAAAGCGCGAACCGAGCGCCAGCAACGCCACGCCAAGCAGCAGCCAGACGACCGAGTAGGTATAGGTCTCGCCCTCGAGAAAGCCCTTCCAGCTGGCGATGCCTTCCCCGTGCCAGTAGCGGCGGACCGACAGCGTCACCCAGGCGAAGACGAGCAGGGCGCCGGTCAGCGCCAGCAGCGTCACATAGGCTGCCGGGCGCCTGCCGCGCGCATACCAGGCAAGGCCGGCAAAGGCGAGACCGGGCAGCAGGTAGCCGATGAGGAGCAGGTTGAAGAACGGCCAGCGGCCGGTCAGTTCGCCGCTGAAATAGGGATTGAGCGCGAAGAAGTGCGCCGACAGGATCGACAGCATCGACAGCACGCCTATGACCATCGACCCGTAGCGGAAGACCGGGCTCGGCTGCTTCAGGTCGAAGGTCATCAGGACGGCGGAGGCGCCGGCGGCGAGAAGCGTATAGATCGCCTGCTCGCCGAGCGTCGGGGCCGCGCTGTCGAGCACGCCGCCGTTCATGGCGTGGCGGACGAGGATGGCGACGGCCAGCAGGACGAACAGGCAGGCCAGCGCCTGCAGCAGGTTTCGCACCCGCTCGCCGGGCCAGCGACGAAGCTGCCAGGCCGCCCCAGCAAGCAGCAGCGCCGGAACGCCGTAGCCGGGCAGCAACTGGTTGAAGACCGGCGTCTTCGACAGGTTCGCAGCGCCGACGATCGTCGGCTCCCAGCCGATGCGGACGGCGACGACAAGGGCGGCACCCGCCATCATCCAGGGCAGAACCGCCCACGGCCGCACCCGCGTCGCAAGCACCATGGCGAAGCCGAGGAAGGCGACGAGCAGCGTCGTCGCCAGCCCGTCCGTCCATGCAAAGAGCGCGAGCACGAGAAAGGCGAAGCCGCCCGCCACGAGCGTCCATTGCGGTACCGGTGCGCGGCCTTCCGGAACGCTCCGGGAATGGACCTCCGCCCCGCCCAGATAGGCGAGCCCCAGCACCAGCGCGAACAGGCCGTGCCGCAGGTCGAAGGTGAGGTTGCCGAAGGCGAGGAAACTGACCGTGGCAATCGCGGCCGGGAAGACAGCCATCAGCACGCCGCCGAGCGACGCATGGGCGGGCGCCCTGTCCTTCCACAGCCAGATCGCGCCGCCGCCGGCCACAGACAGGCCCGCGGCCAGAAGCAGGATCAGGTCGACCGGGCCGGCGCCTGCGGCGACCGGCACCGCGGTATCGAAATCCGGCTGCCCGGGCAGCGCGACCAGCGCCCCGAGCGCCAGCCGGCCGGAGATCCCCGCCAGCACCATCGTTCCGGCCAGGGCGCAGAGATTGCCGAGGACGGCGGGATAGAGCGCCCACGACCGCCCTGCCCCGAGGGCGGCCAGCGCCAGGACCAGGGCCACGAAGGCCGCCGCAGCGGAGAGCGGCAAAGGGTGCAGGAAGGCGAGCACGATGGCCGGGACGGACACGGCCAGCGCTGCACTGAGGGAGACGGACAGGAAGGCGGGCGCCAGCACCCGCCGCCAGCGGGATACGGCACTGCTGCTCCCGGCGCCGGGCGCGGCGGTTGCGGGGATCCCGTCTGCGACGGCGGCGGCGGTGTGCCCGGCTTCCCCGTCCGGCACCGCGGTCTCACTGCCCGCGCCGGCGGCGCGGTCTGTCGCCGCGGCGACATCAGTGCCGCCGCCCGGCCAGAGCAGTGCTGCACCGGCCAGCATGACGAGGAGCGCCAGCGTCACCGGAAGCGTCTCGATGGGCTCGGCCGCGGCGAGGTAGATCAGCGCCCACAGGCCGATGGCGACGTTGGCGAGCGCCGGCACGGCCCGCCAGCGGCGCAGGCGCGAGGCTGCCGCCGTCGCAAGCCAGGCGATCGAAAGATAGGCGAACAGGCGCCAGGGATCGGGTTCGGCGGTGGAGACGAGAAGCGGCGTCGCCATCGAGCCGAGCAGGCCGAGGCCGGCGAGCGCCTGCCCGTGCAGCAGCGACAGCGCGATCGTCGCCAGCGCGATGGCCGCCAGCGTCAGGAATGACAGGGGCGCGCCGATAAAGCCGTAGAAGCCGTGGGCGGCATAGGTGACGCCGAACAGCGTCAGCGCGCCGGCCGCGGTCAGCACGCCGGGGATCATCGCGTTGCCGAAGGGGACGGCTTGCGCCGGCTGCCCGCGCCTGCGGATGACCTCGCCGGCCGCCACGAGCACGAGGCCGAACAGGGCCGCCAGCGCCAGCCGGACGGCCGGGCTCAGGACGCCGCTTTCGACCGCATACTTGACCATGAAGACGCCGCCGAGCGCGAGCGCCAGCCCACCGACCCAGACCGCCCAGCGCGCGCCGATCCGGCTTTCCAGGCTCTCACGCTCCGGCGGGGTTGCAGTGGCGGCGAGCGCTTCGGCACCGGCAGCGGCAGCTTCGGGCGTCGTCGTCTCCGTAGCGCTCCCGGCCTCGCCCGCCGTTGCACGCCCGCGCAACCACGGGCTTGGGAACGGCGGCTCGGCGGTCGCCTCATCCACGTCGCCCGGGCTCGCTTCCGCGACCGCCGACGCGACCGCCTCGCCGCCCTCGGCGGGACGCGCGGCGGACACGGGGCCGCCGGCCCTGATCGTGTCGAGTTCCTGGCGAAGTTTGCGAATCTCTTCAGTGAGTTTCGCCGTGTTCTTGCCATTCCTGTTCATCGCGGCGATCGCGAGTACGATGGCGACCAGAGCCAGTATTTCCGCCATATCTCTCCGCCTGATCCTTCCGCCAGCGCTTGCCTGTCGCCCTGCCCCGGACGATCCGGCACAACCCTAACCCGCATGCCGGCTTTTTAAAATGGATTGCGATCAGCGCATGAGATTGGCGATCGGGAAGATCGCGCAGGTCTCGGTGCCGTGGGCGAGCAGCTTGCCGGCGCCGTCGCGCAGCCAGGCCTCGGAGGTGGCGATGGTGCGGCCGCGATGCACCAGCCGGCCCTCGCACGTCACCTCGCCCATTCCCGGCAGCACCGGGCGCACGAGGTTCACCTTGAACTCGACCGTCGTATAGGCCTCGCCCGGACTGATCGCCGAGAACACGGCGCAGCCGAGCGCCGAATCCATGATCGTCGCCGTCCAGCCGCCATGGACGGTGCCGAGCGGGTTGAGGTGGGTTTCGTCCGGCAGGCCCTTGAAGACCACCCTGCCCTCCTCGACCTCGGTCATGCCGAACTTCAGCGTCTGCGCCATCGGCGGCGCCGGAAGCAGCCCCTCAAGCATCGCCTGCATCACCTTCAGCCCGCCGTCGCGCGCGACCACGTCGAGCGGCAGCGTGCCTATGCCCGAGACGGCAAGGCCCGGATAGAGTTCGACATTCATGAAACGGTCTCCGGTGGATTGGCGGCGGCAAGCGCCTTGAGCGTCGCCTGGACGAAGCCGTCGCGGGCGCTCGAAAGCGCAAGCCCACGCGGCTCGCAGACGTGCCGGTTGAGAAAATAGGCGGTCAGCCGGAAGCCGTCGGAGAGCGCCTGACCGTCGGCGGCGCTGCTGCCACCCGCGCCGAGGAAGACCGGCAGCGCCAGCATCCGGTCGGCCCAGGGGGCGCCGGCGGTACGGCAGACGGCCCGGCCCGATTTCGGCGAGACGAAGACGAGGTCGTCCGCCTCGCCGGTCGCAGCACAGCGGGCGAGATCGAGACCGAAGCCGAGATCCTCCAGCACCGCCAGCTCGAAGCGGACGAAAAGTTCGCCGGCATCGGCGGGATCTTCGAGGTGCTCCAGGATCACGCCTAACATTTCAAAGAGGTGCGGATGCGGATCGCGCTCAGGCAGGAAGCGCAGGAGTGCCGCCATCGCCTGCACGCCATAGACGGCGATCGCCGCCTCCATCAGCCTGCCCGCCCGCAGTTCCAGCGGCTCGACGCGATACTCGCCGATGTGCTCGTCGAGGCGGGCGCGCCAGGTCGCCTCCACCGTGTTGCCGGGTTGGAGCACCGGCTGCATGGTGCGCGAGCGCCCGGAGCGGATCACGCCGAGATGGCGGCCATGGCTGCGCGTCATCATCTCCGCGATGACGGATGTCTCGCCATGGCGGCGCACGCCGAGCACGATTGCCTCATCGGTCCACTGCATGGGCAAAGCCTTACCCCCGGCGGGGCGGTTCGGCAAGCGATGCAGCGCGGCGCGGGTCGCGACGGGATCGCTGCCGCCGGCGGCCGGGCTGGTCATCATGCCCGCCTTCGGTCAGACTTCGTGCGACGAAGACGGAGCGACGGACGACGATGCAGGTACGCCCGCTGGCGCAGCACGACATGCAGCGCGATATGGAAGCCTTCGGCCGGCTTCTTTCCGGCGAACGCTCGGCTGCCCATTGCTGGTGCATGTGGTTCATCCGCCGGGTGAAGGACTTCCATGCCGGCGGCGCGGCGGCGAACAAGGCCGCGTTCGCGGCACTCGGCGAGACCTCGCCGCTGCCGCTCGGTCTCCTTGCTTTCGACGACGACGAACCGGTCGGCTGGGTGGCCGCCGGGCCGCGGGCGCGCTATGCCCGCGCGGTGAAGACGCCGACGCTGAAGGCCACCGACAGGGCGGAGGACGCCGCGGTCTGGCTCGTCCCGTGCCTGTTCGTCCGGCCGGAGCGAAGGGGCCAGGCGATCTCCGGACTGCTGCTGGCCGCAGCCGTCGAGCTCGCCCGGCAAAGCGGCGCCACCGCGATCGAGGGATTTCCGCTCACTGGCCGGACGGGCAACGCCGACCGGCAGGTGGGGACCGAGGCGCTGTTCCGTCGGGCCGGCTTTCACGCCATCGACCGGCCCTCCTCCAACCGGGTGGTGATGCGGCTGGCGTTGCGCTGAACGGGACGCCGCCGCGACGGCAGCGGCGCTCCCGCAGATCAGACTTCGGCCGCGATGCGCCCGATCTCGGCGATGACAGCATTGCGCTCGTCGCCGGAAATGCCCGGCATTTCGCAGAAGGCCGCAACGATGACGGCGCCGCGATCCGGCGACCAGGCCACGGCGACGTCATTGGCGTTGCCGGCCGTGTCACCGTTCGTGCCGGTCTTGTCGCCCGTCATCCAGCCGGCCGGGAAGCCGGCCCGCAGCCGCGTGTCGCCCGTCTTGTTCATCACCAGCCAGGCCGCGAGCTGCGCCTTCGAGCGCGCCGACAGCACGTCGGCGAAGATCAGCTTGCGCAGCGTCTCCACCATAGTGGCCGGTGTCGTGGTGTCGCGCTCGTCGTCCGGGCTCTCGTGGTAGTTGAGGGTCGGCTCGGTGCGGTCGAGGCGCGTCACACCGTCCCCGAAGCCGCGCAGGAAGCCGGTGACCGCCTGCGGCCCGCCGGAGGCCGCAAGCAGCAGGTTGGCGGCGGCGTTGTCGCTGAGCGTGATCGTCGCCTCGCAAAGCTCGGCAATCGAAATGCCTCTTGCGCCAACGTTCTTCTCCACCACCGGCGCCCAGTCCACGAGGTCCGCCTCGCGAACGACGATACGCCGGTCCAGCGTTTCCTCCTCCCGGTCCACCCGGGCGAGGATATGTCCCGCCAGCAGCGCCTTGAAGGTGCTGCACATCAGGAAGCGCTCATCAGTCCTGTGGCCGAGCCGGGCGCCCGTCGCGAGATTTAGTATGGCAACGCCGATGCGGCCATCATGCCTGGCTTCCAGTTCGGCAAGCCGCGCTTCCAAATTGCCGCCGGCGGCGGCGCTGGCGCCGGCCGAAAGCGCGGACACCGCGGGAATGGCAAAGAGTGCGCCGGCCATGGCCTGCCGGCGTGAAATCGTAATCGTCATGTCAAATTTCCTGTCTGTCGGACACCGGCCTGCCTGGCATCACCGGTTCGTTTGAGCCCGCCCACACCGCGACTATCGGTGATGGATTCGATCAGGGCAAACGACGATTTCTGTCGGCAGCCATTAGGGAAACTTGGGCTTATTTCCGCTTCATCGCCTCGGCCAGCGCCGCGCCGAACGCGCCTTGCGCAGGCGCCTGCTGCCTGGGCGCCGGCTGGCCGGACTTCGGCTTTGCCGGCTGGTTGCGATCGTTGCGCGGGCCGTTGTCGCGGGCGGCGGGCGCGCCGCCGTCCTTGCGCATGGAAAGGCCGATGCGCTTGCGCGGCACGTCCACCTCCGTCACCCGCACCTTCACCACGTCGCCGGCCTTGACCACCTCGTGCGGATCCTTGACGAAACGGTCGGCGAGCTGGGAGACGTGGACGAGCCCGTCCTGATGGACGCCGATGTCAACGAAGGCACCGAAGGCGGCGACGTTCGTCACCGTGCCCTCCAGCAGCATGCCGGGCTTGAGGTCCTTGATGTCGTCGACGCCGTCGGCAAAGGTCGCGGTCCGGAACTCCGGGCGCGGGTCGCGGCCGGGCTTCTCCAGCTCGGCCAGGATGTCCTTCACCGTCGGCAGACCGAAGCGATCGTCGACGAAGAGCTTCGGGTCGAGCGTCTTCAGTGCCGCGCTGTCGCCCATCAGGGCGCGCACGTCGCGGCCACAGGCGGCGACGATCTTCTTGGCCACGCCATAGGCTTCGGGATGGACGGAGGAGGCATCCAGCGGCTCCCTGCCGTTCGGGATGCGCAGGAAGCCGGCGCATTGCTCGAAGGTGCGCGCGCCGAGGCGGGAGACCTTCAACAGTTCCTGCCGGCTCTGGAACGGGCCGTTGGCATCGCGATGGGCGACGATCGCATCGGCCGACGACCTGCCGAGGCCGGAAACGCGGGCGAGCAGCGGCGGCGACGCCGTGTTGAGATCGACGCCGACGGCGTTCACCGCATCCTCGACCACGGCGTCGAGCGAGCGCGACAGCCGGCCCTGGTCGACGTCGTGCTGGTACTGGCCGACGCCGATCGACTTCGGCTCGATCTTGACGAGTTCGGCCAGCGGATCCTGCAGGCGGCGGGCGATGGAGACGGCGCCGCGCAGCGAGACGTCGAGGTTCGGGAACTCGGCGGCCGCGGTTTCCGAGGCCGAATAGACCGAGGCGCCGGCCTCGGACACGATCACCTTGGTCGGCTTCGGCGCCGGCAGTTGCGCCAGCATGTCGGCGACCAGCTTCTCCGTCTCGCGGCTGCCGGTGCCGTTGCCGATGGCGATCAGCTCGACCTTGTGCTTGCGGACAAGGGCGGCGAGTTCGGCCTGGGTGCCGCGGATATCGTTCTTCGGCGGGAAGGGATAGACCGTCGTCGTCTCCAGCAGTTTGCCGGTGTTGTCGACGACCGCCACCTTGACGCCGGTGCGGATGCCCGGATCGAGGCCCATGGTGGCGCGGGTGCCGGCGGGGGCTGCGAGCAGCAGGTCCTTGAGGTTGCGGGCGAAGACGCGGATCGCTTCTTCCTCCGAGCGCTCGCGCATCTCGCGCATCAGGTCGAGCGACAGCGACATGGAGAGCTTCACCCGCCAAGTCCAGCCGATGACGTCAGAAAGCCACTTGTCGCCCGGCTTCTGGCCGAGTGCATAGAAGGACGCGATGATGCGCTCCACGGGCTTGACGGCATCGGTGTTGTCGAGGTCGACGACGATATCGACCGACAGCACCTCCTCGTTCCAGCCGCGCAGCATGGCGAGCGCCCGATGGCTCGGGACGCCGGACCAGCGCTCGGTGTGCTCGAAATAATCGGAGAACTTGGCGCCCGCCTCCTTCTTGCCGTCGACGACGCGCGAGCGCAGCCAGGCATTGTCCTTCATGTACTCTCGCAGCCGCTTGAGAAGATCGGCATTCTCGGTGATCTGTTCGGCGACGATGTCGCGCGCACCCTCGAGTGCTGTCTTGGCATCGGGCACGTCGGCGGAGAGGAAGCCGGCGGCAAGCTCCGCAGGCACCTTTTCGCGTTCGGCAAGGATCTGCTCGGCCAGCGGCCCGAGCCCGCGCTCGCGCGCGATCTCCGCCTTGGTGCGGCGCTTGGGCTTGAAGGGCAGGTAGATGTCCTCGAGCTCGGCCTTGGTGGAGACAGCGGCGATCTTGGCGGAAAGCTCGTCGGTGAGCTTGCCCTGGCCGGCGATCGTATCGAGGATCGCGGCGCGGCGGGCTTCCAGTTCGCGCAGATAGACGAGTCGTTCGGAGAGCGTGCGCAACTGGGTATCGTCGAGCCCGCCGGTCACTTCCTTGCGGTAGCGGGCGATGAAGGGCACGGTGGCCCCCTCGTCCAGAAGCCCCACGGCGGCGGTGACCTGCGCGGCACTCGCCTTGATCTCGGCGGCGATCATGTTGGCGATCTTGAGCGGGGTGGCGGCCATGAACGTCTCCTATGCGATGATTGCGCGCAGACGATGACGGCCGTTGCCGGTCAAACGCTGCGGCGGGCGGCGACCATAGTGCGCCACCGCCCGCCCGCCAATCGCCGGACCGGGCGGGGTCCACAGGATATCGCAAGCCAGGAAAGTCAGAACTGCACCGGATCCAGCGGCGGGCGGGCGGCTTCAAAGGCGCGTAGCCGGGTCTCGGCCTCGCCGATATAGTCGCGGGCGTAGGGCACGGCGTCCTGGTGGCGAGCGAGCTGGAGCTGGATGATCGGCAGGCGATCGTGGCGGAAGGCGGCCTCCATGGCGGCGAGATAGAACTCCCACATGCGGCAGAAACGCTCGTCGTAGAGCCTGGCCGCGTCGTCCCAGCGGGCGACGAAGCGCTCGCGCCAGGCCTTCAGCGTCCAGGCATAGTGCATCGGCAGCATCTCGATGTCCTTGACGAGGAAGCCGGCGCGCTCGATCGACGGCAGCACCTCCGACAGGGCCGGCAGGTAGCCGCCGGGAAAGATGTATTTCTCGATCCACGGATTGATGGCGCGGGCCGGCTTCACCCGGCCGATATAGTGCAGGACGAACACGCCTTCCTTCTTAAGAACCCGCGCCATCGTCTTGAAGAACCTGCCGTAATTGGCAAGGCCGACATGCTCGAACATGCCGACGGAAACGATCCGGTCGAACTCGCCCTTCAGGTCGACATAGTCGGTCAACTCGAAGCGGACGCGATCGGACAGGCCGCGCCCGGCGACCCGCACACGCGAGACCGCAAGCTGTTCCTCGCTGAGCGTGATGCCGGTAACGTCGACGCCGGAGCTTTCGGCCATGTACATGCCGAGCCCGCCCCAGCCGGAGCCGACCTCCAGCACCCGCTGGCCCGGTTGAAGCAGGAGCTTTGCCGTGATGTGCCGCTTCTTGGCGGTCTGCGCCTCGTCCAGCGAGATGCCGCGCGGCTCGAAGTAGGCACAGGAATACTGCCAGTCATGGTCGAGGAAGAGATCGAACAGCCGCGCGTCGAGATCGTAGTGATGGGCGACGTTGCGGCGGTTGCGGTTGACGGGCACGCGGGCGGAGACCTGGTAGGCCAGCAGCCTCAGTACCGACTTCGCCTTGAGGCCCGGCGTCGCGGCGCGGCGGATGCCGTTGCGGCGCAGAAGGGAAAGCAACTCGAAGACGTCGCCCTCCTCCACGACCAGCCGCCCGTCCATATAGGCCTCGCCGAGCTTCAGCGCCGGGTCGGCGGCGATCTCGCTCCCCACGGCGTCGTCGGCAAGGCGGATGCGCAAGGGGCGGCCGGTGCCGTCGCCATAGGTGACCACGCTCCCGTCCGCGTCGACGACCTGCAACTGGCCGATCCTGATCACGCGGCCAAGCATTGCGGAAAAGTCGGAAGCCATCTGTCGTTCCCCTGCCCTCGGCATCGATGCGAAGGCGAGCCTAGCGATCTGCCGGCGCGACGCAAGCCGCACCGGAGCCGAGATAGGCGCAACGTGCGGTTTCCCTGTAACAGTTCCTCAATTCTTGCTGCCTATCCTGACCTTCTTGATGCAACGCGGGGCTTGCGGATGCGAAGATCCATGCTGATGGCGGCAGCAGCGGCGGCCGCCCTGTCGACGTCGGCACCTGCGGAGGCCGCCGGAACGATCAATCTCCTGATCTGGCAGGCCTATATCGATCCATCGATCCTGTCGGACTGGACGGCGCGGACGGGCATCGACGTCCACCAGACCTATTACGACAGCGGCGACGCGCGCGACGAGGTTCTGTCCAATCCCAGCAGCGACATCGATCTCGTCGTCACCGGCGAGAACGGCGCCAGGCTCTTCGGCGACTGCGGCATCCTGAAGGCGCTCTCGCCCGACACGCTTCCCTCGCTCAGCGAGTACGACGAAAGCTGGACCAGGCGTTGCGGCGGCTACGGCGTGCCCTATCTCTGGGGAACCATGGGCGTCCTCTACCGGTCGGACGCCGTCGCCACGGCGCCGACCTCCTGGGCAGACCTGATGAAGCCCGGCGAACCGATGCGGCGCCATATCGCCATGTTCGACGACCACAACGAGGCCTTCGTGCCGGCGCTGATCCTGCTCGGCAAGTCGATCAACGCCAACGACGAGCCGACGCTGCGGGAGGCCTTCCAGACGATGAAGGCGCAGGCGCCCTACGTGCTCACCTATGACTACGTCATCACCTCGATCCAGAATCCGGACGTGGGCCCCGGCGTGCACATGGCGCTCGGCTACAGCGGCGACCAGCATGTCCTGAACGAAATGACGGGCAAGGAGCGGCTGTGGCGCTATGCCGTGCCGTCCGAGGGGACGCTCTTCTGGCTCGACTGCATGGCGATCAGCACCCGCTCCAAGCATAGCGAAGCCGCGCTGGATCTCCTGAACCACATCGCCGGCGCCCAAAGTGCGGCGCGCAACGCCATCGCCCTCAAGATGCCGACCGCGAACCGGGCGGCCCTCGACCTCATCCCCGCCGATATGCGGGAGAACGCCGAAATCTACACCGCACCCGAAATCTTGGCGAAGAGCCAGTATCAGGAGGAACTCAGCGTTTCCTCGGTGCAATCCCGCCGTCGCATCATCAGCAGCCTGGTCCAGTTCCGTGACACTCGGTAAGCGCGCCTTCCTTCTCATCTTCCCGGTCGTCCTCGCAGGCTATGTCGTCGCGGCCACCCTGCTCTACATGAGCCAGAGCGACTCCATCCGGGCGCTCGAGCGGGCGCGCCTGTGGCAGCAGCTGGGCCTGCTCGATGCGGTGTTCCAGAACGACGTGACGCAGAACAGGAGCCTGATCTATTCGCTGGTCGAAGGGACAGCGGTGCGGCTGTTCGTCAACGAACCGGATGCCAGCTACCGCTCGAACGCCATCGGCGTGATGATGCAGCAGAGCATCAGATCGCTGTCGGAGGATCCGACCCGCTTCGTCTCGCTGACCGTCATCCGCCCGCCGCTTTCGATCGACTACTACTATGAGAACAGCGACGATCCGTTCGCGGAAATTCCGAAGGTGCAGGTCGAGCACGCGCGGCGGCTGTTCGAAAGCCCCAAGCTCTCCGACTGGACCTATCTGAAGCCGGAAGGTGCGGAGCCGCTGATCGTCCATTCGGAATTTCTTGACCAGCACACCTTCAATCGCCCCGTCTCCAGCGCCAAGGCCAGCTCGATCCTGATCCAGACGGCGGTGCGTCCTCGCCAGTTCCTCGAAATGAAGGCGAAGCTCGAGCAGGAATACGGTGCCGAGGTCGAGATCTCGACGCATCCATTGGCTGCAACGGGTGCGGTGTCCGCCACCGCCAGGCTCGGCCCGGCGCTCTATGCGCGCCTGACGCCGCAGCAGGGCCATGTCGAGGACAAGCTGACGAACCTGAAGGCGCTGCTCGCGGTCGGGGCCATCGGCCTCAGCCTCTTCACCATCGGCCTCGTATTGCTGCTGGTGCGCCGGTTCATCACCAATCCGATCGCGCGCCTCGACCGGCAGTTGACCGACGTCATGTCCGGCCAGCGCAGCGAGCTGACGCCGGTCGAGGAGCTCGGCGAGATCGGCCGGCTTTCGATGAACATGAAGCAGCTTCACGACGATGCGGTCGAATCCTTCGGGCTGGTGCGAACCGCGTCCTGGACCGACACGCTGACCGGCATCTCCAACCGGGCGCATTTCAACGCTCGCTCCACCGAGATCCTGGAGGTGGCGCGCGCCTCCAGTGCCGGCTGCACGCTGCTCTTCATCGACGTCGACAACTTCAAGTTCGTCAACGACAAATATGGCCACAAGGTCGGCGACGAACTGCTGACGACGCTCGCAGCACGGCTGGAGATGCGCGTCAAGGCGGTGACGGAGCGCCGCGTGCTGCCGGATGCGCTGGTGGCGCGTCTGTCCGGCGACGAGTTCGCAATCATGGTGCAGTCGCATCCGGGCGACGGCACCGTCAGCGAGATATCCGAGGCGATCGTGCGGCTGTTCGACGGCGGCTTCGAAGTGCTCGAACAGTCCTATCCGGTCACCGCCAGCATCGGGATCGCGGTGTTCCCGGAGGACGCTGCCGACCTGCCGGAACTCCTCGCCAATGCGGATGCGGCCATGTACCAGGCCAAGGCGCAGGGCAAGAACGGCTCGGCGCGCTATTCGCGCTCGCTGCACGAGACGCGGACGCGGCAGCGGCTGATCGAGGAAGAACTGCGGGCGATGAACCCGGACGACGAGATGCACCTCGTCTTCATGCCGATCGTCGACGGCCGCGGGAAGGTGACGGCCTGCGAGGCACTGTTGCGCTGGACGTCGCCCCTGCTCGGCAGGGTCACGCCGGACGAATTCATCCCGATCGCGGAAACCACCGGCCTGTTCAGCAAGATCGATTCCTGGGTCATCGACACGGCGATGACCAATTGCCACCGGATCAAGCAGTTGTTCGGCGCGGAGACCATCCTCTGCATCAACATCTCCTCGGCGGAGCTCTACAACCGGTCGATCGCCGATCGATTCGGCGACGCGCTGGCAAGGCACGCGCTCGAGGCGCGCTCGATCGAGATCGAGCTGACCGAGACCTTCGCCGTCAAGCTCGGCGACCAGTCGCAGCGCAACATCGACATGCTCCGGTCGAAAGGCTTCCGCATCTCCATCGACGACTTCGGCGCCGGCTACACCTCGGTCCAGCAGATCATCGACTATCCGGCCGAGACGATCAAACTCGACCGGGCGCTCGTCGAGAGCCTGACGAATGCGGCAGCGCTGCCGACGCTGCGCGCGCTGATCGCGCTCTGCCACGCACAGGACATGCAGGTGGTGGCCGAGGGCGTCGACACGACGGACAAGATGTCGCTGCTGGCGGCTGCGGGCTGCGACCTCTACCAGGGCTACCTGATCAGCGAGCCGCGCACCGTCGACGATCTCGGCATCTGGGCGATGCAGCGGCTGCTCGAACAGGCGCGTGAGAATGCCGGCGCGAAGGCGCCCGCAAAGGGACGCAAGTCTAGCCGGGCGTGAGGCGGCCGATTTCAGGCCACCTGCCGCAATTTCGCCGATTCGCGCTGCACGTCATGCGTGTTTCATAGATCACGAAAGACGAGTGATGTTCCGAAATGTCCTTCTGTTCCTCGGCGGCTGCGGCCTCCTCGTGTGGTCCTTCAATTCGAACCTGATTGCGGACATGCCGGAGGGCGAGACGCGGCTCATCGCCCACCGTGGCGTCCACCAGATCTTTTCCCCAGACGGTATCGACAACGACTCCTGCACCGCGACACGGATCCTGCCGCCGGAAAATGCCTATCTGGAAAACACCATCGACAGCATGCGGGCCGCATTCGACGCCGGCGCCGACGTCGTCGAACTCGACGTGCACCTCACGCCGGACAAGAAATTCGCCGTCTTCCACGACTGGACGCTGGACTGCCGGACGGACGGCAGGGGGGTCACCGAAGAGACCTCGATGGCGGTGCTCAAGGGGCTAGACATCGGCTATGGCTACACTGCCGATGGCGGCAAGACCTTCCCCTTCCGCGGCAAGGGCGTCGGGCTGATGCCGACGCTCGACGACGTGCTTGAGGCGTTTCCGGATGGCCGCTTCATCGTCAATTTCAAGAGCCGACGGGCCGAGGAAGGCGAGGCGCTCGCCGCACTCCTGCAGGCGCGGCCGGACTGGCGGCCGGCGATCTGGGCCGTCTATGGCGGCGGCGAGCCGACCGAGGCGGCGCTGGCGCAGATCGACGGCCTGCCGGGATTTACCGCCGCATCGGCCAAATCCTGCCTGCTCGGCTATCTCGCCACCGGCTGGATCGGTTTCGTCCCCGAGAGTTGCCGCGACACGATCGTGCCGGTGCCGCAGAACTATGCCTGGCTGTTGTGGGGCTGGCCGAACCGGTTTGTGCAGCGCATGCAGGAGGCCGGCAGCGAGGTGGTGGTGTTCGGCCCCTATGGCGGCGACGCCAATGCCGGCGTCGACTGGCCGGAGGACGTGGCGGCCCTGCCCTCCCCCTTTCCCGGTTACATCTGGACGAACCGGATCGTCGAGACAGCGCCACTCCTGCATCCGCAGCAGCAGTGACGCCGTCCGCCGTCACTGTGGGAATTCGAGCCCCATCTCTCGGAAGCGCGCCGGGTCGTCGCCCCAGTTCTCGCGGACCTTGACGAACAGGAAGAGGTGCACCGGCTGCTCGAGGATCTCCGACAGCTCCTTGCGCGAGGCCATGGAGATCGCCTTTATCGCCTCGCCGTTCTTGCCGAGCGCGATCTTCTTCTGGCTGTCGCGCTCGACATAGATCACCTGCTCGATCCTGACCGAGCCATCCTTGCGCTCCTCCCACTTCTCCGTCTCCACGTGAGAGGAGTAGGGAAGCTCCTGGTGCAGGCGCAGGAACAGTTTCTCGCGGGTGATCTCGGCTGCGAGCTGGCGCATCGGCAGGTCGGAGATCTGGTCTTCCGGATAGTACCAAGGGCCTTCCGGCAGGGCCTTGGCCAGATAATCCATGACATCGTCGCAGCCCGAGCCGTTCAACGCCGAGACCATGAAGGTGCGATCGAAGGCGACGGCGTCGTTGGCGGTCTTGGCCAGCGTCAGGAGGTTTTCCGGCGAAACCTGGTCGACCTTGTTCAGGACCAGGATCTTCGGCTGCCTGACCTCCTTCAGCCCTTCCAGGATCGTCTCCGCATCGCCCTTCAGGCCGCGCTCGCTGTCGATCAGGAACATGATGAAGTCGGCATCCTTGGCCCCGCCCCAGGCCGTCGTGACCATGGCGCGGTCGAGCCGGCGGCGCGGCTTGAAGATGCCGGGCGTATCCATGAAGACGATCTGGGCATTGTCGTGGATGGCGATGCCGCGCACGATCGCCCGGGTCGTCTGCACCTTGTGGCTGACGATCGAGACCTTGGCGCCGACGAGGCGGTTGACCAGCGTCGATTTGCCGGCATTGGTGGCGCCGATCAGGGCGACGAAGCCGGAACGGGTCGGTGCACCGCCCTCGGTGGCCTCGGTTTCTTGTTCTGTCATGACAAATCCGTCTCTCTGGCTGCTCGCGCCGCACCTCATGATGCGCACAGGTCGCGGCCGCACTCAATCGTTTCCAATGGCATTCGGCCGGCGGACGCCCCTGCCCCGGCCGCGGTTCAGTCTTCCGGCTTCTGCCAGATACCTTCCCGCTCCAGCACTTTCGTCGCCGCGGCCTGCTCGGCCGCCCGCTTGGAGCGCTCGGAGCCGGTCGCCGGCGCCGCGCCGGCAATCTCGACCGTCACGGTGAAGCGCGGATCGTGATCGGGGCCGGTGCGTTCGTCGATGCGGTAGACCGGCGTCGTCGAAAACTTCGCGTGCGCCCATTCCTGCAGTTCGGTTTTGGCGTCGCGCCGGCCGCCGTGCTCGCTTCTGGCCCGGTCCTGCCAGTTGCGCAGGATGAAGCCGCGCGCCGCCTCCAGCCCGCCGTCGAGATAGATCGCCGCGATCAGCGCCTCGACCACGTCGGCGCGCACGTTCATCATCGGCTTGGCGGTCAGCTTCTTTACGTCGGCGCCGGTGCGGATGAACTGGTGCAGGCCAAGATCGTCGGAGACTTTCGCGCAGGTCTCGGCGCTGACGAGATGGTTCAGCCGCACCGACAGTTCGCCCTCGCTCGCCTCGCGGAAGGTCTGGAACAGCATTTCCGCCACGCACAGGCCGAGAACGCGGTCGCCGAGGAACTCGAGCCGCTCGTAGTTGCTGCCCTTGGCGGGCCGGGCGCTCGCATGGGTGATCGCCCGGTCGAGCCGGTCCTTGGCTGCGAAGGCGTAACCGATCGCGGCCTCGAGACGGCCGCGATTCTCCTCGTTCAGCGGCTTGGCCGATTTCATTCGACGACCTTGAACAGGCGATCCCAGCGCAGGTTGGTCGGCCACTTCCAGATCTCGCGGAAGGCGGTGTCGTTGCCGAGCGAGAAGAAGATCAGGCTGGCGCGGCCGATCAGGTTCTCGGCCGGGACGAAGCCGACGTCGAAGCGGCTGTCGGCCGAGTTGTCGCGGTTGTCGCCCATCATGAAGTAGTGGCCCTCGGGCACGATGAACTCGCGGGTATTGTCGCCGATCGTGCCGATGCGGGTATCCAGCGTATCGAAGGAGACGTCGTTGTCCAGCGTCTCGCGGAAGACCGGGATGTTCTCGCCGTTGTCATACTGGCCGTCGGCGCGGAAGAAGCCGGCCGGCTGGCGCGGCACGGCCTTGTCGTTGATGTAGAGGACGCTGTCGCGCACCTGCACACGGTCGCCGGGAAGGCCGATCACGCGCTTGATGTAGTCGATGTCCGGGTTCGGCGGGAAGCGGAAGACGACGATGTCGCCGCGTTCCGGGTCGCTTCCGAAGATGCGCCCGGAGAAGAGATCGGGCGAGAACGGCAGCGAATACTTCGAATAGCCGTAGGAAAACTTGTTGACGAACAGGTAGTCGCCGACGAGCAGCGTCGGCATCATCGATCCCGACGGAATGGTGAAGGGCTGGAAAAGGACGGTGCGGATGACCACCGCGAGCAGGAGCGCCTGGATGATGACCTTGACGTTTTCCCACAGGCCGCTCTCGGCCTTCTTAGTCTTCTCTGTCACGCCTGATTTGTCCTCTTGTGCAACCATGCCGCCCTCTTAAACCAAGTCCTGCCGAATTGAAATGCGAGCGGCGAAAATGCCGCCTGCCCGTTGCCGGCGCCCGATCACGGTGCTGTGACAGGCAGCGCCTCGATGATGACGAAGGCCTGCGCCAGCGGGAAATCGTCGGTGATGGTGATGTGGATATGGGCCGCGTGGCCGGGCGGCGTCATCGCCTTCAGCCGCTCCCCGGCCCCGCCGGTGAGCTTCATCGTCGGCTTGCCGCCGGGAAGGTTGACGACGCCCATGTCCTTCCAGAACACCCCCTGCGCCAGCCCCGTGCCCAGCGCCTTGGAGCAGGCCTCCTTGGCGGCGAAGCGCTTGGCATAGGAGGCGGCGCGGTTCTTCCGGGCATCGGACTTCCTTCGCTCGATCTCGGTGAAGCAGCGATGGGTGAAACGTTCGCCGAAGCGTTCGAGCGACTTTTCCACGCGACGGATGTCGATCAGGTCGCTGCCGATGCCGATGATCATGCTCTTCTTCCTGTTTCGGTGCGGGGTTGCATTGCCGGGCGCATCATTTCCACGAAGCCGGCGGCAGGCTCGCCTCCGGCCTGCGGCCCGGCACCCTCTGGAGACGGCGCCTGCGGAAGGCCCGGACGGCGACCCGCGTGACGAGATAGGCGGCGGCGGCCAGCGGCACCCCGAGCACGAGCGAGCCCACGAGCATCGGCTTGAGGACCGGCGCCCAGAGGTCTGCAAAGGTCAGATGGTCGAGCAGGTGCGCAAGGTCGACGAGGCTGCCGCCGTGTTCCGGGGCGACCCCGAGCACGAGTTCGCCCGTCCGGAACGTTCCGGCCCAGATGAACGGCAGGGTCAGCGGATTGGCGACGGCGGTCGCAAGGGCCGCGGCAACGACATTGCCGGACAGGAGGTAGGAGACGGCGACCGCCATGACGACATGGAGCCCCAGAAACGGCGTCAGCGCCGACAACATGCCGACGGCGACGCCCGTCGCCACGGAATGCGGAGAGGAGGACAGCCTCAGAATCCGTTTTCCGAGATAGCGGAACGGGCGGCTGAGGCCCTTTCTGGGCCAGAACAGATCTCGGACCCGGTCGCGCCAGGTTGCCGGCTTGCGGCGTCTAAACAGCATGGTCCAGACATAGCCGATCGATTGGTGGCATTTCAATGACCGCGACGCGAAACCGCACGCGGCCAAGGGGTGGCGCAATCAGGTCGTTGCGCCACGGAGCGGCATGGACTTAGTAGTACTTGCGGAAGAGGCCGCGGTCGATCTGGCGCTGGCGGTATTCGAGATCGATGCGGTCGATCGCACCGTTCAGGTAGGCCGTCTCGCGTTCGGCGGCATTCGGTACGCGCAGGGCGCGGGTGAAATTTCTGATCTGCTTCAACATCGGTAAAACCCTTGTTCGGTTCGACCTCCCGAGTACAAAGATAGTAAAAGCAGCAAAAACCACCAGCGCCAGGAATAGACCTCAGCCATGCTGCAGGCGCATATCTTGCGCTAACATTTAGGCAATCGTGCATGTTTCGCAGGCAGGCGCAGTGCCGGCTGCACGGAAAACAGCTGAAAATCCGGCACACCGCGGCCGGACCGGCAAACCGGCGGAAGCGCCGGCGCGCATTGCAGCGGTACCCCTGCACGCAAATGACGACCTGCCATGCGCTGAGCGGGAAGCAGAACCGATGCGCTTCGATGACGCCGAGAAAACTATAGTCCGGCGCCGACCGCCCCGGCATTGACGCATCTCAACGCGACAGGCCGGTGGCAGCCTGCGCCGGCGGAAGCTGCCTCAGGTGAAGACGCGACTGACGGTCGAGACGCAGGGAAGTTCCTTGAGCTGGCCGATGATCTGGTTCAGCTGGCGTAGGTCCCAGACCTCGAGATCCATCTGCACCTCGGTGAAATCGGCTGCGATCCGGTTCATCGTCAACGAGCGGATGTTCACGTCGCCGGTCGCCAGCACCTGCGTCACCTCGGCCAGCGAACCCGGCTCGTTCAGCTCGTTGAGGACGATGCGGGCCATGAAGCGGGTGTTGTTGGCCTCGTCGAGATCCCAGCGGACGTCGATCCAGCGCTCGGGCTCGTCGTCGAACTTCTGCAGCGCCGGCGACTGGATCGGGTAGATGGTGATCCCCTTGTCCTTCTCCATGATGCCGATGATCCGGTCCCCGGGCACGGCGCCGCCGGCGGAGAAATGCACCTCGGCATTGCCGGAGAGGCCGCGGATCGGCAGCGCCTCGGGGCCTGCCGTGGCCATCGCCGCGTCGAGCTGGGCCTTCGACTTGCCGGGCAGCTTGAACACCATGCCCGAGGCGCTGCGCATCGGGAACCAGCCCTCCTCCTGGCTCGGCTTGACGGTGACGCGCTCGTCCTGGTGGTCGGGATAGACCGCCCGCAGCACGTCGAGCGAGGAAAGCTCGCCGCGGCCGACGGCGGCGATCGCATCCTCGACGTCCTTCTGGCCGAGCCGGTGCAGGACGGGCTTCAGCGCATCGCGCGAGAACGGCTTGCCGGCGCGGTCGAAGGTGCGCTCGATGATGCGGTAGCCGAGGCCTGCATACTGCTTGCGCACGGCAGCGCGCGTGGCGCGGCGGATGGCGGCGCGCGCCTTGCCGGTCACCACGATCTCCTCCCAGGCCGGCGGCGGCACCTGGATGCCGGAGCGGATAATCTCGACCTCGTCGCCATTGTTCAGCCGCGTCACCAGCGGCATGATCCGGCCGTTGATCTTGGCGCCGACGCAGGTGTCGCCGATGTTGGTGTGGACGGCATAGGCGAAGTCGATCGGCGTCGCCCCGCGCGGCAGCGCGATCAGTTGGCCCTTCGGCGTGAAGCAGAAGACCTGGTCCTGGAACAGCTCCAGCTTGGTATGCTCGAGAAATTCTTCCGGATTGTCACCCTCTGCCAGCGATTCGATCGTGCGGCGCAGGAGCGCATAGGCATTGGACGGCGGCTTCTCGCCGTTCGCCACCGCCTCCGGGTCCTTGTAGAGCGCATGCGCAGCGATGCCGTATTCGGCGATCTCGTGCATGCGCCTTGTGCGGATCTGCAGCTCGATGCGCTGACGCGAGGGTCCGATGATGGTGGTGTGGAGCGACTGGTAGTCGTTCTGCTTCGGCGTCGAGACATAGTCCTTGAAGCGGCCGGGGACGACGCGCCAGCGGGTGTGGACGATGCCGAGCGCGCGATAGCACGAGGGCACGTCGTCGACGAGGATGCGGAAGGCATAGACGTCGGAGAGCTGCTCGAACGACAGCGACTTCGACTGCATCTTGCGAAACACCGAATAGGGCTTCTTCTGGCGGCCCTTGACGATTGCCGTCGGAAGGCCGTTTGCGACCAAGAGGTCGCCGAGCTCGGCCTCGATCTTGCGGATCAGCCCCTCGTTGCGCTGGGACATTTCGGCGAGCTTGCGCGTCACCGTGTCGTAGGCTTCTGGGTTGATGTGGCGGAAGGCGAGGTCTTCCAGTTCCTCGCGCATGTCCTGCATGCCCATGCGGCCGGCGAGCGGCGCATAGATGTCCATCGTCTCCTCGGAGATGCGCGCCTTCTTCTCCTGCGACATGTGATCGAGGGTGCGCATGTTGTGCAGGCGGTCGGCGAGCTTGACGAGCAGGACGCGCACGTCGTCGGAGATCGCCAAAAGCAGCTTGCGCAGGTTTTCGGCCTGCTTGGCCTTCTTGGAGACGAGATCGAGCTTCTTGATCTTGGTCAGGCCCTCGACGAGGCGGCCGATATCCTCCCCGAAGATCTCGTCGATCTCGGCGCGCGTCGCCGTCGTGTCCTCGATCGTGTCGTGCAGGAGCGCGACCGCGATCGTCGACTCGTCGAGCTTCATGTCGGTCAGGATCGCCGCCACTTCGAGCGGATGGGAGATGTAGGGATCGCCGCTCGCCCGCTTCTGCTGGCCATGCTTCTGCATCGCATAGACGTAGGCCTTGTTCAGCAGGGCCTCGTTCGCATCGGGCTTGTATTTCTGAACCCGCTCGACGAGTTCATATTGGCGCATCATCCGGCTTGAGCTCCCTCTGCGCCTGGCGTCCGCGGACGGCAAGGAGCGCAGTCGCTTCCCCTGTCTTGCACATCGCCCGAAGAGCCGATCCGTCGCTCTCCAGGTCCTGCACGGCAACGAAAAAGTGCGCCGATCATGAGGACGGCGCACTGCACATTTCACATATATGTAACGGCTAGGCCGTCATCAATAATCGTCGCTCTTCTCCGGGGGCACAAGGCCCTCGATGCCGGCGAGCAGTTCTTCTTCCGACATGCGGTCGAAGGTCACGACTTCCGGCTGGTCCTCGTCCTCCTCGGCGACCACGAAGCCGGTCTCTTCGGCCGTGGCGATCGAGGCGGCATCGGGTTCCGGCTCGTCCACCTCGACATGCTTCTGCAGCGAGTGGATAAGGTCTTCCTTCAGGTCGTCGGGCGACAGCGTCTCGTCGGCGATCTCGCGCAGCGCCACGACCGGGTTCTTGTCGTTGTCGCGGTCGACGGTGATCGATGCGCCCTGCGAGATGAGGCGGGCGCGGTGGCTTGCAAGGAGAACCAGCTCGAAGCGGTTGTCTACCTTGTCAATGCAATCTTCAACGGTGACACGGGCCATTGCCTGTCCTTTGCGGTCTTGGAAATTCTGGAGCTTGGATGCCCCGATACAATCAATGGCCGGCGAATTCAAGTTTTTCCTTGACCTTGCACCTCCGCTGGCCGAGGACGACAAGGTCGCACGGGGATCGACGCGCAATTTCAGCGCATTCAACCTAAGTTTGCTTGGAAATTTCTAGGGTCTGCCCTAATTCCTGTATATCATCGCTTCGTAATGTTTGGGATGTGGATATTTGTGGCCACGTCCCGACTTGCGCAGATATTTCAAGCGCTTTCCAAGAAAAAGGATAGGAATGAATGTTTGACCCCCGCGAGAAGATCGCACTCTTTATCGACGGCGCAAATCTCTATGCCGCATCGCGCACACTCGGGTTCGACATCGACTACCGCAAGCTGCTGAAGGCCTTCCAGAAGCGTGGATACCTCCTGCGCGCCTACTATTACACCGCCCTGATCGAGGACCAGGAATATTCCTCGATCCGTCCGCTGATCGACTGGCTGGACTATAACGGCTACAAGGTCGTGACCAAGCCGGCCAAGGAGTTCACCGACTCCCTCGGGCGCCGCAAGATCAAGGGCAACATGGACATCGAGCTTGCGATCGACGCCATGGAGCAGTCCGAAACCGTCGATCACCTGGTGATTTTCTCCGGCGACGGCGACTTCACGACGCTGGTGGAAGCGCTGCAGCGCAGGGGCCGCAAGGTTTCGGTCGTCTCGACCATGTCGACGCAGCCGCCGATGATCGCCGATGACCTGCGCCGGCAGGCCGACTACTTCATCGACCTCGTTTCGCTGAAGGCGGAAATCGGTCGCGACCCGTCCGAACGCCCGCCGCGGCAGACCGAGCCGCATCCGGCGGAAGACGTGCAGACCTGAGCCCGGCCGCATTTCCTTCCGCCCGTGCGGCAGAAGATCGATAAAATGTGAAGCTTCCGGCTCATCCTTTTTCCATGAAAGGGTGCTATGCAGCCCTTCTGGACAGGAGAAACACCCGGAAAGATGCTGAGCGCCGTTCCAAGCCTCTATGCAGCCGCCTATCCGCCGGCGGACGTGCGACCGCTGCCCCGCAGCGCGCGTACCGACGCCGCCGCGGCGGCGATCGCTGCGCTTGCGCCGGTGCGCCCGGTGCCGTCGGTGTCGGACGGCGCCGACGATGGCGGCCAGGCGCTGGCCTTCCTGTACGGACCGAACGGGCAACCCGCAGCACCGCCGCCGGCACAGACCGGCACGGCGTCGCAATCGGCCGATGGCGGCGACGCCTCCGCACGGCTTGCGATGGAGAGCACCCAGGTGACCGCGCTGCTGTCGTCGCTGATGGCGCCCGGCGCCGCGGCTGCGAAGCAGGCAGATGCGGGCGTGCAGCCGCATGCGGATGCCGCCACTCCGGAACCGCTGATCAGCCAGTTCTACCGCCAGTTCTGACGCATTTCCGCCGTGAGAGGGCGATGTCTACCGGGAGACGTGCCGGCTAGCCGCGGTCCTTCAGGAGCCTGCTCTTCTGGCGGTTCCAGTCGCGTTCCTTGGAGGTCTCGCGCTTGTCGTGCAGCTTCTTGCCCTTGGCCAGCGCCAGTTCCAGCTTCGCCCGGCCGCGATCGTTGAAATAGATCTTCAGCGGCACCAGCGTCATGCCCTCGCGATTGACGGCATTCTGCAGCCGGTGCATCTCGCGCTTGGACAGGAGCAGCTTGCGGCGGCGGCGGGTCTCATGGTTGAAGCGGTTGGCCTGCAGGTATTCCGGCAGGTAGGAGTTGATCAGCCAGATCTCGCCGCCCTCGTCGGAGGCATAGGATTCGGCGATGTTGGCTTTGCCCTCGCGCAACGACTTGACCTCGGTGCCGGTCAGCACCAGACCGGCCTCGTAGGTATCCATGATCTCGTAGTTGAAGCGGGCCCTGCGGTTCTCCGCAACGACCTTCTTCACCGTCGAAGGCTTGGCCTTGAGCGCCATCACTTACCTCAGTTCAACAGGCCGGCGTGCCGCAGCGCCGCATCGATCGCGGCCTCGGTCGAGGGCTCCAGCGTCGACAGCAGCGGCGAGCGCACCTTGCGGTTCATGCCGCGCAGGCGGTGCAGGCCATACTTGGCGCCGCACAGGCCGGGTTCCAGGAAGATCGCCTTGTGCAGCGGCATCAGGCGATCCTGGTATTCGAGTGCTTTCGCATAGTCGCCGGCCAGCGTCGCCATCTGGAACTCGGCGCAGAGACGCGGGGCGACGTTGGCGGTCACAGAAATGCAGCCGACGCCGCCATGGGCGTTGAAGCCGAGCGCGGTGGCGTCCTCCCCCGACAGCTGCACGAATTCCCTGCCGCAGGCGATGCGCTGCTCGGACACGCGCTCGAGCTTGCCGGTCGCATCCTTGACGCCCATGATCGAGGGATGGGCCTTGTGAAGCGCGCCCATCGTTTCCGGCGTCATGTCGACCACGGAGCGGCCGGGAATGTTGTAGATCACGATCGGCAGCTTCACGGCTTCGGCGATCGCCGCATAGTGGGCGAAGAGGCCCTTCTGCGTCGGCTTGTTGTAATAGGGCGTGACGACCAGGATCGCGTCCGCGCCAGCCTTCTCGGCGTGCTGGGCAAGCTCGATCGCCTCGCGGGTGTTGTTCGAGCCCGCGCCGGCGATGACCGGCACCCGCTTGGCCGCGACCTCGATGCAGAGTTCGACCACCCGCTTGTGTTCGGCGTGCGAGAGCGTGGGCGATTCGCCGGTGGTGCCGACCGGGACCAGGCCGTGGCTGCCCTCTTTGATCTGCCACTCGACGTGTTCTGCGAAAGCGGCTTCATCCACCGCGCCACTTTCGGCGAAGGGGGTAACGAGAGCGGGCATGGACCCCTTGAACATCGAGAACTCCTGAGGCCAGGGGGCGCGGCGACCCATCCTTTGGCCGTATTCCTTGATTAATGGTGCCGCACCATAATCATGTGGCGGTCGGGCGGCAAGCGGCGGATGCGGCGTTTTCCCACTCCCTCCGGAGGCGCGGACGGCCTCGCCTGCGGCGGAAAGCCGGGCGGCCGACGGGCGTCTTCACATGGTCCCGAAACTTCCGGTAACCCTTCATTAACGAAACGGGACGCTAATCATCAAAGACGGATTCGCAAGCGCCTTTCGCGCAGGGGACAATCAGCGGGCGGGACGCCTCATGACCAGGACCACCAGCTATGCGGCGATCATCCTGCTGGCGACGGCGGCGATCGCCTCGTCGGCGCAGGCCGGCACCGTTCCGGACGACAGGCTGCCCCTGCCCCGCACCCGACCGCTCGGCTTTGCTGCCGGCATGCCGGCGCACGAGGCCATGGGCGCGATCGAAAGCGTCACCGGAACGGACGCAGTCTCCGAACAGCTGAAGGACGGCCTCGACGCGCTTTCGAACCGGGATCCGGCGGAGGCGCTGCGCATCCGCAACACCCTGCAGCAGGACAGCCTCGACCGGCATATCCTGACATGGGCGATCGCCGTATCCGGCCAGAGCGGCGTGCCCTCCTTTGAGATCGCGACCGCACAGAAGACCCTGAAGGGCTGGCCCGGGCTGAAATCGCTGCGCGCCAATTCCGAGCGGGCGCTGGCACGCGAAAATCCCGCCCCCGACGCCGTCATCGCCGCCTTTGGCACGACGCGGGCGGAGACGGTGGACGGCGCCATGGCGCTGGCCCGCGCCAGGATCGCCAAGGGCGACCAGGTGGCGGCGCTCGACACGCTCCGGCCCTACTGGCACGCCGATGCGCTCGACCGCGACACGGAAACGAAGATCCTCACCGAATTCGGCCCGCTCCTGACGGTGGCCGACCACCGCCGGCGCATGGAAATGCTGCTCTACCGGGAGCGGACGCAGCAGGCGCAGCGCTTCGGCGATCTCGCAGAAAGCCAGTCCCTCTACCGCGCCTGGGCCGCCGTGATCGGCAAGGCGAAGAATGCGGACGCGCTGGTCAAGGCCGTCGATCCCTCGTGGCACAAGGATCCGGCCTATGCGTTCCTGCGGGCGGAGCTCGCCAACCGGGCCGAGAAATATGCGCTCGCCGCGGAACTTCTGTCCAAGGGCGCGCCAGGAACGGACGACAAGGCCGCCTCTTCGGCCTGGTGGGTGGAACAGCGCATCGCCAGCCGTGGGCTTACGGAGCAGGGCAATTACGCGGCCGCCTACCGGCTGGTCGCCCATCACGCCGCCAAGAGCGAGACCGATACCGTCGAGGCGGAATTCCATGCCGGCTGGTATGCGCTGCGGGGATTGAAAGACCCGAAGACGGCGTCGACGCATTTCCAGAAGATCCTGCGCATCTCGAACCGGCCGCTGGCCGTTTCCCGCGCCTGGTACTGGATGGGCCGGGCAGCGGAGGCCGAGGGCTCCGGCCAGGCGAACGAATATTTCGTGAAGGCTGCGAACTTCGGCGGCACCTATTACGGCCAACTCGCCGCAGCCCGGATCGGGCAGACCGGGCTGAACGTGGCCTATCCGACCCCCAGCCCGGAGGATCGGGCGCGCTTCCAGTCGCGCGAGGCCGTCCGCGCGATCGACCGGCTGGCCATGGCGGGGCACGGATGGCGGGCCGCAAGCCTCTACCGCGCGCTGGCAGAGGAATTGCAGAGCCCCGGCGAACTGGCGCTGCTGGCCGCCCGGTCGGAGACCGGTGGTGATCACCAGCTTTCGCTGCAAATCGGCAAAATCGCGTTCGGCCGGGGCATCGACGTTGCCGCGCTTGCCTTTCCTGTCGGCGTCATCCCGGCCAGTGCGAACATCTCCGGCTCCGGCAAGGCGCTCGCCTATGCGATCGCCCGGCAGGAAAGCGCCTTCAACCCCGCAGCCGTCTCGCCGGCCAATGCGCGCGGACTGCTGCAACTTCTGCCCGGAACCGCCAAGGGCGTGGCGAAGCGCTACGGGCTTGCCTACTCGGCCGAGAAACTGACGAGCGACGCCGCCTACAATGCGACGCTGGGCGCGCATTTCCTTGGCGAGCAGATCAGCGATTTCGACGGCTCCTACATCCTGACCTTCATCGCCTACAATGCCGGCCCACGCCGCGTCGGCCAATGGATCGCGCGTTACGGCGATCCGCGCGGAAAGCCGATCGATGAGGTGGTGGACTGGGTCGAGAAGATCCCGTTCTCCGAGACGCGCAGCTATGTCCAGCGCGTGATGGAGAACTACCAGGTCTACAAGACGCGGCTCGGCCAGAAGGCCGACATCGTCCACGACCTGCGCGTCGGCCGGTCGTAGCCGCCGCCCGCGGCACCGCGGCATCGATCCGGGGGCAATGCTTGCCGACGGAGGCTGTGCGGCAAGCCGGCCGTGCGGCATGGCGGGCGACGTGCAGCGCCTGAAATACGTCGCGAATCTTTCAGGGGCGCTCCGCCCGCCGGGCCTTTGACTTGTGCCTGACGCCGTCGCAAAGTCGCTGCAGATTTCAGCGCGACAGGCGTTTGGCGGAGACCGAATGACGACCGAGACCTCGCAGCCTTATCAGGAACGCTTCTTCGCCGCCCGAGACGGCCTCAGGCTTCATGCCCGCGACTACAGGCCCGCCATCCGGGATGACAGACAGGATAACACGGCGGGCGACACCCGGGCGCCGGTCGTCTGCCTTCCCGGACTGAGCCGCAATGCGCGCGATTTCCACCAGTTTGCCTGCGCGATCGCCGACGAGCCCGGCCGACGCGTCGTGGCGCTCGACTATCGCGGCAGGGGGCGTTCGGAGGAGGATGCCAACAAGGCGAACTACACCCTTGCCGTCGAATGCACCGACGTCGAGACGGCGCTGGATGCGCTCGGTATCGAGAGCGCGGTGTTCGTCGGCACCTCCCGCGGCGGGCTCATCCTTCACCTCCTCGCCGCAGCCGCGCCACACCGCTTGAAAGGCGTCGTCCTGAACGACATCGGGCCGGTGATCGAGCCGAAGGGCCTGCAGGAAATCGCCGCCTATCTCAACCGGCCGCAGGCGCCGGGCAATTGGGAGGAAGCCACGGTGATCCTGCGCGGGACGCATAGCGCGGCCTTTCCGGCGCTGTCGCAAGCCGACTGGCAGGACATGGCGCAGGCGATCTATGTGGAGCGCGGCGGCGCGATCGTCGCAGACTTCGACCCGGCGATCGCCCGCCAATTGCTGGCGGCGGACCTCACAAAGCCGCTGCCCGACCTCTGGGCCCAGTTCGACGCCTTCCGCCCCTTCCCCGTGCTGGCGATCCGTGGCGAGCACTCCTCGCTGCTGTCGCCGGAAACGCTGGCCGCAATGGCAAGGCGTCATCCGGGGCTCGCCACCGTCACGGCACGTGGCCAGGGGCACGCGCCGATCCTGCACAAGCCGGACGTGCTTGCGGCGATCCGGGATTTCCTGCGGACCGTCTGAGGCCGATCGCCGAAGAGTGCAGCTCATAACCCGGCACTCCGCGATCCGACCGCCGCCTTGCCTGCCGCCGAATGAGAGCTTTCACTCCGCCGAGTTCCGTTCGGCCGAGCTTGCGGCGGTTTCCCGCACGCCATCGAACGGCAGGAACCCAATGCGACACCCCTGAAACGGCAAGAGCCCGGCCTTGCGGCCGGGCTCCCTCCAAAATGACCGAGGTCAGATCAGATTAGAAGTCGCGCTGGAAGCGGATCATGCCGCCCCAATCTTCAGCCTTGTCGCCAGCGATGTCGCCGTAGTCGGAGACGTAGCTGACTTCAGGACGGATCCGGAAGCCCGGAACGACGGCGTAGTTCAGACCAACCGAAGCTTCGAACTTGCCAGCGTCGGTGAAGTCGCCAGCAGCGTTGGTTGCACCTTCGTCCATGAAGTTGAAGTCGCTGTAGATAGCGAGCTTTTCAGTGAACTGGTAGCTTGCGCCGAGCCAGACAGCCCAGTCACCGTACCACTGTGCGTAGTCGTTGCGGTAGTCGCCGTCGGTGTTCCAGCCAGCCATGACGTATGCGCTGAAGGCACCGAAGGTAGCGTTGATACGAGCCTTGAGGGCGCCTTCTTCGACAACACCGTCGTAACCGCCGACGAGGAATGCCTGGAAGCCACCGGTCGAGTAGCTCATGCCGCCGACTACGTTCGGGACGTAGGTGTCGACGTTGCTGTGCGAGCCGAGGAAGTCGTCATGGTCGTCGCTGCTGTCTTCAACAGCGGCCGTGAACGAGAAGCCGTTGCTCGTGTCGCCGTAGGTGTAACGGATCTGGTTGCGAGCCGTATCACCGTAGTTGACGAGGATGTAGTCGTTGTTCGAGTTGCCGCCACCGATGTAGCCGCCTGCGAAGAGCGAGTCGGTGTAACCGATGAGGAAGCCGGCGAATTCGATGTAGCCGTGCGCCAGGTTGGTGCTGCCGCCGTTGTTGTTATCCTTCTGGAACTCAACTTCAGCGTAGGTCTTCAGGGCGCCGTATTCGGTGTCCGTAGCCGTCGAGAACTTGACAGTTGCACGGGTACGGGTGTTCCACGAGTCGCCGCCGCCACCCGGGAAGGTGTTCTGGCCGGTACCCTGGACGTCGCCGCCCTTCCACTCAACGCGGATGTAGCCGCCGATCTTGAGGCAGGTTTCGGTGCCCGGGATGTAGAAGTAACCGGTGCCGAACGCGTCGCAGACGCGAACGTATTCCATCGGCTCCGGCTCGGCGGCGACGATCGCGTCGGCAGCCTGAGCGCCGGATACTGCTGCGAGAGCAGCAGCGGAGCCGAGAAGAAGGCTCTTGATGTTCATTTTCTGACCTCCAGTCAAAAGTTTCATTCGGGTCTGGGTCTTTTTGCTGAAGGACAGCGTTCCCTGCCCCATCCCCAATTTCAGGAAGCGGACGATCACCGCCCCTGCTTCCGGAGTTGAAAATACAAAACGGGGAACTTGGTGCAATCTTGAAACCGTCGGAAGCAAGCGTTTGGCACACCCTTCCGGTTACCGTGTTGCGCAAAGGACACAAAACTGTAACCGGGGTACAGAAAAATTTACGATACGTTAATAAAAGGCCTTACGATCCCAGCACTTAGCGGAGCGTGGAAAACGTTCGGACGACGCCATGGGCGGACCGTGAAAGGGCTGATTCACACGGGGAACCGTTGCCGGGAGGGGCGCGCAAGCGCATTCGGAGGCCGGCGACCGGCCGCAAGCGCACAGGACAGCCTCCGCCGGCCGGGCCCGATTCTGTCCCGAATCGAGAATCGCCGCAGCCGGGGACGGCGAAAAGCCCGACCGATGGCCGGGCTTTCCAGTCTGATTCGAAGCGATCTTAGAAGTTGCGCTGGAAGCGGATGACGCCGCCCCAGTCTTCGGCATCGGCGCCGGCCTTCTCGTCCATGTCGCTGCGGTAGTTGAGTTCCGGGATGATCGTGAAGCCCGGAACGACCTGGTAGGCAACGTTCAGCGCTGCTTCGACGTTTTCACCGTCGTCGAAGTTGACACCGGCGTTGATGGTCGCCTTTTCGGTCAGCGTGTAGGTGCCGCCGAGCCAGACAGCCCAGTCGCCGTCCCAGCGAGCGTACTTGTTCCGGACGTCGCCGTCCGTGTTCCAGCCACCCATTGCGAAGAGCGAGACGGGGCCGAAGGTCACATCGCCGCGAACCTTGATTGCGCCTTCTTCGGCGTAATCGTCGTAGGCGCCGACCGCGCGGAGCTGCCATACGCCGCCGTTGTAGCCGAGACCGGCGATAACGTTGGGTACGTAGCTGTCATAGTCGGTGTAGGTGTTGTAGCCGTCGTCGTTGCTGTCGCTGCCGTCTTCGAGCGAGATGACGGCGGTGAAGCCGGCGCCCGTGTCGTACTTGTAGGTCAGCTGCGTGGCCTGGAAGTCACCGTAGTCAACGTCATAGTAGTCGTTGATGTTGTTGTTGCCGAAGCCGGTGAAGCTCGAATAGGCCGAGTCGGTGTAACCGACCAGGAAGCCGCCGAGTTCGATGTAGCCTTCCTGCAGATAGGTGTCGGAATCGCTGTTGTCGTCACGATCGAAGCGAACTTCGGTGAAGGTCTTCAGCGCACCGTATTCGGTGTCGGTCGCCGTTGACAGACGCAGGGCTACACGGGTCCGGCTCCGCCAGGAGTCGCCGCCGCCACCGGGGAAGGTGTCCTGGCCGTTGACGTCACCGCCGGAAACGTCGACGCGGACGTAGCCGCCGATCTTCAGGCAGGTCTCGGTGCCGGGGATGTAGAAGTAGCCGGTGCCGAACGCGTCGCAGACGCGAACGTATTCCATCGGCTCCGGCTCGGCAGCGACGATAGCGTCGGCAGCCTGTGCGCCGGAAACTGCTGCGAGTGCCGCAGCGGAGCCAAGAAGCAGGCTCTTGATGTTCATTTTTGACCTCCAGTCAAACATTCTGATCCGATTGCGTCGGCGGGCGAACTCCTCGTCCATCCGTCCGACTGACGCATGCCCGGGGCGGGAAGCCCTGACCTGCTGCAGCCACATTGCAGCCGGACCGCCGCCGCGCAACCAACAAAATTGAATAAGCTCCCGCGTTTTAAAATAGATTGTCATAATTGTTGCAATAATAACACGTCCATTCTGAGTGGAATTCGGCTATCTATCGGATTCTTATCGGATTTTCGGAAGAAATTGATAACATATTTTATACTCGGTATCATGTTTGTTCCTTATCTTTATTATGAATGCAAGCTACAAAAATTAGATTATTGAGAATTTTCCCGTAATTTATGATCGAAACACCCATTTTATACTTATAAATACTAAAATTCATAAGAATACACCAGAAGGGAACCCCGTACTCCGGAGCAGGGCCGGGTGAAATACGGCATGGCGGCGAAGAGGCGGCAGATTCGCGGCAGTGGATCGGCCTTGCCTATGGCCAAAGGATCGGCGAACATGACTTGGAAACGGCATCGGAAAGCTGAAGGTTCGACGCGCATGGGCCGCGGAAGCGTCAAATTCTACGTGCTGGCCGGCGCGATCATCACTCTGGCCGCAACCGTGGCGATGGCCGACGAGGCGATCGCGCCCGGTGACGCGCGCGAATCGACCGAGACGGACTTCTGCCGGTCCTTCGGCCCCGGCTATTTCAGGCTTGCCGGCACGCAGACCTGCATGAAGATCGGCGGCAGCGTCCGGTTCGACGCCGGCGGCGGCGACCTGTCGGGCGACCGCGCGCCGTCCAGAGACTGATTTCCGCCAGCGCGGGACAAACGCGATGTGCATGAAGCGTCTATTCGCTGCAGTCCTTCTGGCCGCAGCCGCGGCGGCGAGCGCCCGGGCCGCGGACGCGATCGTCGCGGCAGACGCCGGCCCCATGGAATATGTCCGCGTCTGCGACGCCTTCGGCGCCGGCTACTTCTATATCCCCGGCACCGAGACCTGCCTGAAGATCGGCGGCTACCTGCGGGTCGAGGCGTCGGGGGGCGACGCCAACGAGCAGGATACGTTTCCCGGCGGCGGCGGCGATTCCTGGTCGACGCGCTCGCGGCTGGCGCTGCGCCTGTCGACGGCGAGCGATACCGAATACGGCGCGCTGACGACCTACAGCGAGGCCGAGATCCAGAACGACGACAACGGCCCGACCGAGATCAACCTGGAGAACGCCTATGTCGAGCTCGGCGGCCTGCGCGTCGGCTTCTCCGACACGCTCTATTCGGAGTTCATGGGGGACGCCGGCAACACCATCAACGACTTCTACGACGTCGACTACGGGGATTTCGGCCGGACGCAGATCCGCTACACCCGCGGCGGCGCCAAGGGTTTCAGCTTCGCCTTCTCCGCCGAGGACAGCAGCAACCAGGACAACGATGAGACCGACAGCTACATGCCAGACCTGGTCGCGGCCGTGGGCTACGGGACCGACAGCTTCCGGATCCGCGCCACCGGCGGCTATGACGAGCAGATGGAGGCGGGCGCCGCCAAGGTCAGGGTGGACGGCATGCTCGGCCCGGTCGAGCTCTTCGCCATGGGCGGCTGGAACATCGGCGGCAGCGAGCCGAACGACTATGCCCGCTGGGACGGCGACTGGGCGCTCTGGGTCGGCGGCTCGTTCAAGATGACCGACAAGGCGACGATGAACGCATCCGCCAACTTCGACGACGGCGGCGACGCGGAAGCCGCGCTGAACCTAAGCTACACCGTCGTCCCCGGCTTCACCGTCACGCCGGAACTCAACTATCGCAACCGCATGGACGAGAAGTCCGGCCCGAAGGCGCAGGACTGGGGTGCCGTGATCCGCGTCCAGCGCGGCTTCTGACCCCCGATACGGGGCGTTGGGTGGTCAGTCAGTGCCGGGGGAGCGTTTCAGGAAGGACGGAGCAATGCGCCTTCCGGCCGGGTGGATCCCGGCGCCGTCGAGGCCCGGCGGGACCGGGCCTCCTGTCTGTGCCGAGGTTCGCAGTCAGCGCTGGAAATTGACGACCATGCCGGGTGCAACGGCCGCACCGGTGCCCGGCTGGGCCTCCTCGATCTCGCCGGCGCCGAGCCCGGTCGCCACGACCGAGACGCGGAAGGTGCCGGCCAGGTCCTGGTCGAAGATCGCGCCGACGACGATGTTGGCGTCGTGATGAACCTCGTCGCGGATGCGCGAGGCGGCCTCGTCCACTTCGAACAGCGTCATGTCGGTGCCGCCGGAAATCGAGATGAGCACGCCCTGGGCGCCCTTCATCGAGGCCTCGTCCAGCAGCGGGTTGGCGATCGCCGCCTCGGCTGCCTTCATCGCCCTGCCCTCGCCGCTCGCCTCGCCGGTGCCCATCATCGCCCGGCCCATGTCCTTCATCACCGCACGAACGTCGGCGAAGTCGAGATTGATCAGGCCTTCCTTGACGATCAGGTCGGTGATGCAGCTGACGCCGGAGTAGAGCACCCGGTCGGCCATGACGAAGGCATCGGCGAAGGTGGTGTTGGCGGTTGCGACGCGGAACAGGTTCTGGTTGGGGATGACGATGACGGTGTCGGCGCACTCGCGCAGGCGGGCGATGCCCTCGTCCGCCATCTGCATGCGCCGCCGGCCCTCGAAGCTGAACGGCTTGGTGACGACGCCGACGGTGAGGATGCCGGCCTTCTTCGCCGCCTCGGCGATGACGGCCGCAGCCCCCGTCCCCGTGCCGCCGCCCATGCCGGCAGTGACGAAGCACATGTGCGTGCCGGAGAGGTGGTCCATGATCTCGTCGATCGATTCTTCCGCCGCGGCCCGGCCGATCTCCGGGTGCGCGCCGGCGCCGAGGCCGCCGGTGATGTCGGAGCCGAGCTGGATGATCCGCGTCGCCTTCGACATGGTCAGCGCCTGGGCATCGGTATTGGCGACGACGAAATCGGCGCCCTGGAGGTCTTCGGTGATCATGTTGTTCACCGCATTGCCGCCACCGCCGCCGACGCCGATCACGGTGATCTTCGGCCGCATTTCCGCGACCTCATGGACCCGGGCATTCGTCATGTCTCGTCTCCTCGTAGCATCGGGGGGCGTCACGCGCCTGCTCGCATCGCGAATCACCGCATCCCTGTTCGTGGATATTGGATAACAGATGTCCGCCGCAAATGAACGCAACCGGCAGTTCCCTCCAGCGAGTCGCGCACGAATCATAGAGAGCGGAAAAATGTGACTTTCTGCCGGCAGGAGGGGCCGCGTCGCCGCCTATGAACAGGGAAATGCGCTTGACGGCGCGGCCGGGCACCGGCCGTGACGCGGACGGGCGAGTGTGCGCGCTACCGCAGACCCAGCCTGTTGCGATGATAGGCTTCGTATTTCCGCGCCTCGTCCTCGCTCATGAACGCCGTATGCACCGTACTGTCGTCGACACGCACCGTGACGACCCATTTGCCGCTCTGCTGGACGACCGTGACCGCCTTTTCCGGACCGTTGTTCTTTCTCAAGACTACCTCCTGCCCCATTTCGAGCCACCCACTCAAAGTAGACGGGCGAGACACGCGGATTTGTGTCGCAACCGAAGGTAACGGTTTCGTGAACACGCCCGCATCCTGCCCCTCGATGCCAGGCGCGATGCGAGGGCCTGTCGCCGTGTCGGCGAGTGCCCGGCTGCGACATCGAAACGGTGGACGGATCGCGCGGCATGGAACATTGTTGCAGTGCGGCGCTCTTGAGGTGAAACCGTGTCTTGGAAACTACGTGTCTTGGGAAACTAGGAGACAGCGAATGACGAACGGCAGCGAGAAGCAGGACCTGATCCGCAAGAAGGCCTATGCGATCTGGGAGACGGAAGGACGCCCGCACGGACAGGACGAGCGCCATTGGCAACAGGCCGAGGCCGAGATCGAGACGTCTTCACCGGCCGCAAAGCCCGCTACGCGGAAGGCGGCAGCGACAAAGGCTGCGGCCCCGAAGCCGGCATCCGCGAAGACCGCCGCCCCGAAACCGGCCACGGGGAAGGCACCAGCAAAACGCCGCACCAAGGCGACTACGGATCCCGCCTGAAGCCAACCTCAAACGCACTCGGATACGCAGACGGGCCGGGCCAAAGGGGCCGGCTCCGTGCGTTCGGCCTGTCGGTTCAGCCGGTCGGGCGCCGCAGGCGGTTGCCGGCCATGGAGATGAGCTTCTCCGGCTCGCGGGCGCCGGCCTTGTAGAGCTGGATGACCTGCCTTGCGAGTTCGTCCGCGGCAGCCGACCTCTGCGACAGCAGGCACTCCTTGCAGAGTTCGTCAAAGACCCGCTGCAGCATGGCTAGATCACCCGGCCCGACGAAATCGTCGGCTCGGATAAAGCGCGTAATCATCGACACCTCCCTGTCTGGTGGAAAATAGTGCGCCCTCCGCCCTGGCGGCACAAGCGATCAACAAGTGTATCACATCGAAACGTTCCGTCGATCCGGCATCGACGGCCCGCGGCACACGGTCGCGCAGACGTGTCCGGCGGCTTGCGAAAAGACAGGAACCCGAGGCGCACAAGGCCAATCCGCAGGGTCGCCACGCACCCCTGGGGACGCGGCCGGAAGCACCGGCACGCCCCCGCGTCCGGGCATCGCGCGGAACGGCCGGTCAGTGCAGCGTCGGCGGCCCGTCGTCGTCCTCGTCCTCCTCGGCATCGAGGAGCGCGGTCAGCCCGACCTCCCGGACGCCCTGCTCGAACTCCTCCCATGCCGCCTGGTCGGTGGGGAACAGCTCCTCCCAGACGGTCGAGCTGCCGTCCGGCTCGGCCAGTTCGAGCACCCAGCCGACTGCGCCCTCCAGCTGGTAGATCTCGACGTCGATCGTCATTCCATCGGCCGTGAACTTGCAGGACAATGCAGACCTGACGATTTTCGGATCTCGCTTGCTCATCGGCCGTCGCTCCGCAGCACATGACACAGCCCGCCCGAAAAGCGCAACGCGCCGCGGGAGAAGCCCGGAAAAGGAAGTCTGACGCCTATATTGCTCCGGATCACCAGAAAAATCGATGGTCCGATCAGGAGTTGTGGATGGCGGAGAAGAAGGGATTCGAACCCTCGATACCGTTCCCGGTATACTCCCTTAGCAGGGGAGCGCCTTCGACCACTCGGCCACCTCTCCGTCCACGCTGGCGCTGATAAAGAAAAGAAGCGCGCTAATCAACTGCTTTCAGCAGCGCTGCGGAATTTTCGCGCTGCGCCCGTGTGGGCCGCAGCGGGAAGGCCGTGGCGGCGGGGTCGTGCCATCAACCGGACGTGAACGTTCCATTCAACGCACATTCAGAAAAGATGCATAAGCTCCCCTCCAGCAACGAATCATTGCAAGGAAGAGGACGAGCACGATGGGTTGGAACGGCTACACCTACTACGGCACCAGCGGACGCAATACCGTCTACCAGGATGGCCGCGACGAAGTGGACATCTTCACCTATGGCGGCAACGACAAGATCTACCTCAACCTCGTCAGCTCCTACGGCGGCTTCAACTATGTCGAGGCCGGCAGCGGCAACGACTATGTGAAGAATTGGTTCGAGGGCGGCAACAAGATCTACCTCGGCTCCGGCAACGACACCTATATTCACAACGGCTATGCCATCGACGACGACTATTACGACAAGGTCTATGGCGGCTCGGGCGACGACTGGTTCGAGGTGCTGACGCTGCAGAGCGACTACTACGGCGGCGACGACGACGACACGTTCCTCTCGGCCGGCTACTACAACTATTTCAGCGGCGGTTCCGGCAACGACACGCTGAGCTACGAACTGCAGGACGACAGCGACCTGGAAGGTCGCGGCGTCTTCGTGGACCTCAACAGCAAATACGCCAAGGTCGGCTCGTACAAGGAGACCTTCTCCAGCATCGAGAACGCCATCGGCACGGGCTATGCCGACACGCTGCGCGGCAATTCCGGCGCCAACGACCTGGAAGGCGGCGGCGGCAACGACATCCTGTCGGGGCGCAGCGGCAACGACTATCTCTACGGCGGCTCGGGCAGCGACGAACTTCTGGGCGGCAACGGCAATGACGACCTCGTCGGCGGCCGCGGCATGGACATTCTCGACGGCGGCTACGGCGCCGACCACTTCATCTTCGATTCGATCAAGGATTCCGTCGTCGGCAGCAAGCGCGACGTGATCGAGGACTTCCACCGCTCGGAGAACGACAGGATCGATCTCAGCAACATCGACGCCAACGTCAACAGGAGCGGCAACCAGTCCTTCACCTTCATCGGCAACCAGTCCTTCCACGACAAGGCGGGCGAGTTGCGCTACTCCGGCCACATCATCTCCGGTGACGTCGACGGCGACGGCCGGGCGGACTTCCAGATCGAGGCCAACCTGACGAAGTACTATTCGAGCGACTTCATCCTCTGAGCCGACTGCGGCAGGACGTCGGTGGAGACCGGCGCCCTGCCCCGCTTTTTTCCCTTCATCCGCGGGTCCACGCCGTCGCGCCTGCGGATGACGACGGCCGCGAGTCCGGCGAGAACGCCTCACCCGGCGGCCACGTCCACCCAGCGGCGCTCGGCGAAGGACTGCGCCATGGCGTGGACCGAGCGCTCGATCCGCAGCCCCTCGGAAAAATCCACCGCCCGGCAAGGCTCGCCCGCGATCGCGGCCAGAAGCTCGCGGCATTCGATGACCTTGAGGTCGTTGAAGCCGAGACTGTGGCCGGGGGCGGGAACGAACCGGCCATAGGGGCTGTGCTGCGGGCCGGCGAGAACGGTGGCGAAGCCCTGTTCGCCGGCGCGGTCGGTGGCGCGGTAGATCTGGAATTCGTTCATCCGCTCCTGATCGTAGAGGATCGCGCCCTTCGAGCCGAAGATCTGCAGCGCGATCCGCCCCTTGCGGCCGAAGGCGGCGCGGTTGACCATCAGGACGGCGGAGATGCCGCCGGCAAGGCGCAGCAGCACATTGGCCTGGTCGTGGTTCTCGACGGCGCGCCGCCCGCCGGCCGGAAGCGGGCGATCGGCATAGGGCTTGCCGAGATCCGCCATGACCTGTTCGGCATGGCCGAACAGGTTCCACAGGAGCGACAGCGTGTGAACGGCGAAATCGTCGAGCGCGCCATAGCCCGAGGCCTTCTCGCTGCGCGGCGAGAACGGTGCGTCCGGGTCGGCCATGAAGTCCTCGTCCATCTCCACGCGCACCTGGTTGACCGTGCCGATCGCGCCCTCGTCGAGGAGGGCGCGGATGTGGCGCATCACCGGGTTCTGGATGTAGTTGTAACCCATGATCGCGACCCGGCCGGACTGCCGTGCCGCCGCCGCCATGCGCTCGGCGTCGGCCAGCGTGGTCGCCATCGGCTTTTCGCACCAGACGTGCTTGCCGGCCTGAAGTGCCGCGATCGCCATTTCGGCGTGGAACTGGTTCGGCGTCGTGATCGAGACGACGTCGACCTCGGGATCGGACAGCAGGTCGCGCCAGTCGGAGGTGGCCCGGGAAAAGCCGAACTCGCGCGCCCTCGCCTGCGCAAGCCCGGCGTCGCGTTCGGCCAGATAGACCAGGCGCGGACGCTCGACATCGCCGAAGATGGTCGCAACATTGTTCCAGGCGAGCGCGTGACACTTGCCCATATATCCCGTACCGATCAATCCGACGCCGATGGCTGTCATCTTCTCTCCTCCTCCTGACGATGTCCCGGATGATGGACCTGAACATTTCGGAATGAAAGTGACATTTCATACATTTCATGGAATAAATGTTTCACTTTCGCTATGACGACGCTGCACCGGGGATTTGGATCGCATATGGACGACCATCGGGACGATCATCAGGACGGGGATTCCAGGCAGGAGGGGCCGATCCGCGTGCCGCGCGACTTCGACAGCCTGCGCAGCGTCATCATCGAGCGCAAGGCGGCGATGCCGAAGCGGCTGGCGCAGGTGGCGGCCTATGCGCTCGGGCATCCCGACGAGATCGCCTTCGGAACGGCGGCCAGCATCGCTTCCGCCGCCGAGGTGCAGCCGTCCACGCTGGTCCGCCTCGCCCATCACCTCGGCTTCGACGGCTTTTCCGACCTGCAGACCGTCTTCCGGGAACGGCTGCGCGATCGCACGCTCTCCTACGAGGAACGGCTGGCGACGCTGGAGCAGGGTTCTGCTGCGGATGCGGAAGATGAACTGCTGACGGGCTTCATCGCGGCCGCCAGCCAGTCCGTGGCGCGGCTTTCGGCCACGATCGACCGGGACGTTTTCTCCCGGGCGGTCGAGCTTCTCGCCGGTGCGGAGACGATCTATCTGGTCGCCAAGCGCCGCTCCTACCCGCTGACCGCGCACATGGCCTATGCCTTCGGCAAGCTCGGCATCCGCCACCAGATGATCGCCTCGCCGAACGGGATCGATGCGGAGCTTGCAGGCTTTGCGACGCCGCGGGATGCGGCGATCGCGGTGAGCTTTTCGCCCTATGCCGCCGAAAGCCTCGGCCAGGCGCAGGCGCTCGGCGAGCGGGGCGTGCCGATCGTGGCGATCACCGATTCGGCCTTCTCGCCGCTTTCGGGCTGCGCCACGCACTGGTTCGAGGTCACGGAGGCGGATTATGGCGGCTTCCGTTCGCTGTCGGCATCGATGGCGCTCGCCATGGCGCTGCCGGTCGCGATCGCCGAAAAGCGCCGCCAGCGCGGACGCGGCGGCAAAAGCGGGGCTCCGGGTGGGGCAAACCGCAATGGAACAAATATTCCGAATTGACTGACGTCTGGAATTGATGTTTCATTTCGGCGTGCGGGAACCGGTCAGCCGGGTCGCGCCGACGGGAGGACCTCATGCCGACAGAAGACCCAGACACCTTGGCGGACACGACGCTCGACGTCATCGCGATCGGCCGTTCCTCGGTGGACCTCTACGGCCAGCAGCTCGGCAGCCGGCTCGAGGACATCAGTTCCTTCGCCAAGTCGGTGGGCGGCTGCCCGGCCAACATCGCCATCGGCACAGCGCGGCTCGGGCTGAAATCCGGCCTGATCACCCGCGTCGGCGACGAGCAGATGGGCCGCTTCATCCGCGAGCAATGCGGCCGCGAGGGCGTCGCCACCGCCGGCATCGTCACCGACCCGGCGCGGCTGACGGCGCTGGTGCTGCTGGCGATCGAGGCCGAGGGCGTCTCGCCGATGATCTTCGTGCGCACCGACTGCGCCGACATGGCGCTCTGCGAGGACGATATCGACGAGGCCTTCATCCGCTCGTCGCGCGCCGTCCTCGTCTCGGGCACGCATTTTTCGAGGGCCAACACGGAGGCCGCGCAACGCAAGGCGATCCGCATCGCCAGGGATGCCGGCCGCAAGGTCATCTTCGACATCGACTATCGCCCCAATCTCTGGGGCCTTGCCGGCCACGCGGAAGGCTTCGAGCGCTACGTCAAGTCCGAGCGCGTCTCGGCCGTGATGAAATCGGTGCTGCCGGACTGCGACCTGATCGTCGGCACCGAGGAGGAGATCATGATCGCGTCGGGGGCGGACGACGTGCTCTCCTCGCTGAAGGCGATCCGCGCCGTCTCGGCGGCGACGATCGTGCTCAAGCGCGGCGCGATGGGCTGCATCGTCTATGACGGGCCGATCAGCGACGACCTCGAGGACGGCATCGTCGGCCAGGGGTTTCCGATCGAGGTCTACAACGTGCTCGGCGCCGGCGACGCCTTCATGTCCGGCTTCCTGCGCGGCTGGCTTTCGGGCGAGGACCACGCGACCTCGGCCACCTGGGCCAATGCCTGCGGCGCCTTCGCCGTCTCCCGCCTGCTCTGCTCGCCCGAATATCCGACCTTTGCCGAATTGTCCCATTTCCTCCAGCACGGAAGCCCGCACAGGGCGCTGCGCAAGGACGAGGCGATCAACAACATCCACTGGGCGACGACGCGGCGCGGCGAGATCCCGCTTCTGATGGCGCTCGCCTGCGACCACCGCATGCAGCTCGTCGATCTCGCCGACGAGGCCGGCGCGCCGCATGAGAAGATCTCCGCCTTCAAGAGGCTGACGGTGGAGGCCGCCGCGCGCGTCGCCGGCGGCCGGCCCGGCTATGGCATGCTGATCGACGAGCGCTTCGGCCGCGACGCCTTCTTCGATGCCGCCGGCAAGGGATTCTCCTGGCTTGGCCGCCCGGTCGAACTGCCGGGCTCGCGGCCGCTGCGCTTCGAATTCAGCCAGGACATGGGCTCGCAGCTCGTCGAATGGCCGGTCGGCCATTGCATCAAGTGCCTGTGCTTCTATCATCCCGACGATCCGGCGCCCCTGAAGGCGGAGCAGCAGGAAAAGCTGCGGACGCTGTTCGAGGCGGCGCGGCGGGTGGGCCGCGAACTTCTGATCGAGATCATCGCCGGCAAGAGTGGGCCGCTGGAAGCCGGTACGGTCTCGACTGCGCTCGAAGAACTCTACGCCCTCGGCATCAAGCCGGACTGGTGGAAGCTGGAGCCGCAGGCCTCCGCGCAGGCCTGGCGGAACATCCAGGCGGTGATCGAACGCAACGACCCCTATTGCCGCGGCATCGTCCTGCTCGGGCTCGAGGCGCCGAAGGACGAGCTGGTGAAGGCCTTCGAGGCGACGAAGGCGGCGCCTTCTGTGAAGGGCTTCGCGGTGGGCCGCACGATCTTTGCCGACGCCGCCCGCGAATGGCTCGCCGGCCGGATCGACGACGAGGCGGCGATCACCGAGATGGCCGGGCGGTTCGGCGAACTGACGGATGCCTGGCTGGAGACGCGGGGGTTGAAGTAGAAAGAAAGTCCCCTTCCCTACCCCTCCCCACAAGGGGGAGGGGCTTGGCCCGCGGCACCGTCCTTGCCCCTTCCGCAACCTCTGGACATGAAGCGAGGATGCGTTTGGCAGGGCGGTCGCCCGAGGTTAGCCCCTCCCCCTTGTGGGGAGGGGTTGGGGAGGGAAGATCCAAAGGCGAGAGGGGAAAATGTAGACAGTGGCCCCCTCACCCCGCCTCCGCTGCGCTCGGCGGACCTCTCCCCGAGGGGAGAGGAGGATCTGGGACGTTGCGGCGCTTCCCTCTCCCCCGGGCAGAAGGTGGCCCGAGCGGCCGACTAAGGGGCGCCCGACGCTCTTGCCCATCCCTGACAGGGAGGGGAAAATGGAACAAGTGACTGACACTGGGTGGAGGACCCGATGGCGAGGACGATCCGGCTGACGATGGCACAGGCCGTCGCGCATTTCCTGAAAAACCAGATGACGATCGTGGACGGCAAGAAGGTGCCGATCTTCGGCGGTGTCTTTGCGATCTTCGGCCACGGCAACGTCGCCGGCATGGGCGAGGCGCTCTACCAGGTGCGCGAGGAATTGCCGACCTTCCGCGCCCATAACGAGCAGGGCATGGCGCATGCGGCGGTCGCCTATGCCAAGGCGAGCTTCCGCCAGCGCTTCATGGCCTGCACCACCTCGATCGGCCCTGGCGCGCTGAACATGGTGACGGCGGCGGGCGTGGCGCATGTCAACCGCCTCCCCGTCCTCTTCCTGCCCGGCGACGTCTTCGCCAACCGCATTCCCGACCCGGTGCTGCAGCAGATCGAGGATTTCGGCGACGGCACCGTCACGGTCAACGATGCCTTCCGCTGCGTCTCGCGCTATTTCGACCGCATCACCCGGCCTGAGCAGATCATCCCGGCGCTGAAGCGGGCCATGCAGGTGCTGACGGATCCCGTCGATTGCGGCCCGGTGACGCTGTCGCTCTGCCAGGACGTGCAGGCCGAAGCCTACGACTATCCGGAAAGCCTGTTTGCCGAGCGCGTCTGGAAGGAACGGCGGCCGCGGCCGGATGCGGACGAGTTCGCCGCAGCGCTGGAGGCGATCCGGCATGCCGAGAAGCCGCTGATCATCGCCGGCGGCGGCGTGCTCTATTCGCGCGCGACCGCGGAACTCAAGGCGTTCGCCGGCATGCACGGCGTTCCCGTCGCCGTCACCCAGGCCGGCAAGTCGGCGATCCCGGACGACCATCCCCTGTGCATGGGCTCGATCGGCGTCACCGGCACGTCGGCCGCCAACGCCTTTGCGGAGGAAGCCGACCTGATCCTCGCCGTCGGCACGCGCCTGCAGGACTTCACCACCGGCTCCTGGGCGCTGTTCAAGAACGCGCGCGCGCGGATCGTCGGGCTCAACACCACCGCCTTCGACGCCGCCAAGCATGACGCGCTGCCGCTCGTCTGCGATGCGCGCGAGGGGCTGACGCTGCTCTCCGAAGCGCTCGGCGGCTGGAACGCGCCGCCCACCGTCGAGGCGGCCGCCGCCAGGCGCAAGGCCGAATGGACCGAGGCCGCGCGGCAGGCGACGGCAGCGACGAATGCCGCCCTTCCCTCCGACGGCCAGGTGATCGGCGCCGTGCAGCGCGCGATCGGCGGCGAGAACTCCATCCTCGTCTGCGCCGCCGGCGGGCTGCCGGGCGAGTTGCACAAGCTCTGGCAGGCCGGCCATCCGGGCAGCTACCACATGGAATACGGCTTCTCCTGCATGGGCTACGAGATCGCCGGCGGGCTCGGCGTGAAGATGGCGCGACCTGAGGCAGATGTCGTCGTCATGGTCGGCGACGGCTCCTACATGATGGCCAATTCCGAGCTTTCGACCTCGATCATGCTGGGAAAGAAGCTGACGGTCGTCGTGCTCGACAATCGCGGCTACGGCTGCATCAACCGGCTGCAGATGGCGACCGGCGGCGCCAACTTCAACAATCTCCTGAAGGACGCGCGGATCGAGACGCTGCCCGATATCGACTTCCGCGCGCATGCTGAAAGCATGGGGGCCGTGGCGGTGAAGGTTTCCTCCATCGCCGACCTAGAGACGGCGATCGCGCAGAGCAAGGGCAACGACCGCACCTCGGTGATCGTCATCGACACCGATCCGCTGGTCACGACCGAAGCCGGCGGCCACTGGTGGGACGTGGTCGTCCCCGAGGTCAGCCCCCGCGAAGCGGTCAACAAGGCCCGTGAAGCCTATGTGAAGGCGCTGGCTGCGCAGCGCATCGGCTAGGCGCCCGCCCCCTATGAGTTCACCTGTTCGGACAGGCCGTTGCCTGGATTTCCGATCCCATGGAGACTATCGATGAAAGCCAAACTCGGCATGTCGCCCATCGCCTGGTGGAACGACGACCTTCCGGACCTCAGCGACGACGTGTCCCTCGAAGAGTGCCTCAGGCAGTCGCGCGGCGCGGGCTTTACCGGCATGGAAAAGGGCCGGCGCTTCCCGGAGGACCCGGCGGTGATGCTGCCGATCCTGCGCGCCGCCGACGTCACGCTCTGCGGCGGCTGGTTCTCTGGCACGCTGGTCGATGAGGAGCTTTCCGCCAACAAGGATCGCATCGCCCCGATGATCGCGTTGTTCAAGGCGGTCGATGCGCCCTGCATCGTCTACGGCGAAGTGGGCCGTTCGATCCAGGGCGATCGCACAAAGCCGCTTTCGACCAAGCCGCGCCTCGCCGACGACGAGATGAAGGCCTATGCGCGCCGCGTCACGGAATTTGGCGAATGGTGCGCCGAGCAGGGCATGCCGCTCTCCTATCACCACCACATGGCCGCCGTCGTCGAAACCGAGCCGGAGCTCGACGCCTTCATGCGCGCATCGGGCGAAGGCATTCCGCTGCTGCTCGATGCCGGCCATCTGGCCTTTGCGGGCGGCGACGTGCTGCGCGCCATCGACAACCATCACGCCCGCATCAACCACGTCCACGTCAAGGATATCCGCAAGGCCGTGGTGGACGGGCTCGATCGCAGCCGGCAATCCTTCCTCGACGCGGTGGCGCTCGGGGCGTTTACCGTGCCCGGAGACGGTTCGCTCGATTTCGGCGCGATCGTCCAGCGGCTGGCGGACCATGGCTATGAGGGGTGGTTCGTCGTCGAGGCCGAACAGGACCCGCGCAAGGCCCCGCCGCAGAAAATGGCCGAGATCGGCCATGCGGAACTGATGCGCGTCATGACTGCCGCGGGCTATACCGTGGAAACGCAAGGCTTTCCGAAAGGATAGCGCGCTGCTGCCCGCCTGAACGCGAATGCCGGATGAAAGGAACAAGCCCATGCCGAAACTGCTCGTCAAGCCGAACGGAACCCATGGCCGGGTGACGCATGTGACGCCGGAGACAGCGGGCTGGACCTATGTGGGCTTCGACCTGCACCGGATGAAGCCCGGCGAGATCGTGGCGGCAGAGACCGGCAGCCGTGAGATCTGCCTGGTGTTCGTCACCGGCAAGGGAACGGCAACGGCGGGCGGGGAGAGCTTCGGCGTGCTCGGCGAGCGGATGAGCGTGTTCGAAGGCCAGCCGCATGCGCTCTACGTGCCGGCCGGTTCCAACTGGTCGGTGACGGCAGAGACGGAGCTGGAGCTTGCGGTCTGTTCGGCGCCGGGCGGCGGAGGCCACAAGGCACGCGCGATCCCGCCCGGTACGCACCCGCAGATCGTCCGCGGCAAGGGCAGCAATGTCCGCCACGTCACCAACATCATGCCGGAGGACGACGGTGCCGCGCATTCGCTGCTGGTGGTCGAGGTGATCACGCCGGAAGGCCACACCTCCTCCTATCCGCCGCACAAGCACGACCGCGACGACCTGCCGAACGAGAGCCTGCTGGAAGAGACCTATTACCACCGCCTCAACCCGCCGCAGGGCTTCGCCTTCCAGCGCGTCTACACGGACGACCGCTCGCTCGACGAGGCGATGGCGGTGGAGGACGGCGACGTGACGCTGGTGCCGAAAGGCTACCACCCCTGCGCCACCTGCCACGGCTACGACCTCTATTATCTCAACGTGATGGCCGGGCCGAAGCGGGTGTGGAAATTCCACAATGCCGCGGAGCACGAATGGCTGCTCAAGTAGCGGTTGCAGCCGGTTGGTTGCAGACGGCGCAGGCCCTCGCTAACCCTGAAGCCGCATAAACCGGAGCGGCAACAGGGAGCGAGACATGCAGTTTTCCGCGGGAGACGTCGTCAGGCTCAAATCGGGCGGACCCCTGATGACGATTCGCTGGGTCGAGGATGGGCAAGCCTATTGCGAATGGTTCGACGGCAAGGAAAATCGCGGAGCCAGTTTCACGGTGTCTCAACTCGAGAAGGAATGACGGTCAGTTCGGCCGTCGCCGCAACAGCCCCCACTCCCGCGCGAGTTCCAGTGTCGAGGAAAAGCCGGCGTCCAGCATGAACGGCTCGGAGTGGGCGGCATAGCCGCCGCCCTTGCCGCGGGTGACGGGGGTGCCGTGGCCGAGGCCGGCGATGCGGTGGAAGGTGACCAGGCTGCGGCCGTCGGCGTCGCGCCAGCGGCGGCTGCGGCGCCCCCTGGCGCGGGTCTCGGAAAAATTGACCGGATCGAGGCCGTGGACGTCCAGCCACTGGGCGACGAGCGCCTCGGCATTGGAGATCGAGACCGTCCGGTCGGCCGTGCCGTGCCAGATCGAGACCGGCGGCAAATGTCCCTGCGCGGGTGCTGCGGCGCGCACCAGTTCACCCCATTCGCGGGCGTCGCGCGCCGGCACCTGCTCCATGGCCGAAATTGCCCGGCGGGCGTCGCGCGCCGCGCCGAACGGGAGGCCGGCGATGATCGCGCCGGCAGCGAAGAGCTCGGGATAGCTGGCCAGCATCGCCGCCGTCATCGCCCCGCCGGCCGAAAGCCCGGTGATGTAGATGCGGGCGGGATCGGCGAACGTGCGGGTTCGGATATGCTCGATCATCTGGCGGATGGAGGCCAGTTCGCCGCGGTCGCGCGTGACCTCGCTCGGACGGAACCAGTTGAAGCAGCGGCGCGGGTTGTTCGCCTGCCTTTGCTCGGGATAGAGCACCGCAAAGCCGTGCTCGCGCGCCAGCGCCGCCCAGCCGGCCGCCCGGTCGTAGCTGTCGGCCGTCTGGCGACAGCCGTGCAGGACGACGACGAGGGCGGCACCGGCCGGCAACCCGGCCGGCACGTATTCCAGCATCCGCAGATTGCCCGGATTGGAACCGAAACCGATCACCTCGGCGAGGTCCGGCCCCGCATTGCGGCGGCGGCGGGCGGGCGTGGCCTTCTGGTGGAAATCGGGGATGAAGGGCCGGAACAGTTCGCCGAGGCGTTCCGGATCGAAGAAGAAATTCTCCATCGATCGCTTGAAGCGGTCACGCACGTTCGCGTCTCCTTGACAATTGGCAGGTCGACAATTGGCAGGAGCCTCGTGCCACCGGCAGTGGACATATTGATGACGACGGCGTGAAATCTCGGATCGGGGTCGGCCTGTCGTTTCATTCGTGGGGCGCATGAAGCCATGCGGAAAGAGGTAAAGCGTGCGGGCCCGTGATTTGTTCCCGCCCTTCCGGCCGGCGCCATCCTGATGTAGCACTTGTCCGAGAAACGTCCGAAGACTGCGACGGCGAGAGGAAACCCTGCGATGAGTGCACACAAAGCGACCCCGGAACAGGCTCGCGCCAAGATGGCCGCCTTCGACTGGGAGGATCCCTTCCTGCTCGAGGACCAGCTGACCGACGAGGAGCGGATGATCCGCGACGCGGCGCGCGCCTATTGCCGCGACAAGCTCGCCCCGCGGGTGACGGAGGCCAACCGCCACGAGATCTTCCACCGCGAGATCATGACCGAGATGGGGGCGCTCGGCCTGCTCGGCCCGACCATCCCCGAAGAGTATGGCGGCGTCGGCGCCAATTACGTCTCCTACGGGCTCGTCGCCCGCGAGGTCGAGCGGATCGATTCCGGCTATCGCTCGGCGATGTCGGTGCAGTCCTCGCTCGTCATGCACCCGATCTTCGCCTACGGCACCGAGGCGCAGCGCAAGACCTTTCTGCCGAAACTCGCCTCCGGCGACTGGGTCGGCTGCTTCGGCCTGACCGAGCCTGACCACGGCTCTGACCCCTCCTCCATGATCACGCGGGCAAAAAAGGTCGACGGCGGCTATCTCGTCTCCGGCGCCAAGAACTGGATCACCAATTCGCCGATCGCCGACATCGCCATCGTCTGGGCCAAGTCGGAGGCGCATGACGGCAAGATCAAGGGCTTCATCCTCGAGCGCGGCATGAAGGGCTTCGAGACGCCAAAGATCGAGGGCAAGTTCTCGCTGCGCGCCTCGATCACCGGCATGATCATGATGCAGGACGTGTTCGTTCCGGAAGAAAACCTGCTTCCCGAGGTCGCCGGGCTTGCCGGCCCCTTCGGCTGCCTCAACCGCGCCCGCTACGGCATCGCCTGGGGTGCGATGGGGGCGGCCGAGTTCTGCTGGCACGCCGCCCGGCAGTATACGATGGACCGCAAGCAGTTCGGCAAGCCGCTGGCGCAGATGCAGCTCATCCAGAAGAAGCTCGCCGACATGCAGACGGAGATCGCGCTCGGCCTGCAGGGCGCGCTGCGCCTCGGGCGGCTTTTCGACGAGCACCGCGCCTCGGCCGAGCTGATCTCGCTGATGAAGCGCAACAATTGCGGCAAGGCGCTCGACATCGCCCGCGTCTCCCGCGACATGCACGGCGGCAACGGCGTTTCCGACGAATACGGCGTGATCCGCCACGTCATGAACCTCGAGGCGGTCAACACCTACGAGGGGACGCACGACGTGCATGCGCTGATCCTCGGCCGGGCGCAGACGGGCCTGCAGGCCTTCCAGTAACCCGCCCCTCCCCGATATCGCCAGGACGGCGGCCCGCGAAAAGCGGGGCGCCGTCTTTGCATTTCGTCAACCGCGCCCCGGCTAGAGTCTGTCAGGTCATCGGTCGGGAGGACGCCATGTCCCTTCAGGGCGCACAGGAGCATGTCAGGCATCAGAACCAGAAGCGCAGCTTCGTCCAGCATCGCATCGACAGGCCGAGCCATGTCATCCCCGTCGGCCATCACCTGAGTGCCACGACCGAATACGACTGCATCGTCCGCACGATCTCGTCGGCCGGCGCCATCATCGACCTCAGCGGCAGGATCGAGCTTCCGGACAGCTTCTTCCTGCGCATCGGCGGCATGCAGGATGAGATCGGCTGCACCCAGGTCCGGAAGGTGGGCGACGAAAGGGTCGTCCGCTTCAACATGTTCCTCGATGCCGACTATCTCAGGCTGGTGATGTCGCGCTGATTCGGCCTTGCCCGAAGCTGCCCAACCGTTACGCCCGGACCCCAATGAAATGGTGTGTAAATTTTGAGGAATTGCCTTCAGCCAATTCCAACACATAGTTGCAACACTATCGTGGCGGGCATGACGTCCTGCTTCTTTCTGGAGAGTTGCAATGGTGGAGCTGGTTGACAAGCGGCAGAGCGGCGGCCTGTACGAGCGCAAGTGGGAACGGTTCAGGATCAACCGCCAGGGCATGCTGCTCTCGGTGGGCTTCGATCTCGCGCTCCCCAAGGTCAGGAGCTGTCAGATCCTCGATATCTCGCAGGGCGGCGCCAGCTTCTCGGTCACCACCACGATCGGTCTCGGCCCGCACTATTATCTCACCGTGGTCGGCCTGATGGCCCGCGTCGGCTGCGCGGAGGTCTACCGCAACGACCACCGCATCGGCGTGCAGTTCATCAAGGAGATCGACGAGGAACTGCTGCACGAGATCGTCCGCGCCGACTACTTCACCGGTGGCGTGGCCACCAAGAAGAAGGAAGCGCCCACCACCTACATGCGCGGCGTCGATCGCCCGCGCTTCGCCTTCGAGCGCAACTGACCGGCAGCGGGGACCGCGCGCGGCGTTTCCCCGGCCATAAGCGCCCGCCGCATGTTCGGGCGCGAAATGTAACGCCTTGAATTCCGCGCACTATCCCGCCGAATTCCAATTCCCGTTTTCCATAATCTGCAGTAGGGTGCCCGCCGCATGTGCCGGGCGGCCGAGCGTCGCCTGCGCACCCTCCCGCGCCGCTCGATCGAAGGTTTGCAGTCATGTCCGGCTTTTCCCGCTTCACGCCCCTCGCCAATGCGCTACCGTCCACCGTTCCCTTCGTCGGACCGGAAGCGATCGAGCGCCAGCGCGGACGGAAAGTGCGCGCGCGGATCGGCGCCAACGAAAGCGGCTTCGGTCCCGCTCCCTCGGTCCTCAAGGCGATCCGCGAGCGCGCCGGCGAGACCTGGATGTACAGCGATCCGGAGAGTTTCGAGCTGCGCGAGGCGCTTGCGCTTCATCACGGCGTCTCGCGCGAGAACATCGCCATCGGCTGCGGCATCGACGGGCTGCTCGGCGAGATCGTGCGGCTGGTGGTGGAGCCGGGCACGCCGGTGGTCACCTCGCTCGGCGGCTATCCGACCTTCAACTACCATGTGAACGGCTATGGCGGGCGGCTGGTCACCACGCCCTATGCAGGCGACCGCGAGGACCTGGACGGGCTGCTTTCGGCGGCGAAGCGCGAGGACGCCCCGCTCGTCTACCTCGCCAATCCGGACAACCCGATGGGAAGCTGGTGGGATGCCGACAGCATCACGGCGTTTGCGCGGGCCCTGCCCGACAGCAGCCTGCTCATTCTCGACGAGGCCTATTGCGAGACGGCGCCGGCCGGCTCCACGCCACCAATCGACGCGCTGATCGGCCAGCCCAACGTGCTCAGGATGCGTACCTTTTCCAAGGCCTACGGGCTGGCCGGCGCCCGCGTCGGCTATGCGATCGGCACGCTCGGCAATGCGCAGGCCTTCGACAAGATCCGCAACCATTTCGGCATGGCGCGCATCTCCACGGTCGCAGCCCTGGCAGCGCTGGAGGATCAGGCGTATCTGGCCGACGTGGTGGGGCGCATTGCCGCTGCGCGCGAACGGATCGCGGCGATCGCGAAGCAGAACGGGCTTTCACCCCTGCCCTCGGCCACCAACTTCGTGGCGATCGATTGCGGAGGCGACGGCGTGCGTGCACGCGCGATCGTCGACGGGCTGATGGAGCACGGCGTGTTCATCCGCATGCCCGGCGTCGCACCGCTGAACCGCTGCATCCGCGTCAGCGTCGGGCCCGATGCGGATCTCGACCTGTTCGAGGCAGTGTTGCCGAAGGTGCTGAAAGCGGCAAAATAGGCAGTAGGCAGTAGGCAGTAGGCAGTAGGCAGTAGGCAGTAGGCAGTAGGCAGTAGGGTCGCGGACAGCATCATCTTCCGCAAGCTTTGTTGTTCTTGATCAACCCTACTGCCTACTGCCGATTGGCTATTGCCTTCTTCCTCAATGCACCGTCATCCATTCGCGGGCGGCCCGCAGCGCCAGGGCAAGATCGGTCTTGCTCATCGTGGCTGCGAGGTCGGCGCGCAGTTCGGCGGCCCGGTCGCAACCCTTGATGGCTGCGATGTTGAGCCACTTGTGGGCTGCGACGAGGTCGACGGCACAGCCGCGACCGGTCGCATACATCAACCCCATCTCGCGCAGCGCATCGGTGCGGGTCTCGCCGCCGGTCATGGCGGCATTTTCCGAGTCGTGGATTTCGAAGCGTGCCATTTTCTTGTCCCTGTCCTTGTTTCTTCTTCTCGTATCGCCCTGTTTTATCTGCCTTTCGAAGCCCTTCCGTCTTTGCGGTCGTTGATCCTCGAAGGTTTGTCCGGCCGGTTTTCTTCCGTGCTCGTCTTATGGCTCCACTATGCCAGCGGGCCTTCAAGGGACGCTTAAAATGCATGCTTAATTTGCGACAAACAAAGTTCAAACGCTTGGTAAACTTGGGTTTTCGTTAAGCATCGGACCGGCTGGAATGCAGCGGATTTGCTTCAAAATTTACGAAAAATTCAACCGGCGATTTAAACTGATCGCTAACCACGCAAACGGGTCGGCCTGTTCATCGTCCGGAAAATGCCGGCGCGACCTGACCCGAGGCGCACCCGGGAGCATCCCGAAAAACCGGCGGATAGCGCTCCCTAGGCAATTTACCTTTACGTTCGCGTCAGATAGCTTTCGCGGCATCGGGCCGGAGGCGCGCGACAGTCGCGCCGTTCGACGCAGGCGGCCCGAAACCGGGAGGACGATGATGACACGCAGGTTTGTTGCGGCCATGGCGCTGTGCCTTGGCGTTTGCGGCGGCGCATTCGCGGCCGAGCCGATAGAGGGAAACTGGAAGACCGCAAGCGGCGAGACCGCGGCCATCGAAAGATGCGGCGGCAGCTTCTGCATCACGCTCAGGTCGGGCAAGTTCGCCGGAAAGCGGATCGGCCAACTCGAAGGAAACGGCAGCACCTACAGCGGGTCGATCACCGATCCCGTCGAAGACAAGACCTATAGCGGATCCGGCGCGGTCAACGGCAACTCGTTGACGATGAAGGGCTGCATGCTCAAGGTCTTCTGCAAGTCGCAGACCTGGTCGCGGATCTGAGCGGCACGTGATTCCGGGGCTGGTCCGCCCCCCCACTCCGTCACCCGGCCTTCAGCATTCCGTCACCGGCATGCCCGGCGGTGGCGACCGCCGGGCTACGCTCGTCCATTGCGGCTGCCGCGCAACGCCCATCGCCGCCTCAGCGTGCCCGCTGGTTGAACAGGACCTTCTGGGCCTCCTTGTCGTCGGCGAGGCTTGCCTGGCGGGCGCGCTCTTCCTGGCCGACCTCGATGCCGCGCTGGACGGCGGGGCGGGCGAGCACGGCCTCGAACCAGCGCTTGAGGTTGGGGAAATCCTCGAGCGTCTGGCCCTGGTTCTCGTAGGGGCGCACCCAGCCGATGCTGGCCATGTCGGCGATCGAATAGTCGCCGGCGAGATAGTCGTGATCCGCCAGCCGCCGGTCCATGACGCCGTAGAGGCGGTTGACCTCGTTGGTGTAGCGGTCGATGCCGTAGGCGATCTTTTCCGGCGCGTACTGGCGGAAATGGTGCGCCTGGCCGGCCATCGGGCCGAGCCCGCCCATCTGCCAGAACAGCCATTCCTCGACCTGCACGCGGGCGCGCTCGTCCTTCGGGTAGAAGCGGCCGTATTTGCGGCCGAGATATTGCAGGATGGCGCCGGATTCGAAGACCGAGATCGGCGCGCCGCCGGGGCCGTCCGGGTCGATGATCGCCGGCATGCGATTGTTCGGCGCGATCTTGAGGAAATCCGGCGCGAACTGCTCGCCCTTGCCGATGTTGATGTATTTCACCTCGTAGGGAACGCCGAGTTCCTCCAGCATGATGGTGATCTTGTAGCCATTCGGCGTCGGCCAGAAAAACAGTTCGATCGGCTTGGTCATCCGGTTCTCCCTTGAGGCACCGTCGCGGAAGGCTCCGGCGGCGTCCTGCACGCGTTCATCTTGCTCCTGTGCCCGGGCGCAGAAGGCGTGCTGCGCGGCAAGGGCCTGACTGACTTAGAAGCCGCGCACGGCCTCTTCAAGGTGCCGGCGGCACCTTTCCTGAACGCCAGATGAACCGACCTCTCAGGACACATTCAGTCGCACCATGCGAAAAGGCCATCATCACATGACACCCAAGGGGAACGACGATGGAAATTCTGGCCCGCCGACTGACGATCATCTCGCTGCTCATGACCATATTCGCGGTCTCCGTGGCCGCCGCCGTGGAAACCGACGCCCGCCGCCACGAGCAGATGCAGCGCTACGGCACGGCCAGCGCCTGCACCGTTCCCGCGCTCTGCCCCGCAGCACTCTAGCTTTCAACCGCCAAAAGGGATGCGTCCCATGCCGCTCGCGCTCGTCTCCGGTCTCGCCGTCAGCCTTCGCATCCTCCTCCTTGCCACCCTGATGGTCGCGCCGCTGGCGGCCGTCTCCCTTGCCAACGGCACCAGCCTCGGCATCGGCAAGCAGGGCGCCGGCCTCGTCCTCTTCGTCACCCTGCAGCGCCAGGCGATGATCTGACGGGCTCCCGCTCCATCGGGTTGCGGAAATTTCCCGCCTGCACGCGAAAGCGATTTCCGCTTTCCGCCGGCTTCCGCTAAGGATCAGGCTCCAGTTCCACGGAGCCGCCATGCAGTCCTTCCTCGTCTATGCCGCCGCCGCCCTTGCCGAAATCGCCGGATGCTTCTCCTTCTGGGCCTGGCTGCGGCTGGAGAAATCGGCGCTGTGGCTGATCCCGGGCATGGCGGCGCTGGCCGCCTTCGCCTGGCTCCTGACGCTGATCGACACCAGCGCGGCAGGCCGGGCCTATGCGGCCTATGGCGGCGTCTACATCGCAGCCTCGCTGCTGTGGCTGTGGCTTGCGGAAGGCGTCTCCCCCGACCGTTTCGACCTTGCCGGCGCCGGCATCGCGCTGGCCGGCACGCTGGTGATCCTCGCCGCGCCGCGCTGAGGGCCGACAATCCCGCCGAAAACATGCCGATTGCCGTGCGCGGGCGTTACTTTCGTCGCGTTTGCGTGCAGAATTGGCAGGACTTCAACGATTCACGAGCAAGAGCAACTTGTCGCCCACCGCCCTTCCCTTCTCCACGCCCGAGCCCTTCGAGCCCCGCACCTTCGACGACGCGGTCGCCGCAGTCGATTGCCTCGAGGCGCTCTATGCGCGCAACACGCAGTTTCTCACCGACGCCTTCACGGGGCTTGCGAAGATCGGCGCGCCGGACTGCCGCTACCGGGCCTGCTATCCGCAGGTGAGCGTGCAGACCACGAGCTTCGGCCATGTCGATTCGCGCCTGTCCTACGGCTATGTCGCCTCGCCCGGCATCTATTCCACCACCGTCACCCGGCCGAAGCTGTTCCGCCACTACCTGAAGGAACAGCTCGGCCACCTGATGCGCAACCACGGCGTCGTCGTCACCGTCTCCGAATCGGCGACGCCGATCCCGCTGCATTTCGCCTTCGGCGAAGGCGCCTATGTCGAGGCGGAGGTTGCCGAGAACATCACCGTGCCGCTGCGCGACCTGTTCGACGCGCCGGACCTGACCAACACCGACGACGAGATCGCCAACGGCTCCTACGAGCCCGGCCCCGGCGAGCCCTCGCCGCTGGCGGCGTTCACCGCCCAGCGCGTCGATTATTCGCTGGCCCGGCTCAGCCACTACACGGCGACGAGCGCCAACCATTTCCAGAACTTCGTGCTCTTCACCAACTACCAGTTCTACGTCGACGAGTTCTGCGCCTGGGCGCGGCTGCAGATGGCCGAGGGCGGCAACGGCTATACCGCCTTCGTTGAGCCCGGAAACGTCGTCACCCAGGCCGGCAACGACAAGCCGGACACCGACCTGACGCTCGCAAGGCTGCCGCAGATGCCGGCCTACCACATCAAGCGCAAGGGCCATGGCGGCATCACGCTGGTCAATATCGGCGTCGGCCCTTCCAACGCCAAGACGATCACCGACCATATCGCCGTGCTGCGCCCGCATGCCTGGCTGATGCTCGGCCATTGCGCCGGCCTGCGCAACAGCCAGACGCTCGGCGACTACGTGCTCGCCCACGCCTATGTGCGCGAGGACCACGTGCTCGACGACGACCTGCCGGTGTGGGTGCCGATCCCGGCACTTGCCGAGGTGCAGGTGGCGCTGGAAAGTGCGGTCGCCGAGGTGACGGGGCTCGAGGGCTACGACCTGAAGCGGATCATGCGCACCGGCACCGTCGCCACGATCGATAACCGCAACTGGGAACTGCGCGACCAGCGCGGCCCGGTGAAGCGGCTGTCGCAGTCGCGCGCGATCGCGCTCGACATGGAATCGGCCACCATCGCCGCCAACGGCTTCCGCTTCCGCGTGCCCTACGGCACGCTGCTCTGCGTCTCCGACAAGCCGCTGCACGGCGAACTGAAACTGCCGGGCATGGCGACGGCCTTCTACCGCACCCAGGTCAACCAGCACCTGAGGATCGGCATCCGGGCGCTGGAGAAGCTCGCCGGCATGCCGACGGAAAAGCTGCATTCGCGCAAGCTCAGGAGCTTTTTCGAGACGGCGTTCCAGTAGTCCCGAAATCGGGAAGTTCCACGGTACACGACGAATTCGGAAATACCCCCCTCTGCCCTGCCGGGCATCTCCCCCTCAAAGGGGGGAGATCAGCAAGGCGCGCCGGTGCCATTCCGATAGCAAGACTTGTCTTGGGCGAGACGGTGCCGCGGTTCGGTCCCCCCTTGAGGGGGAGATGCCCGGCAGGGCAGAGGGGGGGTAAGTGCAGCCGCCGCGTGGATTGCCAAGGTCCGAAAAGCTGTGCCGTCAGTCGGCTCTCGCCGGGGTCCACGACAGCACCACCGACAGCGCCGTGCCGAGGCAGGCGCTGGCGACGATCATCAGGTGGGCGTTGATCGCGGCTTCGGCCATCCGTGACAGGGCCGCCCGGCCGCCCTCGGCGCCGAAGGCGATGGCGCCGGCGGTGATGCCGGCGGGATAGGTGCCGACACCGCCCGGCGCGTGCACCGGAAGAACCGAGGACAATTCGCCGCCGAGCGCGCCGCCGAAGGTGGCGGCGTATGGGGAGACGCCGAGCAGGCCCAGCACCCAGGCGAGCACCAGCACCTTGACGCCCCAGTTCAGGACGGTGAACGCCCAGGCGCGGACGAAGCCGCGCCTGTCGGCCGGGATGCCGGCCTCGACCTCGTCCAGCAGCCGCTCCAGCCTGCCCGGCAGATGGCCTCTCAGCAGCCGGAAGATCGGGCCCTTGGCGGCGAAGAAGGCGAGCGGCGAGAGGAGGAACAGCGCCCACAGCAGCCAGGCGAGCGCATGGTTGCCGGCGTTGAGCACGAGCCCGATGCCGGCGGCGGCGCAGAGCGCGTGCAGATCGAGCAACCGCATGACCAAAAGCGCCGCCGTCGCCCGCGGCAGGGGAACGGCGAACTGCGAGCGCATCAGGATCGGGAAACTCGTCTCCCCGGCCCGGAACGGCAGCATGATGTTGAGGAGGTTGTGAACCTGGGTCAGCCGGAAGAGCTTGAGGAAATGCCCCCCCGTCTCGGCCGGGAAGTAGTCGTAGATCCGCTGGGTGCGCACGAGATAGGTCGCCGTCAACAGAGAGAGGGCGGCAAGCGTCGTCCATGCGCCGACCTTCTGCCACTGCGACAGGAGCCGGCTCCAGCCCCACTGCCACTCGACGAAGGCGAGATAGGCGGCAAGGCAGGCGAGCGTCAGCAGCGTCATGGCATGGCGGCGCGCCAGACGGGATAGCCCGGATGGTCGGCTGGAATTCGGCGCGGAACTCATATAAGTGCTGGGTTTCCCTCGTCAGGTTGCGGGCGCGTGTTATCACGATCCGCATGATGAAAGAACTCCGCCGGAGTGGAGAAAGAAGCGTTGCAGGAAAATCCAGACACCATCGCCGCGGTCGAGCTCCAGCCGGCCGGCATCGAGATTTCGCTCGTCGTTCCCGTGTTCAACGAGGAAGAGAGCGTCGGGCCGCTGATCGCGCGCATCCGCGAGGCGATGGCGGGCTACGAACATTCGTGGGAACTGATCCTCGTCGACGACGGCAGCACCGACACCACGCTCCTGAAGGCGCGCGAGGCGCTCGCCCTGCCCGACCTGAACATGGCGATCGTCGAGCTCCAGCGCAATTTCGGCCAGACGGCAGCCATGCAGGCCGGCATCGACGCCGCCCGCGGGCGGCTGATCGCCACGCTGGACGGCGACCTGCAGAACGATCCGGCCGATATCCGCGCCATGGCCAGGGCGCTCGAAGACCGGCAGCTCGACCTGCTCGTCGGCTGGCGCAAGAACCGCAAGGACGGCCTTTTCCTGCGCAAGATCCCCTCCTGGTGCGCCAATGCGCTGATCGGCCGGATCACCGGCGTGCGCCTGCACGACTACGGCTGCAGCCTGAAGATCTATCGCGCCTCGATCATCAAACAGGTCAAGCTGATGGGCGAGATGCACCGCTTCATCCCCGCCTGGGTCGCCGGCGTCGTGCCGAGCTCGCGCATCGGCGAGATGGTCGTCACCCACCACCCGCGCACGCTCGGCACCTCGAAATACGGCATTTCGCGCACCTTCCGGGTGATCCTGGACCTTCTCTCCGTCCTGTTCTTCATGCGCTACAAGGCGCGGCCGGGGCATTTCTTCGGCTCGATCGGGCTTGTGGCGGGCGCGCTCAGCGCTCTCATCCTCACCTATCTGTTCGTCGACAAGTTCGCCTTCGGCAACGACATCGGCACCCGGCCGCTGCTGCTCGTCGGCGTCATGCTGTTTCTGTCGTCGATCCAGCTGATCACCACCGGCATCCTGTCGGAGATGATCGCCCGGACCTATTTCCGCGACGACGACACGCCGAACTACATCGTGCGGCAGACCTTCCGCGGTCCGTGAGATGACCCGCTTCCTGCGCGCCTCGCCGAACGCCGTCTTTATCCTGCTGGCGGCCTATTTCGCCGTCAATTTCCTGGTGCGGATGGCCTTGCCGGATTCGCTGGAGCGCGACGAGGCGCAGCAGGTCCTGCTGTCGCAATGGCTCGCCGCCGGCTACGACACCCAGCCGCCCTTCTACAACTGGCTGCAATATGCGCTGATCCAGATCACCGGCCCCAGCGTCTTCGCGATCAGCCTGTTGAAAAACCTGATGCTGTTTGCCGCCTATCTCGCCTACGGGCTCGCGGCGCGCACGGTCCTGAAGGACCGCGACCTTGCGATCATCGCCACCCTGTCGCTGCTGACGATCCCGCAGATCGCCTTCGAGGCGCAGCGCGACCTCACCCACACCGTCGCCGTCGTCTTCGCCGCAGCGCTCTTCCTCTTTGGCTTCCTGCGCACGCTCGCGGCCCCGACCGCGCTCTCCTATCTCGTCGCCGGCGTCGCCATCGGCATCGGCATGATCGCCAAGTACAATTTCGCCTTGCTTCCGGCCGCGGGCCTTCTCGCCATCCTGTTCGACCGGGAATGGCGGCAGCGGCTGTTCGACTGGCGGCTGCTCCTGACGGCCGGGGCCTCCCTCGTCATCGTCGCACCGCATGCGCTGTGGCTCTTCGATCATCTGGCACTCGCCTCCGGCGGCACGATGGACAAGCTGTCGGACGGCGACACCGGGATTTCCTCGCAGATTCTCGAGGGCCTGCTGTCGCTCGTCACGGCGGTCCTCGGCTTCTCGGCGGTGACCGTCGTGGTGTTCGCGATCGTCTTCCGGGGCGGCCTGTGGACGGCGCTGAAGGCCGGAAACCGCTGGACGGGGCTGATCGAGGCGATGATGGCCTTCTTCCTGCTGGCGCTGCTGCTGCTGATCCTCTTTGCCGGCGCCGCGCACATCAAGGACCGCTGGCTGACGCCGCTGCTTCTGGTGCTGCCGCTCTATCTCTGCCTGAAGATCGAGGCCGCCGGTCGTGCCGATCCGCTACAGCTGAAGCGCTTTGTCCCGATCGCGGCGGCAGTGATGATCGCGGTTCCGGCGATCCTGTTCGGCCGCGTCGCCGCCGCCGGGCTCACCGGCGACTACCAGAAACTGAATGTGCCGTATGACGCCTTTGCCCGACAGGTCGCTCAGGAAGGCGTGGCACCGGCCGTCATCTTCACCGACGACACGCAGCTCGCCGGCAACCTGCGCCTGCACTTCCCCGGCACGCCCGTCTTTTCCGAGAACTATGCCGATTTCGCGCCTGACATCACCTGGAGCGCGCAGGCGCCTGTCATGGTCGTCTGGCGCAACGAGGACGGCTCACCGGCCGAGGTGTCGGAGGAGCTTCTCACTGACGCCATACGCTTCGGCAAGGGCCCGCCGGCAGCCGCGCCGGACCTGCACCGGGTGGAACTGCCCTATCACTACGGCCGCGACGGCGACCGCTACAGCTTCAGTTATGCGTGGGTGTACCCGGCGGGGGAATAGGCCCCGGAACGGTCCGCGACCGCGTGTATACGCCCGACGGTACGCCGGTCGGGCGGCCGCTTCGCCCCCACTCCGTCATCCCGGCCCCCGCGCCGGGATCCAGCAGCGCCGCGTCCGCGGCGCGAGAAATGCTTTATCGCGCAAGGACTTGCGCGGCTGGATGCCGGCTCGGGGCCGGCATGACGGCGGAGTATGGGCATTCTCAGCCAAGAGGCAAAACGCTCCGAATACCCCCTACTCCCGCACCACCTTCCACGCATGGTCCAGCCCCTTGCGGGTGATCGCGATCATGTCGTCGATCTCGGCGCGGGTGATCACCAGCGGCGGGGAATAGAGCATGCGGTCGCCGGTGGCGCGGAGCACGAGGCCGTTTGCGAGGCAGTGGTTGCGGACCTCGACGCCGGCCCTCTCCTTGTCTTCGAATCGCCTGCGGTCCGCCTTTTCCTCGGCGAGCTGGACGGCCGCCATCAGGCCGACGCATTGGGTCTCGCCGACCATCGGATGGTCCTCCAGCGACTTCAGGCCGGCTGCGAGATAGGGGCCGACGTCGTCGCGGACGCGCTCGACCAGCTTCTCGTCCTCGATGATGCGCAGGTTTTCCAGTGCTGCCGCGGCGCAGACCGGGTGACCGGAATAGGTGAAGCCGTGGTTGAAGTCGCCGACCTCGTTCACCAGAACCTCGCCGACGCGGTCGGAGACCATGACGCCGCCGATCGGCAGGTAGCCGGACGACAGGCCCTTGGCAATCGGCGCGAGATCCGGCTCGACGCCGAAATGCTGGTGACCGAACCAGTGGCCGGTGCGGCCGAAGCCGCAGATGACCTCGTCGACGACGAGCAGGATGTTTCTCGCCTTGCAGATGCGGGTGATCTCCGGCCAGTAGGTCTGCGGCGGCACGATGACGCCACCGGCCCCCTGGATCGGCTCGGCGACGAAGGCTGCGACATTGTCCTCGCCGAGCTCGTCGATCTTTTCTTCCAGCTCGCGCGCGACCTTCAGGCCGAAGTCCGACGGCGAAAGATCGCCGCCCTCGCCGTACCAGTAGGGCTGGCCGATATGGGCGATGCCCTCGATCGGCAGCGCGCCCTGCTCGTGCATGTATTTCATGCCGCCGAGCGAGGCGCCGACCACGGTGGAGCCGTGATAGCCGTTGCGCCTTGCGATCACCATCTTCTTTTCCGGCCTGCCGAGGGTCGCCCAGTAGACGCGGGCCATGCGGAACCAGGTGTCGTTGGCCTCGGAACCGGAGCCGGTGAAGAAGACGCGGTTGATGTTCGGGCCGGCATGGGAGGTGATCTTCTGCGCCAGAAGCACGGTCGGCGGCGTCGTGGTGCCGAAGAAGGCGTTGTAGTAGGGCAGCTCGTTCATCTGCCGCGCCACCGCCTCGGCGATCTCCTTGCGGCCATAGCCGATATTGACGCACCACAGACCCGCAAAGCCGTCCAGGTACTTCTTGCCGTGGTTGTCGAAGATATAGCAGCCCTCGCCGCGCTCGATGATGCGGGTGCCGGCGGCGTTCAGCTTCTTCATGTCCGAGAAGGGATGGATGTGGTGGGCGGCATCGAGCGCACCGAGATTGGAGGCTGCGACAGACAGGTTCGACATGGAAGATTTCCTCGGTCTTCAGGCGGATGCCCACGGGGATGTTGCTGTGATGTTGCGGGGTTTCGCCGGCTTCTCCTCCAAGCCCGCGAAAGCGCCCGCGCTCATTGAACGGCGGGTCAGAATAGGCTAGAAAAATGCCCATGTAACAGGCATTTGGCAAGAGAGCGGCGCAAGAATCGCCTCGCCGGATGCCCTGCACGAACCTGCCCGAGGCGAATACAGATCATGACCAACGACATCCCGGCGCGCACCGCCGTGCCCGCCAATGCCCCGCCCCGCATCGAAATCCTGCTGGTCGGCATGAACGGCGACCTGCGCGGCAAGCAGATCCCGCTGGAAGCGGAGAAGAAGGTCTGGGACGGCACCGTCCGCCTGCCCTCCTCCACCCAGTCGCTCGACATCTGGGGCGACGACAACGACGACATCACCGGGCTGTCGCTTTCGGTCGGCGATCCCGACGGCGAATGCGTTCCCGACCGCCGCTCGCTCGCCGCCATGCCCTGGGCGCCGGCCGGCTCGAAGCAGGTGCTCGCCACGATGCACGAGCTCGACGGCACGCCGAGCTTCATGTGCCCGCGCGCGATCCTCGCCAATCTCCTCAAGCGCTTCGACGAGCGCGGGCTGACGCCGGTGGTGGCGACCGAGCTGGAATTCTACGTGGTGCAGGACGACTGGCGCCTAACCGGCCGGCCGCGGCCGCCGGAGCGGCTGATGTACCGCGACCAGCCGAACGGCTTCCAGCTCTACGACATGAGCGCCGTCGACGCGCTGGACGACTACCTGCAGACCGTGCGCGCCTATGCCCGCGAGATGGAGCTGCCGGCGGATGCGACGACCGCCGAATTCGGCCACGGCCAGTTCGAGATCAACCTGCTGCACCGGCCGGATGCGCTCGCGGCCGCCGACGACTGCATCTACCTGAAGCGCGTCGCCGAACAGGCCGCGCGCCGGCACGGGCTCAAATCCACCTGCATGGCCAAGCCCTATGCCGACCAGGCGGGATCGGGCCTGCACGTGCATGCGAGCATCATCGACCGTGACGGCCGCAACGTGCTCGATGCGAAGGGCGGCGATCCGGTGCGGCTGAAGTCGGTCACGGCAGGCATGCTGAAGACGATGCGCGAGGCGCAGCTGATCTTCGCCCCCTTCGCCAATTCCTACCGGCGCTTCCAACCGGGTTCGTTCGCGCCCGTTGACATCGACTGGGGCTTCGGCCACCGGGGCACGGCGATCCGCATTCCCGACAAGGACGGCCCGGCCGCCCGCATCGAGCACCGCGTCGCCGGCGCCGACGTCAACCCCTACCTGCTTCTGACCGCCATCCTCGGTGGCATCCTGCTCGGTCTCGACCACGAGCGCGATCCGGGGCCGGCGACTGAACCGGGCCAGGACCCGGTCGGCGTGCCGCGGCTGACGCACGACTTTCTCACCGCCGTGGACGAGTTCTCCGCCTCGCCCTTCATCGCCGACGTCTTCGGCGAGCGCTACCGCAAGCTCTACGGCGACATCAAGCGCAAAGAGGCGATCACCTACCTGCGCACCGTCTCGGATTTCGACTACCAGACCTACCTGCCGCGGATCTGAGTCTTTGGCGCACGTAAAATCCTTCTCCACCATCACCGCTGCTTGCATCCAGCGAGGCTTCATTCATCGATGATTGTCTCCTGCTGGAATGCGCAATGGCACCCGTCCTCTACCCGCAAGGGCGCAAGGATCATCGAACGACTGCTGCGTGATGATCCGGAGATCGTGTGTTGCCCCGAGGCATTCGACGATTTCCTTCCCGAAGGATGGCACGGCCTGTTCAGCGAGCCGGATTACGGTTATCCGATAATGCCCGGGCGGCATAAGGTCACGCTCTGGAGCAGAACGGGCTGGTCGGACGTGGATTGCGTCGGGTCAAGCCGATTGCCTGGCGGACGCTTCGTCGCTGGCACGACGGCAACGAGCACTGGCGTCGTTCGCGTTATTGGCGTCTGCATACCCTGGAAGGACGCACACGTCCGCACCGGAAATCGCAATCGACAACCTTGGGAAGATCACGCTTCATATCTGAACGGGCTGCGCTCGGTTGTGGCTGCGGTGCCCGACATACCGACCCTCATCATCGGCGATTTCAATCAACGCCTGCCCCGGCGCCGGAGCCCGGTCGAGCTCTATTCCCAGCTTACGGCAACCTTAGAACAGTTTGACATCTGGACGACGGGAGCCGTACCGGGGTTGGAGCACCCGCCGGTCTGCCACATTGGAGGCAGCAAACATTTTTCTCTGGCGCGAATGTACGGATATCCGAAGGTATTCGACGGGCTGACAATCAGCGACCATGACGGCCTCGCAGTAGACATCGAAGCTGCATAACCGCGGATCTGAGGCGGCCGGTCGGGCTCAGGCGGCCGCCTCGTTCCTAGGGGAGGATTGCTGCGCCTCGACGCGCGGGACGATCACCTTTAGTTCGCCCGCGTGCAAGCGGAGCGCCACGTCCTTGCCCATCGGCAGGAGCTCGCCGTCGATGACGCAATTGACGGCGCGGTCGATCTTGGGGAAATGCAGGTCGACGGCGCTGCCGGTCATCTCGGTCACGTCGGCGTTCTCGCGCAGCTTGCCGCGCAGGATGTCGGTGGCGAGCCTGGCGACGCCGCGGGACGTCAGCGGATTGGCGACGTAGAAGCCGAGATGGCCGCCGGTGACGTCGTCGGCATAGAGCAGCCCGTCATTGCCGAAGCGGTTGTTGGAGACGTTGATCGCCGAGACGCGGCGATGCTCCTTCACGCCGTCGACGTCGAACTCGACCTCGAAATCCGGCGGATCCAGCATGACGCCGACAGCGGCGCGCACGTTCGCGGCCATCTTGCCGACCCGCGAGCGGTAGGTCATCGCATTGCGCAGCCGCACCATGCGCGCATGCATGCCGGCGGAAAACTGGTGGACGAAGGCGCGGCCGTTGGCGCTGCCGATATCGGCTTCGGCCACGGTGCCTTCGGCGAGCGCGTCGAGCGCGTGCCAGATGTTGAGCGGTATGCGCAGGGTGCGGGCGAAGAGGTTCATGGTACCGGCCGGGACGACGCCCAGCGAGATGCCGCTCTCCCAGGCGAAGCCGGCCGCCGCCGAGATCGTGCCGTCGCCGCCGCCGGCGAGCATGGCGTCGAGATCGGAGCGGTCGGCGCAGCGCCTGAGCGCCATCTCGATATCAGCGCCCTCGACGACATCGCAGTCCAGATGGTGGCCGGCATCGCCGAACACCCTTTCGGCGTGGCGGACATAGGCTTCCATGTCGGTGGTGCGGAAAGTACCGCCATCCTTGTTGAATATCGCCTGAATCCGCATCGGGTTCTCCGGTCCTTCTCGCCCTCCCCAAACGTTCTCCGCATTAGATAGTTGCAAAGCGGCGAAATAACAGCGTGGCCGATCACATCTCACTTACGCGCAGCGAACGCGGCTGCCATGCAAAAATGCGGATAGTCAAACCTGCGGACGATGCTAACGTCGGAGTTTCCCGGCAAATGCCTTGCCGGTTCTATCCTGATGATTCTTCGTGCATGGCCGTTGGCCGGATCGTCTGCACCGCAGCCAGGGAGGAAGGCTGCCGGGCGCGCTCCCACCCTGTTCCATGCGCCGTCCATAGAGAAATGCCGTGTCCGACCTCCACCTTGCCGAAACCGCCCTTTCCCCCGCCGACCAGGTCCGCGTCTCGCCGCTCACGGTGGCGCTGATCGTCTTCGCGCTTGCGGTCGGCAGCTTCGGCATCGGCACGGGCGAGTTCGCCATCATGGGGCTTTTGCCTGATGTCGCCACGACCTTCGGCGTCTCCAACGCGCAGGCCGGCTATGTCATCAGCGCCTATGCGCTCGGCGTGGTCGTCGGGGCGCCGGTGCTGGCAGTGATCGGGGCACGCTTCCGCCGCCGCGATCTTCTGCTGGCGTTCATGGCGGTCTTTGCGATCGGCAACATCGCCAGCGCGCTGGCGCCGACCTTCGAGAGCTTCATCGCGATGCGCTTCCTGACCGGCCTGCCGCACGGCGCCTATTTCGGTGTGGCCGCCCTCGTCGCCGCCTCGATGGTGCCGGCCAACAAGCGCACGCAGGCCGTCGGCAAGGTGATGCTGGGCCTGACGCTCGCGACCCTGATCGGCACGCCGCTCGCCGCCTTCTTCGGCCAGATGCTCGACTGGCAGTTCCTGTTCGCCGCCGTCGGCTTCACCGGCGCGCTGACCGCAGTCCTCATCGCCGTCTTCCTGCCGCGCGACAAGGCGCCGGTCGGCATCAACGCCTTCACCGAACTGGAAGCCCTGAAGCGCAAGCAGGTCTGGCTTACGCTCGGCATCGCCGCCACCGGCTTCTGCGGCATGTTCGCCGTCTTCACCTACATCTCGCCGATCGTGACCGAGGTTGCCCGGCTCGACCTCTCCATGGTCCCGGTCATCATGGCCGTGTTCGGCTCGGGCATGATCGTCGGCAACATCTTCGGCGCCAAGCTTGCCGACCTGTCGCTGATGCGCACGATCGGCTGGTCGCTGACGGTCTACTTCTTCGTGCTCGTCACGCTCTCGCTGACGGCCCACATCCCCGCCATGCTGTTTGCCTGCTGTTTCCTGATCGGCTGCAGCTTCGTCGTCGGGCCGGCGCTGCAGACGCGCCTGATGGACGTCGCCGGCAATGCCCAGACGCTGGCCGCGGCCCTGAACCACTCGGCCTTCAACGTCGCCAATGCGCTCGGCGCCCTTTTCGGCGGCATCGCCATCGACCTGGGCTACGGCTACGGCTCGATGGGCTTCGTCGGCGCGATCATGGCCGTCTGCGGCATGCTGGTGTTTGCGACGTCCGTGGCACTCGACCGGCGCGACCGTCAGGTTCCGACAGCCATCGTTCCGGCGGAATGACCGGCTGACCTCCAGCCGCCCTTGAACGCGCAGCCGCAGCCATGCGGCGCGCGGCCGCCTGTCGATCTCCTCTTCCCTCCCTCGTCCCTTTCCCCTCCCGGCGCCCGGCCCGCAGGCCAGCCGGGCGCGCGCGACCTTGCGCGGTTGTGCGCCGCGGCCTGCAATCACGACAGGTTACAGGGGTGTTACCAAGGTGACACCTTGCGGCACCCGCTTTGGTAGAGATGTCTCCAGCGGCCCGCTGAACGAACCGAAAGGAGCGGGGCGGGTCGCCCGGAAGCCGGTACGGCGCCGGAAGATCGAACATGTGACCTGGAGATTGAAATGCCTCGCTTTATCGATTCCCTGACCGGTTCGGACTGGTTCGGCACCCTCGCCCGCACGGTGCTGACCTCCATGTTCTGGATGAGCGGTCTGGCGAAACTGATCGACTTCGATGCCGGCGTCGCCGAGATGGCGCATTTCGGGCTGGAGCCCGCCCCGTTCTTCACCGCCGCCGTCGCGCTGACGCAGCTGTTCGGATCGGCCTTCATCATCGCCAACCGCTTCACCTGGCTCGGCGCCGGCATGCTCGCGGTCTTCACCGCTCTGACCATCCCGATCGCACACGCCTTCTGGACGATGGAAGAGCCGTTCCGCACCCTCGAATTCTATATCGTGATGGAGCACGTGACCGTCATCGGAGCGCTGATGGTGGTGACCTGGAAATCCGCCCATCCCGACCCGGTTGTCGCTACGGCGTAGCGGCAAAGGGACGCCGCCCCGCCCCCCAACTCCCGGGGCGGCGTCCTGATCGCATTCCGCTTCCGATGCAGGGTCGGTTCGGATCCCTCGATACCTTCCTCATGACATCGCCCATCCTGACCGGTTTGCCGCTGCGGCGTAGCGGCAAAGGGACGCCGCCCCGCCCCCCAACTCCCGGGGCGGCGTCCCCGATCGCATTCCGCTTCCGATGCAGGATCGGTTCGGATCCCTCGATACCGTCCTCGTGACATCGCCCATCCTGACCGGTTTGCCGCTGCGGCGGAGCGGCAAAGGGACGCCGTCCCGCCCCCCAACTCCCGGGGCGGCGTCCCCGATCGGATCGGATCGCAGGGTCTAGAGGACACGAGGACAAGACAAAGGCCCCGGCGCGATGCACCGGGGCCTCCTTTTCGTTCCTGCGGGCGACCCTGCGCTCAGCCGTGCACGATCTCGCGGTGGCGCTGCAGGCGCTTACCGTAGGCCTGGCTGACGCGGTCGAAGATGATGGCGATGCCGACGATGGCCAGCCCGTTGAAGATGCCGAGGGTGAAATACTGGTTGGAAATCGCCTTCAGCACCGGCTGGCCGAGGCCCTGGACGCCGATCATCGAGGCGATCACCACCATCGCCAGCGCCATCATGATCGTCTGGTTGATGCCGGCCATGATGGTGGGGAGCGCCAGCGGCATCTGCACGTTCTTCAGCTTCTGCCAGCCCGACGAGCCGAAGGCGTCTGCAGCCTCCAGCACGTCCTTGTCGACGAGGCGGATGCCGAGATTGGTCAGCCGGATCATCGGCGGAATGGCGTAGATGACGACCGCGATCAGGCCCGGGACCTTGCCGATGCCGAGCAGCATGACGACGGGGATGAGATAGACAAAGCTCGGCATGGTCTGCATCACGTCGAGGATCGGGTTGATGACGTTCTGGAGCCGGTCGGAGCGCGACATGGCGATGCCGATCGGAATGCCGACCGCAATCGACAGCACGGTGCAGACGAAGATCATCGAGATCGTCTTCATCGTGTCGTCCCACATGTCGAAATAGCCGATGACCAGGAGCGTGCCGATACAGCCGGCGACGATCTTCCAGTTGCGGCTGGCGAGCCAGGCGATCAGGGCGATCGCGAGGATGACGATCGGCCAGGGCGTGCGCGTCAGGAGCCGTTCGGACTGGATGAGGAAGAACTGCAGCGGATCGAAGAAGCTCTCGATCGTGTCACCATAGGCACGCGTGAACGCGCGAAAGCCCTCGTCGATCGCCTTTTTCAGATCGCGCAGCGAATTGTCGTTCATGTGCGGAAATTTGGTGAGCCATTCCATGCCCGTTCCCCTTCTTCTGGCCTCTCTGCGCCACCGGCCGTGCTGCCGGCAGCCGCCGGAAAACCGGCAGGCGGCGCGCCCTTGCCGGACGCGCCGCCGAGTTTAACAGTTACAGGATCAGAGCGAAGCCTTGATCTTCTCTGCCGCTTCCGGCGAAACCCAGGGGGTCCAGAGGGCTTCGTTTTCCTGCAGGAAGTGCTTGGCGCCGTCCTCGCCGCTCGCCTGGTTGTCGGTCATCCAGGCCATCAGCTTGTTGACCGTGTCGTTGCTCCAGGCGCGCTTGTTGAGGTAGTCCATGACATCGGAACCGGCGCGGTCGGCGAAGCTCTTCGTCACCAGCGTCTGCACCTTGTCCTTCGGCCAGTCGTTCTTCTTCGGGTCCGGGCAATCGGCCACGGTGTTGCAGCGCTTCCACTCGGCCATGTCGGCGGGGACGCCGTGCTCGAGCTTGACCATCTCGTACTTGCCGAGCAGGGCGGTCGGGGCCCAGTAGTAGCCGACCCAGCCTTCCTTGCGCTCATAGGCCTTGGCGATCGAGCCGTCGAGGCCGGCGGCAGAGCCGGTATCGATCAGGCTGAAGCCGGCGGCTTCGCCGCCATAGGCCTTGAAGAGCTGCGCGGTGACGACCGTGCCGCCCCAGCCCTGCGGGCCATTGTGGACGGCGCCCTTGGAACTGTCTTCCGGATCGGGGAACAGCTCGGGATGCTTCAGGGCATCGTCGATCGTCTTGATCTCGGGATTGGCGTCGGCGAGATACTTCGGGATCCACCAGCCCTGGACGGCGCCGTCCGAAAGCGCCACGGCGGCGCCGACGAGCTTGCCTTCCTCGAGGCCGCGGTTGACGACGTCAGGCAGAAGGTCGACCCAGCCCTCCGGCGCCAGATCGGGCGCGCCCTTCTCGATCATCGAGGTGATGGTGGGAACGGTGTCGCCGACGATGACCTCTGCGTTGCAGCCATAGCCTTCGGAGAGAATGATGCTGTCGAGGGCCGCCAGGACCTCGGCGCTCTGCCAGTTCATGCTGGCGATCGTCACGTCGCCGCATTCGGCGTTTGCCGCGCCCGCAAGGCCGAACAGGCCGAAGGCGAGACACGTGGTTGCAAGAAGCTTCTTCATTGTCGGTTCCCTCTATCATCCGGCGGTGATTTCGCCCCAATGTCCGACTGCACCGCCGCAACCGGAATCGCGATTGGAAGCACCGGACCGGACCGACGGCGGGGCGCCGGACCGGTCGGATGCACAGCCAAGAGTTTTGCAGGCGTGCGGGGGAATGTCGCTCAGAATGCGTCCGGGACTGGTCCCATTGCGCCATCGCCATCAATTCGCCATGACCGGCCGGCTGCAACGCGACCAGCGCCGCCCGTCATGCGGGTGCGGCGCTAATCGGATGATAGCATTCAGCTTTTTCGCAAGGCCGCCGAGAATCAGGCCTGCAGCACGACGACCCGGTCGCCGGAATTGACGCGCTCGTAAAGGTCAATGACGTCGTGGTTGAGCATGCGGATGCAGCCGCTCGACATGGCGAGCCCGATCGATTCGGGCTGATTGGTGCCGTGGATGCGGAAATGGGTGTCGTTGCCGCCGCGGTAGAGATAGATGGCGCGGGCGCCGAGCGGGTTCCACGGACCGCCTTCCAGGCCGCCGGCGAGCTTGCGGTAGCGCTCCTCGCGACGCTGCATGTTGAGCGTCGGCGTCCAGCGCGGCCATTCCGCCTTGCGCCCGACATAGGCGTTGCCGGCCAGCGCCAGCCCCTCGCGGCCGACGCCGACGCCGTAGCGCATCGCCTTGCCCTCGCCGAGCACGTAGTAGAGCCGGCGCGCCGGCGTATCGACCACGATCGTACCCGCCTTGTACGGTCCCGCATAGGCGACTTCCTGGCGGCGCAGCTCCGGCTTGATCTTGTCGAGCGGCATCGCCTTCAGCGGAAACTTCTCGTCGGGAACGGCCGCGTAGTTGGCGACATGGCTCGGAGCGCTGGTGGAGCAACCGGCAAGCAGGGCGGACATGCCCAAGAGGAGGCCTCGGCGGGAAATCGACATGAATGTGTCCTTGGTCAGTCAATAATATGACCAAGGTTTATTGAGTTTATGGTTAATGAATTGATAAAGCGCGATTGGGGATCGTGATCACGAATGCGTCAATTGGGGTGTGCGCACGTTCCGCGGTTGCTTGGTGGCGGCAGCGCCCGTGGCGCTTATCCAGCGCAAAGCTGCACAGCGACTGAACCAGTTGGGCGGAAGCGATCCCGCGGCGAAGGCAGCGCCGCGAAAAAGATGGAACCCCGATGGCAGTTGGGGGCCGTCCGAGTGACCGTGGCCCCCGCCCCTCACATATTCGGATAGACCGGCCCCTCGCCGCCCTGCGGGGGCACCCAGTTGATGTTCTGGTTGGGGTCCTTGATGTCGCAGGTCTTGCAGTGGACGCAGTTCTGGGCGTTGATGACGAAGACGTCCTTGCCATCCTTCTGCACCCATTCATAGACGCCGGCGGGACAGTAGCGGGTGGAGGGGCCGGCATAGACGTCGAGTTCCGAGGTCTTCTGCAGTTCCGGATCCTTCACCTGCAGGTGGACCGGCTGGTCTTCCTCGTGGTTGGTGTTCGACAGGAACACCGAGGAGAGCCGGTCAAAGGTGAGCACGCCGTCGGGCTTCGGGTAGTCGATCTTCTGGTGCTTCTCGGCCGGCTCGAGGCTCTGCGCATCGGTCTTGCCGTGCTTCAGCGTTCCGAAGAAGGAGGCGCCGAACAGCGTGTTCGTCCACATGTCGAGCCCGCCGAGCGCCACGCCGATCGCCGTGCCGAACTTCGACCACAGCGGCTTGACGTTCCTGACCTTCTTCAGGTCCGAACCGATGGCGCTGTCGCGCCAGCCGCGCTCGATCTCGATCGGCTCGTCATGGGCGCGGCCGCTTGCGATCGCGTCCGCCAGCTTCTCGGCGGCGAGGATGCCCGACAGCACCGCATTGTGGCTGCCCTTGATGCGCGGCACGTTGACGAAGCCGGCCGAGCAGCCGATCAGGGCACCGCCGGGGAAGGACAGCTTCGGCACCGACTGGTAGCCGCCTTCGGTGATCGCGCGCGCACCGTAGGAAAGCCGCTTGCCGCCCTCGAAGGTGCCGCGGATGGCCGGATGGGTCTTGAAGCGCTGGAACTCCTCGAAGGGATAGAGCCAGGGGTTCTTGTAGTTCAGGTGGACGACGAAGCCGACGGCCACCAGATTGTCCTCCAGGTGATAGAGGAACGAGCCGCCGCCGGTCTTCATGCCGAGCGGCCAGCCGAAGGAATGCTGCACGAGTCCGCGCCTGTGGTTCTCCGGCTTCACCTCCCAGAGCTCCTTGAGGCCGATGCCGAACTTCTGCGGCTCGCGGCCCTTCGAGAGGTCGAACTTCGCAATCAGCTGCTTGGCGAGCGAGCCGCGCACGCCTTCGCCAATGAGCGTGTACTTGCCCAGAAGCGCCATGCCGCGGGTGTAGTTCGGTCCCGGCTCGCCGGAGCGTTCGATGCCCATGTCGCCGGTAGCGACGCCGATCACCGCACCCTCGTCGTTGTAGAGCACCTCGGTCGCGGCAAAGCCCGGATAGATCTCGACGCCGAGCTCCTCCGCCTTGGTCGCCAGCCACCGACAGACGTTGCCGAGCGAGACGATATAGTTGCCGTGGTTGTTCATCAGCGGCGGCATGGCGAAGTTCGGCAGGCGCACCGAACCGGCCGGGCCGAGGACGAGGAAGTGATCGTCGGTCACCTCGGTCCTGAAGGGATGGCTGTCGTCCTCGCGCCAGTCGGGCAGCAGGCGGTCGATGCCGATGGGATCGACGACGGCGCCGGAGAGGATGTGGGCGCCGACCTCGGCCCCCTTCTCGAGCACGACGACGGAAAGCTCGGGGTCGACCTGCTTCAGCCGGATCGCCGCCGAAAGACCCGCCGGCCCCGCGCCGACGATCACCACGTCGAACTCCATGCTCTCGCGTTCGGGAAGTTCCATCGCTTCGCTCATCCGTTCCTGCCTCCGCTGCCATCCCCTTGACGGCTGACTGTTATTGCGGCCCTCATGGCAAATGCGCAAGTCTCTGTCGAGCCAAGGGACGACAGGAAATGTCCGCATTTGCGCATGACGTCATGCTCGAGAGCGGACATTTGTTTACGTTAACGTATACGTCAATAGAGAATGTGGCCGCGATACCGTTCCTCCCCTGCCCGGCGGGCGCCTGCGTCCGATGGGCATGTCGCAGCCTATGGCCAACGGCGCGAGCATTCTTGACGATTGCGGAACCATTCTTGACAGGATCGGCGCTCCCCTGCCGGCCGAAGACATGGCGGACGGTTTGGCAAGCCGTGACGGGCGTACTATAGCCATATGCCGACTGGCCGGCCGACGACTGCCCGCGTGGACGAACCATGGACGCGGCACCAATCGGCACGGCTCCCGAAGAACAATTCCAGCAGGAGAAGACAGATGGATCTCGGCATCAAGGGTAAGAGGGCGCTGGTGCTCGCCTCGTCGCGGGGGCTCGGCCGGGGCATTGCCGCAGCACTGGCGCGCGAAGGCGCGGACGTGCTGCTGTGCGGACGCAACGCCGAAGACCTTGCGGCAAACTGCGCCGCCATCAACGCCGAAGGTGGCGGGCGCGCCTCGTTCGTACTCGCCGACCTGTTCGAGGCGGACGTGGTCGAAAAGCTCGAGGCGGCGGTCGCCGAGAAACTGGGCGGGATCGACATCCTGGTGAACAACTCCGGCGGCCCGACGCCGGGATCGACCGAGGACATGACGCCGGAGACGCTTGCAAACCATTTCAACGCGATGGTGCTGCGCCTGATTGCGCTCACCAACCGTCTCCTGCCGCAGATGAAGGCGCAGCGCTGGGGCCGCATCCTGACGGTCGCCTCCTCCGGCGTGATCGAGCCGATCCCCGGGCTGGCGCTGTCGAACACCCTGCGCCCGGCCCTTGCCGGCTGGTCGAAGACGCTTGCCAGCGAAGTTGCGCAATACGGCATCACCGCCAACATGCTCTTGCCCGGAAGCATCCGCACCGACCGGCTGGAAAGCCTCGACGCGGCCGCAGCCAGGCGCAGCGGCCGGTCGATCGAGGCGGTGCAGGCCGCCTCCGAGGCGGAGATCCCCGCCCGCCGCTACGGCCGGGTGGAGGAATTTGCCGCCACCGCCGCCTTCCTCTGCAGCGAGCCAGCCAGCTACGTGACCGGCTCGCTCGTGCGCTGCGACGGCGGCGCTGCGCGATCGACCTGAGCGAAGGGCGCGCCCGACCCTGCCGCGGCCTTGCGGCAGGTGCGGGCGTTCCTGTATGGCTAGGGCATGATCTCCGCCGCCGACCTCCAAGCCGCCGAACTGGCCGCCCTGCTCGCGTTCCACGCCGACGCCGGTGTCGAGTGGCTGCTCGAGGACTGGCCCGTCGACCGCATTGCCGAATTCGAGGCGATGCGGGCTGCCCATGCCGCCCGGCAGGGACAACGACAGGACCAGGGCGGCGGCGACGCGGCCGCCCGGAACACGGAGGGACGACAGGCGCCTTCCGGCAGCGCCGGCACGCGCAACGCCGCACGCGCCGCGCCGCGGGAGATCGCGGCCCCCGCCGTTGCCATGCCCGACGGGCAGGCGGTGGCCGAGGCCTCCGCTGCGGCAGCCGGAGCTGCGACGCTCGACGAACTCAGGGCGGCGATGGAGCGCTTCGGCGGCTGCAACCTGAAGAACAGCGCTCGCGGGCTGGTCTTTGCGCAAGGCAACCCGCAGCCCCCGATCATGGTGATAGGGCCGATGCCCAATGCGGACGACGACCGCGAAGGGCTCCCCTTCTCCGGCCGTCAGGGCGCGATGCTGGACCGCATGCTCGCCGGCATCGGCCTTGTCCGCACCGACGTGCTGCTGTCCAACGTCATTCCCTGGCGCCCGCCGGGCAATCGCGTGCCCTCGGCGCCGGAAAGCGACATCTGCCGCCCCTTCATCGAACGCCAGATCGCGCTGGCGGCACCGAATCACCTGCTCATTCTCGGCAATTTCGCCGCCCGGTTCTTCTTCGGCGGCACGCAAACCATCCATCAGATGCGCGGGGAATGGCGGCAGGTGGAGATCGGCGGGCGAAAAATTGCCGCACTGGCGACGCTGCACCCGCAGGATCTCGTCGCCGCACCGGTCAGCAAGCGCCTCGCCTGGCAGGACCTGCTTGCGTTTCGCGCAGGGCTGGCGGCTGCAGCCGAGCGAATCGACTGATCTTTCAATCATCGATTTCAATAGGTTAATCGATATTCGCCGTTACAGGCGAACGCGACCGTTGCGCTTGCTGCCGAAATCGCTGCCTTCTTCATGAACAGAATATTACGAGAGCCATGCGATCTGCGCATATCAGCGGGGCGTAATGTCGCATTGTAAGTCTGATGCTGCGCTGCAATATTAGCCACGGGAGGACAGATTAAGGATATTCGATCATGACCGCCCGCCTTCGCCCCATCCATTCGAGCTTCGAGACGCTGCGCCATGCCGCCTACCGTCCGGCTGATGGCTTCGGTGGCCTGCGCACTTTGGCCAACGAGCAGATGACCGCTTCCGGCTATGCTCGCATCAACCGCCCTGCAAACATCTACGCCGAGTTCGTGCAGCGCTGATAGTGCGCTTGCATTCATCCGGCCCCTGCAGGACCGAAGTGCCGTTCCAAGACCGGGAAGAAACCGAATGCACCGTTTCCGCAAGCTGATTTCCGACCTGCACGACATCCGCGCGGCGGTCAACGCCGCGCGCGAGTACAACGTGCTGGCCTCCCTTCCCCGCGGCGCCGCGCAGCGGAGCGACCAGTTGAAGGCGTTCCTGCCGAACTGAGCGGCCTGGCGGGCGTTCGCCCGCAGGGCCGTTGCCCCGTCGCGGCCCGCAGCCGCGCCACTCCCTCCTTTATACCGCTCCGTTCTTTGCGCCAATCGCTGTCGCAATGGACACCGCAAGCGGACTTCGTTAGAGGCACAGTCCTTGACGTCCCGCGCGCCATTTCGGCCGTGCGCGGCATCTCCGGAATCCTGTCATGCTGGCGAGTCTCGTCCCCTTTGTGAGCCTGCTGCTCTCCACGCTCCTGATGATGGTGGCGTTCGGCCTGCAGAGCTATGTCATCCCGGTGCGGGCGGTGGCCGAAGGCTGGTCGACGCAGACGATCACCTGGATCGCGACGGGCTATACGCTCGGCTTCACCTCGTCGTGCATCGTCACCCCGAAATTCATCCTCGCCGTCGGCCATGTGCGCGTGTTCGTGGCGCTGGTGACGCTGCTTTCGATCGCGATCCTGCTCTGCTCGGTGATGGTCGACTGGCGCGCCTGGATCCTGTTCCGCACCATTTCCGGCTTCGCGATCGCCGGCAGCTACCTGATCATCGAGAGCTGGCTGAACGAGCGGGTGACCAACGACAACCGCGCCGGCGTGTTCTCGCTCTACGTCATGACGACGATGATCGGCAGCGTCGCGGGGCAATATCTGGTGCCGCTCGGCGATCCGATGAGCACGACGCTGTTCATCCTCTGCGCCATCATCTTCTCGGTCTCGCTGCTGCCGACGGCGCTGACCTCCTCGCCGCTGCCCGCGCCGCCGACCCAGGCCCGGTTCGACGTGCCGAAGCTCTATCGCCGCTCGCCCGTCGCCGTCGTCGGCGCCTTCCTCGCGGGCGCCCTGTCCGGCGCCTGGCTCAATCTCGGCGGCGTCTTCACCCAGCGCATCGGCCTGACGACGACGCAGGGCGCCACGCTGCTCTCGGCCCTCCTCGTCGGCAGCACGCTGGCGCAGATCCCGATCGGACGGGCTTCGGACCGGATGGACCGGCGGCTCGTCATGGTGGTCTGCGGCGGCATCGGCGTGGCCGCAAGTCTCGCCATGATCGCCGTCCAGGGCAGTTCGCCGGTCCTGCTCTATCTCGTCGCCGGTCTCGTCGGCTCGGTCCTCTTCCCGATCTACGCGCTGAACGTCGCGCATGCGAACGACCTCGCCCAGCCGGACGAATATGTCGAGATCTCCTCGGGGATGATGATCACCTACGGGGTCGGCACGATCTCCGGCCCGCTGGTGGCCGGCCCGGTGATGGACCGCTTCGGCCCGACCTCGCTGTTTGCCGTCTTCACGCTCTATTTCGCCCTCTACGGCGGCTATGCCGCCTGGCGCATCATGCGGCGCGACGCCCAGACCGGCATGGTGGGCAAGACCGACTACCAGGCGATGCCGGTGCAGCCGCTCGCAGCCGAAGCGGCGGCCGCCCTGCAGGCCGATGCCGTCACCGACGAGGCAACGGACGAACTCATCGCCGACACGACCACGCCGCAGTGGACGAAGCCCTGAGCCCCTGAACGGATCGAGGCGCGGGACAGGCACGCGCCGTCGCTCAGCCCTGCGGGGTCAGGTGCCGGCGCGCCGCCTTCCTGCGCAGGCCGAGCCGGTGCTCGCGGATGATGATGAAGATGCCGGCGCCGACGACGATCAGCGTGCCGACCAGCATGGTCAGCGTCGGCACGTCGTCGAACAGGAGGTAGCCGAAGCCCATGCCGAGCAGGATCGAAGTATATTCGAACGGGGCGATGGTGGAGACGTCCGCATAGCGATAGCTCGCCGTCAGCAGAAGCTGGGCGACACCGCCGCAGAAGCCCGCCAGCGCCAGCAGGAAAAGCGCCCGGCCGGAGAGGTCCACCCAGCCGAACGGCAGGGTCGCGAGCGAGAAGATCGAGGCCGACAGCGAGAAGTAGAGCACGATCGTCGACGTCCTCTCCGTCTGCACCAGCCGGCGCACCAGCACCATCGCGATGGCGCCGAGCGTGGCCGAGGTGAGCACGGCGAGGGCGCCGAGCGCTTCGGCGGTGCCGACGCCGCCCTGCTCCAGGAGCGTCAGCCGCGGCCAGGTGATGACGGCGACGCCGACAAGCCCGACCAGCACCGCCGACCAGCGATAGATGCCCACCGTCTCCTTCAGGAACAGGGCGGCAATCATGACCGCGATCAGCGGCATCGCATAGCCGATCGCGATCGCCTCGGGCAGCGGCAGGTGGAGAAGGCCGTAGAAGCCGAAGCTCATCGCCAGGATGCCGACGAAGCCGCGACCGAGATGGCCGAGCACGTTTTCCGTGCGGAAGGAGGCCACGAGTTCGCCGCGCACGGCGAGCCAGGCCATGATCGGCACCATGGCGAAGGCCGAGCGATAGAAGGTGATCTGGCCGGTGGCGATGCCCTCCCCGGCCGCCTTGATCAGCGTGGACATGCAAACGAAGATCACGACGGAGGAGACCTTGAGAAAGATCGCCTTCATCGGCTGCTGCTCGGCGAATTCCATGCGTCTGACAGTCTCTTGTTCGCGGCCCTGCAGGGCCGCAGCGCATCGGCGTCCATAGGCGGGGGAAAGGATTTCGCCGATCCTATACGACAGCGCGGGGATTGGGGATCAAATTTAGTGATGTGCCCGAAAAGGTATTGATGGGCGAGCGAATATTTGCACGCAATGGTTTTATCATACGATTTATAAACCCTTTCTCAAATATTGAGCATTAATCATAATCGAGAAATATTTGATCGATTTCACCGCACCGGCACCCCTGCGCCGCCGGCCACTTCACGAGATTGTCATGTCCGCCAGACCCGCGACTGCACAGGTACAATCACAGCTTTCAGCCACGCCCCGGACGATGCGCGCCATCGCGGAGGGAATCGGCACCGAACTCGAGCATTTCAGCGAGGAGAACAGCTCGATCGCCCGCCAGATCAAGATGCTGGCGATCAACGCCAGCATCGAGGCGGCGCGCGCCGGCGATGCCGGAAAGGGATTTGCCGTCGTCGCCTCGGAGGTCCAGCGGCTGGCCGACATCTCCAGCACGATCGCCCACCAGTTCGAGCGCAACGTGCTCGGCCGCATCGCGCTTGGCCGCTCGGTCTCGGAATCGCTCGTCGACCAGATGGAGGGCGTCCGGCTCGTCGACCTGGCGCAGACGCTGGTGCAGCTGATCGTGCGCAACCTGTTCGAGCGCACGGCGGACGTGCGCTGGTGGGCCACCGATCCCGCCCTGTGGCAGGCCCTGCAGGCGCCCGGGCGCAGCGCCTTCGACGCCGCGGCCGCCCGCCTGGCGGTGATCGCCAAATACTATACCGTCTACCTCGACCTCGTGATGACCGACGCCGAGGGGCGCGTGGTGGCGTCGGCCAATCCCGCCTATGCCAGTTCCGTGCGGGGCATGAACCTTGCCGACAAGGACTGGTTCCGAGCGGCTGCGGCAACGGCGAGCGGCGACGACTACGCGGTCGAGCGGGTCCAGCCCAGCAACCTGCACAACGGGCGGCATGCGATCGTCTACGCCACGGGCATCCGCGAGGGCGGCCTTCCGGACGGCCGGCTGCTCGGCACGCTCGGCGTCTACTTCGACTGGCAGCAGCAGGGCCAGTCGATCGTCGAGAAGGAGGCCAGCCTGCCGCCGCACGTGGCCGAACGGACCCATGTGATGCTGCTCGACGGCGACAACCGCGTCATCGCCTCGAACCGCCCCGCGATGGTCTTCACCAGCTTCGGCCTCAGCAACCCGAACGGCGCCATGCGCGGCAGCTACTATGCCCCCGACGGCACCATCGTCGCCTTCGCAAGGACGATCGGCTACGAGGACTATGACGGGCTCGGCTGGACCGGCGTGGTCGTCCAGCAGACCGAGAACGACGCCGAGATCCGCGCGATGCTCGCAGCGCAGAAGTAGGCCCGCCGCCGCCGCGCGCCACCGGGCCGATCGATCCGGCCCGCGCACCCGCCGCCGCGCTCGCCGCTTGCCAGCGGCGGCAACCTTCGGCACACTCCCTTCATCGATGACAGCCGTCAATTGCATAAAGGCATGCGGGCGGGGCATCCGGCAATGAGATGTTAAGCCCGGACGCATATGAAGGGACCAGCCGAAGACCAATCGTCCTTTCCCCCCTTGGCTGGTTCCTCTAGAACGACACGAGGCGAAGGACACGAGCAGGACCGAACATGCGCACTGAGAACGGCCGGATCATCCATCTGGCAGACTACCGCCCGACCGATTTCGTTCTCGAACGCGTCGACCTGACCTTCGAACTCGACCCGACCAACACCAAGGTCGACGCCCGCCTGATCTTCCACCGCCGGGAGGGCGCCGACCCGGCCGCCCCGCTCGTGCTCGACGGCGACGAGCTTTCGCTGTCCGGCCTGCTGTTCGACCAGAACGAAGTCCCCGCCAGCCAGTACGACGCCACCCCCGAGAGCCTGACGATCCGCGACCTGCCCGCGGAGACGCCGTTCGAGATCACGATCACCACATTCATCAACCCGGAGGCCAACACCCAGCTGATGGGCCTCTACCGCACCAACGGCGTCTACTGCACCCAGTGCGAGGCGGAAGGCTTCCGCCGCATCACCTATTTCCCCGACCGCCCGGACGTGCTGGCGCCCTATACAATCACCATCATCGCCGACAAGGCCACAAACCCGGTCCTGCTGTCGAACGGCAACTTCCTCGGCGGCGGCGGCTATGACGAAGGCCGCGCCTTCGCCGCCTGGTTTGATCCGCATCCGAAGCCCAGCTATCTCTTTGCGCTCGTCGCCGGCGACCTCGGCGTCGTCGAGGACACGTTCATCACCCTGTCCGGCCGCGAGGTGGCGCTGAAGATCTATGTCGAGCACGGCAAGGAGGCGCGCGTCGCCTACGCCATGGATGCGCTCAAGCGCTCGATGAAGTGGGACGAGGAGGTCTTCGGCCGCGAATACGACCTCGACATCTTCATGATCGTCGCCGTCTCCGACTTCAACATGGGCGCGATGGAGAACAAGGGGCTGAACGTCTTCAACGACAAGTACGTGCTGGCCGACCCGGAGACTGCGACCGACGCCGACTACGCCAATATCGAGGCGATCATCGCCCACGAGTATTTCCATAACTGGACGGGCAATCGCATCACCTGCCGCGACTGGTTCCAGCTGTGCCTGAAGGAAGGCCTGACCGTCTATCGCGACCACGAATTCTCCGCCGACCAGCGCTCGCGCGCGGTCAAGCGCATCGCCGAGGTGCGCCACCTGAAATCGGAGCAGTTCCCGGAGGATGCGGGCCCCCTCGCCCATCCGGTGCGCCCGACCAAGTACCGCGAGATCAACAACTTCTACACCACGACCGTCTACGAGAAGGGCTCCGAGGTGACGCGGATGATCGCGACCATCCTCGGGCCGCAGCTCTTCAAGGCCGGCATGGACCTCTATTTCGAACGCCACGACGGCGACGCGGCGACGATCGAGGATTTCGTCAAGTGCTTCGAGGATGCGAGCGGGCGCGACCTGACGCAGTTCTCGCTCTGGTACCACCAGGCCGGCACGCCGCTCGTCTCCGTCTCCAGCACCTTCGATCAGGCCAAGGGCGCGTTCACCCTCTCCTTCGAGCAACTGGTGCCGCCGACGCCGGGACAATCCACCAAGGAGCCGATGCACGTTCCGCTGCGCTTCGGCCTGCTTCTTCCCGACGGAACCGAGGCGAAGCCGACGGCGATCGAGGGCGCCGAGGTCACCGGCGACGTGCTGCACCTCACCCAGCGCAACCAGTCCGTCACGTTCTCTGGCATCACCGGCCGTCCTGTCGTCACGCTCAACCGCGGCTTCTCCGCGCCGGTCAACGTGCATTTCGAGCAGGCGCCGGCCGATCTCGCCCACATCGCCCGCCACGACGCCGACCTGTTCGCCCGCTGGCAGGCGTTCGGCGACATCGCGCTGCCGAACCTCGTCGAGGCCGCGCGCAAGGCCCGCGAGGGCGGCGAGATCACTGTCGATCCGCTGCTGGCCGAGACGCTGATCGCGGTTGCCGGCGACGAGACGCTGGAGCCGGCCTTCCGTGCCCAGATCCTGGCGCTGCCGAGCGAGGCGGACGTCGCCCGCGAGCATGGCAGCGACAACGATCCGGACGCGATCCGCGCCGGCCGCGAGGCCGTGCTTTCGGTCGTCGCCCACAAGGGTGCGGCGCTGTTTGCAGCGCTGTTCGACCGCAACCGCACCGAGGGCAGCTTCACCCCCGACGCCGCCAGCGCCGGCAAGCGGACGCTGCGCAATGCCGCGCTCGGCTACCTCGCCCTCGCCGAGGGCACACCGGATCGCGCCGCAAAGGCCTTCGCCGCCGCCGACAACATGACCGACCTGAGTGCCGCTCTGACCGTGCTCGCCCACCGCTTCCCCGAGGCGCAGGAGACCGAGGCGGCCCTCGAGCGCTTCCGCGCCCGCTTTGCCGAAAACCCGCTGGTGATCGACAAGTGGTTCGCGGTCCAGGCGACGATTCCGGGCCGCGGCGCGCTTGCCCGCGTCGAGCGCCTGATGGAGAGCCCGCTCTACAACGGCAACAACCCGAACCGGGTGCGTGCGCTGGTCGGCACCTTCGCCTTCTCCAACCCCACCGGGTTCAACCGCCCCGACGGCGAGGGCTATCGCTTCCTCGCCTCGCGGATCCTCGAGATCGATCCGAAGAACCCGCAGCTCGCGGCGCGCATCCTCACCTCGATGCGCTCCTGGCGCGCGCTCGAGGAGGTTCGCGCCGAGCATGCGCTCAACGCATTGCGGCGCATCGCTGCGGCGGACAAACTCTCGGCCGACGTCTCCGACATCGTCGAGCGGATGCTGAACGGCTGAGAACGCAGCCTTTTCCCCCTCCGGCGGCGGCGCGTCGCCGGACTACAACTTCCCACCGATGAGAACTGGTTAAGAAGTCGTTACCTTTTCCTCTGGACAAGGCGAATCGCGAATGATTCATTAGCTTAGATTCGGACGGCGGCGTTTTCGAATCACCAGAAGAAACAGGATATTGAATATGGCGGACGCGCAGCGGGGACGCGCAGCCGAGGGGCGGATTCGTCTCAAATTTCCGGGTGTGGCACCCTGGAACCAGGACCTGGCAGGGCATGCCAGGATCTTTGCCGGGCCGGCCTCGTTCCGCTCGTCGCGCGCAGAGCCCGTCCTGAAGCGTTCGATCCCGATCCTGATCATCGCCTTCCTCCTCGTCGTCGGCATCTCGCGCCTGACCGGGCTTATGCTCGAGCACCAGCGCATGGATACGGGCATGCGCGACGGCACCACGCTGATGGCGGCGGCCATATCCATGCTCGTCGCCGCCGACGACGGCCGCCTGATGGCCGAGGGCCAGCGCGCCGGGATGGAGCGGGCGCTGTCGGAATTCCTGCCGCAGGACCGGCTTCCCGAAGGCGCGCTCGTGCTGTTCGTGCAGAAGGGCGGCCGGGTGTTCGCCGCATCGCTCTCCGGGGCGTCCTTCGTCGGCATGTCGGTGGCGCGGATCGCGCCGGACGTGGCCGCGTCGCACTATTTCGGCGATCCCGCCGGCATCATCCGCGCCCGGATCGGCGACCTCGAGCACTACGTCTCGATCGTCAGCGGGCCTGCGGACGGCGCCTATGCGCTGGTGGCGAGCCCGATCGGCGCGGTCGACGACATGTGGCGCAGCGAACTGTCGCTGAACGTCACGCTGTTTGCCGGCATTTCCGCCATCCTCGGCATCATCCTCTACGCCTATTTCCTGCAGGCGAAGCGATCGCGCGACGCCGATGCGATCTTCGCCGAATCCAACCTGCGGGTGGAGACTGCGCTGGCGCGCGGGCGCTGCGGCTTGTGGGATTTCGACCTTTCCGGCCGGCGCCTGTTCTGGTCGCGCTCGATGTATGAGATGCTCGGCATGACCCCGCGCGAGGACTATCTCTCCTTCGGCGATGCCGCCCGGCTGATGCATCCCGACGACGACGGCATCTACCAGGTCGCCCGCGCCATCGCCAAGGGCGAGGCCCGCCAGGTCGACCAGGTGTTCCGCATGCGCCATGCCGAGGGCCACTATGTCTGGCTGCGCGCCCGCGCCCAGCTGATCCGCATGGGCTCCGGCCGCACGCACATGATCGGCATCGCCATGGACGTGACCGAGCAGCACAGACTGGCGCAGCGCTACCACGAGGCCGACCAGAGGCTGGCGGTCGCGATCGAATGCACCTCGGAGATCTTCGTCCTCTGGGACAAGGACGATCGCCTCGTCATGTGCAACGCCCACTACCAGCAGGCCTACGGGCTGCCGGACGAAGTGCTCGTGCCGGGCACCGAGCGGCTGGTGGTGCTGGCCGCGGCCGCCCGGCCGGTGATCGCCCGGCGCATCGCCGACAGCGGCGGCAACACCGGATCGCAGACGACGGAAGTGCAGCTCGCCGACGAGCGCTGGCTGCAGGTCAACGAGCGGCGCACGCGCGACGGCGGCCTCGTCTCGGTCGGCACGGACATCACGATGATCAAGCGCCACCAGGCCCGCCTGCGCGACTCCGAACGCCGGCTCGTGGCGACGATCGGCGACCTGTCGGCCTCGCGCGCGACGCTGGAGAAGCAGAAGGCCGAGCTTTCCATCGCCAATGCCAACTACCAGGCGGAGAAGGAGCGCGCCGAGGCCGCCAACCGCGCCAAGTCGGAATTCCTCGCCAACATGTCGCACGAGCTGCGCACGCCGCTGAACGCCATCCTCGGCTTCTCGGAGATCCTGCAGAACCAGATGTTCGGCCCGCTCGGCTCGGACAAGTACGACGAATACGCCCGCGACATCCACGAGAGCGGCCAGCACCTCCTGAACGTCATCACCGACATCCTCGACATGTCCAAGATCGAGGCCGGGCACATGCGCATCAGCTGCGACGCGATCGATCTCGCGCCGCTGATCGAGGAGACATTGCGGCTGACGGCGATCTCGGCGAAGCAGAAGGACATCCGCGTCGACCAGCAGGTGTCGTCGGGACTGTCGCTGATCGCCGACCGCCGCGCGATGAAGCAAATCCTGCTGAACCTGCTGTCGAACGCCATGAAGTTCACCAACAGCGGTGGCCAGGTGCACGTGCGGGCGAAGAAGCGGGGCGGCGCGGTGACGCTGACGATCGCCGACAGCGGCATCGGCATCCCCAGGGCGGCGCTAGCCAAGATCGGCCAGCCGTTCGAGCAGGTGCAGAGCCAGTATGCCAAGAGCAAGGGCGGCTCGGGCCTCGGCCTTGCCATCTCCCGCTCCCTGACCCGGCTGCACGGCGGCAGCATGCGGATCTGCTCCCAGGAGGGCAAGGGCACCGTCATCTCCGTCCGCATCCCGGCCGCCGACGACGTCGTGCTCCCCTGCCGCCAGGCGGGCTGAGGCGCGGGAGAGCGATCAGACCGCCGGCGCCTTGCCGTCTCGAGGATCAGTTCGCGACGATGGCCTGAAAGATGCGCCGCACGGCCTTGGAAAGCCGGCGCAGTTCCGCCTCCAGCGTCTTCAAATCCGGGCAGTCGCCCGCCCGGCAGACAAGGTCGACCAGTCCTGCCGGCGCCTCCTTCGGGTCGAACGGCCCGTCGATGCACAGCCGCACGATCTGGGAGATCTCGGAATAGACCCGCAGCGCCTGCTGGACCGTGTCGAGGTCGTTCTCGTCCATCTGCCCGCGTGCGACGACCGAAAGCGCTTCGGCGGTCGGCAGCGCCTGCTCCGGCAATGCCACGCCCCGCGCCGGCGCCACCAGCGCCAGGAACTGGGCGATGAACTCGATGTCGATCAGGCCGCCGGGAATGAGCTTCAGGTCCCAGATGTCGCGCGGCGGCTTCTCCTTGTCGATCAGTGCCCGCATCTCCGCGACATCCTTCGCGATCGTGGCGACGTCGCAGCTCCGACCGAGCACGCCGGCGATGGTGGAACGGGTCTCGGCGGCAAGGTTGTCATCGCCGCAGACGACGCGGGCGCGGGTGAGCGCCATGTGCTCCCACGTCCAGGCCTCCTCCTGCTGGTACTTCGCAAACGAGGTGATGCGGGTGGCGACCGGCCCCTTGTTGCCGGAGGGGCGAAGGCGCATGTCGACCTCGTAGAGCACCCCTTCGGCGGTCGGTGCGGACAGCGCCGCGATCAGCCGCTGCGTCATGCGGGCGAAGTAGCGCGTCGCGTCGAGCGGCCGGGGACCGCCCGATTCCACCGAGGGCGCGCCGTCATAGTCGTAGAGCAGGATCAGGTCGACGTCCGAACCGGCCGTCAGCTCGAAGCTGCCGAGCTTGCCCATGCCGAGGACCGCCACGCGCCCGCCCGGAAACGTTCCGTGCGCCGCCTCTATCTCGCGCTTCACCGCGTCGAGCGCCGCCTCGATGATCAGGTCGGCGACATGGGTGAAGGCGCGGGCGGCCTGGGCGCCGCCGATCGCGCCCGTCAGCAGCCGGATGCCGATCAGGAAGCGCTGCTCGGCGGCGATGATGCGCAGCCGGTCCAGCACCTCCTCGTAGTGACGCGCGCCGCCGACGAAGCCCTCGATCCGCTCGGCCAGATAGGCGCGGGTGGGAAGCTCGGCGAGGAGCCGCGGATCGAGCATGCCGTCGAAGACGTGCGGCCGGCCGGCGATGATCTCCGCCAGTCGCGGTGCGGACGACATGATGTTGACGATCAGCGACAGCAGCCGCGGATTGTTGCCGAGCAGCGAGAACAGCTGGATGCCTGCCGGCAGGCCGGAGATGAACTGGTCGAAGCGCAGCAGCGCCTCGTCGGCGCGCTTGCTCTCGCCGAACACCTTCAGCAGTTCCGGCGTCAGTTCCGTCAGCCGCTCGCGCGCCTCCACCGATTGGGTGGCGCGGTAGCGGCCGTAATGCCAGGTGCGGATCGTCTGCGAGATCGTCTCCGGCCGCCGGAAGCCGAGCGTGCGCAGCGTCTCCAGCGTGTCCGGATCGTCGCGCTGGCCGGTGAAGACGAGATTGCCGCCCTCCGTCGAGAGCTTCGCCTCCTGTTCGAACAGCGCGCCGTAGCGCCGCTCCACCGTCTTCAGCACCTCGACCAGTGCTGCGGAAAACCCGGCCGTATCGGCAAAGCCCATCATGAAGGCGATCCGCCTCAGTTCCGGCTCCGTCTCCGGCAAGAGGTGCGTCTGCTCGTCGCGCACCATCTGGATCCGGTGTTCGATGTCGCGCAGGAACCAGTAGGCCTCCGTCAGTTCGTCGCAAGTCGTCTCGTCGATCCAGCCGGCACGGACGAGTTCGTGCAGCATCGGCTCGGTGGCGCGCAGCCGCAAGGCGGGCATCCGGCCGCCGGCGATCAGTTGCTGGGTCTGCACGAAGAACTCGATCTCGCGGATGCCGCCGCGGCCGAGCTTGATGTTGTGCCCCTTCACCGCGATCTCGCCATGCCCCTTGTGCACGTGGATCTGGCGCTTGATCGAATGAATGTCGGCGATCGCCGCATAGTCGAGGTATTTGCGGAAGACGAAGGGGACGAGTTCGCGCAGGAAGCGGTCGCCGGCCGGCACGTCGCCGGCAATCGCCTTGGCCTTGATGAAGGCGGCGCGCTCCCAGTTCTGGCCGCGGCTCTCATAGTAGAGCAGCGCCGAGTCGACGGTGATCGCAAGCGGCGTCGCCCCCGGATCGGGCCTGAGCCGCAGGTCAGTGCGGAAGACGTAGCCGTCGGCGGTCCGCTCCTGCATGATCCGGATCAGCCGGCGCACCAGCCGGGCGAAGGTCTCCGTCGCCTCGCTCCCGTCGAGCGCGATTTCGGCCTGCGGATCGAAGAAGACGACGAGGTCGATGTCGGACGAATAGTTGAGCTCGCCCGCGCCCAGCTTGCCCATGCCGAGCACGATCAGGCCCGAGCCCTCCCCCGGCCGGGCAGCATCCTTGAGGGCCAGCTTGCCGGCCGACTGCCCGGCAAGGAGCAGATGGTCGATCGCCGCCTGGACGGCGGCTTCGGCGAAGTCGCTGAGGAAGGCGGTGGTCCGGCGGCCGTCGATCAGCCTGGCGAGGTCAGCGAGCGCGGTCAGGAATGACAGCTTGCGCTTGGCCTGGCGCAGCCGTGCCATCACCGCCGCCTCGGAGGCGTCCTCGTGGACGGCAGGATCCCAGGCGCGCCGCGCGTCTGCGATGACATAGCGAAGCTGCGGCACGAGCGGCGAGCCGATCGCAGCTGCCAGCAGGTCCGGCGATACGCGCGCGGTGTCGCGAAGATAGGGTGACAGGGACAGGGCGGCTATGACGAAGTCCTTCAGCGCGCCCTCGGTAGCAAGGAGGGTTGCGACGTCCGGCTGCGCGCGGGCGATGTCCTTCAGGTCGGAGAGAACGGACTTCACCTCCGTCTGGCTCAGCGGCCGGATCGGGCAGGCCTCCATCTCGCTCAGTCGCACCGTCTCGCTCATCGTCATCGCCTCCCCGACGCGCATCCGTTCCGACGACAAGCCGTGGTCGATGCCGATCCTGCTCTAGCAGGCCGATCGCGTCTGGAAAACCGATGCCAGTGCAATGCCGGTGCAAAATGCGGTGAGGACCGGTTCAGTGCAGGCTGGTGCTACCGGCCGCGCCCGCGGGAAAGCGCATCGTCGCCGTCAGCCCGTGCTCCATCCCGTTCTCGCCGATGGTGGCGTCGAGCCCGAGCGTGCCGTGATGCACCTCCATCACCGCCTCGACCAGCGACAGGCCAAGACCGGTGCCGGGCTTGCTGCGGCTCTTGTCGAGGCGGACGAAGCGCTTGAGCGCGTCGGCGCGGTGCTCGGCCGGGATGCCGGGCCCGTTGTCGGCCACCGACACCAGTGCCGCCTCGCCCTCCCGCGCAAGCCGCACGACGATGCGCCCCTCGTCCGTCCCTTCCGCATATTTGATCGCATTGTCGAGCAGGTTGCCGAGCGCCTGGCCGATCAGTTCCCGGTTGCCGGTGACCTGCACGCCGGGCGCGATCTCGGCCTTCACCGAAAGCCCGGCATCCTCGGCCGCCGGCTCGTAGAGCTCGACGCAGTCGGCAACGATCTGGGTCAGGTCGACCGGCCCCATCTCGGCGACCGCCGAGCCCGCCTCGACGCGGGAGATCATCAGCAGCGCATTGAAGGTGCGGATCAACTGGTCGCTCTCGGCGATGATCTCCGACAGGGATTCGCGGAATTCCGCCGGTTCGGTCTTGCCGGCAAGGGCTGCTTCCGCCTTGTTGCGCAGCCGGGTCAACGGCGTCTTCAGGTCGTGGGCGATGTTGTCGGAGACCTGGCGCAGGCCCTCGTTGAGCTTTTCGATGCGGCCCAGCATGGCGTTCAGCGATTCCGACAGCCGGTCGAACTCGTCGCCGGAGCCGCCCACCGGCAGGCGTTGCGTCAGGTCGCCGTCCATGATGCGCTGGCTCGCATCCGACATGCGGTCCATGCGGCGCAGGGCGTTACGGCCGATCAGGTACCAGATCGCCAGCGCGCCGATGCCCATGATGCCGAGCGCGACGACCAGCGACTGGCGCACCAGCCCGCGGAAGCTCTCCGGCTCGCCGAGGTCGCGGCCGACGAGGATCTTGAGGCTGTTGGGAAGCAGGAAGACCTCGGCCAGCGCCGCATGGCGCTCCGACTTGCCCTCGTCGCCGTAGCGCTCGTATCGGAACGGCGCCGTGGTCCAGCCCTCCTGGTCGAGCACGCCCGGCTGCAGCGACAGCACGTTGCCGGCCAGGATCTCGCCGGAGGGGCTCGCGATAATGTAGAGATTGGCGCCCGGCTGGCGGGCGCGGCGCTCCAGCGCCCGCAGCAGCCCGTTCATGCCGCCGCGGTCATAGACCTGCTGGATCTCGGTCGCTTCCTGCGCCACCGTCTCGCGGATCTGGTCGCGCAAGAGGCCGAGCGACATCGACGTCACGTAGAAGACGAGAAAGGCGGCGCAGGCGGCGAAGAGGAGCAGGTAGAGCGCCGAGAGCCGGACCGCCGTGGTCCGGAACAGCGCCTTTACCCCCGAGGCCTTCTTGGGCGCGACCATGTCAGGCGGAAACCTCGTCCTTGATCATGTAGCCGGCGCCGCGCACCGTGCGCAGCAGCGGCTGGTCGAAGTCCTTCTCGATCTTGGAGCGCAGCCGCGACACGTGCACGTCGATGACGTTGGTCTGCGGGTCGAAGTGATAGTCCCAGACGTTCTCCAGCAGCATGGTGCGCGTCACCACCTGGCCCGCGTTCTTCATCAGATACTCCAGCAGGCGGAACTCGCGCGGCTGGAGCAGGATCTCCCTGCCGCCACGGCGCACGACATGCGCGAGCCGATCGAGCTCGAGATCGCCGACGCGGTAGGTCATGTCCTGGTCGGGCGAACCCTTGCGGCGGCCGAGCACCTCGACGCGGGCCAGAAGCTCGCTGAAGGCGTAGGGCTTGGGCAGGTAGTCGTCGCCGCCGGCGCGCAGGCCGGTCACGCGGTCGTCGACCTGGCCGAGCGCCGACAGGATCAGGGCGGGCGTGTGGATGCCCCTGGCCCGCAGCTCGGAGATCAGCGAGAGGCCGTCGCGACGCGGCAGCATGCGGTCGACGACAAGCACGTCATAGGCGTTCTCCATCGCCAGAAAGAGGCCGCTGTCGCCGTCGCTGGCATGGTCGGAAACGATGCCGGCCTCGCGGAACGCCTTGGTCAGGTAGGCGGCGGCATCCAGATCGTCTTCTACAATCAGTATCTTCATGGATGAACCTTACACGTGTTGACGCGCCGTTGAACAGATCGCGACGCCAGGCGCCGCGTCAAGACGCAAGCGCCGCGAAACCTTGCGATTCCGCGGCGCACCGGATCGATCTGTGCGGGTCAGCCCTGGTCGATCGGCAGGGCAAGGAAGCGGCTGCCACTGTCGGTATCGACCTGGAACAGCGCCTTGGTGCGGCCGTCCTTGCGGGCCTGGTCGATGACCTTGGTGATGTCGTCAGCCGACTTGACTTCCTTGTTGTTGACCGAGGTGATGCGGTCGCCTTCCTTCAGGCCGCGATCGCTCGCATCCGAGTCCGGATCGACGGCGGCGACGGTGACGCCGGTGCCGTCATCGGACGGGCTGACGGCGATGCCGAGGTCTGCGAGTTCCTCCTCGCTCGACTGCGGCTCGTCCGGCGTTGCCTGGTCCGACGAGGCCGAAGCCTGCTGGTCGGCCTCGAGCTTGGCGATCTCGACCTTGACGGTCTCCGACTTGCCGTTGCGCCACAGCGAGAACTCGGTCTCGGTGCCCGGCGCGATCAGGGCGACGCGCTTTGCGAGGTCGCGCGGATCCTTGATCGGGTCGCCGTCAAGGGCCGTGATCACGTCACCCTTCTTGATGCCGGCCTTCTCGCCCGGGGATCCGGCCTGCGGCTCGACCACCAGCGCACCCTGCGCCTCGGCCAGCCCCAGCGATTCGGCGATGTCCTTGGTCACCGGCTGGATCTGCACGCCGAGCCAGCCGCGCTCGACCTTGCCGTCCTTCATCAGGTCGGCAACGACGTCCTTGGCGACGGAAGCGGGGATCGCGAAGGCGATGCCGACATTGCCGCCGGAGGGCGAGAAGATCGCCGTGTTGATGCCGACGACCTGGCCGTCGAGGTTGAAGGCCGGGCCGCCCGAGTTGCCGCGGTTCACGGCAGCGTCGATCTGCAGGTAGTCGTCATAGGGACCGGAGCCGATGTCGCGACCGCGGGCGGAGATGATGCCGGCGGTCACGGTGCCGCCGAGGCCGAACGGGTTGCCGACAGCGACGACCCAGTCACCGACGCGCACCTTGTTGTCGTCTGCGAAGCTGACATAGGTGAACTTGCGGTTGTCCTTGTTGTCGATCTTCAGGACGGCGAGGTCAGTGCGGCTGTCCTTGCCGACCAGCTTGGCGTCGAGCTCGGTGCCGTCGTTCATGATGACGGTGAAGGCGGCGCCGTCATCGACGACGTGGTTGTTGGTGACGATGTAGCCGTCCTCGGAGATGATGAAGCCGGAGCCCTGCGAGGTCGGGCGCATGTGCCCCCTGCGCTTGCCGTCACGGTCGCGGTCGCCGAAGCGGTGCGGGCCGCGGTCGGCGCGCGGGCCGTCCTGGCCGCCGCCGGGGCCGCCGAATTCACGGAAGAAGCGCTTGAGCGGGTGATCGTCCGGCAGGTCGTCGAAGCCACGGCCGCCGAAGTTGAAGTTGAAGCTGTTGCCGTCACCGTCGTTGGAGACCGGCTTGACGTCGGACTGGACGCGAACGGAGACGACGGCCGGGGAGACCGCGTCGACGACGTCGCCGAAGCTTGCAACCTGCGGCGCGGTGACCTTGACCGGCTCGGCGAAGGACTGCACGACCTGCGCGGGAATGCCGGTCGAAAGCATCAGTGCTGCCAGACCCGCGACGGTAGAAGTCTTCAGAACCGTCTTGAGCGAAGGGCGGAGGGAAATTTGCTTGGACATCGCGGAACCTTTTCTCTTGGGAATCGACTGGAGATCGATGACCAACAGATAGGGCCGTCCACATTACCGCGCACTATCCGCGGCATGAAATTTTGGTAATGTTTGCGCGAGGCGGGCGTTAGAGCGCGTCGGGATTCGTCGAATTCGCTTTGCGCTTCAAGTCCTTGTTTTCTCGCAAGTCGCTGCCACAAGACCGCTGCACGTTCTTGCGCGAGCTGCCTCAGCTTTCCCCGCCCGCACCCTTTGCCTGGCTCCCGGCGACGATCTTCTCCAGCGCCGCCTTTTCCTCCGCCGTCAGCGGCTCGCCGACCGACTTGCCGGCGCGCCGGCGCACGAACAGCGTCATCGCGGCCGCTCCGCCGAGGAAAAGCACGATCGGCGCGCCCCAGAGCAGCAGCGTCTCGCCCCGCAGCCGCGGCTTCAGCAGCACGAACTCGCCGTAGCGCGAGACGACGTAGTCGATCACCGCCTCGTCGCTGTCGCCGCCGACGATGCGCTCGCGCACGAGCACGCGCAGGTCGCGGGCCAGTTCCGCGTTGGAATCGTCGATCGACTGGTTCTGGCAGACCATGCAGCGCAACTGCGCCGAAAGCGCCCGCGCGCGGGCCTCCAGCGCCGGGTCGGCTAGCACCTCGTCCGGATTGACGGCGAAGGCCGGCAGCGGCGAAAGAAGCAGGAAGAGGGTCAATGCCAGCCTGGCGAATATGCCACGACGCCCCTCATCCGCCTGCCGGCACCTTCTCCCCGCAAGCGGGGAGAAGGACGATCGCGTCGCATGGGGCACGTCCCCTCTCCCCGCTTGCGGGGAGAGGGCTAGGGTGAGGGGCAAGTACCGGAACAGGAGGGGCGACCACCGCATCATTCAGCCGCCTCCAGCGCCGGAACCGGCCTTGCCTTCCGCGCGCCCTGCGGCGCGCCGATGCGCAGCCGGCGGTCGCACAGCGACACGAAGCCGCCCGCCATCATGATCAGCGAACCGATCCAGATGCACAGGATCATCGGCTTCCACCAGACGCGGACGACGATGCCGCCGTCGCTCATGGCGTCGCCGAGGGAGACGTAGAGCTGGCTGAAGCCGAAGGTGCGGATGCCGGCCTCGGTCGTCGGCATGCGCCGCGCCGTGTAGAGCCGCTTGGAAGACCAGACCTCGCCCTTCGAGACACCGGCGCGGGCGATGGTGAAATGGCCGCTCTCCTCGGTGAAGTTCGGCCCGCGCCCCTGGCGCATGCCGTCGAAGGTCAGCGTGTAACCCCCGGCCTCAACGCTCGCGCCCGGCTTCATCTCGACCACGTGCTCGGTCTCGAAGGCGGTGACGGCGACGATGCCGATCACGGTGACGCCGACGCCGAAATGGGCGAGTGCAGTACCGAAGGCCGAGCCCGGCAACCCGAACAGGCGCCGGCGCGCCACGCCTGCCGTCACCTTGCCGACGCCGGCGCGCAGCGCCAGGTCGGTCACGGCGCCGGCCAGCATGTAGAAGCCGATCGCAAGGCCGAAATAGGCGAGCACCGGCCCGCCGCCCTGCGACCACTGCGCGATCGCCGCGAGAAAGAGCCCGATGCCGACGGCGGCGAACAGCCGCTGGCCCGCGGCCAGCAGATCGCCGCGCTTCCAGGCGAGCAGAGGGCCGAACGGCACCGCCAGCAGCAGCGGCAGCATCAGGAGGCCGAAGGTCAGGTTGAAGAAGGGGGCGCCGACCGAGATCTTCTCGCCCGTCAGCGCTTCCAGCACCAGCGGATAGAGCGTGCCGGTCAGGACGGTCGCGGCCGCCGTCGTCAGGATCAGGTTGTTGAAGACAAGCGCGCCTTCGCGCGAGATCGGCGCGAACAGGCCGCCGGCCTTCAGCGTCGGCGCACGCAGGGCGAAGAGCGACAGCGCGCCGCCGATGAAGATGATGAGGATCGTCAGGATGAACACGCCGCGGGTCGGGTCGGTCGCAAAGGCGTGCACGGAGGTGAGCACGCCCGAGCGGACGAGGAAGGTGCCGAGCAGCGACAGCGAAAACGTCAGGATCGACAGCAGCACCGTCCAGATCTTCAGCGCCTCGCGCTTTTCCATCACCAGCGCGGAGTGCAAAAGGGCTGTGCCGGCGAGCCAGGGCATGAAGGAGGCGTTCTCGACCGGGTCCCAGAACCACCAGCCGCCCCAGCCGAGCTCGTAATAGGCCCAGTAGGAACCCATGGCGATGCCGGCGGTCAGGAAGCTCCAGGCCATCAGCGCCCAGGGCCGCACCCAGCGCGCCCAGGCCGCGTCGATCCGCCCGTCGATCAGCGCAGCGATGGCAAAGGAGAAGCAGACGGAGAAGCCGACATAGCCAAGATAGAGCAGCGGCGGATGGATCGCGAGCCCGACGTCCTGCAGGATCGGGTTGAGGTCCTGCCCCTCGCCCGGCGCCGGGTCGAGCCGCAGAAAGGGATTGGAGGTCAGGAGGATGAACAGGCCGAAGGCGGTGGTGATCCAGCCCTGCACGGCGAGAACGTTCGCCCGCAGCCGTTCCGGCAGGTTGCCGCCGAAGGTCGCCACCAGTGCGCTGAAGAAGGTCAGGATGAGCAGCCAGAGCATCATCGAGCCTTCATGGTTCCCCCAGACGCCGGAGATCTTGTAGATCATCGGCTTCATCGAATGGGAGTTCTGCCAGACGTTGGCGACCGAGAAATCCGAAGTCACATAGGCGAAGGTGAGGATGGCGAAGGAAAAGGCGGTCAGCAGAAAGCCCGTGACCGCCGCCGAGGGCGCCACTGCCATCAGGGCGGGATCGTTGCGGACCGTGCCGGCCAGCGGCAGCAGCGACTGGACGATCGACGTCGCCAGCAGCAGGACCAGGGCGTAGTGTCCGATTTCGATGATCAACGGATCGTCTCCTTGCCTCCGAGCGTCACGCCCTGCGCCTCCAGCCGGTCGGCCACGTCTTTCGGCATATAGGTCTCGTCGTGCTTGGCAAGCACGGTGTCGGCCACGAAGACCGGGTTCCCGGCCGTGAAGGCGCCCTCGGCGACCACCCCCTGCCCCTCGCGGAACAGGTCCGGCAGGATGCCGGTATAGGTCACCGGAACCGTGCCGATCGTGTCTGTGACCACGAAGGTCACCGTCGAGCCCGAGCCGCGCTCGACCGAGCCTGCCTCGACGAGACCGCCCAGCCGGATCCGGGTGCCCGGCGGAACCTCGGTCTTCTGCAGGTCGCCGGGAACGTAGAAATAGGCGATCGACTGGCTGAAGGCGAACATGACGAGCAGCACCGCCGCAACCAGGAAGCCCACGCCCCCGCCGATGACTGCCAACCGTTTCTGCTTGCGTGTCATTGTCCGTCACCCCCGGCCGTTATCCGAAGCTCGCCCGCCAGCGCCAGCAACTGCCTGCCATTGTCGCTCTCGGGCGGAAAGCTCTTCAGAGCCAGCGCTAGCGCCTCTTCGGCGGCCCGTCTTTGATCCAGCACCACATAGGAACGGATGATGCGCATCCAGCCCTCGAAATTGTCGGGATTCTCCTTCAGCCGCGCAGCCAGGCTGTCGACCATGCCTTCGATCATTTGCTGGCGGCCCTGCGCGTCCATCTCGCCGGCCGCGGCCACGTCTTCCTCGGTCGGGCCGCCCGGCGCGTCGTTTTCCGCCCGGGCGGGATCCTGTCCCGCCCCCTGCCCGGCGGCATTGCCCCCGAGCGAGGCGATATGGCGGTTGACCAGCGGCAGCCAGGGCGCCTCGGCCGGCGAATCCTTCGCCAGCGCCTCGAAGGCGCCGCGCGCCTCGTCCCGCTTGCCTTCCTGCTCCAGCGCCAGCGCCAGGTAGAAGCGCGTGCGCGGGTTTTGCGCGTCCAGCGCCAGCGATTGCTCCAGCGCCTCGCGGGCATCCTTGGTGACGATGCCGTCTGCCAGCGCGATCAGCGCCTCGGCATGGCCGTCAAGCCGCTCCGTCGAACCGCCCAGGATCCGGATCGCCTGGCTGTAGGCGTTCGCGGCGTCCTCCAGCCGGCCGTTACGGGCGTAGATCGGCGCCAGCAGTTCCCAGCCGGCCCCGTCGTCGGGGTTTTCGGCCAGGTGCCGTTCGGCCTTGGCGAGCAGGATGTTGAGGTCGTTGCCGGGTGCGGCGAGCCGCGCCGCCAGCGGTTGCGCGGGAAGTTCCGGCCGGCCCTGCAGCAAGTAAAGACAGAGCCCGATCGCCGGCAGGAGCACGACGACGACGACCTGCGCCAGCCGATTGCGGCGCCGCTCCGATGCCGGGGACGCGGCCGCCTCGGGCGCCGCCTGTCCGTGGCCGCTGGCAGCGATCAGGCGGCGTGCGATCTCGGCACGCGCGAGTTCCGCCTCGGCCCGGCCGATCAGGCCGGCCGCCTCGTCGCGCTGCAACTCGTCCAGCTGGTCGCGATAGACCTCAGCATCGTGCGCCTCGGCGCTATCGGCGTCCCGGCCCGCCCGCAACAGCGGCAGGAGCAGAACGATGGCGACCGCAGCGGTCAGGACGGCGACAAGGATCCAGAAGAGCATGGCGTTCAATTAATGGAACGCCGGCCCTTTTCCAATTGCAAAAGCCTTTCTGACGGAGATTTGAGGCGTTTCGCCGCATTCCGCCTCCCGGGCAACGCTCAGCTGGCCTTTCGGGCGGCGTCCGCCATTCAGCTCAGCGGCGTCCAGGTTCCCGCCGAGGTGCGGCAGGCCGCGCCGCGGCTGACCGTCTCCCGACCGCCTACAGTTACCGTATGCTTGTATTGCCGGCAGTTCTGCGAACCCACCTGGTAGGGGGCGGCCGCGACGACCGAGCCCTGCACGCCGCGGCCCTGCCAGACCACGGGCTGGCCACCGGGGGCGGCCTCGAGCGCACGATATTCGGCCTCGAGCGCGCGCTGGCGGTCGGCGGCGGAAAGCGTCACTCCCGAAGCGCGCGCGACGAGCCCGCCGTCGAGCGCGGAGATATAGGATTCCGAGGATACGGCCGCCCCCGCGGAGGCATTGGCCATAGTGACGGTACGCCCCGATGTCGTGCTGCAGCCTGCAAGCCCGAGCGAAGCGACGACTACCGGAATGGTTACGACACGAGACTTTCTGTACATCCGGTCTGTCTGATTCATTTCAGGCCTTTTCCCGAGACTACCCGCTCATTCATCGAGCGCGGCGGACGACGTTGCATCGCCGGCACCTATCTTGCACTGTCTTCGGTATCAAGCAACATCCTTTGCGACAGCCGGCAGCGTCAATCGCGCGAGCAGTCCGCCGAGGGGTCCGCGCGCCAGCGTCAGCGTCCCCTGATACTCCGAGGTGATCTCGCGGACGATCGAAAGGCCGAGCCCGGTGCCGGGCTTGCTCTCGTCCAGCCGCCGCCCGCGCTTCAGGGCTTCCTGGATCTGGTCGGGCTCGAGCCCCGGGCCATTGTCCTCCACTTCGAGCAGCACCCAGCGGCGGCGCTGCACGTCGGCGCCGTCTGCCGGATCGGGGGCCGGCATCGCGCGGATGGCCACGGTGTCGCGGGCATAGCGTGCGGCGTTCTCCAGAAGGTTGCCGACGACCTCCTCCAGATCCTGCTGCTCCATCGCCACCATCAGGTCCTCCGGCTCGATCGAGAGAGGAAAATCGATGTCGGCGTTCAGCCGCCGCATCACCCGGGCCAGCCGCTGCAGCACCGGGGCCGCCTCGGTGCGCGCCAGCACCGATTCGCGCTGGGCGGCGATGCGGGCGCGGTTGAGATAGGACTGCACCTGGCTCTGCATCGCCTCGGCCTGCGTGCGCACCAGTTCGCCGTGCGACGGCTGCAGCACACGCGCCTCGTTCAGGAGCACGGCGATCGGTGTCTTGAGGGAGTGAGCGAGATTGCCGACCTGCATGCGCGCCCGCTCGATGATGCGGCGGTTGCTGTCGATCAGTGCGTTGACCTCGCTGGCCAGCGGCTGGATCTCCCGCGGGAAGGCGCCGCTCAGCTGCTCGGCCTGGCCGGCGCGGATCTGCTCCAGCGCCTTGCGCACATGGTCGAGCGGCTTCAGGCCGATCAGGATGGCGATCGCGTTCAGGCAGAGACTGCCGAAACCGAAGCCGGCCAGCGCCAGGTAAAGATTGCGGGAAAAGGCCCGGATATCGTCTTCCAGCACGTTGCGGTTGCCGGCGATGCGAAAGCGCGCCGTGCGCCCGTCCTGGTCGAGCACCACCTCGGTCTCGACCACCTCGACCCGGTTTCCGAAGGTGTCCTCGGTCGTATAATAGCGCTCGTAGCGCGTGTCGAAGGGGATGGTCTCGGTGTCGGGGATCGGGATGCTGCCGTAGCCGAGCGAGGTCGAGGACATCGGCTCGGAGGGGAAGTTGTCGCCGATCGGCTCGACGATCCAGTACCAGCCCGTCTGCGGCTGCGAGAAGCGCAGGTCGCCGAGCTGCGGGCTGCCGGTCAGCTGGAAGCTCTCGTCGGTGGAGACGGAGTTGATGACGTTGTAGAGCTGGGCGCGCAGGAGGTCGCGGAAGGCACCCTCGGCGCTGCGCCGGTAGAGTGTCGAGATCACCAGCGCGATCACCACCAGCGCCACCGCCGACCACAGCGAGGCGAGCAGGAGCACGCGGAAGGTGAGCGACCGCGCGCCCGCCTGCGCCCTAGCGGCCATCGCCGGGCGCTTGCATGCGGTAGCCGAGGCCGCGCACGGTCTCGATCAGGTCGACGCCGATCTTCTTGCGAAGCCGGCCGACAAAGACCTCGATGGTATTGCTGTCGCGGTCGAAGTCCTGGTCGTACATGTGCTCCACCAGTTCCGTGCGCGAGACCACCTGGCCCATATGGTGCATGAGGTAGGAGAGCAGGCGGTACTCGTGCGAGGTCAGCTTGAGCGCCACCCCGTTGACCGTCGCCTTCGAGCCCTTGGTATCGAGCCGGACCGGACCGCAGACGATCTCGGAGCTCGCATGGCCGGCGGCGCGCCGGATCAGTGCGCGGATCCGCGCCAGCACTTCCTCGACATGAAAGGGCTTGGCCACGTAGTCGTCGGCGCCCGCGTCGATGCCGGCGACCTTGTCGCTCCAGCGGTCGCGCGCCGTCAAGAGCAGCACCGGCATGCGCTTGCCGTCCGCCCGCCATTTCTCCAGGACGGTGATGCCGTCCATCTCCGGCAGGCCGATATCGAGGATCACCGCATCATAGGGTTCGGCATCGCCGAGATAGTGCCCTTCCTCGCCGTCATGCGCCTGGTCGACCACATAGCCGGCCTCCTTCAGCGCCTCGGCAAGCTGCCGGTTGAGGTTTTCGTCGTCCTCGACAACGAGAATGCGCATCTGTCGGCTTCCCTTCCCTTCACCCCTTCAAGCGCGCCGCCATCCCCGGGGAATCGCCCTGCGCGCCTTGCGTTCTTCTATTGTCGCACGTCGCGGGCGCAAACAGCCAGATGCTTTTGCGGCCACATTTCTTCGGATCCGCCGGCCGTCCGGCTACTCCATCGGCACGCGTACGGTGATCTTGCGCGGCCGCGCATTGCCCTTGCCCGGCACCAGCACGGTGACCACGCAGACGCCGTTGCGCGGCTGCGCCGACAGCAGCTCGCCGCCCGTTTCGGCCATGACCTGGCGTGCCGCGTCGCTGCAATCGGCGGCAACCGTCTGCATGCGGTCCCCGGCCGGCGGCGCGAGGAACGCCATGCTGGCCGCTGTCGCAGCGATGATGATGGGCGAGGTCATGGACACACTTTCGATGGCACTAACAACTTCGATGGCACTTACAACGTGGCGTCAGAATTAACGCAACGACGCTGAATGGCAAATGAATGTGTCGATGATTTCCCCGCGACCGGCCGCCCCTCAGCGCAACCGCCTGCTGGCGGCAAGCCGTCCTGCAACCGCGACGATCCCGCCCGCAGCCGCCATCAGCGCCGTCATCTTGTCCGCCAGCTCGGCCTGGTCGGCCCCGCTGATCTCTATTCCGGCCAGATTGAGCACCGAGGCTGCGATCGCCAGGATGCCGCCCCAGACCGTTCTCGACAAATACCAGACCTTGGTCTCCGTCTCCATGGAATTTCCCTTTCATCTCAAGTTGTTACGGTTCTTTTCGCCGGCATGCCGTCGCGCACCGAAAGCCCGAGCTGGCGCACGCGGATGGTGATCGCCGGCTGTGCTGCGCCGAAATCCTGCGCCTCGTCGGCCGCCGCATAGGTATGGGAAGGCCCGTCGGTCTCGACGGAGCGCACCACCGCGCCGCCGGCCAGGATCTCCAGCCGGTAGGCCTCGAACGGCTCGTCGAGCGGAATGTCGTAGCCCTCCCAGCCGTCGGCATCGCGCCGCGCCCGCCGGGTCCAGGAGAAGAGGACGTCGCCGTCGCCGCGCCGCCGGGCGCGCAGGTGCACCGGCGCAAGCGGCATCCTCGCCCGCATGCCGCCGGCAAAGGCGACCGGTGCGCCCGCCTGCACGGCACCGCGCGCCTCGACGATGAAATTGAAGCTCCGCCCGGCCTCGTCGGCGGTCAGGGACAGGGGCCGCACCGCCGCGTCCAGCAGCACCGCCACCGATCCCGCCGGATGTCCCTCGGCCATCGCGTCCTCGCTGCCGGCGAGCCCGCGCAGGAGACCGCTAAGCCGCCAGTGCCGCGGCGCCGTCTCTTCCGCCTCGAGGAAACCCAGGATCTCCCAGCGCCCCGAGGGAGCGGCGACCGCGATCCTGTTGTCGCCGCCGAGGACGGCGTCGCGCGCCTTCGTCGACAGCGCGCCGAAGGGCAGGTCGAGTTCGATGGCATGGGCACGGTCGAACCGCCCCCAGGCGCCGGCCACGAGCTCCGCCGCCAGCCGCCCGATTCGCGCCGGCCGCTCCAGCCGCACGCGCGGCGCGTAGCCGTCCGCTCCCGGCGAGGACGAGACCAGCACCGGCCGCCAGGGGCTGGCAAGGACGGCGACGCGGGCGAAGCTCTCCTCCGGCCCCGCCTCGAATGCCGGCAGGTCGAGCAATTGCACGTCCGGCAGGAAGGCCGCCGCCTCCAGCCCCGCCCCCGAGCGTGCCGACTGGCGGGCAAAGGGCACCGGCGCATTGATGTCGCCGCCGGCGAAACTCTGCGCCTCGATCTCGCGGACCTCGCCCTCGGTCACGCGCGTGACGACGAAGCGCCCGTCCGGGCCGTCGGCAAGCCGCATGACGTCGCCCGGCATCACCGAAAGCGCGTTCGGCGGCAGGCGGAAGGTCAACCGCCGCATGCCGGCGCGGTGGTCCCTGAGCATCGCCTCCGCCGCGCCCGCCGCCGCCGCGCCATGCAGCACCACAGGCAGCGACAGCCGCAGCACCCGGTCGTTTTCAGCCGTCGTCCGGCGCGAGCGTGCGGTCACCCGCTGATAGGCGGCCGTGTCGGAGAGATGGTCCAGCACCGCCTCGCCGGCGAATTCGCTGCCGTGGCCGCGCACCTCCTCGAATGCGGTCTCGTCCGGCCGTTCGGCCAGGACGTCGATTTCGATCGCCGGAAGCGCTGCCCGCAGCCGCGAGCGGAAGACGAGCGTCGCGCCCTCCTCCACCGCGTCGACCTGGAAGGCCGCCATCAGCGGCTCCAGCAGGCTGCGCGCCGAGCCCGGCTCGGCCTGCACGAGGCCGACCAGGTCGCCGCCCACCCTGGAAACGTCGAAGTCCGCAAAGCCGTGGTCGGTCAGGATCGCCGCGATCGCATCGGCAACCGTCGTCGCCCCCAGCCGCCCGTTCAGCCAGTGGCCGAGCTGCCAGTTGTGGCCGTCGGCCCAGAGCGCGTCGTCTTCGGGAAAGGCCGGGTAAGGCCGCGCGTCCCAGGTCCAGAGGAAGATGTGGTCCGGATCGACCATGCCGGGCTCCGGCCCCTCTCCCCGCCACCAGCCGAGATGGGCGTCCAGAAACCGCCGCTGCATCGCGTCCGCGCGGCCGCCGGCGGAAAAATAGGGCAGCGCGTTCTCCGCGCTCTTCGGGTCGGTGAAGACGTTCGGCTGGTTCGCGCCCTTGTCGACCGCCGGGCAGCCGAGTTCGGTGAACCAGATCGGCTTGGAGCGCGGCTGCCACGACGTCGGCTCCGGCAGTTCGGCCCCGCCCGCGCGTTCACGGTGAGGGTTGGTCCACCAGCCCTCAAGATCCTTGTAGCGATAGAGCCAGTGTGGCGTCCTTCCTACCTTTGTGAGACGGCGACGGAAAATCAATGATTTAGAGGATCGGTTTCCTGCAATCCTTTGCAAGATTTCTGGCATTCCCGCGTTGAAAACAGCCAGTTTTCTGGCATTCATTTGTGAGGCCATTGGCTCAAATCGGCCTGAAGGACTCTCGCCCTGTCAACAAGTTTGCCGAGCATTCGAATCGAATTGCCCGCATCAAAATCCGATACTACCATCAGAGGTATTGAGGCACGCGCGATATACGATCGCAGACCCGGAGATCAGGTGGACACGTTATTCAAAGAGGAACTCGAGCTTCTGCTTCCGGAGCAGTTCGATCTCGCGGGAAAGGTGCATGGAGCCGTTGTCCGGAAGGTGAAGCACCCAAGGCGGACAGTTTCGCTGACTGCAAATGAATTCACCCAAAATCGCCTTCAAGGGGTTTTTCTTCGATCCTTTGACGGGCAGCGGGAGATCGCTGTTATTCCGCGGAAAACGGATGTCCAACTAGACGCAGCGGAAGTCCTCCGTCACCCCGAAGCCTCTTCGCTCTCGGCAATACGCGCGTCGTCTCAGGTCGGCGTGTGGGTGAGACCTGTCGCGGCGGAGCCGATGGTTATCAGAGTTCCGGACTTCGAGAAAGAACTCGCCGCGATCCGACAGTCTTGGCGCGGTGCCTTTCGGTACGACGAAGAACTCGTGGTCGATGGTGTCGTCCAGCAAAAGGGGCTTCGTACTCCGCAGATCGGCGCGATACACGCTGCCCTCGGCCACTGGACCTCGTCGAGCATTCCAGCCACTATCGTGATGCCGACAGGGACCGGGAAAACCGAGACCATGTTGGCACTGCTCGTCGTCGCTCAGATCGAGCGACTTTTGGTCGTCGTCCCGGGCGACGCTCTTCGCACGCAGATTTCGGATAAATTCCTCGAACTCGGTGTCCTGAAGGAATGCGGTAGTGTGTCTGCGACCGCCAAGCTTCCAGTCGTCGCGACCCTCGAAGAAATCCCGAAGTGCACGGAGGCGGTGGACGACATCTTCCTCCGTGCAAACGTCGTGGTCACCACCATGGACGCGGTAGCGAAAGCGGACATCGCTGTTCAGCAGCGCATGGCGGAACTGACAAGCCATCTCTTCGTGGATGAAGCCCACCACATCGGCGCGAGGACATGGCGAGAATTCAAAGCCCAGTTCGGCAATAGCCTTGTTCTTCAGTTCACAGCGACGCCGTACCGAACGGACAGCCGACGGGTCGATGGGAAATTCATCTACACGTATCCTCTGAAAAAGGCATATGCCGAAGGGTACTTCCGGAAAATCCACTTCAAGCCTGTGTATGGCCTCGACCGGGACGCCGGCGACGAGCAGATCATTCTTGAGGTCAGGGATACCCTGCGCAGTGACGAAGCGAAGGGACATTTACACCTCGCGATGGCCCGATGCAGAACGATTGAGATCGCGACCAAGCTGCATGCGCTATACTGTCGGATGGTCCCCGAGTTCAATCCGCAGGTCGTACACAGCAAGCTCTCTGGAAAGGCAAAGGCCGAGGTTCTCAGGAAGCTTCGAGCTCGCGAAAGCAGGATTATCGTCTGCGTGGACATGCTTGGCGAAGGCTTCGATCTTCCCAATCTCAAAGTCGCGGCGCTACATGACAAGCACAAAAGCGAGGCCATTACGGTCCAGTTCGTAGGACGGTTTACCCGTACCCGCAAAGACCTTGGTGACGCGACAATCATTGCCAATGTGGTCGCCGCCGGCATGAAGGAGAGCCTCCAGGCGCTCTATGCTGAAGACGCGGACTGGAACTTCATCCTGGAGGGGCTTGGAACCCGTAACACCGCCCGTGAGGAGCGGCGGCAGGAAGTCTTCGAGGGGTTCGACCAGCCTCCAACCACCTTCCCGCTGGAACAGCTTAATCCTCGGCTTGGTGCCGTCGTCTACGAAACGTCGTGTGACCGATGGGACCCGAGCAAGATCGAAGAAGCTTATCCCGCTGGTTGGATCATTGATGGGCCGTCCATCAACCACGCAGAACGGCTTGCGATCTGGGTTCTTCGAAAAGAGGAAAAACTCCGATGGACGCCGCTGAAGCAACCGGTCGACACCGCCTTCCATCTTTATGCCTGCCACTGGGATGACGAACGGAATTTGCTGTACGTCAGCAGCTCGGACCTGAGCGACCTGCATTCCAGGCTCGCCGAGAAAGTCGCAGGATCGGACGTCAAACGAATTCGGGGCAATCAGGTCTTCAGGGTCCTCGACGGCTACAAGCGCCTCATACTCAGCCATCTTGGCCTCTCGGAAGCTGTCAGGAAGCCAATCCGGTATTCCCAGTTCATGGGTACCGACATCGCGCCACAACTGACCGATGACCCGGCGAATCGCGGCCGCATGAAGACCAACCTGTTCGGTCAGGGCTACACGAGTGCCGGCAAGTCCACGATTGGCTGCTCGATGAAAGGGAAAATATGGTCCTACGAGTCGGTCCATGGTTTTGCGGGCTGGATCGATTGGTGCAAGGACGTCGGCAGGAAATTGCAGGACTCGACAATAACCGAGGACGGGATTCTCCGCCGTCTCGTGCAGCCCGTAAAGCTCGACAGCCTGCCAGCCAAGCACGCGATCGCCATAAGCTGGCCAGAAGCCATCCTGCACACGAATGACGACAAGATCGATCTCACGTTCGGGGATGCAATAGTCCCGCTTTACGACTGCGACATCCGAATTATCAGCCAGAACGCAGGCTCGGACATCGTGATGAGGGTCGGCAATGACACCCATTTCAACGACCTCACGATGACCGTAGACGACATGTGTTGATTTGCACTGAGAACTGACCCGGGATTTGCACCGAGAAGTGACCCGCCTTAGGTATCGTCCGTCGTGGTTGGGGTGGTCAAGTTCCTCCGTTTCTCCTTCATCGCTTTGGGCTCATGGGCCGAACTGTTTTTGAATCGGAAGCTGTCGTTTCCGGTTTCGAGGATGTGGCAATGATGCGTGAGGCGGTCGAGCAACGCGGTGGTCATCTTGGCATCGCCGAAGACGCTGGCCCACTCGCTGAAGCTCAGGTTGGTGGTGATGATGACGCTCGTGTGCTCGTAGAGCTTGCTCAGCAGATGGAATAGCAGCGCACCGCCTGAAGCACTGAACGGCAGGTAGCCGAGTTCGTCGAGGATCACGAGATCGGAGTGTGCCAGGCGGTTGGCGATCTGGCCTGGACGACCTTGGGACTTCTCCTGCTCCAGCGCATTGACTAGTTCCACGGTCGAGAAGAACCGAACCCGTTTGTGATGATGTTCGATGGCCTGGACACCGATGGCCGTGGCGACATGCGTCTTGCCCGTGCCGGGACCGCCGACCAGGACGATGTTGTTGGCGTCGTCGAGGAAGTCGCAGCGATGAAGCTGGCGGACCAGCGCCTCGTTGATCTCACTGCTGGTGAAGTCGAAGCCATTCAGATCACGATAGGCTGGAAAGCGTGCCGTCTTGAGCTGGTAGGCCGTCGATCGCACTTCACGTTCCGCGGTCTCGGCCTTGAGGAGCTGCGACAGGATCGGGATGGCGGCCTCGAACGCTGGCGATCCCTGCTCGGTGAGCTCGCCAATGGCCTGGGCCATGCCATGCATCTTCAACTGCCGCAGCATAATGACGATAGCGCCGCTTGCCGGATTATGACGCATGGCGAACCTCCGTCTTTCTGAGCGCATCGTAGCGTTCGACATTGGCCTTGGGCTCATTGGTGAGCGTCAGGGCCTGAGGCGCGTCGATGGTGGGCGGTGTGAAGGATTTGCCATCGACGAGACGATGCAGCAGGTTCAGCACATGCGTCTTGGTCGGAACTCCGGACTTCAGCGCCATGTCGACCGCCGATAGCACGGCCTGTTCGTCATGCTGGAGAACAAGGGCAAGGATATCGACCATCTCCCGGTCGCCACCCGGCTTCTTCAGGAGATATTGCTGCAAGGTCCGGAATGCGTCCGGTAGCTCGATGAAGGGTGCGCCATTGCGAAGAGCACCTGGCTTGCGCTGCACCACCGCCAGATAGTGCCGCCAGTCGTAGATCGTCTGTCCCGGTCGATCATGGGAGCGATCGATGACGCGACGATGCTCGCAGACGATCTGGCCCTCCGCAGCGATCACGACACGATCCGGATAGACCCGCAGGCTCACCGGTCGATTGGCAAAGGATGCGGGGACGCTGTAGCGATTGCGCTCCAGATGGACGAGGCAGGTGGGCGTGACCCGCTTCGTATATTCGACGAAGCCGTCGAAAGGGCGGGTAACAGGCATCAGCGCCAGAGCCTCCTCAGCCCAGATGTCGGCGATGGTGCCGCGCATCTGTCCGTGTGGGGTCTTTGCCCAGAACTCCTTGCATCGAAGCTCCAGCCAGTCGTTCAGGGCATCCAATGATGGAAAGCGCGGAACGGGTTGAAAGAAGCGATGACGCGCATCCTGAACGTTCTTCTCGACCTGCCCTTTCTCCCAGCCGGACGCGGGATTGCAGAACTCGGGCTCATACACATAGTGACTGGCCATCGCCAGGAAACGGACATTGACGTCGCGCTCCTTGCCGCGGCCGACCTTGTCGATCGCCGTGCGCATGTTATGGGATGGACGCCTCCCTCCGAACCTTCAGAATGAAGGGCCAGCTAAAGGAGGAAGTCATGACATTCGAA
>NZ_JAOXHF010000013.1:0-153200 GCF_025780115.1 Rhizobium sp. TRM96647
TCTTTGACAAACCGACCCTACCGGAAAAACACTGATGGCCACCGCTAACCTGCTACACCACTCCCTGGGACATCATCTGCTTCACGGCGCAATGTGTTCGGATGTCATTGCCGCATCGAAACCAGCCCCCTCAGCGGCGCGCACGAATTCCAGCAATTCGCTTGGTGCAAACTGCTCGTGTGAAGCGTCGTAGCCAATTATACGATCTGATCTCGCAACTGTTCAGTGTATGTGCAAACGGCAAAAAGCGACCGCAGCAGTCGCCGGGCACGCGTTACCCTCTCTGCGAATGGCTTCTCGCAACGCCCACCCACCCAAATTGTTTCCTGCCGCAGTCAGTATGCGCCGGTCGCACGAGCTGAGCGGAACTGCAAACTTCTCTTGTCTCGGGAACGATAGGGCCGCCGCGTCGTTGGATTTACAGGGCCTCAGTGCCACGGTTCTGCGAGTTATGGATACGAAGGAGACAATGCGATGACGGACAATAATCGCCAACTGAGCGAGAATGCGGGATCTGGAAGCAAAAACCCGACCTCGCAGCGATCGTTGGATGTGGAGCGCGAACCCATGCCGGACCGAGCCCCCGATACCGCTTCAGACAAAGCCGGCATTCCCCCAGTACGCAGCGGGAATGTCTCCAAGACGGATGAAAAGCCGACGAAAGGCGATCCGGTCACGAATCCCACGCATCACACGGGGCACATTCCCCCGCCAGTGACGGCCAATCGCGATTGATCGACCAACCGGAGGAAGGGCTTGACATGGCGACCGCGGCAGACGTCCTCGTAGATACGCTGATCGACTGGAAGATCGACACCATATTTGGCCTCCCAGGTGATGGCATCAACGGTATCGTGGAAGCGCTTCGCAAACGTCAGGAGGCGATACGCTTCATTCAGGTCCGTCATGAGCAGTCTGCCGCCTTCATGGCGACCGCTTATGCGAAATGGACGGGCAAGCTTGGTGTTTGCCTCGCCACTTCAGGACCAGGCGGCACGAACTTGCTGACCGGTCTCTACGATGCCAAGCTGGACCAGGTCCCGGTCCTTGCTGTCACCGGCATGCAATACCACGACCTCGCCGAGACCTTCACACAGCAGGACGTCAATCTGACGAGGGTTTTCGAGGACGTCAGTGTATACAATACGATCGTCAGCGACGCGGCCCATATGGAAAATGCCGCAAGCCTCGCCTGCCGAACGGCCATGGCGCGACGCGGTGTGGCGCATATCTCGATTGCCAACGACACGCAGGAAAAACCGGCGGGACAGGGCCGGTCTCGCCGCAATCTTCCCAAGCACGTTCCCAACGACTGGTTCTCGTACAAGCCCCTTCCTTCGGAGGATCTGATCGAGCAGGCGGCCGCTTTGCTTAATCGCGCAAATCGGGTCGCGATCCTGGCCGGACGCGGCGCTTTGGGAGCGCGGGAAGAATTGAGACTGACTGCCAAGCTGCTGGCCGCGCCGGTCGCCAAGGCGCTGCTGGGAAAGGCGATCATGGATGACGATGATCCCCATACAACCGGGGGTATCGGGATATTGGGTACAGCGCCTTCCCAGGATATTATGAAGGACTGCGATGCGCTTTTGATCGTCGGCTCGACATTTCCTTACATCGAATATTATCCCGACCCGCAGTCCGTCAAAGCGGTTCAGATCGACCTCGATCCTCAACGTATCGGACTTCGGCATCCGGTCCAATGTGGTCTGGTCGGCGATGCTCGCGCCGTTCTGTCACGATTGAATTCTCTTCTGGACGCCAAGACCGGAGGGACGTTCCTGGAAGACGCGCAGAAAAAGATGCAGACATGGCGCGCGCAGATGGCCGTGTTGACATCGGATCGTTCGTCGCCATTGAAGCCTCAGCCCGTGGTGCACGCATTTGGCCGGCGTGTCGACGCAATGGGGATGTTGGTGACGGATTCAGGACAGAACACGGAACTGGCCGCGCGGCATATCGATCTAAAAACGACCAACGCTTTTGCAGTTTCGGGCGCGCTTGCCTCGATGGCCTCCGGTCTGCCTTACGCGATCGCAGCAGGACTCGCTTGCCCCGGCCGCAATCTCTACGCTGTCGTGGGCGATGGGGGCCTCGCCATGCAGTTGGGGGAATTCTCAACCGCTGTTCGACACAGACTCCCTCTGAAACTCCTCGTTATTTCCAATGGCATGCTCAATCAGATCGCCTGGGAGCAGATGATGTTTCTCGGCCATCCTCAGTTTGCGTGCGAACTCGCACCTATTGATTTCGCCATGGCGGCGGAGGCAATGGGTGGGAGAGGTTTCACAATCTCCACCTTCGACGAGATGGAACGAGTGCTCGATGAGGCTTTTGCCGTGGAGGGTCCGGTCATCGTTCAGGCGAATGTCGACAGATACGAACCGATGATGCCGCCCAAAATGCCCAAGGACTATGCTGCCAATTTTAGAAAGGCGCTTCCCGGAACACCGGGCCACGAGGAGATCGAGCAGAATATAGCGCGCGAGCCACTTGCAACAAGGATGAATGCCTCGACTGACGAACCCGAGCTGGACGAAAACAGCGGGAGTCTTCCAGGTATCCCTTGACGATAAGCGGGCGGGCCCTAAGGCCCGACGATGAGGATGTGATCTCTCAATTTGGAGCGCAGTCGCTACGGGCGACGGCTGTTTCATGGCCCGCCCGCCATCGAGCCTATGACGACCATCACTACAGCATCGACGTCGACCTCGCCGCGGACATCGACCCGTTCGCCCTGTCGGCGCACGCTTAGTCGTTGCGGAGCTTCCGCTGCTTGCCGTTCAAGTTCCTCGATGATGGCGTTCGCGGCCTTTGCCTCCATCGTTTCTCCTATCATATCGCGGGAACCCATTTCCAAAACACTCCTTCCTTGCGCTCGCGGTAGTACTTGAATTCGCACTCGAACCGGTGGCCATAGGCGCGTGCGGCTTCGAGGGCAGCTTCTGCCGGGGGATTCATTCCTGTTCCGGGGGCAAACCAGTCTTCGAGCAGGTCGTCCGGCACATAGGTGCCGATCCGGAGCGGAAGATTCAGCAGCACGTCGTCCATTTCCTTCGGGGGTGCCATGTCGGTCTCCTCATTCGGTGTCGAGGCGGGCGTCGATTGCGTTCATCCGGTCGATTTCCGCGCGCTGACCCTCCATGATCTCGGCGCAGAGCGTCAACAGTTCGGGATCGCGCAGCGCTGCCTTTCTGCACATCAAAATAGCACCCGAATGATGCGGAACCATCGAGGCGATGAACTGCCGGTCGCCGATCAGCGCCTCAGTTCGCGTGGCGCCGAAAGCTGCAATGAACAAGATGACGAGCGCGGCAATGAGAAGGAAATTGGCCGTCCGGTTCGGATACATGCCGCCCATAGTCGCCAGCATGAGCACTCCCATCGGCGCCACCATGGTTAGGCCCATGTAGAACATGTTCAGATTATTCCGGAAGTCGCCCAGGCCGTCGATCATCGAGAACATAACCAGGTACATGACAGCCAGACTGACGATCATGTTGATTGCGAAGGCGGCATAGGGATACTTGTGCATCCAGTGACGTGTTGCGTTCCTGTCTTTCATGGGACATTCCTCCACCACCGGACAAGCCGGCGGGAATGCGTCGGCCCCAAACCCGTGAACGGCTCCGCCTCAGTGCGGCTGCGCGCCAGACTGATAATGGGCACCACCGCGCTGCGAGATCGCTGCCAGTGCCTCGCCGGCGCCATCTCCGCCTGTTTCGACGGCAACGTCACCGAGCGACAGGATGCCGACCAACTGCTTGCCGCGGTCGAGAACGGGAATGCGTCGGATCTGCTGGTTGCCGAGATCGCTGCAGACGTGGTCGAAATCTCGTCCCCGAAGCAGTATTTGACCTTGGGCGACATGACGTCGCTAACCTTGGTTCCCGGACCCAGACCCTCGGCCACTGCCCGGATGGCGATATTCCGGTCGGTGTGCATGCCAACGGGCTTACCCTCCTGGCCGACCGGCACGACTCCGGCGTCGATCTCGGCCCATGATACGGGCGGCGTCCTGAATCGTCTCGTTCGCATTGGCGATGCGCACATTGCGCGTCATGACGTCGCTGACTTTCATCGTTCGAACTCCTTCTCGCTGAAGGCACCCGAGACGGCGTGAAACCATTAATGGTGCGAGTGCTGGTCGTTGCGTTTGCGGGTGGCTGCGGCCTTCTTGGCGGAAGCAGAACGCTCGGCCTTCGGCCTTGCTGCGGATGCCGCTCCGCCCTTTCGCCCGCCTTTCTCCGACGAGGCATGATTTTCCGGATGGCTTCGACCGGAGCCGGACGTGTTGCCGCCGCCGCTTTCCTTGTTGACGGTAGCCAAGGCCCGCCGCTCGGCCTCATCTTTCGAAACGCCGCGATCTTCATATTTTTCCTCGATATGTTCGGCTTTGCGTTTCTGTTTCTCGGTGTAGGACGACTTGTCGCCACGGGGCATAGGTGGGTCTCCTTTGGCTGAGGTCAATCAGCCTCAACTCCCCTCAAGAGGTGTTGTTCCCGGTGGTTTGAGATTGCTTTGCGTTTCATCGAGGAGCGTCGACAAGCGCTGATAGGCCTCCTTGGTCGCGGCCTTCGCGCCCTCGGTATTGTCGGCGATGTGCATCTGCACAGCCCGGTGCAGGATATCCCGGATTTCCCACAGCTCCTCGTCGAGGTCGGAAGGCTTCATCGTTGTTTCTCCTGGGGCGTTGGAGCGCGCTTGGAGTGCGTTTTCGCCACGCGTTAGGGCGGCCGCATCCCACGCAGCCAATTCGCGCGACTAGATTTTGTTCCGCCGCCGAGGAACCTCCTCTCCCTCCACAGGTGAGCCCAAGAGTGACAACGGAGGACCCTCCCTATGACCACCAACAAGCACGACAAGACGAAAAAGCCGACCGACAAGGATCTCAAAGAGAACCCTGGTATCGGCCAGTCGGCAGGCCTGGAGTCACCGGCCGACGCGGAGCTGCTGGAAGGCGACAACACCTTCGAAGGCGACACCGACAACAACACCAACCGCTCTGGCGGCATCGATCCGCGCGACCGTCAGCGCGCCAACCGATAGGAGGCCGTGATGGTCGGAAAGAAAACACACGATCAGCAGCAACGCGTCATCAAAGGCAAGGAAAACACAAAAGGGGGGTGGCGCGGACTTTCCGGCGAAAGAAGACCTCAAATCCTCGAAAGGTCTCCGCCACGCGAAAGCGAAGGGTGACAAGCTCGCCGAGCCTATGAAGGAGCTGTCGGACGCCGATGATCGGAACATGGTACGCGGGCGCAACCAGGAAAGTCGCCACTAGGAACGGACCAGCCGCCCGTTCGGAGCGACCGGCAAGAGCGCCGGCCGACCGACCGACGTTGCAGCCCGAACGGGAAGGTATCCGGCACGCGCCCATTCCCGGTCTCCGAAGAGAGCGGCGTGACGGCACGGGTTGCATCGAACCAGACATAGGCGTCGAACTGCCTCGCCAGTTCGACATGGGCAAGTGCTTGGGCGCTCACTCTCCGGCCGGTAGATGACGCCGATGAAGCGCTCCAAGCGCTCGGCGGAAGCGCTTCGGCAAGGTCGGGCTGGCGGGAGAAATCGAGAAGGAAACGCCGTTTTCCCGAAAGACGGCAGCAGCGGTCGATGCTCTCCTCCAGCGCGGGCCGGACAGATTGATCCAATCTGTGGCAGCGGCGACGGTGCCGCTGTGCGTGCCGAGGCCGATCAGCGCGGTGGCATCGCCGTATTTCTCGCGGCAGAGCTGGCCGATATTCAATTCGCCGCGCACCTTGCCCATTTCGGTATGGCGGGCATCGCCGATATGGAAGTCGTGCGCCCAGACCACCGCCTTGGCCTTCGGTCCCGCCCGCTGCAGCAGATGGTCGAGCGTTTCGAACATGTGGGTCGCGCAGGTTCCAGGCTTCCGCGCCGCCGTAACACATGATGCGGTAGTATTTTTCCGCGGATGCAATGAGGCGGGCGTTCTGCGCGCCGTCGAAAAGGGCGTCGTCGCCGGCCGTCTCGATGGCTTGGTGAAGAAGCTCCCGGCATTGCCGCACCACAGCATCCTCGCAGGCTTGGTAACCGGTGGTCAGCACCCGCTCGGCCATAAGTGCCGGGGGCGTTCTGCCAGGGCGTCAGGCAACCGTAGCGCTCGCGCGCGACAGCGGCGGCTTGCGGGTCGGTGGCGGCGAGATAGGCGAGCACGGCGGCGATCGAGTCGCGCATTTTGTAGATATCGAGCCCGTAGAAGCCGGCCCGCCGATCGGCTGGACGGCCGGCATTGTGCGTTTTCAGCCAAGAGACGAAGGCGTCGACATCGGTGTTGCGCCACATCCAGGCGGGGAAACGGCGGAAGGGCGCTTCCCCGTCCGACTTCTGCCGCCCGCACACGAAGCGATCGCAGCCGCATCCGGCCAGTTGGCCTCCTCCGCCACTATGGAAAAGCCGTGCCGCTGGTCAGACGTTTTGTGATCGAGGCGCGCGCCCGGGAAAATTCCGAGGTGCCGTGGCTCGCTTCGCCGACCACGCGGCGTTCGGCGGAACGGTCGAAGGTCTCGGCAAAAGCCGGATCGTCGGGGCCGGGCAGGTCCTCGCCGGCGGCTGCGATGCGCACCGGCTAGGACTTTTTGGTTTGGGCGGGGTGTTCGGCCCATCCGCCATCGCCGATCAGCGGCACGAAGAGCACGCCGCCGAGATGCTCTTCGTCATAATGATTGGCGGCAAGCCTGGTAAAGCGAAGCAGCCGCTGCGAGCGCTCCTGCCAGCCGATGGGCATGATGAGGCGGCCGCCGATTTCGAGCTATTCCTTCAGCGCCTTCGGCGCGGCGGGTCCGCCCGCCGAGACGATGATGGCATCGAAGGGCGCCTTTTCCGGCTAGCCCTTCGTAGCGTCGCCGGCGCGGATGTCGATATTGTGTCGCCCGAGCCGCGCGAGCCGCGCCATCGCTTTTTCCGCCAGCGCGGGATGTCGCTCGATGGCTACAACCTGCCCGGCAAGATGCCTCAGCACCGCGGCGGCATAGCCGGATCCGGCGCCAACTTCCAGCACCGTGTCGTGCCGGTCTATTTCCGCCGCCTCCGCCATGCGGGCGACGATGTGGGGCTGAGAGATCGTCTGCCCTTCGGGGATCGGCAGCGGCTAATCCTCATAGACGAATTCCTCAAAACCCGCTTCCACGAAGACTTCGCGCGGAACGGCCTCCATTGCCTTCAAGATGCGCGTATCTCTTATGCCGCGTCGTGCAAGGTGGCGTTCGACCGTCTGGTGTCTGGCATGTCGGTAGTCGAGCATGGCAACCTCCGGGAGAAAGGCCGGCCCCGTGTTCCGGGACCGGCCTTTTTCTTAATGGCGGAACGTTGCGGACGAGCCCACGCCGCCGGTCGTGGACTGGTCGGTGCGCGTCGATTCGGTTTGCGTCGTCAACGTCGTCTGCTGTTCGGAAACGCGAAGATTGTTCTGGACGTGTTTGACGCCCGAAACTCGCTCAACGATATCTTCGGCATGGCGCTTGGCGAAACGCTCGGTCACGGTGCCGTTGAGCGTCACCTCGCCGCTGCTGACGGACACCTCGATATCCGAGGCGTCGATATGGGCATCGTCGGCCAGCTGGTCGTTGACCTCCTCGGCGATGCGCTCGTCCGAACGGGTATAGTTCTTCGGGCCGCGGCCGCGATGGCGCGCGTCCATTTCCCGGCGCCGGCTCGCATCCTCGTCGCCGAACCAGGAGGCCACCTCGTCGCCTGCGCGCTCGAAGAAGCCGCGACCGTTGTCCCAGCGGGAGCGATCCCCGGAAGAGCGGTAATCCCGCCCGCTCGAACCGGAGCGCCAGCGGTCGTCCGACTGGCGGCGGGGATAGCCGTACGTGTCGCGGTCGTAGCCGCCGGAGGGGCTTTTCGACCACGGCCAGTCATAGCCTAGATAGGTGTCGCGTCCGGCAAAGGGCCGCATGCCGTACCGGTCCTCACGCCGATCGTCTCCGCCGGAGTGGCGGCGGTTCTCACGCTCGTTTCGCGTGCGGTCATCCATCATGCGGCGGCGCTCTGCATCCTCATCGCCGAACCAGGAGCGTGCCTCGTCGCTCGCTCTGTCGGACCAGTCGCGCTCGGACCGCCATTCATCGCCCCGGTCGCCATATCGGCGGTTAGCGTCACGGTTTTCCCAATCCCTTGCCATGGGTTTCCTCCTTCAAGAAGTTGATAAAATGTTGGGCTGCAGGCAAATGGACCTGCAGGTCACCAACTGTCTTGGTCTGGCATTGTTCCCAGTTGGCGTAGGGATGGCGTGCATCGATAGGCGACGGTTTGTGAGCAATGCGAAGGGTACTTCCGGTTCGGCAGCCGGCTCCGGCAGCGGCTCGGCTTGAGGGCGGGCTATCTAAAATGACGAAGGGCGCTCGACCCTTTCGGGGAGCGCCCTTCGGACCCGGACGACTACGAACGCGCGACAAGACATTATCGCTGCAGGCAGTCATCCTTTACGGGTGGTGAGCGATAAATAGGTGGAGCCTGCGTGAACTTCAAGGCCTTCCAGAGCGTCATTCTCGCGAACCGGTAGACCGAGGCACGCGTCGCAGATGCCGCAGCCGTCATCGTCCATCGGCTGGTCCGCTCTCTCGCAGCAGAGACAGACGGTCGTGCATTGGTCGCGGCCTTTGCTTTTGCTTGGCCCGTGGATTTCGAAAGCATCGCCAATCGCGACGTTGGTGACAAATCCTCTCATTGCCGGCTTCTCCATTGGTCTCCGCGACGAAGAGATAAGAGCCGACTGCCGCTTTGCAATGGCGACCTTTGAGGAGGCGGGCCGCTGGTCACGCCGGGGTGGACACTCAGGCTGGCACATGCTGTTCTCTCGGATGGAGGAACTGGTGATGGCGTATGAATGGGATCCTCGGCGTGCGCGACGCGCGCTTGATCAGGCTTGCAGCTGCCGTGGCGCTTAGCGCGTCGGCGATCACGGTCCCCGTCGCGGTTCTGCTGGCGGCCGCGCCGATTTGACGGCATCGGCGGCGGCGCCCTATAGCGCCGCACGCCAGGTCACTCGATCAGATAGCGCGAACGTTTTCGGCCTTCGACTTGCCGGTCTCCTCGTAAACCCAGCGGCCCTGTGCCACCGGCGCAGCATATTGAGATGGCGAACACCTGAAACCGGTTATGGTCCGCGAGACCAGCCGGGAACAACTATCCTCCGCAGCGGGTTTCTCCCTCGATCCGGGTGCCGGCAACGCGAAGCGTATCGAGGTCGAAGATGGCGGGTGACAAGCTTTCAACCTACAAGAAGAAGCGGGACTTCAAGCAGACGCAGGAACCGAGCGGCGCGACCACCGTCAAGTCGTCCAACCGGCCCCGCTTCGTTATCCAGAAGCACGACGCGACGCGCCTTCATTACGATCTCCGACTCGAACTCGACGGCGTCTTCAAATCCTGGGCCGTCACCAAGGGACCGTCGCTCGATCCGCATGACAAGCGGCTGGCGGTCGAGGTCGAGGACCACCCGCTCGACTACGGCGATTTCGAAGGCACGATCCCGAAAGGCCAATATGGCGGCGGCACGGTGATGTTGTGGGATAGAGGCTACTGGGAGCCGGAAGGCAACAAGTTGCCGGAAGAGGCTTTGAGAAAGGGCGATTTCAAATTCGTCCTGCACGGCAAGCGCCTGCATGGAAGCTTCGTGCTGGTGCGGATGCGCAACGACCGCGACGGCGGCAAGCGGACGAACTGGTTGCTGATCAAGCACCATGACGAGCATTCCGTCGGAGAGAATGGCGCGGCAATCCTGGACGCGAACAGGTCTTCGGTCGCGTCGGCTCGAACGATGGAGCAGATCGCCGGCGGCAAGGGACGCAAGCCGACGCCGTTTATGATGGCGAGTGGCGATGTCGAGGCGGATGCCGTCTGGGACAGCAAGAAGGGTCTGGCGGCTGACGAACGCAAGAAGAAAGCGCGGAAGGAGGTGGCGACGTCGACTGCTGTGGACCTGCCGGAATTCATCGCCCCGCAGCTCTGCGAAACGCTCGAGCGACCGCCGGCCGGCGATAACTGGCTGCACGAGATCAAGTTCGACGGCTACCGCATCCAGATGCGGATTGCCAACGGAGCCGTGACCCTAAAGACACGCAAGGGGCTGGATTGGACGGCAAAGTATCCGGAGATCGCGAAGGCCGCCACTGAGCTTCCCGATTGCATCATCGACGGCGAGATCTGCGCCCTCGACGACAACGGGGCACCAGACTTTGCCGCGCTTCAGGCCGCATTGTCGGAAGGCACCACAGGCAACCTGGTGTATTTCGCGTTCGACCTCCTGTTCGACGGCGGCGAAGATCTACGGGAGAAGGCTTTGACAGACCGCAAGAGCCGGCTGCAGGAACTGCTTGCCGACGGGACCGACGATCCGCATCTGCGTTTCGTCGAGCACTTCGAGACCGGCGGCGATGCCGTATTGCGCTCGGCATGCAAGCTGTCGCTCGAGGGCATCGTCTCGAAGCAGGCGGATGCGCCTTATCGGTCAGGGCGCACAGAAGCCTGGGCCAAGTCGAAATGCCGGGCCGGCCACGAGGTCGTCATCGGCGGCTATGCCAAGACGAACGGCAAATTCCGATCTCTGCTGGTCGGGGTCAACCGCGGAGACCACTTCGTCTATGTCGGGCGGGTCGGCACGGGTTATGGCGCCAAGAAGGTCGAAACGCTGCTGCCCAAGCTGAAGGCGGCGGAAGCGGCAACGTCGCCCTTTACGGGCATTGGCGCGCCCAAGAAGGAAAAGGAGGTCGTCTGGCTCAAACCCCAACTGGTCGCGGAGATCGAGTTTGCCGGCTGGACCGCCGATGGCCTGGTCCGCCAAGCCGCGTTCAAGGGCCTGCGGGAGGATAAGCCGGCCGCGGAGGTCCAGGCCGAGAAACCCGCCTTGCCGGCAAAGACCGAAACACCGGCACCAGCTGCAGTGGCAAAGGCGAAGCCCACTCGCCGCAAAGGCGCAAAGGCCGAAGTCATGGGTGTGCTTATTTCCAACCCGGACAAGCCGTTGTGGCCGGATGCCGGCGGCGACGGACAGCCCGTCACTAAGGAGGATCTCGCTCGATATCACGAAGCTGTCGGCACCTGGCTCATCGAGCACGTCAAGGGACGGCCATGTTCCATCATTCGCGCGCCCGATGGCATCGGCGGGGAACAGTTCTTCCAGCGGCACGCGATGCCGGGCACGTCGAACCTGCTGGAACTGGTCAAGGTCTTCGGCGACAAGAAGCCTTATCTGCAGGTCGACCGGGTCGAAGGACTCATTGCCATCGCGCAGATCGGCGGGGTCGAGTTGCACCCCTGGAATTGCGAGCCGGGCAAGCCGGAAGTGCCAGGACGGGTGGTGTTCGACCTCGATCCCGGGCCGGACGTGCCATTCTCCGCCGTGGTGACGGCGGCGCGCGAGATGCGCGACCGGCTGGATGACCTCGGGCTCATTAGCTTCTGCAAGACAACCGGTGGCAAGGGCCTGCATGTGGTGACGCCGCTCGAGGTCAATGCGCGCAAGCCGCTGTCCTGGGCTGAGGCGAAGGGCTTTGCCCACGACGTCTGCCAGGAGATGGCACGCGACAATCCCGATGCCTATCTCATCAAGATGACCAAGAGCCTGCGGGAAGGGCGCATCTTCCTCGATTATCTGCGCAACGATCGCATGGCGACGGCCGTAGCGCCGCTATCGCCGCGGGCACGGCCGGGCGCTACCGCCTCGATGCCGCTCACCTGGACGCAGGTCAAATCCGATCTCGACCCGAAGCGGTTCACCATCCGGACGGTCCCGACCCTCTTGTCGAAGACGAGCGCCTGGAAAGACTATTACGACGGGCAACGGCCGCTGGAGCAGGCCATCAAGCGGCTGGGCAAACGGAAGGCAGCAGCATGATCTTCGACCGTTCTCGCATCGAAACCACACAGCACGAATGAAAATGCGGCGCATCCGTAGACTGGCGCCACCACCTCGGTAAGACGCGGGCCCCACGAAACCTGTTCTCCTACCTCCAGCGCCGCCTGAGGGCGAACGGTCCTGTCGCCTCGGTGAAAATGCTATCGTTCGATGGTCTGGCGAGTGCCGCCATGGTCTATGACGAGCAGCCCATCATCGACCACCGCCGGCGGATCGACGCCAAGCGTGCCATGGGAGCGATGGTGATCAGCGGTGACGATCGCCTATTCTCCGATCATGAGGCTTTACCGAACCGGGTTGTCGCCGATATCGAACACCGCCGCATTGTCCTGGATTTCGCGCAGGCCTTTGTAGGAGGCATGGCGCAGATTGCCGTCGTCCGTCCAGCCGCGGAACTCGATCTCAGCGATCAGCGTCGGCAGGGCAAAGACATAGTTCTTGCCCTTCAGAGGGATGACCGGCCTCTTGGTCTTCAGCTTGTCGAGCGTCTTGCGCAGATACTCGGCGTCGGCGGTCTTGAAGCCGGTCCCGACCGAGCCGACCGGGACCCAGGTGTCGCCGCGCCGCGCGGCCAGCAATAAGCTGCCGATCCCGCCGCGAGCGGATTCGGAACGCTCGTAGCCGACAATCATGAAGCTCTCGCTCTGGACGCATTTGATCTTGATCCAATCGCCGGTGCGGCCGGAGCGATAGGGCCGGTCTCGATGCTTGGCGATGATACCCTCGAGCCCCATGGAGCAGGCCTTCGCGAGCAGATCAGTGCCGTCGCCATGGGCTTCCTCGGACAACTGCACCGCGCCGACGGCGCCGTCGAGAAAATCCTCCAGCAGGTGCCGGCGGACCGAAAGCTCTGTCCGGGTCAGATCATGCCCATCGAAATAGAGGAGGTCGAAGGCGAAAAAGACCGCCTCGGTAGACGCGCGCTTGCCGCCGCGACCGCCGAGCGAACGCTGCAGCGCCCCGAAGTCCGAGTGTCCTTCCTTGTTGAGCACCACCGCCTCGCCGTCGAGGATGGCCGTACCGACGCCGCGTTTTTTGGCTGCATCGGCAATCCCAGGAAAGCGGTGCGTCCAATCGTGGCCCCCACGCGTGATGATCCGCACGCCGTTCGGCTCGATATGGAGCGCGAGGCGATAGCCGTCCCATTTGATTTCGTAAAGCCAATCCGGTCCTTCCGGCGGCGTCGGACGAAGCAGGGCGAGGCACGGTTCCACGCGCTCGGGCATCGGATCGAAGGGCAGGTTCGGCTGCGCGGGATCGCGTTTGCGCACGGGCCGCGACTGCAGTGCCGTACCGGATTCGTCGAGCAGGGGGATGGCGGATCGGCGCTTCTTCATGGATGTCCATTACGGGTGCGAGAGAGATCGAACATAGGTGCTGTCCGTGACGGTTTCAGGATGCGCGCTTGCCTTTTTCACCGGCGGCGAGGCTCTTGCGAAGCGCGTCCATGATGTCGACGACATTGCCACCCGACGGACGTTCGTCTTCCTTGGTCTTGCCCTTCTTCGACGGTCTCAGCGCCTTCTTCTTTTTCGCAATGATGTCGAGAAGGGCGTCCTGCACCGGATCGGACACCATGTCCGGCGACCATTCCTTGGTGTGCCGCTTGATGAACTTTTGCACCATCGGGACGAGATCGGGATCGGACCTGTCGTCGATGTCCTTGAAATAGGATTGCTCCGGTCGCACCTCGTCGCCGAAACGCAGCGTCCAGACGACGATGCCTTCGCCGCGCGGCTCCAGCACGACGGCGCGCTCGCGCCGGCCGATCACCAGCCGCGAGACGCCATAGACTTTGTCCGCCGCCATTGCGTCGCGGATGACGGCGAAGGCCTCGTGTCCGACCGGATCGTCGGGCACCAGATAATGCGGCTTTTCCAGATAGATCCATTCGATGCTGTCTCGCGGCACGAACTTCTCGATGTCGATGGTCTTGACCGTTTCCAGGGCCACGGCGTCGAGATCGTCGTCGGTGAGGAGCACGTAGTCGTTCTCGCCTCGGGCATAACCCTTCACCTCGTCATCAACCTTGACCGGCTTGCGGGTGACGGCATCGACATATCGCGAGACCACGCGGTTACCGGTCTGCCTGTTCAGGGTGTGGAAGCGGACCTTGTCGCTCTCCGACGTCGCTGGCGACATGGACACGGGGCAGGTGACGAGAGAGAGCTTCAGGTAGCCTTTCCAATAGGGGCGCGGTGCCATGATCCGTCTCCTCAACCGGCTTTACGCTGTGCAGCCGACGGGCTGCGGGCTTTCGACGCTGCGCCACCCGCCGCCGGCTTGCGACCGTTACCCTTGTTGGCACTGGCGTCCGCGCGCTTCGGCTTGTCATCGCCAGCTTTCAGCATCTTGGCGCTTTCGCGCAGCGCCGCGAGAAGCCCGTCCGGGCTCGAGACCTTGACCTCCTTGCGCTTCGGCAGCGCCTTGCCTTCGATCTTCGCTTTCACCAACTCGGCCACGGCGGCTTCGTATCGATCGTCGAATTCCGCCGCGTCGAACGAGCCCTTCTTGGTGGCAATGATGTGCTTGGCGAGATCAAGCATCTCGCCTTTGATCTTCAGTTTGGGCACGTCCTCGAAGGCCTTTTCCGATGAGCGGACCTCATAGTCGTATTGCATGGTCGTGCCGATCAGCCCCTTGCCGTGCGTGCGGATCAGTACCGTCCGCATCCGACGGAACAGAACGGTGCGCGCCACGGCGGCAACCTGCGATTTGTCCATGGCGTCGCGCAACGCGGTGAACGCATTCGAGGAAACGCGGTCGGTCGGCACGAGATAGTACGGCTTGTCGAAATAGACATCGTCGACATCGGAGCAGGGAATGAAGGCTTCGACCGTCAACGTCTTGTTGCTTTTGGGAATTGTCGCGGCTACTTCCTCGGGATCGATCATGACGTATTGGCCATTCTCGACCTCGAATCCCTTGGTCTGGTCCTCGCGCTCGACTTCCTTGCCGGTGTCGCTGTCGATAAAGATGCGGTTGACTCGATTGCCGGTCTTCTTATTGATCGTATGGAAGGAGATGCGCTCGGAGGTGCTCGCCGCCGTGTAGAGCCCGACGCCGCAGCTCACCTCTCCGAATTTGATGAAGCCTTTCCACTGAGCACGCTGGGCCATCTCGAAACTCCCGACTCGACGCAACCAACGCGAGTCAAGCGAATCACCTGCGAATTTGTTCCGATTCAAAATGAATCGAAAATCAATAACTTAGCGACGACTCGCCTCCCTCATTGCGAGTCTGCAATATGTCCTTGATTCGCTGCATCTTTCCTGCTGCTCCGTGCGTTCTTCCCGGATCACAACCGGAAAGGAATATGTGATGACGAAGCGTGAGGCCATCGATACCGGAACAGACAAAGCTCTATGTCCGCCGTGATTAGAAGGGCCAGTTCAAGGAAAGCGTCGATGTCGGCCGATCTCTGTCCGCCGACCGCCGCCACGAAGCGAAAACCAAGACTGAGCCGGGCGAAGGCAATCGCGGCGACCGGCATACAAAGCACTGAGAAGCGTGCCGCGACGACTCGCCCCTGAAAGAACCAGAACATGCACGGAATCGATTTTCCTATGCTAGATCTACAAAAACAATATAAAATGCCTTCGGATGGTGAGGTGTCGGGACATCTTTTCGCTGCAAGGTGACAGAGCTGTCACCAGCCAGGTCGATTTGCTCAATTCCAACGAGACGAAAATTGCGCCAAGATCGACGAGAGTAGCGGTTTGCGCTTGAGATTGACCTGCTGTTATCGGCATGGTTGGCCTCCAGAGAGTTTTCTAGCGACCTCACTCTGCCACGGTGCAGGCCGCTACTCACCCCCGATGGGATCTCAAGGGCTTGTAAGCCACCAATCAGTCCTCCGGCGTATATCCCATTGACATATCCTGTCTCGCGCACTAGCTTTTGGGATATGCCATGTGTAGATGCCAAAGGAGTGCGCCATGGAACAGGGTGCGGTATTCCAGAGTAATCGTAGCCAAGCCATTCGGCTGCCAAAGGCCGTTGCTCTGCCTGATGATGTCAAGCGTGTCGATATCGTTGCGGTTGGGCGCACTCGAATTATTGCTCCCGCCGGCGAGGCTTGGGATAGCTGGTTCGAGGGTGCGGCGGCGACCCCCGACTTCATGAGCGAACGTGATCAGCCTGCCTTGCAGGAGCGCGAGGCATTCTAATGCTGAAGTACATGTTGGACACCAACATCTGCATTTTCACCATCAAGAATAGACCCCAACAGGTGCGCGATGCGTTCAATCGCCACCACGGTCAATTATGCATAAGCTCAGTAAGCTTGATGGAGTTGATTTACGGGGCAGAAAAGTCGGCGAGGCAAGAGCACAATCTGGCCGTTGTCGAGGGTTTTGCGGCTCGACTTGAGGTGTTGCCTTATGATGACATAGCGGCCATCCACACCGGCCAGGTGCGTGCTGAACTCGCTCGGAACGGAACCTCTATAGGGCCGTATGACCAACTGATCGCAGGGCACGCGCGCTCCCGCGGATTAATTGTGGTGACAAACAACCGGCGCGAATTTGATCGCGTGGCAGGCTTACGCGTCGAAGATTGGGCCATCTGAAATCGCTCTTGTGATCGCTACCGGCTGTAGAAGCAGGCAAAGCTAGACGCTACAATTTATTGCCAGGTCGGTGGTTCTGATAAGGAAACTAATCGGCGATCTAAAATGGGATCTATTTGTTGCTTGCAAAGCGTGCTGTTATTGGAAAGATCTGAATATAATCAATGCAGCGATCGCCCAAACGAATATCCCGAGCAAAACCGTGAGTGCGGCGGGGAAGGCGCTAATGCCAAGGTAGCACGTCGTCACGAACGCCAGATAGGCGGGAAGCGTTTTCGCGCTGGCAATGCAAGTCTCTCTGAAAGCGTCAATATCGTTTTTGGCGCCGACGATCATCAGGGCGATGAAGCCAAAGAGCGGGAACAGAGGCAAGATACCGGGGAGCGTATTGCCACGTTTGGCGGCCAGCGCGATGATCGCCGTCATCGCGCCGCCAAGCAGGCTTTTCCAGAGAATATCCAAGTTTACGACCCGGCCGGTTCCTGCACGAGGAAGGCGAAGTCGCATCCCTGCTCGGCCTGCAGCACCTCCTGACCATAGAGGCGGGCATAGCCACGCTTGGCAAGGGGAGGGGCTTTTGCCGGTGTACGCTGGGCGAGCTCGGCTGCATCGACCAGAAGATCGACTCGGCGCTCCTTGACGGATAGCCTTATGCGGTCTCCGGTTCGCACGAGTCCAAGCGGACCGCCTGATGCGGCGTCGGGGCTGACATGGAGAACGATTGTGCCGTAGGCGGTGCCGCTCATGCGTGCGTCCGAGATGCGCAGCATGTCCTTCACGCCCTTGCGTGCCAGTTTCGTCGGGATCGGCAGATAGCCGGCTTCCGGCATGCAGGATGCGCTCTTCGGCCCGGCATTCTGGAGGACCATGATGTCGTCCTCGCTGATGTCGAGGTCGGGATCGTCGACGCGGGCTGCCATATCCTCCAGGCTTGTGAAGACCACAGCGCGTCCCTCATATTCGAACAGGCGCGGATCGGCGGCCGCGCGCTTGAGGATCGCACCGTTTGGAGCCAGCGAGCCGAAGAGCGCGACAAGGCCGCCCTCGGGCTGGAGTGGTGCCGATACGGCGTGGATGATCTTGCGATCGACATAGGGTTGCGGCGCTTCAAGACGCTCGCCGAGAGTTTCGCCCGATACGGTCATGCAGTCGAGATGCAGCAGATCCTTCAGTTCCCGCATGACGGCACCAATGCCACCGGCAGCATGAAGGTCTTCCATGTAGTAGCTGCCGGTGGGCTTGAGATCGACAAGCACAGGTGTCGTGTCGGAGAGTTCGTTCAGCCGTTGCAGGTCGATCTTGATACCCGCACGCCCGGCAATCGCCGTCAGATGAATGATCGCATTGGTCGATCCGCCGATGGCGAGCAGAACGCGAAGGGCGTTTTCCACGGATTTGGCGGTAATGATCCGGTCCGGGGTCAGCTTGTCGCGGGCCAGCCGCATGGCGGCCACGCCGCTTGCTTCGGCTGCGCGCAGCCGATCCGCATGCACGGCCGGTATCGCGGCCGTGCCTGGTAGCATGATGCCGAGTGCTTCGGCGATGGCTGCCATGGTGCTGGCTGTTCCCATCACCGCGCAAGTACCGGCGGTCGTCGACAGGCTTCCCTCAACTTCCTGAATGCTCTCGCCGTCGAGCTCACCGGCACGATACTTCGCCCAGAAACGTCGACAGTCCGTGCAGGCGCCGAGGCGTTCACCGCGCCAGCGGCCCGTCATCATTGGTCCGGTGACGAGTTGAATGGCCGGAATATTGGCCGAGACGGCCCCCATAAGCTGAGCCGGAACCGTCTTGTCGCAGCCGCCGATCAGAACGACGGCATCCATCGGCTGGCCCTTCAGCATTTCCTCGGTGTCCATGGACATGAGGTTGCGGAAGAAGAGGCTGGTCGGCTTCAGGAAGACCTCGCCGAGCGAGACTGTCGGAAACTCAAGCGGCAGGCCGCCGGCCGCGATGACCCCGCGCTTGACTGCGGCAATCAGTTCCGGAACCAGGCGATGGCAGTTGTTGAATTCGCTGTAGGTGCCTGCGATGCCCACGACGGGGCGGGCGAGCATCTCCGTGGAATATCCCATGGATCGCGCGAATGACATCCTGAGATAGCGCGCGAAGTCGAAGTCGCCATAGTTGGTGAGGCCGCGCGAAATCCCGACCGGCTCTTGCTTGTCCGTCATAAAATGCTCCGGAAATGTTGGTGGTGAGAAAGACCGGCGGGCTAGCCGACGATCTTTCCGAAGGCCCGCAGATAGGCCAGTTTCGACGCCGGAAGATGTTGCCGGCACAATGCCACCAGTGCGTCGCCATCCTCGCGCTCCAGCGCGGCGATCATCTGGTGATGTTCCTTGCGGGCCTTGTCACGCTCCGCCTTGTCGGCCAGCACGAGAAAGCGAATGCCATGTGCGCGCTGCGAATAGGTCTCGATCGCGCTGGCGAGATAGTGGTTGCGGCAAAGCCCGAAAAGCTTGCGGTGGAATTCGTGATTGTGCCTGAAGACGCCGACGAGGTCGTCCGTATCCACGGCTGCGTCGTGGTTTGTCTGGATGGCCTTGAGTTCGCTGATATGCGTTTCATCGACCGGAAACACGATCTGTGCGGCAGCGGTGGATTCCAGCAGTTCGCGAACGGCATAGAGCTGCTCTACGTCTGAAGCTGAAAACGCCCGTATCATCGCCCCGCGGTTGGGAAAACGTTCGATCAGGCCCATCTTGTCAAGCTCCGCCAGCGCGAGCCGCAGCGAATGACGCGAAACGGAAAACCGCTCGGCAAGCTCTTCCTCGATGAGCCGTTCGCGCGGATGAAGCCTGCCCAGGACGATGTCTTCTTCGAGAGCCATCACGACCGCAGCGACGGGGTCCTGGCGCGAGGCTTTCGCCTCGGTATCGCCGGCTGGTATGTCTTTCTGGGCTCTCACGTTTTCTCCCCCGTTCTTCGACGCACTCATTCTTATCTGATTTTGACCATACATGTAGGCAACAAGATTGTCGACAAAAATGTTGTTTATTTTGTTGACGTCGAAATGACGTTGGTGCTATCGATGAATTCATAAGCAAACGGCAATCCGGCCTCAGGCCTGCAAAATGCCGAGGGAACCTGAAAAAGAGAGGGTGTGCGATGTGCTCCGAATGCCTGGTCACGGAAGCGATTAAGGAAAAGATCGCGGCTCACGGGGCTGCCTTCCGTAAGGCGACGGTCAGCCCCTTCGGCTCCGAAGACGAGATCGGAATGCTCAATCTCGTCACGGGTGAAACCCGCAAGGCGATCATGGATCGGGCGGATCCGACGCGAATGTACGACCTTTCGGTCGACAATTTCATCGGCATGCCGGGCTGGTTCGGTGCGGAGGATCAACCCTATCAGATCTGGATGACGCACACGCCGCGCGGCGAAAAGATCGACGACATGATGAAAGTCGGTCCGGCTGCCAACGATCTCGTATCCTACTCCGGCGATGCCATCTCGATGTACACCCACACGGGAACGCACATCGATGCCTTCAATCACTTCGGCTATGACGGCAAGATCTTCAACGGCTTCTCGGTCGACGAGCACCTCGGCAGCCGTGCATGGCGCAAGGCGGGCGCCGACAAGCATCCGCCAATCATCGCGCGTGGCATCATGCTTGATGTCGCTGCCCTGCATGGCGTGGATGTGCTTCCGCCAAGCTACGGTATCGGCGAGGCGGACCTGCGTGGATGTCTCAAGCATCAGGGTATCAAGCTGATGGTCGGTGATGTCGTGCTGATCCGCACGGGCCGCATGCGGCTCTGGCCGGATCGGTCGACCTACCTGCCCAACCCTCCTGGCCTCAATCGCGAAGGCGCGGAGTTCCTGGCCAAGGCCGGAGCGATCATCATCGGCGCGGACAATCATTGCCTCGAGCAGGCGCCGTCCGCGGATCCGGAAAATTGGCAGGTGGTGCATACCTATCTTCTGGCCGAGGCCGGCGTTCCGATCCTCGAGATCGTGAACCTGGAAGAGCTTGCGGAAGACGGCGTGCATGAATTTGCCTTCTTCGGCGCATGCATAAAGCTGCGCGGAGCAACGGGTGCGCCGATGCGCCCGGTGGCGATGCGGCTCAAGAAATAAGCTTTTTCCTCACGGCTTTCATGAGGGTGCGCATGGCGTCATGCGTGCTGGCGACGGAGTGTGCCATGGCGGCAAGAACCCATTTTATCACAGGTGCGGCGGGATTGGTCGGGCAGGCGGTGGCTGAAAAACTGGTCGCCCGCGGTGACCGCGTAATCGCTATCGACAGGAATTCGGCCGTCCTTCCCTTCGGAAATGTCATCGCCTGCGACCTCAAGGACGTCCATCGCCTTTACGCGCTGGCCGGAGACGGAGAACTGGATTCAGTCATCCATTGTGGCGCTTATTCCGGCCCGATGGTCGCACGTGATAACCCGTATGACCTCGTTGCGGTCAACGTCATGGGAACGGCGAATGTGCTGGAACTGGCCCGAATCGCTCGGGTGCGCCGCTTCATCAACTGTTCGTCGGTGAGCGTTTACGGCTCGACGGCGAAGGGGCCGGTAAAGGAGGATATACATCTGGCACCCTCGACGGTCTACGGCGCGACCAAGCTTGCAGCCGAGGCGCTGGTGACGGCATTTGCGCGCGAGCACGGTGTCGATGCCGCATCGTTCCGCCTTTCCTGGGTCTATGGCCCGAACAGAAGTACACCGTGTCTTCTTGGGCGGATGCTGCGAGACGCCCAGTCGGGCAAGGCAACGGAGATTCCCTGGGGCAGGGACTTCCATCGCCAGTATATCCATGCGGACGATGCTGCCGACGGCCTGATTGCGGGCCTCGATGCAGAAGCGCTTTCGACGCGCGTCTTCAATCTTACGGGGGCGAACTATCAGACGCTGGGAGAGACGGCGGCGCTCGTCCGGCAGGTCCTGCCGCAGGCGCGGATATCCCTGGGTGATGGCCCCGATCCGGGTGACGACACCCAGCATGAGTTCGACATATCAGCGGCGACGGAAGAGCTGGGATATCGGCCTTCCATCTCGCTGGAGCAGGGAATTCGCTGGTTCGTTGCCGCAATCAACCGTGAAAACGGCAAGTCTGAAGGAGTTTGAAGAATGCTGGATGTTTTCAGCCTGGCGGGGCGCACGGCCCTGGTGACCGGTGGCAGTCGCGGCATCGGAGCCGGCATTGTGAAGCTCTTTCTCGAAGCCGGTGCTCGTGTCGCATTCTGCCACTACCGTGATGAGGCCGAGGCCCAGCGTCTGGCTGACGGCCTGAAATGCGAGGGGCACACTGTCGATTTCATTGAGTGTGATGTCGGTGACGCTGCGGCCGTTGATAGGCTCCGCGATTTCGCCCTCGAAAAGCTTGGTCACGTCGACATCGTCGTCAATGCGGCGGGCATCAGCGGCGACCGTCCGTTCGCCGAGGTCAAGGTTGCGGATTTTGATCGGATGATCGACGTCAACCTGCGCGGCACCTTCATCGTTACCCAGGCATTTTTCCAGCCGATGGTGGAGCGTGGTCACGGTCGCATTATCAATTTCGCCTCGCAGTTGGCCTACAAGGGCGCTCCTGCCATGGCGCATTATTGCGCGTCCAAGGGTGGTGTCGTCGGATTTACCCGGGCTCTGGCCTATGACGGCGCTCCGTTTGGCGTGACCGTCAACGCGATCGCGCCGGGGCCGATCGAAACCGCCCAGCTTGCCGGTATGACGGAAGATTGGCGGGCGATGAAACATGCGGAACTGCCGATCCGCCGTTTTGGCACGGTCGAGGAAATTGCGCCGACGGCGCTGCTCCTTGCCGCGAAGGCAGGGTCCTATTTCGTCGGCCAGACGCTGTCGCCGAATGGCGGCGACGTGATGCTTTAGCCCAAGGGTTGCTGGAACGAGGCGGTCATGGTTACCACGCGCTTGCATTTTGCCGATGATGCCAGACGCAGGATCGGGCGCGGTGCCACGCAGGTCGCCCGTCTTGTCGAGCTGACGCTTGGACCGGCCGCGCGGACGGTGCTCATCGAAAGGGCGCCGGCCGGGCCACTCGTCGGTTCCAGCGGGTATGATGTGGCGCTCCACGTCGAGCTGGTCTGTCCGGTCGAACAGATCGGTGCGCAGGCCATGCGCAACGTGGCCTGGGAGGTGAGCGACTGTTGGGGAGACGGCACGGCGACCGTGGTTTGCCTTGCCGCGGCCTTTCTGCAGGCGCTCGATCAGGCGGAGAAGAGTGGATGTGACCGACGCGCCGTTGCAACCGCTTTCGACGCCGAAGTCGCCGACGTGGTTGCGACGCTGACCCGCTCCGCGATCCCCGTGAGGGAGGACGACGATCTCCGCCATGTCATCGAAACCGCAGCGGGAGGCCTTGAGCTGTCGCCGCTTCTTCTCGAGGCAGCGCTACGCGCTGGGCCGCAAGGCTACATCGACGTCGTGCCGGCTGCCGAAGCCGATGCGCTCGAGGTTGCGCAGGGCCTTGCTTTCGATGGCGGCTGGCTAAGCCCGAGCTTTGCTGCTTTCGGCAACGGGCGGATCGTTCTGGAAAATGCCTATGTGGTGGCATTTGACGGGACGGTGCAGACGATCGAGGAGATCGGCCCGATGCTGGACGTCTTCGTCCGCATGGATCAGCCGCTGCTCTTCGTTGCAACGTCGTTTTCGCACGAGGCGGAAGAAAAGCTTGGCTCTCTGGTTCGAAGGACCGGCGCGAAGATCGCCGCCATGCGTGCACCGGGAGAGGGTGACTGGAAGCGCTTTCATCTCGGCGACATTGCCGCTGCGACAGGCGCGACGCTCTTCGGGGACGAGGGTGGATATTCGCTGCGGACCGTCCGGCCGGAGTTGGTCGGCCGTGCGAAGAAGGTGGAACTGGCGGCGAAGGAAAGCCGCTTTGAATGCGGCGCCGGCGGTTTGCCTGAACTGGATTTCCGCAAAGCGCAGATACGCGGAGATATTGCCCGCTCGCGGTACCTCTCGCTTGATCGCGAGCGGCACGAAAAGCGCCTCGCCCGGCTATCCGATGGCATTGTGACACTCTCGCTGGGCGGGCGCACGGAGCCGGAAAGGGCGCTGCGCATCGGATCAGCGCAACGGGCGGTGCAGGCCATCAAGGCCGCCCGCCAGTCCGGCACGATCGCCGGTGGTGGTATCGCACTGCGCGATGCCGGCCGAATGCTCGGAAACAGAAGTATCGCGGGGCGTGCATTCGAGGTGCCGTTCCGCGCGCTTTCGCTCAATGGCGCCGCTGAAGTGACAGGTTCGCCGCGCGACCCCAGCAATCTGGTGGTCGATGTGGTGCGCCGCGCCGCGGCAACTGCGGCATCTCTCGTCAGTACGGATGTGGCGATTACGCACCTGCGTCGGCTTGCGAGCTGACAGGCGGGCAAATCAAGAAGGTAGTCTGATGTCAAAGGAAGATACCATGGTCGAGACACCGCGTTCCCCGCGGGCGAATATGCTCGAGGTGCTCGGTGCGACGCTCTACTACGGCAGCGTCAAGGCCCTGGACAACGTGTCGGTGGTGGCCGGCGAGGGCGAATTCCTAACGATCCTCGGCGAAAGCGGCTCTGGTAAGACGACGCTCCTTAAGATCATCTCGGGCCTGGAACAGCCCACCGAGGCGCAGGCCCTGCGCATCGGCGGCCACGATGTGCGCGAACTCGGCGCGTCTGATCGCAACTGTACGACCGTTTTCCAGCACTACGCCCTGTTTCCTCACATGTCGGTCCGCGAGAACGTCGAATACGGTCTCAAGGTGCGCGGAATCTCGCGGGATGCCCGCAAGAAACAGGCGATGGATGCGCTTGAAATGGTGCGCCTCGCCCACAAGTCGGAGCGCCGGATCACGCAGCTCAGCGGCGGTGAGCGTCAGCGTATCGCTCTTGCCCGCGCCTTCGTCACCAAGCCAGCCATTCTGCTGCTCGACGAACCGCTCGGCGCGCTGGACGAAAAACTTCGCATGGACATGCAGGAAGAGCTGATCGCTATCCAGCGCAATCTCGGCATTACTTTCGTCTACATCACGCATAGCCAGGAAGAGGCGCTGACGATGAGCGACCGAATCCTGCTGATGCGAAACGGCAGGATCGCTCAGGAGGGGGCGCCGACCGATCTGTTCGACCGGCCCAACAGCAGCTTTACGGCCCGCTTCATGGGCGTGGATAATGTTTTCGAAGGTGTGATCACCGCAATCGATGGCCCCGCGGTCTCATTGTCCGTCGATGGAAATTTGCTCAGGGGACAATGGTCAGGAACATCGGCGCCCGTTGCCGGCCAGAAGGCTGTGCTTGGCGTTAGGGCCGAACGGGTCCGGCTCGACCCGCAGGATGGACTGGAAAACGTGCTGGACGCGACGATCCAGAACTCCGTCTACAAGGGCAAATATCTCGATATCGCATTCGAAACTTCGGTCGGGCCTGCGCGTGCCCGGCTGTGGGATTCCGAACAGCCGCCCGCCGGTGTGGGACGGATCGGCTGGGCGAAATCGGCCTGCACGGTCATGGATCCCTGATCTCGACCGCAACATCGCTTTACGATAACCAAAAAAGGAGAGCAGCATGTCAGTTCATCAGCAGCATACCGGAGCGGACATCAGTCGCCGTTCCTTCCTCAAATCCACAGCCGCCGTCGGTGTGGCGATCGCAGCGGGTGGCGCCTTCAAATCGGCTGCGTTTGCGCAGGACGAAGTCCTTCTGAAGGCCTATGGCGTCACGACCGCGCAGATGGGCGATCCTTCGCTTCTGACCAAGGCAACCGGCGTCAAGCTCGAATTCACGGGCACAGACGCCGATATCGGCGTCTTCATGCGCGATGTGATGGCCAACAATATCGGCGAGACGCATGACATTCTCATTTTCGACAACGGCACGCAGAATATTCTTGGCCCCAACGGCTTCTATGCCGAGATCGACACCACCGATCCGGAACTGAACCTCTGGGATCGTACGCCCGATTTCTGGAAGAAGTCGGACATCTCGATGTTCGACGGTAAGGTCTATGGCGCGCCGATCCTCGGCAATTGTGATACCTTCGCCTATTTCCCCGAGGTTATCGGCGCCAATCCGAACGGTGAGGACGAAATCCCCTACGCCGTTCTTTACGAAGACGACCGCACGCGTGGCCGCGTGGCGCTCGACCGTGTCCTGTCGCAAGCCATGGCCTGCATTGCCAACTTCCTGAAGGTCAACGGGCGCCTCGAGATCGGCGATCCAGCCAACCTGACGCCCGAGGAAGCCAAGGCAGTCGTCGATTACGCCATCGAGCGCAAGCGCGCAGGGCAGTTCCGCACCTTCCACAACTCCTTCGAAGAGCAGGTTCAGCTGATCCAGAACCGCGAAGTCGACGTGCTGGAGTGCTGGGAGCCGGCGGTCAAGGAAGCGGAGAAGACGATGGGCGACAGGGCGCCGATCTACGCTTTTGCAGTCGAAGGCGGTAAGAAATGGGGACACGGTGCCTATGTTCCGACCCAGGCGATCGAGCGGGGCAACAAGGACGCCATCTACAAGGTGCTCAATTACTTCCTCGGCGGTGAGTTCCGGGCCATCCAGGCACGCGATCGCGGCTATGCCGGCCCGAACATGGATCTTGGTGTCGAATACGCCAAGCAGGCCGGCTGGGAACAGGCGCAGATCGACGCCCTTCAGGCGACCGACAAGAAGATCGAGCGCAAGATGTCCAATCCCAATGCCTTCTGGAGCAAGCCGACGGCCGAGAATGCCGACGTGATGGAACAGGAATGGCAGCGCTTCCTCAGCGCTTGATACGATTGCAAGACGATCCCGCCGGTCAGCCGGCGGGATCGTCAGAGAGGAGAGGGACAGGATGATGACGTTTACGGATCAAAGGAAACTGGCGTTGCCAAAAACGGCCACCGGCTGGTTCACGCTGGTCTTCCTCAGCGGCTGGGTCGGCATTGTTCTCGTGCCGTTGCTGATCATTTCCGTCTTCAGCTTCTTCTCCATCAAGCAATACCAGATGGTCTTCGAGCCGACACTCGCCACCTGGACCGGTCTTTTCGAATCCGGCCGGTGGACTGTGGTCGCACGCACGCTCCAGTTTGCGGTGACGGTGACGCTCATCGAGCTTCTGCTTGCCTTCCCGTTCGCGCTCTGGCTCGCCAAGGGCTGCCGATCCGACCGGGTGAGGGCGCTGATCATCACGCTTCTGACGATACCCTTCTTTCTGGACGCATCCTCGCGCATCATCGTCTGGCGCTCGATCCTCGGCACGAATGGCGTGATCAACACGCTCCTGATCAATGCAGGCCTGATCGACCAGCCGATCACCTGGCTGCTCTATTCGGGCTTTGCCGTGCATTTCGGCATGATCGGCAGCTACTTCCCTTCGGCGGTGTTCCCGATCTTCCTGACCATCTCGCTGATCGATGACGATCTTATCAAGGCAAGCGCCGATCTGGGCGCCAGCGCCCGGCAGACGTTGTTCAACATCATTCTGCCGCTTGCAATGCCCGGCATCATCGGCGGAGCCATATTCACCGTCGTGCCTCTGATGGCCGCCTGGGTCGAGCCGCAACTGCTGGGCGGCGGGCAGGTCAATCTGCTTGGCCAGTCCATCCAGAGCGCGCTTTCCAACCTGAACTACCCGGTGGCAGCCGCCCTCTCGACCATCGTCATCGTCATCCTCGTCCTGTTGCTCTCCGTACTGACATTCAGTCTCAGGGGCAGGATGAACATGGCATCCATTTTCCAGAGCCACGGTCACTGAGGGGTATGTCCATGTCCGCAATCGTTCATACCGGGGCCGCTTCCGAAATGCGGCTTTCCCAGAAGAGCAATCCCGCCAGGACGTGGAGCCGTATCGCCAGACTGTGCGGCTTCTTCGCCCTTGCGCTGATCTATATTCCCGTCGTGTGGCTTGGCATCATGTCCATCAGCACCGAGCCGCTTTCGGGCCGGCCCTATCCGCTGACCGTCAATCATTACGAACTGCTGTTCGCCAACACCAACTGGCATGCGCCTTTCCTCAACAGCGTCCTGCTCGGAATGACGGTTTCGGTCGCCTGCATGATCTGCGGGACCTTCGTGGCACGATCGATCGTCGCGCTGACCCGGCCGGGGCCGGTCGTCATGATGGCGGTGCTGCCGCTCTTCGTTCCGGGGCTGACGATAGGCGCCGCGCTCTTCGTCCTGCTGCGCACGGTTCTGGACCTGCGGCTGGGGTTCTGGTCGCTGTTCATCGCACACATGGTGTGGGCGTTTCCATTCGCGCTGCTTCTCATCCTGATCGTCATGCTGCGCTTCGACCGGCGGCTGATACAGGCAGCAGAAGACCTTGGCGCCAAGCCCTTCCGCCGCTTCATGGATATCGAACTGCCGCTGCTGATGCCGGGTATCTCCGGTGCGGGCATCTTCAGTTTCCTTCTGTCCTTCAACGAATTGCTGCGCTCGACCTTCCTGCGCGGTACCGAAACCACGATGCCGATCTACAACTGGGCGATGGCATCGGCCCAGCAATCGCAGGTGCCGATCGTCTTTTCCCTCTCCACCCTCATTCTGCTGGTCACCCTGCCGACGATGGCTGCGATCTTCCTCTTCCTGTTCGCTCGCCCGAAGGCTTGACCATCACTTGGACCATTGAAAAGGAAATCCGATGACTGAGAGCGCATATGTAGCCGTCGCCCAGGTGCCGGCCGTTCTGGGTGATGTCGCCCACAACCTTGCCGCCATGGACGGCTGGATGAAGCAGGCCGCCGAAAAGAAAGCAAAGCTTCTGGTCTTCCCGGAGTGCTATCTCTCCGGCTACATGTTCGAGACCCGCGACGACGCCTATGCAAGCGCCATCGAGCAGGATGGGCCGGAGCTCGAACGGGTGCGCCTGCTTTGCGCAGAGCATTCGATGGAGGTCGTTCTCGGCTACCTGGAGCGGGTCGGACCGAAGCTCTATAACGTGGCGGCGGTCATCGGCCCCGAGGGCGTTACTGGCGTTCACCGCAAGCGTCACCTGCCTTTCCTCGGCGCCGATCGGTTCGTGGACGAGCCGGATGGTATCGACGTTTCGGTTTTCGACACAGCCGTAGGTAAAGTCGGTGTGGCGATTTGTTACGAAATCCGCTTTCCAGAAGTCTCGCGAACGCTGGCGCTGGCAAACGCCGATTTCATCGCGCTGCCGACGAACTGGCCCGTTCAGTCCGTGCTTCTCGCCGACTATTTCACGCGCGTGCGCGCAGCCGAGAATTTCGTCTTCTTCCTGGTTGCCAATCGTGCCGACAGCGAAGGCGATGCAGATTTCCTCGGCAAGAGCCAGATCATCGACCCGCTCGGCAATGTCATCGTCAATGCGGGGACCGACGAGGGCATCGTTGTGGCCGCCGCCGATGTTGACCGTGCCCGCAACAAGACGATCGCGTTCAAGGTCGGCGAATTTGAATTGTCGCCGTGGAAGGACCGCCGGCCAGCCACCTACAGGCTCGACTGAGCCAGGCGGATATGCGTCGCCGGCCGTGTCTTTTGCAGAGGAGAGGATTTTGAGATGAAGATCAGGATGATCGAGGCCCGTGCCGTCAGCGTGCCCGTGGCCAAGCCTACCCGCATCGCCAAGCGGTTGCTCGACAAGCGCGACTATCTCGTCGTGGAAATCGCCGCGGATGACAGCGAGGCGAAGGGTTTCGGATATATCTATGCGGGTACGCGTGGTGGTTCGGTCGCGGCGAAAATCGTCGCCGAGCTTCTCTCGCCGGTCCTTACAGGTGCCGATGCCGATGATATCTGGGGAATATGGGACCGGATGTACCAGGAAACCCTGCTGACCGGCCGTCAGGGTATTGTCCTGCGTGCGATTTCAGCCGTCGACATGGCGCTGTGGGATCTGGCGGCAAAGCGCAGGAACATGCCGCTTGCCGTCATGCTTGGCGGGTCGGTGCGTCCGGTGCCAGCCTATGCCTCCGGTGGCTACTATCGCCCGGACGACGGTCCATGGGCAGAGGCGGTTCATCGCGAGATCCGCTTCAACATCAAACATGGCTTTTCCGATCACAAGATCAAGGTCGGCGGTCTGCCGATCAGGGAAGACGCTGATCGCGTGAGGGCGGCGATCGACGCCATGGACGGCCAAGGCAGGCTGGCCCTTGACGCCAACAATGCCTATCGCGACTACAACGAGGCGCTTCTGGCCGCGCGCGCCTTCGAGAAGGCGGCCGGGGATGCAGGTCTCTGGTGGTTTGAGGAACCGCTCTCTCCCGATGACTATGCCGGCCATGCGGAATTGGCGCGCAGGCTGGAGACTCCAGTGGCGACCGGTGAGATCCATCAGACACGTCACGAATTCCGAAGGCTCATCGAGCAGCGGTCGGCTGATATTCTGCAGCCGGATGTGGGTGTTCTGGGTGGTGTCAGCGAATGGATTCGGGTAACGCGTGCTGCTGAAAGCTTCGGCGTCTCGGTCGCACCCCATTGGCATGCCAACGCCCATGCACAACTCGCCTCGGCGACACCAAATTGTGTCACAGTCGAACATTTCCTGCTCGACAAGGACATCTATAATTTTGAGGTTTTGGTTACATCCGAAACGCGCCAGACCTATCGCAATGGAGAGCTTGTCCTAACCGATCGTCCGGGGTGGGGATTTGACCTTGACCACAAGGTAATTGGCGAGCTCACCGTTGAGCATTTTGCGCTGAAGGCGGAGTTCTGACTGATCCACTGCAGGGTGCTTCCGTGAGGTTTGTCGCGTCAGGCCGCCTGAGCATGTTCCTTTATGGATCTGATTGAGACACGGTCCTAGTTGGTAATGCGTAATAGAAAGCATCTCGATCCAATATTCGAAGTAATTGCGGTGCCGGCGGTTCAATTCCCTTCAAGAGCAAGACGCACATGTCCAGCGGCCGGTCTGGGATTGTGCTCGAGCGGAGGTAGATAGGGGGATCGACGCCTTCTTGGAAATAACAAATCTCTCCAGGTGGTATCGGATCAGAGGTATCCGTGGTGGCTACATGCCCACATAGTGCTAATGTGGGCGTCCTCAGTTCAGGAGCACGTTAGATGAGCCGATTGACGATCGACATAACGGACCAGCAACATCAAAGCCTAAAGGCGCTGGCCGCTTTGCAGGGCAAGACAATCAAGCAGTATGCACTTGAGCGCCTCTTTCCCGGTGACGAAGACGCAGAACGAGCCTGGGAGTTGAAGACGTTGATAAACACGCGCGTCAATGAGGGACTCGCCGGTAGACTGTTGACCAAAACCGTAGGTGAGATCCTCGACGAGGAGATTGCCGAGGGGCGTGCTTGACTGCCTACATTCTTACCGCGGAGGCGGAATCAGATCTACGTTCGGTAATCGGCAAAGGTTCTTTCAAGGATATCAGTGCACTTTATCCGGCGTTACGAATGGCGCGATGCCAACACCACTAGGTCTTTTGTCTGCCACGAGAGGATGCGCCCGCCCTCATCGTGGAGATTCTTCATGAACGAATGGATCTCATGAAGCGCTTGGTTGATCGTCTAAACGAATGATGTTTGGACGGAGGGGAGATTACCTGAGCGGAAGACCGTCAAATGGTTGTTATCGCGTGGCCCAAAAGGGGGCGCCAGTTCTGATCCTTTCAAGGGCTTAGCCTCTGCTGCTCAGAACAACGATTCCAATGTCAACAATCGTTGCCCTTGCGTCTGGAAATGCCACTTGCATTAGAGACCAAATGGTTCCATATTGGCGTTATGGTTAAACGCACGCAAACATCCCCATCCGTTGGTCGCCCTCGCGAATTCGAACTTGATGATGCAGTTCTCAAGGCGATGGGAGTCTTCTGGGACCGCGGATATCACGATGCGTCTCTCCCCGACCTGCTCGAAGGCATGGATCTGTCCAGAGGCAGTTTCTATAAGGCGTTCGTAGACAAGCGGGGCGTCTATCTCCGTGCACTTGACGCCTACATCGAGGATGCTCTTCGCAAGGTTGGTGAAACGCTACATTCGAGCCCATCACCTAAAGCCGCAATTTGCGAAGCATTTTCGGGACAGGTTGAAGCTTCTTCCGGCAAGGAAGGATTGCGCGGATGTTTCGTCGTACTGGCAGCCGTCGAGATGCTTCCAGGGGATGAAGAGGTTTCCGCTCGAATTTCGCGACTGTTTCGGCGACTGCAAGACCTTTATGCGGCAGCGATCATAAGAGCTCAAGCCTTGGGTGAGATTGATCCTGGGCTGGATGAGCGGACATTGGCGAGGTTCCTCGTGTGCCAGATTCAAGGAATGAGAGTGCTGGGGAAGGCAGGAGCGGATCGCGGGGACACCAAGGCGATGGTCGACTTCGCGCTAAAATCGCTCGACTGAACTCAATTAGGAACCGATAGGTTCCTAATTGGCGCATTTGCAGAAGCCGCCGCTTGTTCGGTTTCGCTAATCGATGTGGAGAGACATTTGGAACATACCCGCGACCCCGAGCATACTCATGATCCGCGCAGATGGACTGCGCTGGTCATTCTGTTGGCTGGGGCTTTTCTGCCGCCCTTGGATTTCTTCATCGTCAACGTGGCGCTGCCTTCGATCCGTGAGGACTTCCACGCCTCCGCATCGACAATGCAACTGATAATCTCAGGCTACGCCACCACCTATGCGGTCATGTTAATCACTGGAGGCAGGCTCGGGGATCTCTACGGTCGCCGAAATGTTTTTTTAGCAGGAATGGTCGCGTTCGCCGCCGCCTCCGCCTTATGCGGCTTTGCCTGGTCTCCAACGGTGCTGGTTGTCGGCCGGGTCCTTCAAGGATTTGCTGCGGCAATCATGGCACCGCAGGCTTTGGCATCCATAAATGCAATTTTTCCCGATCACGAGAAATCAAGGGCACTCAGCTTCTACGCTCTGACATTCGGGGTGGCGTCGATGGCTGGGCTGTTTCTCGGTGGAGCGCTGATTGCGCTGAATATCCTCGGTCTCGGATGGAGGGCCATTTTCCTTATCAACCTTCCGGTGATCGCCATAGCCGCGCCGTCCGCGATGATGATACTGCGCGAGACGCGATCGGAGCACGCAAGCAAACTGGATCTTAGCGGTGCAGCGCTGATCGCACTTGCGCTTTTTGCGCTGATCTCGCCGCTGATCGAGGGCCGCGAGCACGGGTGGCCGATCTGGTCGCTCCTGATACTTGCCGCCTCCCTGCCGCTTCTTTTCCTGTTTTGGCATCATGAGCAAAAGGTGGAGGCGGCGGGAAGAGATCCGATCCTCGCACCGCGCCTGCTTCGGATTCCGGGTTTGAAACGCGGGCTGCTAGCCGCATTGTTCTTCTATGCCTTTGCGGCCTTCTGGCTGACATTCTCGGTCTATCAACAAGGCGGCCTCGGTCGGACGCCTTTCGAGGCCGGAGTTGCAATCCTTCCCGTGGCGGTCGGCTTCGTTCTGGGGCCACTCGCGAGTGGACACATCTTTCGCGTCTTCGGCAGGTATTCCACCGCAGCAGGCATGTCCTTGGAAGCGGCCGGATTGTTCGGGACGGCAGCCCTGATCTCATTAGGGGCGCCAGAGTTCCTCTTCGTAGCAATGTTCCTCGTTGGTGCCGGACAAGGCATTGCGCTTCCAAATCTCGTGAAGACAGTAGTACAGCGGGTTGACCCGGTGCAGTCTGGTTTGGCTTCCGGCCTGGTCAATTCGATGCTTCAGATAGGGGGCGCTTTAGCGACAGCTCTTATCGGCGGATTATTCTTTTCGATCCTGGGCTCCTCAACCGATGTGAGATCCATCGGCCATGCCTACAGCGTTGCAGCAGTCGCGATTGCTCTTTGTCTTCTCATTGCAGGTTGGCTTTCTGCCGGCCTTGTACCGAAGAAAGAGGTCCTCCGATGAGGCGAACATTGGCGGGTATGGACATCCGCTCGTCCCGTTGACGGTGTGACCATTCCCGCCGTCTCAGTTGGCGCCGCAGACAATCATTTCTCTACAGATCGAAACCCGAGGTAATCCTCCATGGACATCATCCCCAACCTTCCTCTTGCGGGTAAACGAGCGCTTGTGACTGGTGCGGCACGCGGTATCGGTGCGGCCATCGCGCTGAAGCTGGCTGAGGATGGCGCCGACATTGCGATCACCTACGAGAAGTCGGCCGAAAAGGCCGAAGCTCTCGTCGCAGGGATCCGCGCACTGGGTCGCAAAGCGGTCGCCATTCAAGCCGACGCCGCGAGCCCGGAAACCGCGAAGACCACTGTCGATCGAACTGTCACTGAGCTCGGCGGCCTCGACATCCTGGTCAACAACGCCGGCGTCCTTTTCGCCGGTGATTTTTCCACACAGCCTCTGGAGGAGATTCAATTACAGCTGGACGTCAATGTTCGCGGCGTCTTTTTAATTACTCAGGCAGCGCTGAAACGCATCCCGAACGGAGGCCGCATCATCAGTACCGGCAGTAACGCGGGCTTGGCTGTCCCGTTCGCGGGGATTGCGGTCTATGCAGCGACCAAGTCGGCGCTGGAGAGCTTCACACGCGGTCTCGCGCGCGAACTGGGGCCGCGGGACATTACCGTCAATCTGGTCCGACCCGGCCCAATCGACACCGACATGAACCCTGCCGACGGCGCTCTTGCACCTGCTATCCTGCCAAGCCTCTCGATTGCCCGCTACGGTCGGGCCAAAGAGGTCGCAGAGGCAGTGGCATTTCTCGCTGGGCCGGGTGCTGGCTATATCACCGGCTCGGGCATTCTCGTCGATGGCGGCATAAGCGCCTGAGAACTAAGCGAGGCGGGACCTGCCGCCTGGTAAGCCACGTTCTCGCTGCAATATTGGAGATAGACATGGAATATACGCGCCTTGGAAATACCGGCCTTGAGGTTTCCCGCCTCTGCCTTGGGTGCATGAGCTATGGCGAACCCGATCGCGGAAGTCATCCATGGACACTGGTGGAAGACCAAAGTCGCCCATTTATCCGCCAAGCAATCGAATTGGGGATTAACTTCTTCGATACCGCCAATGTCTACTCCGATGGAACGAGTGAGGAGATTCTCGGCCGCGCCATTAGGGACTACTCAGCAAGAGACGACGTTGTCATCGCCACCAAGGTGAATGGCCGAATGAAGCCTGGACCAAATGGTGCCGGCCTGTCCCGAAAAGCCATTCTTTCCGAGATTGATGCCAGCCTAAAGCGGTTGGGGACCGACTATGTCGACCTCTACCAGATCCACCGATTCGACCATCACACCCCGATTGAGGAGACGCTGGAAGCTTTGCATGACGTCGTCAAGGCGGGCAAAGCGCGTTACATCGGGGCGTCATCCATGTACGCGTGGCAGTTCTCGGAAATGCTGGCTGTCTCCCAGGCGAACGGATGGACACGATTCGTCTCCATGCAGAACCACCTGAACCTGCTGTACCGCGAGGAGGAGAGGGAAATGCTTCCGCTCTGCAAATCAGAGGGTATCGGCGTGATACCGTGGAGCCCGCTCGCACGTGGTCGTCTGACTCGCGATTGGGGCGCGCAAAGCGAACGCTCCGAAACCGATGAAATCGGAAAAGGCCTTTACACTCGAACCACAGAGAACGCCGACAGGCGGGTGGCGGAGGCAGTAGCAAAGATTGCGCAGGAGAAGGAGATTCCAAGAGCACAGATAGCACTCGCATGGGTACTGTCGAAATCAGAAGTAACAGCGCCCATTATTGGCGCGACAAAGTTGCAGCACCTGGACGACGCTGTCGCTGCGCTGGCTGTCAGGTTTACCTCAGCAGAAATTGGCGCCCTGGAGAGCAACTACATTCCACACTCGGTCGTCGGCTTCTCGTAAAAACCGACGTGGGCCCTGAGTTTGCACATGACCGACATTAGGCTGTAGTCGATCTGCGTCGTCACGTGCTTGAGGACATCGTTCCCAATGAAATGCGACAATGCCACGATGTCCAAAAATCTGATTTATGCAACAGGGCAGTTATCCATTCGCAAAATTGCGGGCAGCCTGAATAAACGCACTGAAGGCAGCCGGCGGATTTTTCCTGCCAGGATAATATAGCGCCAGCGGAGCCAAGGTTGGCGTCCAATCCTCAAGGACACGTACCAGTCGACCGGCTGCGATGTCATCGCGCACATCCGCTTCCATGACGTATCCGAGCCCAACTCCATTTTGAGCCGCTATTCTGACAAGGCTTGACTCGTCGAGGGTTATGGAGCCTTGCACATCGATCTGGACAGCGTTCCCGTCCTTTTCAAACTTCCACCGGAACAAGGCGTTGTTGGGCAGACGCGCACGGATGCAGCGAAACCGATATAGGTCGGCCGGTACGGCTGGACTGCCATGAGTGCGCAGGAAGTCTGGTGATGCGACAACGGCATTACTGCGCTTCAGCCCGAGTGGCACGGCGATCATGTCGGTCGGGACCAGATCAGCCGGCCTCAAGCCCAGATCGAAGCCTGCCGCAACGATGTCGACGATCCGTCCCTCCGTGACCAGATCGATATGTACCTGAGGATAGCGCCGCATGAACGACAAGATGAGGGGTCCGATTACCTCTCGGGCTGCCGTCGCGAAGGCATTGATGCGCAATGTGCCCGTCGGGGTTTCCTGGAGAGATTGAACCGTGAGCATAGCATCGTGGATGTCCGTCATTGCCGGGCCAACCCGCTCGACAAAGGTTTTCCCCGCGTCAGTGAGCGAAACGCTACGCGTTGTACGGTTGAACAGGCGAACGCCGAGACGCTGCTCAAGCTTTGCGATGGCATTGCTTAATGCTGTCGTGGACATGCCGAGATCCAGCGCAGCAGCCCGAAACGATCCGAGGCGCGCGATGCTGAGAACGGCGTCCAAATCGACAAATACAGATCGCGTCATTATCCCTCTTTTCGCAATTCCTCATCCTCTTTTATCCTAGTTATCGTGTCAACCAGCTCGTCTTAGATTGCTTTCATCGACCTCCCAAGAGGGCGGCGCCTTCAGCTGGCACAGGCTGAAACCATGATGGAGGAACCAATGACGATCAAACTACCCAAAGCTATCGAGGCCTATTTCGACGCCGATCGAAATGGAGGTCCCGATGCTATCGCTGCCGCCTTCACCGAAACCGGCATCGTAAAAGATAAGGGCCTGACCCACCGAGGCCGTGATGCCATCCGCGCATGGATGGCTGATGAAGCTCAGCAATACAGCTACACGGTCGAACCTTTCTTCATTGCCACCGAAAACGGGAGAACCCAGGTAACGACGCATGCCGTCGGCGACTTCCCGGGCAGCCCGATCGATCTGCGCTTCTTCTTCGTCCTCGCGAACGACAAGGTCGCCGAACTGGAGATCACCGTATGACACAGTTTCTCAGCTTGCAGGGCCGCCGCACCCTGATCACCGGCGGGACTTCGGGCGCCGGCGCCGCGACCGTGGTGCTGTTCAAGGAGCTCGGCGCCCGCGTGCTGACCACCGCCCGGAAGAAGCCGGCGGACTTCTCCGGAGCGGCGTTCGTCGAAGCCGATCTGACCACCAAGCCGGGGGTCAAAGCCGTCGTCGATGCGGTGCAGCGGGAACTCGGCGGCCTCGACATCCTCGTGAACGTGCTGGGTGGCTCCTCAGCCCCTTCGGGTGGCTTTGCCGCGCTGACCGACGAGGAGTGGGAAAAGGAATTCGACCTCAATTTCTTTCCCGCCGTCAGACTGGATCGCGCTCTCATCCCCGGCATGATTGCCCAGGGAAGCGGCGTGGTCATCCATGTGACTTCGATCCAGAGAAACCTTCCGCTACCGGAAGCGACGACTGGCTACGCGTCGGCCAAGGGCGCACTCAACACCTACAGCAAGAGCATCTCCAAGGAGGTCTCTCCGAAGGGTGTGCGGGTCGTGCGGGTTTCTCCCGGCTGGATCGCCGATCCGGGTGCCAATGGCCTGGCCCTTCGCATAGCCGAGGAAGCCGGCATCAGCTATGACGCGGCGATCCAGGTGATCATGAACTCGCTCGGCGGCATACCGTTGGGGCGGCCGGCAAAACCAGAGGAGGTCGCCGATCTGATCGCCTTCCTTGCCTCGGACCGGGCAACGTCCATTACAGGGACCGAACATGTCATCGACGGCGGGACTGTTCCGACCACTTAAGCAAGCGGCGACTACCCCCGTCGCAGGTCAGACGGGTGCGTCCCACCCGCCGATCTGCGAGTAGATCGCGTTACGCAGATATCGCACGTCGCGGTTCAAGGCAGCCAGCTCAGGTGGTGTCTGTGTCGAGGCTGCGAGCAAGGTATCGCCTAGGCATCCTGCCCTGTGCCGCATGGCACGACCCTGATCTGTCAGCGCCACCAGAACCTGACGCTCGTTGCTGACGTTGCGCGTCCGACGCAGGTGCCCGGCGGCTTCCAGGCGTTTTAGTAGAGGCGTCAACGTGCTGGATTCGAGAGCAAGGCGATCCGCGATGGAGACTACAGTCTGCTCATCTTCCGCCCAGAGTACGTTGAGGACGAGATATTGCGGATAGGTAAGGCCCAGCTCGTCAAGAAGCGGTTTGTAAGCGCGTTGGATGGCGATGCCGGCGGTATAGATCGCGTAGCAGAGCTGGTCGTGCAGGGGTGGGGGAGCGTTATGGCGTTTGGTCATTTTGAACTCCTGTCTGCCTTCATATAGCTTATGATATCACAAAAATAAATATCGCGATAATAAATGTGTTGACGCGCGCTCTGAGATCTGGCAGCCTAAAGTTATTGCGATAACTATTATCGTATTGAAACGCCAATCCAAGGAGAAGACAATGACACGAAAGACCATCACCACCATTTCAGCAATCGCAGCTGCAGCCTCCCTCTCGGCCGCCTTGCCCGCAGTTGCCGCTGAATCACTCCCGCAAGATCAGTCCGTGAAAAACGTCGTTCTGGTTCACGGTGCCTTTGCTGATGGCTCCGGCTGGAAGGGTGTCTACGACAACCTGACGAAACGCGGTTATCGCGTCACTGTCGTGCAGAACCCGTTGACGTCGCTTGCAGACGATGTTGCCGCCACCCGGCGTGCGCTCGAGCGGCAGGATGGTCCGGTCATTCTCGTCGGGCATTCCTGGGGCGGAACCGTCATTACCGAAGCCGGCATCGATCCGAAGGTTGCGGGCCTCGTCTATGTCTCCGCTCTCTCCCCTGACGCCGGCGAGACGACGGCTCAGCATTACGAAGGATTTGCGCCCGCGTCCGAGTTCGTCATTGAGACCACGAAGGACGGTTTTGGCTATGTCAGCCCGGCAAAGTTCAAAGCGGGTTTCGCGCATGACGTAAGCGACGCCGATGTTGCCTTCATGAGGGACGCACAGGTCCCGATCAACATGTCCGCGTTTGGCACCAAGCTTGATAACGCCGCTTGGCGCACCAAGCCCAGCTGGGCCGTTATTGCCACCGAAGACAAGGCCTTCGACCAGGCTATGCTGATCCATATGGCTGAGCGCATCAATGCCAAGATCACCAAAGTATCGGCAAGCCACGCCCTCTTCATGACACAGCCAGCGGTCATCGCCGATACCATCGATCAGGCCGCCAAAACCGTTTCGGCGAAAAAGCAATGATCGACTTTGCGCTATCGGGACGGTCGAGCGCCCTCCCGATAGCGCTGATAAAATTGCCTTAAACGGCTCGGCACGGCAGACGTGAGATACCCGCGGCATGCCGGATCCCTGCCCAGATCCATGGGCATTTCCTCGCCTCTCGCGCCCCAGACTTCAGCAAACTTACCTGAAACAATTCACGGAGGAACTCACGTGAAACTGTCTACTCATGACAAGAAAGTACCCGCGAATACGTCTTCTCCGCATAACACCGTCGGCGTCTTTGACTTCATTGTCTGCGGCGCGGGGTCCAGCGGCTCGGTTATCGCAGCACGACTGGCAGGGGATTGCAACGCGAGCGTACTGCTGCTCGAAGCGGGCGGAGATGATAAATCCGAAACTGTATCAAACCCCGCTCAGTGGCCCCTTAATCTCGGCTCCAGCAGGGACTGGGGCTTTGTCGGACAACCGGCCCCTGGTCTGGATGGCCGACGACTTCCTCTCAGCATGGGCAAGGGACTTGGCGGCGGTTCAAGCATCAACGTCATGGTCTGGGCGAGAGGGCATAGGGAAGACTGGAATCATTTTGCCGCGGAGGCAGGTGAGGACGCCTGGGGATATGAGTCGATCCTCCGCTACTATCGCCGGATCGAGGATTGGCAGGGCGCTCCGGACCCGGTTCGCCGCGGCATAGGTGGGCCTGCTTATGTCGCGCAGCCACAGTCTCCGCAGCCAGTGGCGGAGGCTCTGTTGAGCGCTGCGTCAGCTATCGGCGTTCCGGTGTTCGATTCGACGAACGGCGAGATGATGGAGGCCGCCGGGGGCGCATCGATCGCTGAATTGCGAATCCGCGATGGCAAGCGGGAATCGGTGTTCGGCTCCTATGTTCGCCCACTGCTGCCGCGCCAGAACCTGACGGTGATGACCGACGCGCTGGTGACCCGTCTCATCGTCAGTGGCAAGCGGGTGAGAGGGGTGGAAGCTGTCATCGATGGTCAGCGGCGCCAGTTCATGGCGCATTTCGAAACGGTGCTGTCGCTTGGGGCGATCAATACTCCGAAGGTCCTGATGCAGTCGGGTATAGGCCCGGAAGACGAGCTACAATTGCACGGCCTTCCGGTTGTCCAACATTTGCCGGGTGTCGGTCGCAATCACCAGGATCATCTCGCATTCGGTTGCACATGGGCCTACCGAAAGCCGGAAGCAGTCGGCGGTAGCGGATGTGAGGCAAACATATACTGGAAGAGTGACGCGCGTCTGTCCCAGCCGGATATCCTCCAGTGCCAGTTGGAATTTGCAGTTCCATCGCCAATTGAGGCCGGTCTTGAAACGCCGGAGCATGGGTGGACGATGTTCAATGGTCTTGCCCAGCCGAAAAGCCGCGGTCGGTTGCGGCTTTCTGGTCCTGATGTAAACGATCCTATCCTGATCGAGCCAAACTCCCTCAGCGAGCCGGAAGACATAGCTGCCGCCTTGGTCGCAGTCGAGTTATGTCGTGAGCTTGGAAACAGCGAGGGCTTTTCCCCGTTGGTGACAGGCGAAACAGCTCCAGGTGCGCGCGATAGATCAGGCATGATCGAATTCATCCGACGCTCGGCCGTCACCTATTGGCATCAAACGTCCACCGCCAAGATGGGACGCGACAACATGTCGGTCGTCGATAATGAGCTCAAGGTCTATGGCATCGAGGGTCTTCGCATTGCGGACGCCTCGATTATGCCGCGGATCACTACCGGCAACACGATGGCGCCCTGTGTTGTCATCGGTGAGCGGGCGGCCGATCTGATTGGAAGTTCACATGGACTGAGCACTCAGCGCGAACTCATCGCCCCGTTTGTCTGATCCGGACAGTTGGGCCTTAGCGCTCTGTTTTGCATGGCGCTAAGTTTCCGAACTGGACCATCAAAAATTCCAATGTCGTCAAGAGCATTCGACGCTCCGTTTTATATCCATGATAGTGGACATTATCATGGATATTCAGTGTGATGCTCGCCGCGGGATTCGCAGCTTGCGAGTTTGTATCCTATCAACTGCAAAAAGTGGTTGTGGGATGGCTGATCTGCGCTTTGACGCTCAGACGTATGCGGTAGCGGCTCAGCTCGACTTCAGTGCCCGAGCTCGCCCCAGATCCAAATATTTGAATCATTCGCCGAAGAGGAGAGCGCCATAGTCGGTGGCGCCATGCAGAATATGGATGATGACCACCTTCGCATTATCAACACGGTTCGAAGATCAGGTAGCTGCCGCCGGCACTCCAATTAGAACGTCCACTCTCAGCAGACCGCTCCGTTTGGATCTCGGTAATCTCGATTGCGCGCGAGCATCGCCCAGACGATCCGCGACAGCTTGTTCGCCATCGCGATCGCCACCAGCATGCGCGACTCTCGGGCCAGGATATTCGAGAGCCAGGAACCTGGCCTTCCACCACCTCGGCCCTTCCAATGCACAACAGACATCGCGCCTATAATCAAAAGCCTTCTGATATCTCGTTGGCCCATCTTTGAAGTACGGCCAAGCTTTTGCTTGCCCCCACTCGAGTGCTGTCGCGGGACAAGGCCAAACCAGGCTGCAAAATCGCGACCACTTCGGAATGCCTCCATAGGCGGCGCGAAGGCAGTGGTTGCCATCGCGCAGATCGGCCCGATCCCTTGTCCGTCTCGCGCCTTCTGTCGGCTCAAATGTTTGATTTACAGTCCCGCGACGCGTCGTAGGTCGTCCTTTGCGCCAGGCGCCGTTGCAAGCACGGGAGCACCTTTCGTCAGCCGGTCGCCCGCAGTCGGGAATTGATGATACCAACCGCCCGCTTCCTTCACGAGGCAAAAGCCGGCAAGGCAGTCCCAGGCGTGCATATAAGGCTCGTAGTAACCGACCAGGCGCCCGGCAGCGACATAAGCCAGCATTAACGCGCCCGACCCGTTACGGATGAAATTGCCGCCGGCGGAGAGAAGATCCTCAACCATCTTAGCGACGACCTGCGGGGCTACGTAATTGTTGGCGCCGATGCCTGTCACCGCGTTGCGGATGTTGCGGGACCCGTCGAGCAGGAGCGGCTTTCCGTTCAGCGTCGCGCCGCGGCCGGCAGCGGCCGCATAGACTTCCTGGTGACAGGGCGCAGCTATGACGCCGATGATTGGTTCGTTATCCTTGAGCAGCGCAATCGAAACGCACCAGTTTGGCATGCCGTTGACGAACGGACTGGTGCCGTCAATTGGGTCCACGACCCAGATGAGCCCTGAAGTGCCTGGCTGCAGACCGTATTCCTCGCCGAGAAAGCCGTCCTCGGGAAACGTCTCCGCGACGCGTTTCCGGATCAGGTTCTCAACCTCCCGGTCGGCAACCGAGACCACGTCCTGCGGATCGCGCTTCTGTTCGATCACCAGCGTTTCGCGACGGTTGAAATAGTCGAGCGCAAGCGCGCCCGCCTCCTCGGCCATGGCGCAGGCAAGCATGAAGCGAGGGTCGGTATTGGTTACGGTGTCAAATGCCATAGGAAAATCCGAGTTCATTGAGGTCAGACTGTATGAGGGCTATGCCCCGATCCCGGAAACCGACGGCGACGCTGGAGGCTGTTTCCAGCGAGCGGTCCACGGCGGGATCCACGACGAAGAAGGTGCCGGCCGCTGTCTTCACCTCGTATTCCACATGATCGCCAAGATAGGCGGAATGGGTGATGGTTCCGGAAAGCGCTGCATCGGAGGCGGGTTCGAGGGTAACGGCGTTGGGGCGGACGGCAAGGCGGGCAGGGCCGGGTCGTGCACCCCTGGCCGGGATGATATGTTCCAGAGCGCCGATGCGAATCCGGGCCCGATCGCCCTCGGAGGTCAATACCTCGCAATCGACGACATTCGCCTCGCCCATGAAGTCGGCGATGAAGGCGGATGCGGGGGCCTCGTAGAGCTCGCGTGGCGAGCCCGCCTGGGCTATCTCGCCGTCTTTCATGATCACCACCCTGTCGGAGACGGCAAGCGCCTCGTCCTGGTCGTGGGTCACATAGACAGCGGTGAAGCCGAGCCGCTGCTGCAGTTCGCGGATTTCGGTCCGTACCCGGCGGCGAAGGCGGGCATCGAGATTGGAAAGCGGCTCGTCGAGCAGCAGCACCTGGGGCTCGAGGGCGAGGGCGCGTGCGACCGCCACGCGCTGCTGCTGGCCGCCCGAGAGTTCCGCAGGCAATCGCTGCCCAAAGCCGCCCAGGCCGACAAGTTCGAGGACCGCTTCGGCCCGCTCTCGTGCCTCCTTCTTCTTCAGGCCCGAGGATTCGAGGCCATAGGCGACATTGTCCAGGACATTCATGTGCGGGAAGAGGGCGTAGGACTGGAACACCATCGAAACGTCACGCTCATTGGCGGGCAGCATGGTGACGTCCCTGCCACCGATCAGGATGCGGCCGGCGCTCGGATGTTCGAGCCCGGCCAGCATGCGTAGCGTCGTGGTCTTGCCGCAGCCGGACGGACCGAGCAGTGTCACGAGCTCTCCCGGACTGATTGTGAATGACAGATCCGGGATCGCGACGAAGGCGCCGAAAGTCTTGCACACATTCTCGAAGACCACCGAACCGGCCGAATTGCTCTTCATGCGGTTTTCTCCTGGGGAATGGGGAGGCGGGCGTGCGATCCAGCGACACGGTTCTCGCGCCGCAATCGCCGTTCACCGACGAGATACTGGAAGCCCGTGATGATGGCGACCATCACGACGATGAGGGTCGAGGAATAGGCAATCGCCACTCCGTACTCGCCGTTCTCGACAAGGCCGACAATGTAGGACGTTGCCATGTTGTATTCGGCACTGACCAGAAAGATGACCGCGCTGATCGAGGTGATGGCACGCACGAAGGAATAGACCAGTGCCGCATTGATCGCGGGCCTGAGCAGCGGGAGTACCACCTTGCGGATCGTCCTGAAGCTGTCGGCGCGGAGCGTTAGCGATGCCTCATCGAGACTTTTATCGAGCTGGCTCATCGCTGCCACGCCGCCGCGTACGCCAACTGGCATGTTGCGGAAGACGAAGCAGGCGACCAGGATAGCGGCCGTGCCCGTCATTTCCAGCGGCGGCAGGTTGAACGCCATGATGTAGCTGATGCCGATGACAGTGCCAGGGATGGCGAAGCTCATCATCAGCGCGAATTCGAAGAGTTCACGGCCCGCGAATTTCTGCCGCACAATGAGATAGGCTGTGAGCAGGCCGACAGCGGCGGTGAGCGGTGCAGAGACAAGCGCAATCTCCATCGTGGTCCAGAAGGAGTTCCAGGCGACGCCTGTCCAGGCCACACCATCCGCCTCGAAGCTGATGGAGAAGGCCTTGACGTAGTGGGCGAACGTCAGGGAGTTGTCGAGGCCCCAGGTCTTCACGAAGCCGCCGAACAGGATCATGCAATAAACGACGACGGTGAAGATCATCCACGGAATCACCAGCGCATGGACGGCGATCGAGATGGGCTTCGGCAGCGCCGCGTGCTGGCCGGAATCGCCCTTGCCGGTCACCGTGGCGAAGTTCTTACCCGAAAGCCAGAGGCGCTGGGCAAAGAAGGCGGAGAGCGTGAATACCAGAAGGATCATGGCTAGAACCGCTGCCCGTGTCGGATCGTTCTGCGAACCCACGACCGCGAAGAATATGTCCGTCGACAAGACGCCGTGGCTACCGCCGAGCACCATGGGGTTGCCGAAGTCGGCCATGCTTTCGATGAAGGCGATCAAGAATGCATTGGCAAGGCCGGGCTTCATCAAGGGTAGGGATATGTGGCAGAAGGTGCGCCAGCGGTCAGCGCGCAATGTCTGCGACGCCTCTTCCATCGAGGGGCTGACGCCCTCGACAACACCGATCAGGACGAGGAACGAGATCGGTGTGAAAGAGAGAACCTGCGCGATCAAGATGCCGCTGAGACCATAGAGCCATCGGCCGGGCTCGATGCCGAAGACGGAAGACAGCGTTTGCGTCACGACGCCCGAGCGGCCGAAGAGCAGGATAAGTGCGAGGCCGACGACGAAAGGCGGCGTGATGATCGGCAGCACCGTCAGCAGTCGCAACCCCTTTTTGAAGGGAAAGCGGGTGCGCGTGGCGAGCAGCGCGAAGGCGAGCCCCATCACAGTTGAGCCGGTGGCGGTCAGGATCGCCAGAAACAGCGTACGCCAGGCGACGCCGCAGCGGTTTCCGCCAACGACGCAATCGAGGCTCCAGATCGAAGGGTCGACGATGTTCTTGGCGAACCCCTCGGAATTGAACGAGCCGTCGAAATCCTGAAAGGCACCGACGAACATGCTGCCAATCGGATAGAAGACGAAGATCACCACGAGGAAGACCAGCATCGTGATCGAGGCGACAATGAAGGCATCGCCGCGCATCGCGCCGCGATCCGCAAGTCCGAACGCGAAGAGGAGGACGAAACCAAGCGCCATGATGACCGCCCCGGCGCCCATGGAGGGCTGGCCGTCCTGAAGCGGGCCGAACAGGCCCTCGCCGATCGTCCAGGCCCAGCCGGAAAAACCAATTGCGAGCCCTTGGAGGGCAAGGAAGACGACGCCCACGGCGCCGATCCAGGCGAACAACGTGCCGCGGCGCATAGGGTCATCGATGTAGCGCGCGCCCATGCCCGCCAGCATCATCAGCACTGCGATCCCCAGCCACCAGCGGCCATATGAAAAGATCTGCAGGATGCCAGGCGCACTGGCGGCGTCTCCCGGAAAACCGGCTAGCCAATCCAGGGCGAAGAAGCCACCGTCGATGCGATACCATGGCAGGAGGAGGAAGGCGGCAACACCGAGCGCGAGCACGATCGTCACCCGCCGTCTGCTATTGTCCATGTCCAGCCTCGGTCAATCAAGAGAAAACCGGGCCCGCGGGGAACCGCACGGCCCGGCACAGGCTCAGTTGGCGTTTGCGCCAATTTCAGAATCCCACCGCTCAAGTAGGGCCTTGCGCTTCGCCGGATCGCCAAAAGTCTCGAAGTCGTAGTCGATGAGCTTGATGTCTTCGAACTTGGGCGACTCCTTTGGGATTTCGGCATTCTTGTTGGAGGGAAGCTGGAAGGACTTCGCATCCTTCATGTGTGACTGCACGTCTGCCTTGAGTGCCCAATCATACCAGATCTCGGCGTTCTCAAGGTTTTTGGCGCCCTTGATGATCGACATCGAGCCGATCTCGTAGCCCGTGCCCTCGCAGGGGGCGCCGACGGTCACCGGGAAGCCTTCGACCTTCTGGGCAACAGCATCATGCATGAAGACGATGCCGAGCGCGGTTTCGCCCCGGGCGGCGGCCTTTACCGGCGCCGAACCGGACTTGGTGTATTGGGAAACGTTGGCGTTAAGCTTGTTGAGGTATTCGAACGCTTTATCCTCGCCCATGATCTGCACGAGCGTTGCGAGAGCCGTGTAGGCAGTGCCCGAGGAATTCGGGTTGGCGATCTGGATTTCGCCCTTGAGGGAGACGTCGAGCAGATCGTCCCAGCACTTTGGCTCCTTCAGATTCTTCTGCTTGAAGATGTCGGTATTGAAGCCCCAGCCGAGCGCCCCGGCATAGACGCCGACCGTTTTGTAACCCGAGCTTTCGGCCTGGCGTACGGCCCAGTCGTTGAGTTCGGCCAGCATGGGCGATCTATACTCCTGTGTCAGGTTCTCGGCTGCGGCCTGCATATGCGGGTCGCCCGTGCCGGCCCACCAGATATCGGTCTTCGGATTGCGGGCCTCGGCGCGGACCTTGGCATAGGTCTCGCCGGAAGACAGGCGCACCATGTTGACCTTTATGTCGTGCTCCTTCTCGAAACTGTTCTTCATCTGCTCGCAAATGACGACGTCAGCCGAGCAGATCAGGTTCAGATCGCCCGCTGCCTGACTAGAGTGAGCCAGAAGCGACGTACCCGCCGCCAGCCCTGCGGCGACCCAATTGATAGATGTCATGATATCCTCCTCAAATCATGGCCCGTGCGACATCCTCCATGCCGCTCGCTTTGCAAGCGTGTGCAAAGGCTCGCATACAAAAAAAGAGGTTGTCAACAGCAGGCCGGCAATTCGAATAGACGAATCGACTGAAATGGATTGCACAGCATTGCAATACTGTGCAAGAACGCGTGCAATCCACTGGCCAAGAGGGACCCATGAGCAAGGTATTTGTCAGCGCGCAGGAGGTAGCCGAGCGGGCCGGCGTCTCACGGTCTGCAGTTTCCAGGACGTTCACGCAAGGTGCCAGCGTTTCTGCGGAGACGAGGCGCAAAGTGCTCGAAGCCGCAGAGAGTCTTGGTTATCACGTCAACCACCTCGCACGCGGGCTCATGCGCAATGAGAGCGGTATTGTCTGCCTGATCGTTTCCGAGATCGGCACGCCCTACCGCTCGGCCCTGATCCGGGCGATCACCCAGCAATTGCAGCTTTCCGGCAAGATTGCCATGCTGATCAACACCGACCGCTCGGATGGCAGCGTGGATCTCGCGCTGCGCCAGGCGATCCGATACCGAGCGGATGCGTCGATCATCCTCTCGGGACTGCCTGACAAACGCATCGCCCAGCTCTGCCTCAAGAGCGGACAGAGGCTTGTGCTGATCAACAGGGATGACGACCAGGAAGGGCCGCTTCGGATCAATCTCGATGACGCAGAAGCTGCCCGGCGCGTCCTGACTGCTTTCGTCCGCGCCGGCCGCCGGAACCTCGCCTTTGCCAATTCCGAAGCTGGCACGCCGAGCTTGATGGCGCGGGAAAGCGGCTTCATCGCCGCTGCAAAGGAGATGCAACTGGAGGTCACCATCGCACGCTACGGTCATACAGGCTATGAGGCCGGTCGCGTGCTGGCGCAACGCCTGCTGACTTTGCCGCATCGTCCTGATGCGGTCTTCTGCGCCACTGACCTCATCGCCTGTGGCTTCATGGATGCGGCCCGCCAGCAGTTCTCGATCTCGATCCCCGACCAGCTCTGCGTCGCCGGCTTCGACGACATCGAACAGGCCTCCTGGGCATCTTACGATCTTACAACCTTCGCTCAACCGGTGGATGAAATTGCGCGGACAGCCGTCATGTGGCTTTCACAGGGGCAAGATCTGAACGAGCGCGTGACGCTGCACGCCGAACTGGTTTGGAGGTCATCAATCCGCGGCGGCTGAGACAATGACACATTGAATATCCGCTTGGCGAAGCGGAGATCATGTCCGCCCTTGAATCCGAAGCGCGGATCAAAGTCCTCTACTGCCGCCGTCAGTGTTCGGAAATGCCCGAAACAATCAGGCGCACACCGCAGTCGCCCATCACAAGTCCGGCCGCTCGGTCGATCCAGGCCTTGACTGCCAGGTAGATCTGTCTCGGACGCCTGCGTGACTTGAACGAGGCCAACTGCACATTTTATCACTACAGCCGAGTGCCGCAGTCGCGAGCGAAGTCGCATTCCGAGGCTGCCTGCTATCTGGAGCGCCGTAAGCAGTTAGGCTTCGATTCCTCATTTCAGTTAGGGCAGGGGTCTTCATGGCCAGAGCCAAATTCAGCGACGATTTCATGGGCGACGGGTCGACACGCTCCTTCGGCCATGGAGGCATGCTCAGCACTTAGTTCAAACGCTGTACCATGTTCAACTCGTCGCTTTCGGCGACGTGGCCCGGGAAGCCATCAGGAAATCGGCCTACCCGATCGTCGAACGATGTCGGCCAAGCTTCTCGGCGATGATCGCAACACTCCACCCAGCCGTGCGCCAGCGGGCAACCTTCCGTGCATCCATGTCGATATGGGAATAGGTGCGTTTTATTGCAGCTTCGTTGGAAGCGACAACTATTGGCATGCTTGGCAAGCCGCACTTCATCCTTGAACCCACCAATATTTTTTACGGGCTTCAGCCGCCGCGCTTCGTGCGGTCCGAACTTGTGCGGGCTTTTTCCAGATGGCGTCGCATCAGCTCGGATGCCCGTGCCCGGTCGCCTTCCTCCAGCGCCGTGATGATGCGCAGATGCTCCTGGCACCACTCGCGCACCCGACGGGAATTGTTGTAGCTCGCAAATTCAAGAAGGCGGCGGAGCCGGTTCTGCTGCTGGATCGATTGCAGCAGGAAGGTATTGCCCGAACATTCAGCGATGGTTTCGTGGAAGCTCGCGTCGAGCTCGAACAGCTGGCGCGGGGGGAGGCTATTGATGTCCGGACGCGCCAGCAGGTTCAGGTGATCCATCCGGATGTGCTCCAGCGCCGTGGGGTGCGGGCGGAAGCTGTCCATCAGGATGCCCGATGGCTCTATGACGCGGCGGAATTCGTAGCTCGCATCGAGCGCGAACTTCGTGTCGAGCGTCGGCTGAAAGGTCCAGTTGCGGCCGGGGCCGCGCGTGATAAGACCATCGGCCATAAGCGCCGCCAGCGTCTTCTGGAGCACATTGCGATCGACCCCGTAGCGCCGTGTGATCTCCGCCTGGCCGACGGTCTCCTCAAGCTGGTGGGTGAGGCGGTCCTCAACGATCCGGGCATAGAGATCCTGGTGTGGCGCGGTCGGCACGTCCACTTCGACGCGGCCGAGCGCTTCCGCGCCGATTTTCATAAAGAAGCCCTTGTTGCGGCGGGCTTCGACCACGCCTTGTTCCTCGAGCAGCATCAGGGCCGCGCGGATCGGCGTGCGCGAGACCTGCAGCATATCGGCGAGCTGCTGCTCGCGAAGGTGATAGTCCGCCTCGAATCGCGATGCGCGGGCCAGATCGATGATGCGATTGGCGAGGAGATAACGATTTTGCCGAACATTCTTGTCCATGGAAGCCGCTGAATTGTATAGTTCTTTGCCGATAATACAGGCAGACTGCGCAAATTTCGCACGCGATCCTGCCGCATATTCCCACAATTACACCTATATTCTCGAAAGAGAAGCCTGAATCTCGGGAAATTCAGAGCAATCCTAGCCTTCTGGTTGAAATAGGCAATGCAGAACACCGCAAGAAGTCGGGTTGACGGCTTCACAGGTGGATTGTACATTTGGATAAGTTAAGAACAATGAGGCTTCACTGAAGAGGCCCAGGCGTGTTTTCATTCTTGCTACAACAATGGGGAACTCGATATGAGTCTGAACATTCGCACAGTCCTTTTCGCCACCGCATCCCTCGCCGCCATGGCCTTTTCCGGCGCTGCCGCCGCCCAGTCGCTCGAGGGCGTCAAGCTCGTCGAGGAAGGCAAACTGACCTATGGCGTCGCTGCCAGCTTCGCGCCGTTCGAATTCGTCAACAATGGCGAACTCTCCGGCTTCGATATCGAATTTATCAAGGGCATCTCGGAAAAGCTCAAGGTCGAAGTCGCGCCGATGAACATGGAGTTCAAGGGCCTGATCCCCGCGCTACAGGGCGGCCGCATCGACATCATCAACTCAGCCATGTACATCAACCCGACGCGCTCCGAGCAGGTCGACTTCGTGCCGTACCTGAAGATCGGCAACAATGTCATGGTCCAGGCCGGCAACCCGAAGGGCATTACCGGCCGCGACGACACGATCTGCGGCAAGACCGTTGCGGTGACGCTCGGCGGCATCTCGGAAAGCCAGGCGCGCGCCGACAACGACCGCTGCACCAAGGCCAATCTCGGTGGCGTGACCGTGCTGACGCTCCCGACCGCGCAGGACAGCGCGTTGTCGCTGAGCCAGGGCCGCGCGGACGCCAACTATGAAAGCACGCCGGGTGCCGTCATGGCGCTCGAAAAGATGCCGGGCGTCTTCGAAATCGCCGGCGAGCCCTTCGAGATGGACACACAGATCGGCATCGCAACGCCGAAGGGCGCGACCGGACTCCAGGCGGCGCTCGCCGCCGCCATCAAGGCCATGGCCGAGGACGGATCGTACCAGGCACTGATCGCCAAGTACAAGCTGCCGGCATCGGTATCACTTTTCGACTGATCGGTTTTCCCCGCCGGGGGCATAACCGCCCCCGGTCATTTCCTCAATGCATTTGCGGCGCTCGCGCCGCCTCCAAACAGGGAAAGCTGACTTATGTCACTTGATCTGGTGTTCCAGTATCTCCTTTCGCCCACCTTCTTCCATGGCGCGGCGATGACCCTGCTGATCACGGTCGGCTCCCTCGTCTTCGGCCTGCTGGCCGGCCTCCTGATCGCGCTCCTGAACCAGGTGAAATTCGCCCCGGTCCGGCTGATTGCGGTCTTCTATCTCTGGCTTTTCCGCGGCACGCCCGTACTGTTCCAGATCATCTTCATCTACAATGTCTTGCCGACCTTCGGCGTCAGGCTGACGGCGATCGCCTCGGGCATCATCGCGCTGTCGCTGAACGAGGGCGCCTACATGGCGGAAATCATCCGCTCGGGCCTGCAAGCCATCAAGAGCGGCCAGCGCACCGCCGGCATGGCGCTCGGCATGACGAAGATGCAGGTCATGCGCTTCGTCGTGATGCCGCAGGCCGCCCGAATTATGCTGCCGCCGATCGGCAACCAGACGATCGGCATGCTGAAGACGTCTGCGCTCGTTTCGGTCATTGCGGTCGAGGAACTGCTCCTCGTCGCCAATCAGACGGCGTCTGCCACCTTCCGCTATTTCGAGGCGCTATCGGCCGCCGGCATCTACTACCTGGCGCTCACCACCATCTTCATGGCCGGGCAGTACTGGATGGAGCGCGCGCTGGAGCCCAAGCGCAGCCGTGCGCCGAAGCGCTCGCTGCTCTCCATCCTCGCCGCCCCCGGCGCCGACAAGCATTGAGGTCCCCGATGAACGCTTCCCCCTTCCTAGACGTCGTCGGCGTCAACAAGCATTTCGGCCCGCTGCATGTGCTGAAGGATTGCTCCTTCTCGGTTGACAAGGGCCAGACGGTCGTCCTCATCGGCCCGTCGGGCTCGGGCAAATCGACGCTGCTGCGCTGCCTTAACCTTCTTGAGCCGCCGGACGAGGGCGCGGTCCGCTTCGAAGGCAAGGACATCACGCAGGATCTGAAGAACGCGCATCTGCTGCGTTCCAAAATCGGCATGGTCTTCCAGAATTTCGAGCTGTTCCAGCACCTGAACGCGGTCGAAAACATCATGCTCGCCCCCATGAAGGTGCTCGGCCTTTCGAAGCTTGACGCCCATGACCTCGCGGTCGATCTCCTGCAGAAGGTCCATATCCCGGACCGCGCCGACCATCTGCCGGACGAGCTCTCCGGCGGCCAGCAACAGCGCGTCGCAATCGCCCGTGCGCTCGCGATGAAGCCGCAATTGATGCTCTACGACGAGCCGACCTCGGCGCTCGACCCGGAAATGATCCGCGAAGTGCTCGATGTCATGGCGGAGCTCTCGGCCGACGGGATGACGTCGGTTTGCGTAACGCACGAGATGGGCTTTGCGCGCCGCGCGGCTGATCGCATCATTTTCATGGAACAGGGCTCGATCATCGAAAACGCGACGAGCGACGTGTTCTTTAGCGGCGAAGCCTCGGAGCGCGCGCGCCAGTTCCTCAACCAGATCCTGCACTGACATTCAGGGACGTTTGACATGACCACTACCCCCGACGCATCCCGCATGAAGCGGGAGCTGGCCGAACTCGTCGCCATCAACTCCGAAAACCCGCCGGGCGGTGAGGGTAAAGTAGCGGAATGGGTCCGCGACCGCGTTCAGCCGCTCGGTTTCGGCGTTTCGCTGATCGAGTACCAGCCAGGCCGTTTCAACGTCGAGGCGATCTTTGACAACGGCCCCGGCAAGGTCTTCGCCTTCAACACGCATATGGATACGGTGCCCGCCGGCGACGGCTGGACCTCGGACGCCTTCACGCTCACCGAGCGCGACGGAAACCTCTATGGCCGGGGCGCCAATGACTGCAAGGGCCCGCTCGCGGCCATGATCGAGGCGATGCGCATCCTCATTGCCGAAAAGGACAGCTGGTCCGGTACGCTAATGGCCGTCTTCACAGGCGACGAGGAAGTGGCGAGCGCCGGTGCACGGCACTATGCGGCGGGCAAGCCGAAGATCGACGCGGTCGTCGTTGGCGAGCCGACGGGCAATGCCTGTTTCTCCGCGCATAAGGGTTCGTTCCGCCCCGTCGTCCGCGTCCTCGGCAAGGCCGCCCATTCCGGCAGCCCGCATCTCGGCGAAAACGCGATCTTCCGCGCCGGCGAACTGATGCCGCTCATCTCCGCCTTCCACAACGAGGTGCTGGCCAAGCGCAGCCACCCGCTCGTCGGCAATCCAAGCCTGACGGTCACCCGCATCAAGGGCGGCCATGCGGACAACGTCATTCCGGCCGAATGCGAGCTCCTGCTCGACCGGCGTCTTATTCCCGGCGAGACGGATGGGAGCGCGGAAGCGGAAATCCGCGCGCTGCTCGTGGAAGCCGGCGAGAAGCACGGCATCCGCGCCGAGATCGTCGGCTATCACCCGACGACGGGCGGCGCGACCGACACGCCGGAAACGGCACCGGTCGTCCAGGCCGCTATCGCCGCCTGTGCCGCAGCCGGTGTGGCCGAACCCGGTCCCTTCGGTTTCCAGGGCGCCTGCGACCTTGTCCACTTCATCGAGGCCGGTGCCGAAGGCGTCGTCATCGGGGCAGGAGACATCCGCGTCGCCCACCGGCCGGACGAATTCGTGCCGACGGACGAGTTCGTCGCAAGCGCGGCGATCTACGCCGACGTCGCCCGGCGCATCCTCGGAGCTTGATCATGCAGGTGCGCCTCCATCGATCGCTGCTGACCTATGCCGGGCTGACCGTTCATACCGCAAGCTCCGGCCCGGTCGAGGGTCTCGACACCCTCCTTCTCGAACTCGACGACGGGACGTATCGTGCGATCGGCGAGGTGCGCATCAACTGCGCCTATCTGAACGGCTACGAGCCGGACTACCTGCTTGCGGTAACGAAGAAGGCGATTGACGATCTCGACTGGGACCGCTCGCCCAGCGCGCTGCGTAGCATCATCGCCGAGGGCGACTGGCCGGCCCCGGTCCGCATGCTGCTCGACATCGCGCTCTGGGACCTGAGCGCAAAGCGTTGCGGCGCCCCGCTCGCCCATCTCCTCGGCACGCAGGCGCTGCCCATCGCGCATGCCACCAATCAGACCCTGTTCCTTTCCGACGATGCCGCTTTCGACGCCAAGGTCGCTCGTTATGTGGAGCGCGGCTTCCGCGAGCTGAAACTGCGCGTCGGCCAGGATATCGCTGCTGACTGTGCCCGCGCCGGGCGCATCCGCGCCGCCCATGGTTCTGACGTGACGCTCGCCGCGGATGCGAATGGCGCCTGGAGCGCAGACGAGGCCCCCGCGCGGCTTGCTGCGCTCGCGGCTTACAATCTCGCCTATGTCGAGCAGCCGATCGCGGCTGGTGATTTCGACGCGATGGCGACGCTCGCCGGCAATGCGCCGATGCCGCTGATGCTGGACGAGAGTCTCGCATCGCTCGACGACGTGGACGCACTCGCCACCCGCGGCCCTCAGTCCAACCTGCAAGGCCATCTGAAGCTCATCAAGCTCGGCGGCCTCACGCCGGCGCTGGCCGCCGCGGACAAGCTCGCCAAAGCCGGCATCCCCTTCATGATCGGCCAGATGAACGAGGGCACAGTCGCGACCGCGGCCGCCCTTCATCTCGCGGTCGCCACCCGTCCGCTACATGCCGAACTCTACGGTGCGGACGGGCTCGTCAACGATCCGGCCGAGGGCCTGACCTATGCCGACGGACAGGTGTCTGTGGCGGCCGGCCCTGGCCTTGGCCTCAATTTCAGGGCGCCTTCCGCGCCCCTTTCCCTGGGAGAATGAAATGGATACCGCAGGTGTCGTGCTGGGACAGGAATCGGCCTTCCCGAAAGAGGAATATGAAAAGCGCCAGGCTCTCGCCCGCGTCGGCCTCGCCCGCGCCGGTCTCGATGCGCTGGTCATCACTGGCCCGGAAAACATCTTCTATCTGACCGGCCAGCAGACGCCGGGTTACTACACGTTCCAGGCGCTCGTCTTGCCGGCAGAAAGTGATCCCGTCTTCGTGATCCGCCAGCTCGAATATTTCAACTTCACCGCCAATACCTTCATCTCGGACGCCGAGGTCTACCAGGACAGCGAAGACCCGATCAACTTCCTGATGAAGGTGATCGAGCGCAAGGGGCTCAAGGGCAAGCGCGTGGCGATCGACAAGCGCGGCTGGTTCTTGCCGATCGCCGTCTATGAGACGCTTCAGTCGGCGCTCGGCACCGTCCATGACGGGGCCGGCATCGTCGAAGCGCTTCGCGCCGTAAAGTCCCCGCTGGAAGTGGCGAAGCTCGAAAAGGCGGCCTCCTACGTGGATGCAGGCATGACAGCAGGCCTTGCCGCCGTCAAAGCGGGCGCGACCGACAACAACCTTGTCGCCGCCATGATGGAAGCCGCGATCCGCGCCGGCTCCGAATATATGGGCATGGAGCCGCTGGTCTCGACCGGCCGACGCACTGGCGTGCCGCACGGCACTTGGCGCCGCACGGCGCTGACGGCAAACGATCCCGCTTTCCTCGAAATGGCAGGCGTTCACGATCGCTATCACGCAGCCCTCATGCGCTCCGCCTGGGTAGGACCCGTGCCGCAGGAAGCGGAAGACATGATGAAGGTTTGCCAGGATGCGCTCTCGGCAGCGCTCGACGAAGTGAAGCCGGGCATTGCTTGCGAAGTGCCACACATCGCCTGCCAGAAAGTCATCGATGCAGCCGGCTATACGGACAATTTCAAGAAGCGCCTCGGTTACTCGGTCGGCATCTCGTTCGCGCCCGACTGGGGCGAGGGCGCGATCCTGTCGCTCAACACGGGCGTCAAAACGGAGCTTCAGCCCGGCATGACGTTCCACTTGCCTCCGGCGCTGCGCATCTACGGCCGCTTCACCGTCGGTGTGTCCGAAACCATCGTCGTCACCGAAACTGGTTGGCGCCAGCTTGGCACCGTGTCGCGCGACCTGACGCGCGTCGCCTAACAGATTTTGAGAGAAGGAGTTTTCCCATGAAGGATCGGGAAGAGGCGCGCGCGCGCCTGAAGGGTATCTTCAACATCACCATGACGCCGTTTTCCAAGGACGGCGCCATCGACAAGAAGGGGCTTGCCCGCAATGTCGAGCGTGTCGCGTCGCTTGGCTATGACGGCGTCCTCATCGGCGGAACCTATGGCGAATTCCCGACCATGACAGTCGCCGAACGCGCCGAGATCTTCCACGTCGTCATGGATGTCCTGGGCGACCGCATTCCTGCGATGCTCTGCTCGGCCGGCTCCGACCCGCGCGATGTCATCGAACTCACCAAGCTTGCCGGCGATCTCGGCGGCGTGCCGATGGTGACTGCGCCCTACGTCTCGGAAATCACCGACGACCAGATCGTCGAGTTCTTCCGCGACGTGGCGCCGCTCTCCAAGACCGGCATCCTCATCTACAATGCGCCCGGCATCGGCATCACGCTCTCGCCCGCGCTCATCAACAGGCTCGCCGATCTCGACGGCATGGTCGGCCTCAAGCAGGGCGATCTCAACCCGACCGCGATCGACAAGATTGCTAACGACATGCGCGGCCGCGTCGCGACCTTCTGCGCCTCCGACCTCGCCTTCCTCGGCCCAATCATGGCCGGCTTCGACGGGTTCTCGACGACGAACAGCGGTGCATTGCCGGAACTCATCCTCGCGACCTACCGCGCCGTCGAGGCGGGCGATGCGAAGACCGCGCGCGAGCTGCATGCGCTCTGGTACGACTACCGCGCGATTGCCCGTGCCTATGGACAGCCGCAGGTGGTGAAGGCCGCCATGAACATGCGCGGCTTCGACGGCGGCTCCGTGCGCCTGCCGCTTCGCGACGTTTCGGAAGTCGTGCTGCCGAAGCTGCGCGCCGTCATGGAAAAGCTCGCCTCGGACCAGCGCGCCGGCCTCAAGCTCGCCGCCTGATTGGCGGCCAAACGAAAACCCCCGCCGCGGATCCTGCGGCGGGGGTTTTTCTTTGCCGTGAAAAAGAGGCGAGGATGTCAGACGAGGCGGGCCAGCGCATCCGTGATGCGCGTAAGGGCCGTCGCCAGCCGCGCATCGTCAATGGCATAGGCGATGCGCAGATGACCCGGCATGCCGAAGGCGGTGCCGTGCACCATGCCGACATGGGAGGCCTCGAGGATATAGCTCGCGACGTCGAGATCCGTCTCGAGCACCTTTCCCTCCGGCGTATTCTTCCCGAAAAGACCGGTGCAATCCGCGAAGACGTAGAAGGCGCCGGGCGTTGCAAGTGCGGTCAGGCCGGGCGCCGCCTCGACGGCATCGATCACCTGCTGGCGGCGGGCAAGGAGCTTTTCCTTCCAGCCGTCGAGGAACGACATGTCGCCGTCGAGTGCAGCGATCGTTGCCGCCTGCGCAATGGTCGAGGGGTTCGACGTGCTCTGCGACTGCAGCACGTCCATCGCCCGGATCAGCCATTCCGGACCGCCCGCATAGCCGAGCCGCCAGCCGGTCATGGAATAGCCCTTGGAGACGCCGTTGATCGTCAGAACACGATCGAACAGCGTCGGCATGGCTGCAGCGGGGGCTGCGAAGCTGCCGTCGTGGACGATATGCTCGTAGATGTCGTCCGCCATGACGAGGGCGTCATGATGGGCGAGTTCGGCACCGAGGGCTGCGAGTTCGGCGCGGCTGTAGACGGCGCCGGTCGGGTTGTTAGGCGAGTTGAGGATCATCCAGCGGGTTTTCGGCGTCAGCGCCGCCCCGAGTGCGGGCGGCGTCAGCTTCCAGCCGTCCTCGGCCCGACAGGGAACGATTACCGGCGTGGCACCGGCAAGGCGGATCATGTCCGGATAGCTGACCCAGTAGGGGGCAGGCACGATGACCTCGTCACCCTTGTCGAGGGTCGCCAGAAAAGCGTTGAAGATGAGCTGCTTTGCGCCCGTGCCGGCAATGATTTCGGAGGGCTTGTAGGTGAGCCCGTTTTCGCGATCGAACTTCCGCGCAATTGCGGCCTTCAGCGCGGCCGTGCCGGAGACGGCGGTGTATTTCGTGTCGCCCGCGCGGATCGCCGCAATGCCGGCATCGCAGACATGGGCAGGCGTTGCGAAGTCGAGTTCGCCTTCACCGAGATTGATGACATCGGCTCCGCCGGCGGCAAGGGCCCGAAGCTTGTTCGAAATTTCCGCTGTCGGCGATGCCCCGACAGCGGACATCCGGGGCGATAGTCTCGCATTCATGATGGTCTCTCCAATGTGATGGCCTGCATTGTCTATAGTGGCGCAAAAAATACAATATATGACTTGCGATTTTTTGCCAAAAAGCGATATAATTGTTGGATTAAAGCCGCATACTGATTGTACAGTTTCTTATCAGTAATGCATCTATCCGCCGTTTTCCCTGCGAGAGTATCCATGGCCAACATCGTCGTCGTCCGCCATGAAATCGAGCATCCGGCGCTATTTGGCGCTGCTGCCGCGCTCATCGCCGCCGAGCGGGGGGCAGAAGTCTTCTCGCCGGCGGCAACCTTCAATCTCGATCGTTACCCGGACGCCGTCCAGCATGTGGCTGACGAAGGCGCGCTCATCCCGAGCGGCCTCATCTGGGTCGATCGCTTGACCGGCCGGCAGGCGCGCCAGCTTTCGGACTATGACGGCAGCGGCCCGGCCGTGGTGCCGTTCCATTCCGCCTTCCTCGCCGATCCGAACGCCATCGCAGCGCTGATCGCATCCGGCGCTGAAGAGATCGTCGTCACGTTGGCAAACGATCGGTTCGTCGACGGGACAGGTAGGGTGATCGGCTGGCGCGATCGTCATGGCCGCGTCCTCCCGAAAGCGCCGGACCCTGCATCTCCGTCCGGCCTCGTCTTCGCGATCGCCGGCCCCGAGCGCCAGTTTCTCGATACCTGCCCGGCACCGCTCGCAGCCCTCGTCGATGCGATCGAAGTTGCAGCGCCCGGCAGCGAAATCCGCTATCTCGACCCTCGCCATCTGCCAAAGGACCCACTCGAAGGCATCGACGGCGTACTTCTTCCCGGCGGCTCCGAAATGTCCGCCGTCGCAGGCCAGGTCGCCCTTGCGCAAGCCGCGCGTTTGGTTGGACGGCCGATCGTCGGGCTCTGCCTCGGCATGCAAAGCATGTCGACAGCGGCAGCTCGTGCGCTACCCGGCTGGACCGACACCGACATGGCAGAAGCCGCCCCGACCGCGGCCCGCCACAGTTTTGTGCGCATCGAAACCGGCGAACACCGTCTGGGCCTGAAGACGGCGACGACGGCGAAAGGCAGCCGCCTCGCCGGTCTGCTTGGCCCCGAAACCGACATTGCCTGCAACCATCGCTTCCGTCTCGCGCCCGCGCTGCACGAAGGGCTTGCGACCGTCGGCGTTCGCATCGTCGCCCTTGGCGGCCTGCCGGGGCAAGACATCGCCGATGCGATCGAGGCCGATGAGGGCTTCTACATGGGCATGCAGGGCCATCCAGAACTTGGCTCCCGCCAGGGCGCACCCCATCCCCTCATCAAGGCCTTCGTGGCCGCGACCATGAAAGACGCCCGCGCCAAGCGGGCCTGACAGGAGGCTGACATGAATCTTCAACTCGAAAACCGCACCGCGTTCGTGCTCGGTGCCACGGGCGGCCTCGGCCGCGCCATCGCCGAAAACCTCGCGACTGAAGGCGCGAATGTCATCCTCGGGGGGCGGTCGGCCGAAAAACTGGAGCCGGTGCGGTCGGCGATCGCCGCCTCAGCAAAAGGTCAGATCTCGACGCTCGTCGCCGATCTAGCCGACACCTCTGCCGTTGAGGGCCCGATCACCACACTCAAGGCGGGCGCGCCGCCGGACATTCTCATCCTCAACGGCGGCGGCCCGCCGCCTGGCGCCATGGCGACCGTTGATGCGGACACGCTTGCCCTGCAGTTTCGCGCCATGGTGGAAGCCCCGATCCGCATTGCGACGGCGCTCCTGCCGCATATGCGCGAGCAGAAATTCGGCCGCATCCTCGTCCTGCTGTCGTCCGGCGTCGTCCAGCCGATCCCCAATCTCGGCCTCTCAAACACGCTTCGCCTCTCTCTCGTTGGCTGGGCGAAGACGCTCGCCAGCGAAGTCGCCGCCGACGGCGTCACCGTGAACGGCCTCATCCCCGGCCGCATCCACACGGATCGTGTCGACCAGCTCGACGCCGCCGCGGCCAAGCGCACTGGCAAGACCTCGGACGAAGTGGCCGCCGCCTCGCGCGCAACAATCCCGGTCGGTCGGTACGGCACCCCGGAGGAATTCGCCGCCGCCGCGACCTTCCTGTGCTCGGGTCCTGCGAGCTACATAACCGGCACGAGCCTGCGCGTCGACGGCGGGATGCTCCGGAGCTTTTAACCGGCAATCGACAAAAAGAGCCGTTCGCGGCTTGCGAGCTCAAGCCGAGACTTGCGGGCTTGGTGATGCTATCCTCCCGACCGCATCTGCGCGAGCAGCTTCTGGCGAAAGACCTCGGCCGGCGTCTTGTGGCCGAGGCATTTGCGTGGCGTCGCGTTCCGCCGGTGGCAGATCTCCATCAGGGGTGATTTCAGGTTAACCGGCGATGAATTGTCGACTGGTAGTTGGCGGTCCTGAGCCGGGCCACTGTCAGTTCTAAGCGTCATCGTTTCCCACCCGCTGTGATCGCCCATGCGGTCTGGCTCTAGTTTCGATTTCAGCTGAGCCTGCGTCTGGTGGAAGAGATGCTGCTGGAGCGTGGCATCATCGTTTCCTATGAAACGATCCGCTGCTGGGCGGCTGGCCGCCACGTGTCATCCGCTTCGGCGCTGCCAGGACGTACCGCCTCCGGCGCCATGAAGTTGTCGGCCATCAGCTACAAGACGCACCGTTTTCCACTGCAGATCATTGCCCACGCCGTGTGGCTTTGTTTCCGGTTCCCATTGAGTTTGCGGCTGGTGGAGGAAATGTTGCTCGAGCGCGGCATCCCTTGCCACCCACATTCATCGCATCCGCGCAATCGGGCGCTCGTGCACGGGTCATTGAAGGGGCGAATTTCTGGCCACCGAATATCAGCCAACAGCTTCATCGCCGGTTAACCTGACATCACCCTCCACTACACCCCATGAAATCAAAATTTGCTTGCATTCTAAGGGGCAATCACAGATGCCCCAAGGGCACAAACCCAGTCAAATGGATACCCTTTATCCATGAGCGCTAGTACCAGCCCGGCTTGTAGCCAGTACCCAGCATCCGTTCGTAAACGTCTATCCGCCTGTCTCTGAGAACCTGGTTAAACTCGTTCCAGTTACGCTTACGGCGGGCGTCGGCGAGGTTTACCTCGGCGACGAGAACTTCTTCTGTGTCATAGCTCGCGGGGCCAGCAGCCGGCCAGCCCGTATGGCTGACGATCAAGCTCTGGCCGATAAAGGACTGGTCTCGCTCGACGCCGACACGGTCGGCAGCGACGATGAAGAGCGAATTGCTGTGTGCGGCGGCCATGACGAGGATGTTGGCCATCGCCTCGCGTTTGGGATCCTGACCGGGGATCGGCACCCAGTTGGTCGGCACGCACATCAACTCGGCGCCTTGCAGTGCCGCCAGGCGGAAGCTTTCCGGGAACCAGCAGTCGTAGCAGATCTGACGGCCAATCTTTCCCACCGGTGTATCGAAGACAAGGAAGCCCAGATCGCCGGGCGTGAAATAAAGAGCTTCCTCGCCCCAGAGATGAACCTTGCGGTAGCACCCGACATAGCCCGACGGGCCGACGATGACGGCCGAGTTGTAGAAGACCTCGCCGTCGCGCTCGGTTATGCCGGCGACGATATGCATGTCGAGGCGGCGTGCCGCCTCGATCCATGCCACTGTGGACGGACCTACCGGTATCTCCTCGGCGAGCGCACGCAGTTCCTCGCGGCTTTCGAAGACATAACCGGTGTTGCAGAGTTCCGGCAGGACCGCGAGCTTCGCTCCCTTCCCAGCCGCCTCCTCGAGAAGTGCGACGGATCGGGCGACGTTTTCGGCCGTCTTTCCGAAGACCGGTTCCATCTGGATGCTGGCCACCTTGAGAGCGGCTTCCTTCACGCGTTTGGTCACGAAGCACCTGCCGGTTGGAGTGAGGGTTAGTCGCGGCCGATCGCCCAGAGGACCTGCTGCTCGAAGAGCCTCTTGTAGCCGTTCCAGGCGATGAATTCCGGGGGTAGCCAGTGCGGCCCGACATCCGATGTCCAGACGACCGTACGGCCCTTGCCGTAAGTGCCTGATACGAGCAGCGGCAGCGAGCCGTAGTCGGTGGAAACGGTGGCAAGCACATCCGCACCGTCCTTGAGCACGACCTCGTTGAAGCCGAGCAGCATCGGCCATTCCTTGCCGAGACCGGCAAGGATCGGATGGTCGGACGGTCCCGCAACGACTGGGAGGAAGCTTTCCGGCACCTCGACGCGGTCATCTACCGGCAGGCACGAAACCGGCAGCACGTCTTCGATCGGTGTCTTGTGGTAGCGCGCGCCACCGTTGATGCCCTGGAAGCTGTAGTAGCCGCCATACATGAGCAGTGCCCCGCCTTCGCGCACATAGTCGCGCAGCAGGCGGAGACGGTTCGGCGTCGGCTTCGACTTGATCCAGGTGTCGGGATGGAGAAGCAGCGTGTTGGCACCGATATCGGACAAGACGATGGCGTCGTATTCCTGCATCGCCTCGAGCGACTGCGGGAACGCCGCCTGCGCCTCGTGCGAAGGCATGAAGCGCACGTCGAGCGGACCGCCCTTCAGCGCAGTGAGCAGCTCGTCAGCACCGATTTGGCATAGACAGCTCTTCGCGAAGCAAGAAGAGCAAAGCCACCGCTAAGCTCGAAGAAATCGGCCCGCCCGTCAAGGGCCTTCAAATTGGTGGCTCGATACAGGCGAGCGAGAGACGCTACGGAGGGTAGTGTCGGGTGGCAATGACCGAAATCTCGCCCACTCGCTATAAACGCCACCGCTTTCCCGCCGAGATCATCGCCCATGCGGTGTGGCTTTGTTACCGGTTTCCGCCCAACTTTTGCGATGTTGAAGACCTGCTTGCCGAACGCGGCATCGACGTTTCGATCCAGACCGTCTCTGAATGGTCGGCGAAGTTCGGTCTCAAATTCGCTGACCAGCTTCGGCGACGTTCACGCGGTCACTTCACTGACAAGTGGCAGCTTGATGAGATGGTGGTGACGATCAAAGGAAACAAATACTGGTTGCGGCACGCCGCCGATGTCCACGGCGACGTCTTCGATGCCGTACGGCAAAGTCGGAGAAACAAGCGTGCAGCCCTGCGGCCGATGCGCAAGCTGCTCAAGGGTCAGGGTACCACCCCCATGGGTGATGGTCACCGACAAGCTGCGGTCTTACTCTTCCGCGAAGGCCGAATTGATGCCGGGTGTCGAGCATCGTTCGCACAAAGGCATCAACAACCGAGCCGAGAATTCGCCCCTTCCGTAAGACGACGGGAACGGCATATGATGCGCTTCAAGTCAGAAAGGCAATGCCAGCGTTTCGTCTCGACCCATGGCCAGATCGTCCATCTCTTCCTTCTTCACCGCAAACATCTCACCGCCGCAGATCATCGAAAGCTTCGCTCCCACGCCATCAAAACATGGCGGCAGATCACGATGTTAATCAACGCGTGAAGGCTGGCTCGATGCAAGAGCGTGCCCTCTCCCAGCTTAAGGCGACGCTACCGTCACCATTGCTTGAGTGATATATTATTATGTATATGCAAAGTAAGCGATACAGGTTTGTATATCAATGTTGCGCTGACATAACAAATTAGCTATATATTATCCTGCATATATCCTTTTATGCGATATAGGATTATGATCGTGGCATATAAAACAGAGCATATAACACAGCAGTTACGCGCTGCCCGGGAAGGACAGAAAATAAGCCAGCGTGAGCTAAGCGCTCGTTCAGGACTGACGCAGAGCCATATTTCCCAGATCGAGCGGGGTACAATGGAGCCTGGGCTCGGCAGTCTGGTGGATGTGGCGCGGGCGCTCGACCTCGAGATCATCCTTGCGCCGAAAAAGCTGATGCCGGCGATCCGAAACATCCTCGATAGTAGCTCGGTGTCGAATGACGTCCTTACATCTGACCAACGCAAACTGGTCAGGCGTCTCGAGCGATGGTCAGCGCAGTACGGGTATGGGGTCGGGACGAGTGCCGACGCGAACGCGTTCAAGGATAGCCTGGGTCTCCTACGCCATCTGCCACTGACCCCCGACGAGCTGGACATCCTCAGGCGGGCAGCCAACCACCTTGAAAATTCTCAGACCGACAAGATGTCACGTCAGGAAATGGGTGCGATCGCTCGCGAGATAAGACAACTGCGCAACGCCGCGGTCCATCGCGACCGTGATAACGCAATCCCGCGCTCGGCTTACGCGCTGGATGAGGAGGACGATGATGCCTAAGGTCACGGTGCTCGATGTCAGGCTAAACGGAGAACAGGTCGCGACTCTGACGAACCTGCAGGACGGGCGAAGCATCTTCGCATTCAACGAGGACTATATCGAAAACGAAAAGCGGCCGACACTCAGCTTGTCCTTCAAGGACCCGTTTGGCGCCCTGATTACGAAGTTTCGGCCATATAATATAGTGGTCCCACCCTTCTTCTCGAACCTGTTGCCGGAGGGGCCGCTGCGAAAATACCTCGCTGAGCGTGCTGGCGTAAAACAGACGCGGGAATTCTTCCTGCTCTGGATGCTCGGTCGCGATCTGCCCGGTGCAGTGACGGTCCATCCCACCGAGGGTGATGACCTGCCGCCCCATGACGAGCAGGCTTCTGTCGCAGCGCGACCGAATGCATTGCGCTTTTCGTTGGCGGGTGTGCAGCTGAAATTCTCGGCCTTCAAGAACACCACGAAGGGAGGCGGCCTGACTATTCCGGCCGAGGGTACAGGTGGATCATGGATTGTGAAGCTGCCCTCCCAGCAGTACAGCGGCGTGCCGGAGAACGAATTTTCCATGATGACCATCGCCGGTATGATGGGCATGGACGTACCGGAGATCCAGCTGGTCGAGGTGAATGCGGTGAGCGGCCTGCCACAGGGGTTGGGCGAACTGCACGGGCAGGCTCTCGCCATTAGGCGTTTCGACCGTACGCCGGAGGGTCTGTTGCATATCGAGGATTTTGCGCAGGTGTTCGGTGTGAAGCCGGATGACAAGTACAGCAAGGGCAATTACCGGATGATCGCCCGCGTCCTCGGCATCGAGACGAGCACGGCCGACGTGGCGGAATTCGTCCGCCGCTTGGTCTTCAGCACACTGATCGGCAATGGCGACATGCATCTGAAGAACTGGTCGCTGATCTACCCCGATCGCCGTACTCCTGCGCTCTCGCCGGCTTACGATCTGCTATCGACCATCCCCTATATCGAGGGAGAGGATACGGCCGCGCTTAACTTTTCACGCACGAAAAGAATGGCGGAGCTATCGAAGGACGAGCTTGCACATTTGGCCGCCAAGTCGGCGCTGTCTGAAAAGCTGGTCCTCGACACAGCACGCGAGACGGTCGGACAGTTTATGGATGTGTGGAAAAACGAGAAAAACAACCTGCCAATGGCCGCGAAGGTGCGCGAGACGATCGATGCACATCTGCCCACAATCGAGCTTTATCGGGAATTCACTGAAGCTACCTAGAAAAAGGTCATCATCGGAAGAAGATGCCCCACCGCCAAGGATGAATCTATATAGGGTGCATTTTCCGGGGTTTTTCGCTACTGGATCAATGTGAATTTTGGAACCACTTCCCCATCGGCAAGGTCATGGACCACCGCTACCGGCGTTGTCACGTTGCCGGTCGCTTAGTGGTTGACGACTAACCGGACGCAGATGAGTTCGTCGACGATCAGCTACAAGCACCGCCGTTTTTCACTACAGATCATTGCCCATGCGGTGTGGCTGTGTTTCCGATTCCCGCTGAGCCTTCGTCTGGTGGAGGAAATGCTACTGGAGCGCAGCATTGTCGTATCTTACGAAACCATCCGCCGATGGGGTTGCAAATTCGGTGCGGCATAAGGCGCCGCCAGCCTGCATGATCACGTCGAAATTGTGGCGATAGAGCTGCCAGGCGATGGTGGGGCCGGCGATGCCGGCTCCCTTGACGAGGGTGCGCATTGTCATTCTCCCGCCGGTGTATCTGCGAGCGGCATGTAGAGGTCGCCGCCTTCGCGGTATTTTGCTGCCATGGCTTCCAATCCCTCCTTCTGCGCCTCGGCTCGGATATCGTGCGAGATCCGCATGGAACAGAATTTCGGCCCGCACATGGAGCAGAAATGCGCGACCTTGTGCGCCTCCTTCGGCAGCGTCTCGTCGTGGAAGGAACGGGCGGTCTCCGGATCGAGCGAGAGATTGAACTGGTCTTCCCAGCGGAATTCGAAGCGCGCGCGCGAGAGCGCGTCGTCGCGGATCTTCGCTGCCGGGTGGCCCTTGGCAAGGTCGGCGGCGTGCGCCGCGATCTTGTAGGTAATGACGCCCACCTTCACGTCGTTGCGGTCCGGCAGGCCGAGATGTTCCTTCGGCGTGACGTAACAGAGCATGGCCGTGCCAAACCAGCCGATCATGGCCGCGCCGATGCCCGACGTGATGTGGTCGTAGCCTGGGGCGATGTCCGTCGTCAGCGGGCCTAGCGTGTAGAACGGGGCCTCGCCGCAAGTCGCAAGCTGCTTGTCCATGTTCTCTTTGATCTTGTGCATCGGCACATGGCCGGGGCCCTCGATCATCACCTGGCAGTCCTTCGCCCAGGCGATCTGCGTCAACTCGCCGAGCGTTTCCAGTTCGGCGAACTGCGCGGCGTCGTTGGCATCGGCGATCGAGCCCGGGCGCAGACCGTCGCCGAGCGAGAAGGAGACGTCATAGGCGCGGCAAATGTCGCAGATCTCCTCGAAATGCTCGTAGAGGAAGCTTTCGCGGTGGTGGTGCAAGCACCACTTGGCCATGATCGAACCGCCGCGCGAGACGATGCCGGTGACGCGGTTGACGGTGAGAGGGATATAGTGGAGCCGCACGCCGGCATGGATGGTGAAATAGTCGACACCCTGCTCCGCCTGCTCGATCAGCGTGTCGCGATAGACTTCCCAGGTCAGGTCTTCGGCGATGCCATTCACCTTCTCCAGCGCCTGGTAGAGTGGCACGGTGCCGATCGGAACAGGCGAATTGCGGATGATCCATTCACGGATATTGTGGATGTTGCGGCCGGTCGACAAATCCATGACGGTGTCCGCACCCCAGCGGATCGCCCAGACCATCTTTTCCACCTCCTCGGCCATGGAGGAGGTGACGGCGGAGTTGCCGATGTTGGCGTTGATCTTTACGAGGAAATTCCGGCCGATGATCATCGGCTCGGCTTCCGGATGGTTCATGTTCGCAGGGATAACGGCACGACCGCTCGCGACCTCACCGCGCACGAACTCCGGCGTCACGAAATTGGGGATGTGCGCGCCAAAGCTTTCGCCGTCACCGGCAAGCGTCTCTTTGGCGGCCTTGCGACCGAGATTTTCCCGAACAGCGATGAATTCCATTTCCGGGGTGACGATGCCGGCGCGGGCATAGGCGAGCTGCGTCACGGCCTTACCATCCTTCGCGCGACGCGGCTGGTTGCGCACCGGAAATTCCGGCGTCAGCCGTTCTCCGTTGGCGAAGTCGTTATCCTCCGGGCGGATGTGGCGGCCCTCATAGACTTCGGTGTCATGGCGGGCGATAATCCAGCTTTCGCGCAGCCGCGGCAGCCCAGTATCGATGGCGACCACGTAGTTAGGGTCCGTATATGGGCCCGAGGCGTCGTAGACAATGACGGGCGGTTCACCCGACGTCGGGTGCAGGGAAATCTCGCGCATCGGTACGCGAATGTCGGGATACTGGTTACCGGCAATGTGGATCTTGAGCGAGGCGGGCAGGGCGCCCGTCGTGACGATTGGGGTGAGTTTCTGGGTGGCAATATTCATCGTGAGGCTCCAAGTTCAGTTTGGAGACCCAGTCCCAGAGCCGGAATGATGGAAAGACACCAGACGCGGAATCCGGGCTTACGGATTCCTGTCACAGCGCTTGCACCGTCCCTACGCCAGTATGAACTGGATCAGGTTCAACGGGTCACTGCGCTGCGAGAGCCAGCAGTATCTCAGCCCCTTGTCGGGACCCCCCTGGTCAATGGCGAAAAGCTATGCCAAGCGCATCGGTTGGTCAACCTTGCCGACAAATTGCGTCTGACTAATATTGACCACACCAAGCACTAATCAGATTGGGAGTTCCGCAAAGACAGTTTAGGGATGCGCGGGAGGAGCAATGCAGCATTGACGAAACGACAGAGGGTGTCGCCTTCCAGCGAAAAGTACAGCTCCATGGAATCGGCGGTGGCCTATCGTCAGTTCTCGTTTCACTTCGGTGCGACGGGCATTTCGGTCGAGAGCGGCAGGATCGCCTATCCGCAGCTCGGCGTCTGTGCCGCCAGCGAGGAGCCGACGACACAAGCCCGGCATGTGGGCGGCGACTATCTGGGGCTGTGGCAAACGACGCATACCGAACTCTTGTTGGCCAACGATAGCGAGCGGTAGTTCAGCGAATGCTGAGCTGCCACCGCTTCCTCAGCGCCCCCGCTGCTCGCATTGTAGGTGATAGCGACAGTCGCGCCCTCCGCCGCGAAACGCTCCGCGATTACCCGGCCGATGCCGCGTCGTTGGCTAGTCCTCCCCCTTTCCCACATGGTCTGCAACATACGCTCCCCTAGCACCGAGCGGCCGGGGTTTTCCGGTCGTCGAATCGCAGATGGTCTGATGCTCGAGTTCTGCGTTCAATTCCGCGCCGACGAGGACGATAGCGACAGAAAGCCACGTCCAAATCAGGAAGCCGATGAGCCCGCCAAGCGCACCGTAGGTGGCATTGTAGTCTGCGACGTTGTTAAGGTACCAGGAGAATCCCAGCGTCATCAGCATCCAAGCGCACGTGGACCCAGCCGCGCCCCAGGTGAGCCACCGTAGTTTGGCTGGCTCCCGGCTGGGGCCGAATCGATAGATTGCTGTCAGTGCCATGAAAACCAGCAATAAGAGCAACGGCCATCGCGCCAGAAGCGCGAGGTCTTCCTTCAGGGGATCAAGCCAGATGTGCGCCATCACGACTGGCATAACGGCAACTGCTCCTATGACGGCAACCGCGGCCAACAGAGCGCCAAGTGTGAACGACAGTGCAATGAGGTTAAGCCAGAGCAGGCTGCGCTTCTCGACTTCGCCGTAAGCGACATTCATCGCATCGAACATGGCCAGGGTGCCATTGTGCGCGCTCCACAACGCAACAAGCAGTCCGATGATGAATGCTGCGCCCAACGCACTCTCGCGGCTTTCAACGAGCGACCGCAGCTGATCGGAGAAGACCGCGAATGCATCCGCGGGCAAGACGCTGGCCATATCTCGGACATGTCCGGTCATCTCTGTCGGATCTGCCAGCAATCCATAAAGCGAAACGATTGCCGTGAGCGCAGGAAAGAGTGCGAGCAGGAGGTAGAAGGTCACGCCCGCTGCCACCATTGTAACCCGGTCATTCGACACCGATTCAACCACTCTCCAGAAGACGTCGCGTAGGCCTCGAGGGGGAATATCTGTAGGGGTCTGCGCCAGCCGGCCGCGACCGTCTGCCACCTGAGCATGCTCCTCCTCCCTGTCAATGGTGGACAGCTGCTCCCTTTCCTGTCGGCTCAATACGACTGCGCCAGCCAGAAAGACCAAGCCGAACAATGTGAAAATTGCTTTGCTGCTCGGACCACCATGTCTTCGTGCCATTCTTGCCTCCGTTGACCACTGAGAGCTCAACGCATGGGGACAAGAATCGATGCAATGTCGTGGATGGATGAGGGCCAGGCGGCATATCTCCCTGCCGCCAGCGAGGGGAGTGCGAGGGGATCATACCGTGTCGGCGTTTCAGTGGCTTGCCGTCAACGAAGGGTCCCAATGACATCAGCCATCAGCAGGGATTTCGCGGAAGCGGATCTTCGCCTCCCGACAAGCCGCAATAAATTTGTAACGGGCACTCTCAGAGCTTCCAGTTCCGCACATTGCGGCAATGCAAGCGCGCTTGGCCGAGAAGTATTTCTCTCCTCGGGCCTCAGGCATCCACGTATGTGTCATAATCCTTAGGGCATCCTTTGGCGACTTTACGACTGTGAGCAGACGGGCCGGGGTGTCTATACAGACAGGCACGGACCACTGCGTCCCGAGGTCGACGGATAGTATCTCTCCCATAGCATCCTCCTTGCTTGGGCGGGAAGGCCAACGCGGTTTCTGTGATTTAGTTCCTCAAGTGGTCGTTGCTATAGTGGTTGTCCGTCCGGGGCTTGGATGGGAGGTTGTTGTTGCGACACGACACCTCTTTCTCCAGGAGGCCCGGATGGACTTGCATGAGAATGCCGAAACCACCCATCACAGTCGAATGCTGATGATCGAACGTCTTCGGGCCGGCTGAAGGCTCTCGACCCGGTTGCGCCGGTCATCCGCTACGAGCGGGAAAACCACATCGACAGCAAGAAGCTCGATAGGCTGGACGGCGTCGGCCATCGCATCATCGGCGACCGGCGCGACCAGAGCAATCGCAGGGCCTGCGGCAGGGGCCTCGGCTGGGAAGCGGCTCGCCTATGCCGAAATCCTGCCCGACGAGAAGAAGGCAGGCGCGATTGCCGTCCTCGAACGCGCAGTGGTCTTCGTCGAGCGACACGGCGTCGTCAGCGCCTTCTGCCTGAAAGACGCGATTGCAATGCTCCTCTGTTCGCTCCATTTTGCACACCGATACAGAATGGGCAGAGGCGTCATGGCCAGTAAAAAATTGCTTGCGAGGAAGGCATCGGACAACCAGGTCGATATGGCCGATACCCCTTCTCCTATGCCGTTGCGGTTTGGCGACGACCCCTATGTCTGGGCGTGCTGGCTCTACTATGAAGACGGCCGCACGCAGGGCGAGGTCGCCGATATCATGGGAATCTCGCGCGCGACGGTGAACACCTATCTGGCCGACGCACGCAGCCGTGGCATCGTCAATATATCGCTGGAGCCAGCGCGGCTGAGTTCGCTGCATCTGGCGCAGGAATTGAAGCGGCATTTCGGTCTTGGCGACTGCCTCGTGGTTCCGAGCGACGATGGTGCCCGCTCGCTGATCGACCGGCTCGGCGCTGCAGGCGGACAGGCGCTTTCCAGGATTGTGAAGTCCGGCGACACGATTGCCGTTGCATGGGGACGCACCGTACTGGCGATCGCGGAACAGACGGTTTCCAATGTGCAGGATGTAACCGTTGTTCAGGCGACGGGCGGGACGAGGGCGAACTTTGCATATACGCCGGAGCTTTGCGCAGCAGCGATGGCGACCGCGATCAACGGACGTCTCGTCAACATCACCGCGCCGGCTCTGGTCAAGAGCCGGGAAACCTACAGCATTATAATGCAGGAGCCGCTGATCGCGGATCAGTTTCAGGTTCTGCAGGCGGCGAACAAAATCATCTTTGGCATTTCCTCGCTGCGGCCGAACTCCACGATCCATACAAGTGGATTCTTCGAATCGGTTTCGATCCAGGAATACCTCTCCAAGAGCGCGGTCGGTGTTGTGGCGGGACGCTTTCTCGACGGCCAGGGTATGCCAGTCAACGGGCCGCTCGATGAGCGGACGATCGGGATCGATCTCGATACACTCAAGGCCATCGATGTTCGCATTGCCGTGGCGGGCGGATATGACAAGGTCCCTGCAATACTGGCCGCGTTGCGGGGCGGCTACGTCACCGTATTGATCACCGACGCAGCGACGGGAGCGGCAATCCTGAGTGCAGAAGGTGTGCGACCGGTCACCGCGAGGCAAGTGCGGACGCGGTCGCAGGATGACACCTCGCAAGCAATGGGAATGCGAAGCCATGTCAAGAAATTCCTTAACGATGCGGACGAGGTTGTCGAGGAAATGCTCGAGGGTCTCGTCGCGGCGCACGCCTCTCACGTCATGCCGATCGGTGGTTCCCAGCGCTCTCTGATCGCCAGAAACGGCCCGCGTCGCGGGAAGGTCGGACTGGTGATCGGCGGCGGCTGCGGTCACGAGCCCTGCTTTTTCGGCTATGTCGGCCAGGGACTCGCCGACGCCGTCGCCATAGGCAACGTTTTCTCGTCTCCTCCGCCTGGACCTATCCTCGACTGCGCACGCGCCGCCGATGGCGGTGAAGGCGTACTGTTCGTCTACGGCAACTATGCCGGTGACGTGATGAACTTCGAGATGGCTGCCGAGATGGCGCAAGGCGAAGGCATCGAGGTGCGAACGGTTCTGACGACCGACGATATTGCATCGTCCTCGATCGAGGATCGTGAAGGCAGGCGCGGCGTTGCGGGAAACTTTTTCATCTTCAAGGTCGCCGGTGCTGCCTGCGAACGCGGTCTCAGTCTCTCCGAATGCGAGATGGTCACGCGCCACGCTAATGCCCGAACGTTTACGATGGGTGTGGCGCTCGAGCCGTGTTCCATGCCGCAGACGCACCGTCACAATTTCGAGATCGGTCCTGACGACATGGAAATCGGCATGGGGATACACGGGGAGCGCGGTGTGACCCGGCAAAGTATGGCGCCAGCGGATGCGATTGTCGACGGGATCATGGATCAGATATTCGCGGAAATGAATCCTGCAAGGGGCGACAGTGTGGCAGTGCTCGTCAATTCCTTTGGCGGCACGCCCCTTATGGAACTTTACATCCTGTTTCGCCGTGTCAGGCAGCGCCTGTCCGCGCGCGGGGTCAGGATAGAGGCGAACTGGATCGGACACTATTGCACTTCGCTCGATATGGTTGGCGCCTCGATCTCGGTCATGCATCTGGATGGCCAACTCACCGAACTTCTTCGTCATCCTTGCGACACTGCAGCGTTAAGAATTGTGTAGCTGCGTCTGCGAGGATGGAGAGTTCAGGAACAGATCTGGAGGAAGCGAGATGAACGCGAACGGCACGCAGCAGATCATGGCCATGTTTCAGCGTATTTCCGCAGCAATCAGCGAGGAAAAGGGCAGACTGTCGGAACTGGACGGCGCGATCGGTGATGCGGATCACGGTATCACGATGGCGCGCGGGTTCTCCGCCGTAACCCGTCGTCTTTCGGGCACTGATTGCGAAACCCTGCCTCCTTCGGAAATTTTCCAGATCGCCGCATCAACCTTCCTCGATTCCGTCGGAGCATCCACCGGTCCCCTTTATGCGACGGCATTTATAGATGCCGCACAGGTGCTTTCCGGAAAGGCGGCCTTGGGTGCCAGCGAGCAGGCCGGTATTGTCGAGGCGTTCAAGGCGGGTATCAAGCGAAGGGGAAAGGGCGACCGTGGCGACAAGACCATGCTGGATGCGTGGATTCCCGCCGCGGAGGCCGCGCAGGATGCACGAGAGCGCAATGCGGCTCCTGCCGAGATGTGGGAGAAAATCCTTCAGGCGGCCGAGATCGGATGTGAATCCACCAAATCGATGGTGGCCGCCCGTGGGCGAGCCCTCAGGTTGGGCGAACGATCGCTTGGTCATATCGACCCCGGCGCCGCGTCGGCCGTGATCATCATCGCGGCAATGAGGGACACGTTCGACGAGCCTTGAGCGCTGCGCGTTCAGTCGAGCGGATCTCTCTAATCTATTGAATCGACAGCATCTGTTCGGCTCACGTGATTCCACTTGAACGCGGGATGCATCGGAGCGCCATGGAGGCGTGCCGCCTCCGGACAAAGATGGGCGCGACCATTCCAGTCGAATGACCCGAGCGCTTGTCATGTGCGGCAACGGGGTTCGCGTCTTTCCACAAAGGTCCGTCACGTACGCGCTATTGCTATGCGCTACTGCATAAAGTTCTACAAATTTCGATTATCTATCGACATATGTCAAAAGCTTTAATACGGTGCCTCTCGTTGATGGACGGAAGGAGCGTCGCGCAGGAAGCGTGGACACGTCCATCAGGGCGGAGAGCAAGTTTGGGGACGCGTTCGTTCCAATGGCTTGCGGCTGCGCGGGAGGGAGTGCTTTGTTCGTCAGGTGGTCAGATCGCCAGCTCAATTTTCTGGTTGTTGCAAACGCCCTGGTTGTTGCGGTTGCGGTGATCTTTGCCGGCGACACGTTTCTCAGCCTCTACAATTTCCAGTCTATGTCGGCACAGGTTCCAGAGCTTGCGCTTCTGGCTCTCGGTGTCATGCTGGCGATGATTGCGGGCAATGGCGGTATCGATCTTTCCGGTATCGCGCTTGCCAACCTCTCCGGAATCGCCTCCTATCTCTTGATGCGGGACTGGGTTTCGGTCGATGACCAGCCGCTGACCTTCGTGTGGATTTTCGCCGGTATTGCCCTGTTGATCGGTCTGGTCGGCGGCATGATAAACGGTGCGCTCATCGCATTTGTCGGCCTGACCCCGATCATCGCCACGCTCGGGACGCAATTGTTCTTCACCGGCATCGCCGTCGTCATCACCAATGGTTCCGCCGTCAGCCTCGGCTACATCGAGCCGCTCGATAATTTCGGCAATACGCCCGTTTTCGGCGTGCCGATGTGCTTTGCGCTGTTCATTGCAATCGCCGTCCTCCTCGGTATTGTGCTGCGCTATACGCCGTTCGGGCTCAAGCTCTACCTCATGGGGAGCAATGCAAAGGCGGCGCGCTATGCCGGCATTCCGCAGCGTCGCATGCTGTTTCTCACCTACACGGTCTGCGGCATCCTCGCCTCGATCGCCGGCATCATCATTGCGGCGCGTACGTCGAGTGTGAAATGGGACTACGGCACGTCCTACGTCCTGATCGCCATCCTGATCGTCGTGATGGCCGGCGTTCGCCCTGAAGGCGGCTATGGGCGTGTCATCTGCGTGGTGCTGTCGGCCACGGCGCTGCAAATGCTGTCGAGCCTCTTCAACTTCCTGGACATTTCCAACTTCTTCCGTGATTGCGCCTGGGGCCTTCTGCTCCTGATCTTCCTTGCGACTTCGCGGTTCGATCTGCGGGCATTCCTTCCCTCGCGGAGGTGAACCCGTGGCATTGCTGGCCGCGCTACGCCCTCGCAGCCAGTACGTTTTCCGGGGCAACAACGATAATGAGGAAACGCTTATGTCTTTTGTTAGGAAAGTAGCAGCCTGCACGGTCGCCATCGGCGCTCTTTTGGCAGCCCAGGCCGTAGTCGCACAGGATGCGCCGTCGATCGTCACCGTCGTCAAGGTGACCGGCGAGAACTGGTTCACACGCATGGAGCAGGGTGTCGTTGCCTATGGCGCGGACAATGCCGGCGTCGCGACGAGTCAGGTCGGTCCGGCCAAGGCCGATTCCGCCCAGCAACTCCGCCTGATCGAAGATCTCGTCGCCAAGAACGTCAGCGCCATCGCCGTCGTTCCCATGGATCCGTCGGCGCTGGAAGGTGTCTTCAAGCGCGCCATGAACCGTGGCATCAAGATCATTACCCATGAAGGCGACAGCCTGAAGAACACGCAGGTCGACCTCGAGGCCTTCGACAACGCCGTATTCGGCGCGCGCTTCAATGAGCGCCTGGCCCAGTGCATGGGGAACAAGGGCAAGTGGACGTCCTTCGTCGGATCGCTCGGCAGCCTGACGCACGTCCAGTGGGCAGACGGCGGCGCTGAGAACGCCAAGAAGCATCCGGAAATGGAACTGGTTTCGGCAAAGAACGAATCCTTCAACGACGCCAACAAGGCCTATGAGAAAGCGCGCGAAATCCTGCGCAAGTATCCGGACATCAAAGGCTTCCAGGGCGGTTCGGCCATCGACGTCATCGGTATCGGCCGCGCGGTCGAAGAGGCCGGTCTCGTCGGCAAGGTCTGCGTTGTCGGCCTCGGCCTGCCGAAGGACACTGCAAAGTATCTCGAATCCGGCGCTGTCCAGAGCATCTCCTTCTGGGATCCGAAGGATGCGGGTTACGTCATGAACAAGGTTGCCGACCTCGTGCTGCAGGGCAAGGAGATCACTGACGGTATGGACCTCGGCGTTCCCGGCTACAACAAGGTCAGTGTGAAGAAGGGCCCGGGCGATGGCATCATCGTCGTCGGTGAAGCCTGGGTCGACGTCGACAAGTCGAACGTCAGCCAGTACCCCTTCTGATCCCCTCCGGATCGCTTAACGAAAGCAGACGCGCCGGCGGAAAAGACGCCGGCGCGCAGCATCAACGGAACGGGATCAATGGCAGACAGCGTCACACTCGAAAGTCGAGCCGGCACCACCGCGGCGGCAAGCGCGATACCCTTTCTGGAAGTCAGGGACCTGCAGAAGCGTTTCGGCGGTGTGCAGGCGCTGAAAGGGGTCAGCTTCACGATCGAGCGCGGCAAGACCTATCATCTGATGGGCGAGAACGGCTGCGGCAAGAGCACGCTAATCAAGATCATCTCCGGCGCGCAGCCGGCTGATGGCGGTAAACTCGTCATCAATGGCAAGAGCGTCGACGGTCTTGATCCCATCGGCGCCCTCGCTGCCGGCATCGAAACGGTCTACCAGGATCTGTCGCTTTTGCCCAATCTCAGCGTCGAGGAAAACGTGGCACTCACGCGCCAGCTTGTGGCCGCAAACGGCAGCCTGGCGCGTCCGCTCGACCGCAAGACTTTGCGCCAGACCGCGGCCAAGGCGTTAAGCGCTGTCGGCCTGCCCACCGATCCCTACTTTCTCTCCACGCCGGTCGAGCAATTGCCGATCGCCACGCGCCAGCTGATCGCGATCGCCCGGGCAATTGCGTCGGACGCCGGTCTTGTCATCATGGACGAACCGACGACGGCACTGACGCGCCGCGAGGTCGACAATCTCATCGGCGTCGTTCGGGGCATGCAGCAAAACGGCGTCTCGGTCCTTTTCGTCACCCACAAGCTCGACGAGTGCAAGGCGATCGGCGGTACTGCCATCATCATGCGTGACGGCCAGAAGATCACCGAATGCGATGTCGCCGAACAATCCAAGACGCAGCTCGGTTTCTGGATGACGGGCAGGGAACTGGACGACAAGCGTTATCGCTCGGCCCCGCACAGTGGCGAACGACTTCTGTCGGTCCAGAGCCTCGGCGCCCGCAGCTTCGACGACGTGTCCTTCGATGTCGCCAGGGGCGAAGTCTTCGGCGTCACCGGCCTGCTCGATTCCGGCCGCAACGAGCTTGCGCTCGCGCTTGCCGGCATTAGCCCCGCACGGCGCGGCAGCGTTTCGTTGTCCGGTTCCGTCGCTGACCTGTCCTCTCCGGCAAAAGCGATCGATGCCGGCATCGGTTATGTGCCGGAGGATCGTCTTTCCGAAGGCCTCTTTCTTGAAAAGTCGATCCGCGAGAACGTCATCATGGCCGTTCTCGACAGGCTGCGCGGCGCCTTCGGCCTTCTCGACGGCCGTCGCGCCCGCGCGCTTGCGCAAAAGACGATCGACGACCTGCAGGTGGCGACACCCGATATCGACAATCCCGTTACCTCCCTCTCAGGCGGCAATGCGCAACGTGTTCTCATCGGTCGCTGGCTGACGATCGAGCCGAAACTCCTCATCCTGCACGGGCCGACGGTCGGCGTCGATGTCGGCTCCAAGGATACGATCTTCCGCATCATCCAGCGGCTCGCTGGCGAGGGCATGAGCGTCATCATCATCAGCGACGACCTGCCGGAACTCTTGCAGAACTGCGATCGCATCATGGTCATGCGCAAGGGGCGCATTGCCGATACGTTCGATGCCGATGGCCTCGAGGAAGACGTACTCTACCGGTCCATGACCGCCGAAGACAACAGCGGGGAACGCTGACATGACCGAAATCACCTCCGACATCGGCGCAAGCCGTGCCCATGCCGAAAGCGCATTCAACCGCGTGACGCGCTGGTTCGTTCGTCATCCACCGGCCGTCACCGCCATCCTGATCGCGCTTGTCTGCGTCGTTGTCGGGTCGATCAACCCGGACTTCTGGCAGATATCGAACCTTTTCGACATGGCGCGCTCGACCGTTGTTCGTGGCCTCTTCGCACTCGGCGTTCTCGTCGTCCTCGCCGCCGGCGGCCTCGATGTCTCGTTCACGGCGATCGCTGCCTTCGTCATGTATGTCATTACCATGCTGGTGACGAACTGTTTCCCCGAGATGCCTATCCTCCCGATCCTCCTCGTCGCGGCCGTCGGAGGTGCCTTTCTCGGCGCGGCGAACGGGTTGTTGGTCAGCACGCTGAAGGCGCCGTCCTTGATCGTCACCATCGGCACGCAATATGTGATCCGCGGCTTCCTCCTTACGTTCATTGGCACCGCTCTCTTCATGAACATCCCGATGTCGATGGATGCGTTCGGCAAACTGGCGCTGTTCCAGCATCAGAGCGCCAATGGTGCGACATCGACCATGCCGGTCTATGTCCTCGTGCTCGTCGTTGCCGTTATCGTAACCTGGTTTCTTCTCAACCGCACGTTGATGGGTCGCGCCATCTACGCCGTCGGCGGAAATGCCGGCATCGCCGAGCGTCTCGGCTACAGCCTGCGCAAGGTTCATATCTTCGTCTTTGCCTATGCGGGTCTTCTGGCGGGCATCGCCGGCATCATGCATGTCGCCAGCAATCGCCTTGCCAACCCGTTCGATCTTGCCGGTTCCGAACTTGAGATCATCGCGGCTGTGGTGCTGGGCGGTGCGCGCATTACCGGCGGCTCCGGTTCCGTCCTCGGGACGATGCTCGGTGTCGTGTTGATCACGCTGGTCAACAACGTGCTGATCCTTGTCGGTATTCCCAGCACCTCCCAGCTTGCGATCCTCGGCCTTTTCATCGTCGGCGCCGGCGCGCTGTTTTCCATCAAACCGCGCGCATGAGCGGTCGGATCGCCTGAACCCGATACGGCGACGCTCCCGTCGCACCATAGCATTCCAGTTTTCCCTGAAGGAGTTATCATGCAGCGTTTTATCAATGACCCGGATCTTGTGGTCGAAGACACGGTCAAGGGTTTTGTAAAGGCGCATTCCGACATCGTGCGTCTCGCCGAAAATCCCCGAGTTGTCGTCTCCAAGGACGCACCGGTTGCCGGGAAGGTTGGAGTCGTCACCGGTGGCGGCTCTGGTCACGAGCCGGCATTCATCGGCTATACCGGCAGAAACATGCTGGATGCCGTTGCCGTCGGCGAGCTCTTCTCCTCACCGACGGCAAAAAGCTTCTACGACGCAATCAAGGAAGCCCATGGCGGCAAGGGCGTCGTGGTGCTCTATGGCAACTATGCCGGCGATAACATGAACGTGAAGATGGCGACGAAGCTCGCCGCCAAGGATGGTATCGAGGTCGCGACCGTCGTCGCCAATGACGACGTCTGCTCGGCGCCGCCCGAAGAGCGGGAAAAGCGCCGTGGTGTTGCCGGCGAAATCCTGATGTGGAAGGTCGGTGGTGCCAAAGCAGCGCAAGGTGCAAGCCTGGACGAGGTGCGGGCGACCGCACAGAAGGCAATCGATAATTGCCGTTCGATCGGCGTCGGCCTCGGTCCCTGCACGCTGCCGGCGGTCGGTCATCCGAACTTCCAGATCGAGCCCGGCACGATGGAGGTCGGTATCGGCCACCACGGCGAACCCGGCGTTCGCGTCGAGTCGCTGAAGACCGCCGATGCCGTCGCCAAGGACATGGTCAAGATCGTGCTCGACGACCACGACCTGCCCGCAGGCACCGAAGTCGCCGTGCTCGTTTCCGGTCTCGGCGCCACGCCGCTCAACGAGCTCTACATCCTGCACGATACGATCGAGAGCGAGATTGCGTTGCGTGGCCTCAAGATCGCCAAGGTCTGGATCGGCAACTATTTCACCTCGCTGGAAATGGTCGGCGCGACGCTGACCGTGATGGCGCTCGATGACGAACTGAAAACGCTGCTCGATGTCGAGGCGCGTTGCACGATCATTCTTTGAGGGAGAAGACAATGCAGACTTTCGACAACGCCTCTGCCGGCTCGATCGTGCGGTCGATGGCCGAACGGATCGTCGAGAACCGCGCCTACTTGAGTGAGATCGACGGTAAGATTGGCGATGGTGATCACGGCGTCAACATGGCCAAGGGGTTCGGCATGGCGGCTGAGCGCCTGAAAGGCAAGGACGCATCGTTGGCGCAGTCACTCGATACGCTCGGCACTGTACTGATGACCGAGATCGGCGGTTCGATGGGTCCGCTCTACGGCGTGATGTTCACCGAGTTTGCCGAGACGATCGAAGGCGCGGACAAGATCGATGCGGCCGCCTACAGCAAGATGCTGCATGCCGGGCTTGCGGGTATCCAGTCGATCGGCTCAGCCAAGGTCGGCGACAAGACGTTGCTCGACACACTCGTTCCAGCCGTCGAAGCGTTCGACAAGGCGACCGCAGACGGAAGGCCATTCGACAAGGCGCTGGAAGCTCTCGTTGCGGCTGCGGAAACGGGCCGTGATTCGACGATCAACCTGGTGGCAAAGATTGGCCGTGCCAGTCGACTCGGTGAACGTTCGCTCGGTGTCCTTGACGCTGGCGCAACGTCCTGTGCGATCATCTTGAAGGAATTGGCAGTGGGTGCCCAGACGCGTCTTGTCGATGCTGTTGGTTAACATTGTCGTGGAAGCGGGGTGGGCCAAGGCTTGGAGCAACTGCTGCGAAATTGGCTTCGCCCCACAATTTTCCGGCGAAATATCCTCAGTCGAGCAAACATGGTGCCCGAAATTGAATAAGCTTCATTCGATCTTGGATTTCCATCTGTTTTCGGCCGAAGTGTGAACGCGATTCCCATCACGCTGAAATAGGGCGGAACGGCCTTTCGTCCGCGAGAGTCGTCTCGGCGATCGATCCGCAGATTATAATCAAAGTGTACCGCTCAATTGCTCGGCTGTCATGGACGTTTCAACAGCAAGGAGGGGCAAGCGAAGGTAACCGAGGTCAGGCAACCGGTCGAGGCTATGGCCGCGATGAGCGCCTACCGTCCGCTCCGCTCTTCTTCAAACGTGATTTCTCCCGTTGCCGCAGCGCCCAACGCACTCCGTTGTCAGGCGGTCTGACGTTCGAGATACTGGGCGAGAAAGGCCACAGCTTCGGTAAGGGCGCATGGTCCAATCCCGGAAGTTCGCTCAACAATGCGTGCCTTCCCACGGACGTCAACCGCATGGCGGCTCGGTCCGGATCGACGAGACTCACGTCAAGATCCGCGGCAAGTGACGCTATCTGTACCGCGCCGGACTTCGTGGAGGACACTGCAATGCGCGCTTTGCGATCATTCCTGCTCGACCGGACGACCTGCACCGGCCGATGAATCTGGCACCGGATCGGTTGACGGACATCCTTTGTAAGCGCGAGCAGCGCTCTGTCGGATCAACTGACGTTTTCGCTTGAATGCAAGCGGATCATGCTGGCGGAGACCGAAGTGACATGTGGTCTGGTCGGTCGCTATGTCGAGACCGGCGGCCTCGATCAGCGCTTCGGCCGCCGGCGTTTGTGGCTGGAAAGGTTGTCGAGAATGACGACGTCACCCGGTTTCAAGGTCGGGACAAGCACCTGGCCGACATAGGCCTCGAACCACGCGCCATTAATCGACCCATCGACGACCAGCGGCGCAACCGTTCCGGTGTTGCGCAGACCGGCGACCAGCGTCGTCGTCTTGCGATGACCGTGCGGGACTGCCAACCGCAACCGCTCTCCTTTTGGTGCATCGTCCGTGTGTGCGCGCCATATTGGTCGCGGTCCATGTTTCATCGATGAAGACGAGGCGGGCCGGATCAAGATCGAGCTGCTCATCAAACCAACGCTGGCGCTGCTGCAGAATGTCCGGGCGGCTTTGCTCTATCGCGTGGCCTGTCTTTTTTTACGCGTCTGATCGTGCCGCACAAGGAACCGATGAAATGCCGACTTGCTGACACAAGCGCCCTTCGCGGCGAGGGCATCGCGCAGCTCGAACAAGGTGCCATCCCTGTTCTCGCCACGCCATGATCAAATCAGCCTGGATTTCGGTCTTGCGGGAATTGCGGTCGCCGCCTAGCGGACCGGGACGAACGTTGCCCTGCCGGATTTGCAGGTTGCGCCAACGGCTTACGCTCCGGCACTCACACCAAATCGCTCGGCGGCTTGGCGTGAGTAGCCCCGCCGGCGACAGCGGCAAGTACAGGGTACGAAGATCAACGGAAAGCGCTTTCGACATCTCTGCCGACCTCCATCGGCGGAGAGCTTGAATCAGAACGCGCCCGATTTGCAAAGTCCCCCGATTCAATCAGTCAGGGAACGCTCTAGGGCGCATAAAGCCCCGGAGGCGGTCCGATAAAGGCCATCGATCCAAAGCGCCGCCGACCGCGGGTCTTTCGAGAGCGCCACAACCAAAAGACGAATATGGCGATCTTTGAAAACTAAACGTTGACCAACTCGCTGCCGTGCCATATACAGGGCTCATCGATCTTTTGCTTGCCGAGCTTTGGTTACCACGCGATTGTCACCGCGTTCTAAGCGAACTTCTCTTTCAAAAATAGTCGGTTTTCATCTGCGTGGCACCTGCTTCGCGGTTTTCTCAACTCTATGCTTTGAAAGGGTCCATCATGACCACTGGCACAGTTAAATGGTTCAATTCCACCAAGGGCTTCGGCTTTATCCAGCCTGACAACGGTGGCGCTGACGCCTTCGTTCACATCTCGGCCGTCGAGCGCGCCGGTATGCGCGAGCTCGTCGAAGGCCAGAAGATCGGCTTCGAACTTGAGCGGGACATGAAGTCGGGCAAGATGTCGGCCTGCAATCTGCAGTTCGCTTAATCGATATCTGCTTCCCTTTGACCACGGATGTACTGGCACTGCCGGAAGCAACTATCAGTTTGAGGCCAGGCATACGCCTGGCCTTTTTCGTTTTGGTCTCATGGCCAACGTAGAGGAAATTCATGACAGAGACATACAGTAAATCCCGCCAGCAGGCCGACGCGGCCTTCGGCAATCTCCAGACGGAGTTCTTTGCCAAGAACAATGCGGCGGAAGAGCTCCAATCCGTTGCCCAGGCGCGCGACGCCAAGACTATCAGGCTGCGCGAAGCGCGCCTCGCCAAGAAGCAAGCCGACCGGATCTCCGCAACATCCGCGCTGCTTGCCATACGATCGAAATTCAGCTGATTGAAGATTCGACAGCTTCTTCTCGGGCCCAAGGGTCACTTTCACAGCATTTGCGAGCACATCGACCCCAAGCATGCGTTCACGGGCGTCGGCGCTGAACTTTACGTCTTTGGCAGCCATTTCTTTAACTCTAAGTAGGCAGCTATGTGACTGGTTGGATGGGTGGACCGCTTAGGCCGCTTTCTTCTGCTCGGCTCGGCCTTCGAGGATGCCCAGCACATCGCTTTCCTTCATGATCAGCAGATCCTCGCCGGCGATCTTGATCTCCGTGCCAGACCATTTGCCGAAGAGGATGCGGTCGCCGATTTTGACGTCGAGCGGCGGGATCTGCCCTGCGTCGCTACGCGAACCGGGGCCAACGGCGATCACTTCGCCCTCTTGCGGCTTTTCCTTTGCAGTATCGGGAATGATGATCCCGCCCTTTGTCTTTTCATCAGATTCAACCCTGCGAACGAGAATGCGATCGTGAAAGGGTCGGAACGATATGCTTTCCTCCAATGGACAAACAGTGATGACGATGTTCACCCGGAGCCGGACCGGATGACCGGTCCGGGTGGGTACAGGACCTCTCATGAGCGACCTGCGCGGAAAAACTGGATTTCCGATTCTTTTATTTCCAGAGGTTGGCCGAAAAAAATCAGAACTCGATCACGCCTGCTGCTAACAAGCTGTGATGGTGCGATAAATTTAACATTCAACGATGAAATTTGTTGATGATCGTGAACGATGGCGGCATGATCCGGTTGTCGTACAACGGAGATGAAAGCCTGCGGTTTGCATCAGATCTCGAGTGGTAGCTCCAAGGCTACGGCCTGACTGCGCATATCCTTTATCGTTTTCCCGACTTCGAATCGGTTCTTCAGACCTATGTCTGGCAGACTACGATCTGGCACCGGATTTTCCCGAAATGCGCAAATTTTGGGACGTCTGGCAGACGTCACTGGATGGGCCGTTGCACTCGGTGCGAATAGTCACCGACGCCTGATCGGCGCGAACGAATGGCGGCGCGTCGAAGGAGAGTTCAGGCTGCATTGAACTGGCCGCAAAAAATTTCGCATCATGTCCTTGAAAGTCAGTTGAGGACAAACCAGATCGGTTGCCGCTAGCCGCTGGATCAGGGCTGGCCTTGCTGGGAGCGCCGTCTTTCGGCGCCCCGTACCCATGTTGCTTCAAGGAGGATATGGTTATGGCAACATCCTATGACTATGCGCCGCTCTTTCGGTCGAGCATCGGCTTTGACCGTGTGTTCAACTTGCTGGAAAACGCGCAGCGTGCGCGCTCAGTCAGCGACTGGCCGCCTTACGACATCGTCAAGACCGGCGATGACAGCTATCGAATTGCGATTGCTATCGCGGGGTTCTCGCGAGACGATCTCGACCTAACTTTTCAGTCAAACCTGCTTACTGTGACCGGCAGGAAACAAGACGGGCCGGCGGAGGGTTACCTGCATCGCGGCATCGCGTCCCGGCCATTCGAGCATCGCTTCGAGCTTGCGGACCATGTCAAGGTCGACAGTGCAGACTTGAGCAACGGTCTTCTCACGATCGGACTCGTCCGCGAGATTCCGGAGGAAATGAAGCCGCGCAAGATCCCGATCGAAAGCGCGCCTGCGCTCGGCAAGCTGGACTCTCCCGCACCGATCGAGGGTAAGAAAGCCGCGTAACGATCATGCATTTGCAACGGGGCGCCGGTGGAGCGGCGCCCCACGGCATAACGGGTTGGGAAGGAGGAAACCATGAAACCCGATGTGTTTGCGAGACCTGTCCAGATATTGATTGGTCTTGGGTTTCCAATGGAAATCCGGACCGCGGGCGAGGCATATAGGCATCTGATCGAGTGGCCGCACCTGAACAAGGACGCCTCATACACCCTAGCGCTTAACGCCTGTCGCGCAGCCCTGCGAGGGGAGGTGGAGGTCGAGACCGCTCGCGGTCTCTATGCTGCTTTTGCCGAGAAACATGACCTCTTGGTACCCTCGGGTGAACCTGTCATCGCAGACCGACGACGGCGTGACCGCGAGCCCCATATACGATCAGGCGCGAATATGCTGGATGCACTTTTACAGATAGCTGCCGATGTGGGCCGGCGGTCCTGATAAACGGCAAGACTGAGCTTCGGCGCCCAGCCGACATCGTCAATGCGCGAGCTCTTTCAATCGACGACAAGAGAGCTATTCTTGCCGCCTGGGCGTCAGACTATTATTCGGTCGAATCGAAACCTGGGCTTCGCCAAATCCCAGGCCTCGCCGAGCCCATGACGACAGATGAGCTGCAGTCGGCGCTGAGGGAGCTCGACCTCCGCCACGGGGCCTAGAGGACGAGAGGCTCCGATCACCGTTTCGCAGGCGAGGGTGTAGATCGGCGGTCTTCTGGGTTCTTTGCTTAGTTCTCTGCCGCACAGCAATTGGCTGTAGACCTGCAGCCTTGGTGAGATTCATCCGGAACCTGTCGCGCAGGCGCTGATAGCGGCGGGTCATTTCGCCAGAGGTATGGCCGAACTGCCTCTGAACATAGCGCCAATCGACCTCGCCGAAGAGGCGACGTAGAGCAGTTCACGATCGAAAACACCCCCCGTGCTTGCGCGAGTGGTGAAACAGCAGCTCGGTTTCCGTGTCGCGTATGAGCGGGGTCACATCCGCTGCGAGCTTGCTGTCGGGAAAGCGTATGCCGAGACAGACCATGAGATCTTTGCCTCTTCAGCTGTAGCTGCTGGCTGGGTGTTCGTGGCGACACCAGTCATTGCCGATGTCGCGCCGCGCAATCTTCCTCGCCAAGCACGTGATCCAGGTCTTCAGGTGGTTGCTGTGGGCATCGAAGGCGTTGTCATTCTCGATACTGAGCTCGCTCGAGATGACGGCTGCTATGGATGCAATTCAGGCTTTGGCATTGACCGCCGGGCGGCTAGATGGTCCTTCCTGTCTTGGTAAAAGTGGGGACCGCCGCCGGCTTGATCGGTGTTCTCGCCGTTCTGGTCTTCTTCATGCTGCCAGTTACGGCGAAAAGGGGGCGGTGCGCCTCTAGAGGGGTGGCTACGACCTAGTCACGCCCCCGTTGCTTTCAGCCATTTCCACAAACGGCCCCACGTGTTCTCAGGTAACGCGTTGATCTCACGCAAGTCCGTTCATCTCAAAGCGATGAGATCATGTTGGCGACACGGCTGCCCAATTGGCCTGCGGGATCGGCCAGATCCAGGACGACGCTCATATGGTTGAGATTGGGCACGGGTAGGAGTTCGGAGGCGCTGCCGTGTGCTTGGAGCTGTGCATTCAGAGCCGCCGCCTGCTTGTGGAAAGGGAGTGTTTCCTCTGCGCCGAATGCGATGATCCGTTGAGGGCAAGGATGCTGGCTTGAGGTTAGAGGCGACCATGCCGCCGCTTCCGCCGGCGTCATTTTGGCCTCGTCGCGCAGAAAGCTGTCCGGAATTCCCGAGAGATCGTAAATGCCGCTCACGAGCAGAAGTCCGCTTATGGAGGGGAGGGGTGGGCTCGCTGTTTCCTCTGGGCCCGTCGCCGCGAGAAAAGACGCCAGGTGCGCGCCTGCCGAATGGCCACTGACCGTGAGCCTTCGAGGGTCCGCACCAAAATCTCCGGCATGTTTCTCGAGCCAGAGCACGGATCGCCGCACCTGGTCGACCAGCACTTCGAGGCGCTGGCCCGGCATCAAATCGTATTCAACGATTGCGGCGACACCGCCGGCTGCAAGGACCGGCGCAGCGACGAGGCGATAGTTTTCCTTTTCACCGGAGCGCCAGTAACCGCCGTGGACGAATACATGCAGGGGCGCACCGGCCTTGAGGCGCGGAGGCAGAATGACGTCCAGGACCTCCCTGCCACGCGACCCGTACGGGATATCGGTCAAAACCTCCGCCGTCTCCGAAAGTTTCCGGCTGCGTTCTGCAAACTCGGCGGCAACGGAATCGAAATCGGGAACGAAATCCCGAATCCGGTAGAGGTCCTGGGGCGTCATTGTGGTTTCCTTCACGGTCAGTAATTCACTGCGTAATACTTGACCTCCATGAATTCCAGTATGCCGGTAACGCCGCCTTCACGGCCGAGGCCGCTCTGCTTGACACCGCCGAAGGGGGCTGCGGGGTCGGACATGAGGCCCCTGTTGATGCCGAGCATGCCTGTTTCGAGTTGTTTTCCAACCCTCATGGCGCGTTTCAGGTCCTGGCTGAAGATGTAGGCGGCGAGGCCGTATTCGGTGTCGTTGGCAAGCCGGACGGCCTCATCTTCACTTTCGAACCGGTAGACCGGCGCGACCGGCCCGAAGATCTCCTCACGCGCGATCTTCGCGTCTGTGGGCACGTTTTCGAGGACCGTCGGCGGGTAGAAATAACCGTTTTCCGTCAGAGGTTTGCCCCCGGTGGTCGCGCGTGCGCCCAGGGCGACCGCATCGGTGACGAGCCTGTCGATCTTGCGGACGGCGTTCGTGGTGATCATGGGGCCGCATTGCGTGGCGGGATCATATCCCGGTCCCACCTTCAGCGCGGCCATGCGCGCCGTTAGGCCCGCGACGAAGGCATCGTGTATGCCGGCCTGGACATAGAAGCGGTTGGCGGCGGTGCAAGCTTCGCCGGCGTTGCGCATCTTGGCGATCATCGCGCCGTCGAGGGCGGCTTCCAGGTCGGCGTCGTCGAAGACGAGGAAGGGGGCATTGCCGCCAAGTTCCATCGAGCAGCTGACGACTGATTTCGCGGCTTCTGCGAGAAGCGTCCGGCCGACACCCGTTGAGCCTGTGAAGGAAAGTTTGCGCACACGCGGGTCGGCAAGCATGGCATTCGTGACCGCGCCCGGTTTGCTCGTCGTGAGCACGTTGACGACGCCAGGCGGCACGCCAGCCTCTTCGCCAAGGCGAGCCATGGCGTAGGCGGTCAGCGGCGTTTCGGATGCCGGTTTCAGGATTACCGTGCAGCCGGCCGCCAGTGCAGGGCCGATCTTGCGCGTGGCCATGGCGGCCGGAAAATTCCAGGGTGTGATCAGCACGGCAATGCCGATCGGCTCGTGATCAACGAGGATGTGATGCGAACCGGAAGGCGTGTGCCGGTATTCGCCGGGTACACGGACTGCCTCTTCCGCATACCAGCGGAAAAACTCGGCGGCATAGGCGACTTCGCCGCGCGCGTCGGGTAGCGCCTTGCCGTTCTCCAGAGCGATAAGCGTGGCAAGCTCCTCGGCGTGCTGCGTCATCAGCTGGAACCAGCGGCGGAGGATTTCCGAACGTTGCCGGGCCGACGTGGCCCGCCAGCCGGAGGCTGCAGCCTCTGCGGCATCGACGGCGCGCATCGCATCCTCAACGGAAGCATCCGCAACGTCGGCCAGTTTCTCACCCGTGGACGGATTCATGACCGCTATTCCGTCGCCCTGGTGCCATTTGCCGCCGATGTAGAGGCCTTCGGCATGCAGGGCGGGATCGGCATAGCCGGTGATCTTGGCATGGAACGTCATGGTGGGAATCCTTTTCAATTCAGGCTCGAACGGTCGCCCTGGTAGGCCGCGGTGACAAGGTTTCGCATTTCGTCGAGGTTCAACGGGCGGGGATTGTTCTGGATGAGGCGCGCGATGCCGATGCTCTGTTCGGCCACCCAGGCAAGCCGGCTTTCTTCAAGCCCAAGGTCTTGCAGCGTCGGCGGGATGCCGATCCGGGCGAAGAGGGAAGCGAGTGCGGGAATGACATCGTCGGGTCCTGACAGCCCCGCTGCCTGCGCTATCCTGGCAAGCTCGTCGCGGATGACGGGTGCGTTCCATGTCATGACATAGGGCATGAGGCAGGCGACGCCGAGACCATGCGCGGTATGGGTGAGGGCGCCGACAGGATACTGAATTGCATGAGCGGCGGCGGTTCCCGCCACGCCGAAGGCCAACCCTGCCATCGTCGCGCCAAGCATGACTTTTTCGCGTGCCGCACGGTCGCCGCCATTCGTGCACGCCGCTTCCAGGCCCTGCCAGAGCAATGAGATGGCGCTGAGCGCGAACTGATCGGACAGCTCGTTCTTGCCGACGAAGACGCGCTGTTGTGCGATGCCGGGAACGGCGTCGCGGCGGATCGCGGTGAGGGCCTCGAGTGCATGCGTCAATGCATCGGCTCCGGCGATCGCCGTCAGCGCGGGTGGGCAAGAAAGGGTAAGCTCCGGGTCGCAGATGGAGACGGTCGGGATGAGGTGCGGGCTTGAAATGCCGACCTTCAAGCTTCGCTCGGCATCAGAGAGCACGGCGACGGGTGTTACTTCCGAACCGGTACCGGCAGTGGTGGGAATAGCGATCAGCGGCATGACCGGGCCGGGCACGGTATGTTCGCCGTAATAGTCCTGTGGTCGCCCCCCATGCGTGAGAAGCAGGGCCACGCATTTGGCCATGTCGAGGCACGAGCCGCCGCCGATGCCGATGACGAGGTCGGGCGAGAAATTTCGGGCATTTTCCGCACTTTGTATGGCGGATTCGACGGGAACGTCCGGGAGGGTCGAACTATCAGTGGCGACCGCTATATTGGCTTCTTCGAGCTGTCTGACGAGCATGCGGAAGTCGGCATCTGCGGCAAGGCGTGTATCCGTGATGACAAGCGCACGCCGGCCGAGCCTTGCAGCGATGCTGCCGAGAGCATGTCGCTGCCCCGCGCCGAAGAGCAGTTCGCGCGGCGCTCTCAATGTGCCGAAAAGGTTCATTCTGTTTCTCCTCCGATAAATTCAGGCGGCTTCAAGGGCCAAAAGGTGTTCCAAAAGAGGTTGGGGCAGCTCTATTCCCGAGCGTTCCGTTGCGGCGCGGCGCTGGCGCGCGCCATCGCCGGGAACGGCTACCGGGCTTGCGGGATCGGACGGGCGAGAGTCGCGCAGCCGGTCGAGATAGGATGCAATCGAGCGGATACTGACGTCTCCCGCTGCCGCATCGATGAGAATGAGGAGGTCGCCCTTATTGGCGACGTGGCTATCGTCGAGCGTGCCGTGCACATCGGGTGCGAGGTCGGAGCCGGCGAGGGCGGCGACCAGAAGCTCGATCGCAAGGCCCAGCCCATATCCTTTGGCGCCGCCGAACGGGGCGATGGCACCCATCCTGGCCGCGTTCGCATCCGTTGTCGATCGGCCCCCTGCGTCCACAGCCCAATCGGGCGGGATGGGCATACTACGCATTGCGTGATGGTTGATCTTGCCCATGGAGACGACGCTCGTCGCGAGATCGAGGACGAAGGACTGATCGCCGGAAGGGATTCCGATGGCGACGGGATTGGTGCCCAGCATCGCCTGCGTTCCGCCGAAGGGGTGAACGAGCGCCTCGCTGGTCGACATGATGATGCCGATGAGGCCGCTCCGCGCCGCCGCTTCCGCGTAATAGGCGAGCATGCCAATATGGTTGGCGTTGCGGATCGCGGCGATGGCGATCCCTGTCTCGCCCACGACGGGGCGCATGGCTTCCAAGGCCTGCATGACCACCACCGGCCCAAGGCCGCGCTCGCCATCGACGCTAAGAAATGAGCGTCGGCGCCATGTTCCGCTTCCGAGTGCCTGCCCATTGGCCAAGCCCTTTTCCAGCCGTGAAAGAATGAGCGGCAGCCGTTGCAGGCCATGAGAGGGCAGGCCGCGCAATTCGGCTTCCAGAAGAAGATCAGCCTGAAGGCGAGCATGGGCTGAAGGGACGTTGTGTGTTTCGAGGAGCGCGCTCGCCAATCCCCTGAGCCGTTCCGGCGCGAGTTTCATCTCTAAATCCTATATCAGATCATATACGATATTATATTTGACATGCGATATCTTATTTGCAACAAATATCGGCATGTCAAGAAGCAGCTGGAGAACGGAAGTGGCATTTGCAGCGGAACGGGAAGCCCGAGGGGCAAGCCTTCGACCGAGCAGTGTGGTCGATGGCGTCTATGACAACATCTATCATCGGCTGATGTCCCTGGAGATCGCGCCCGGTGCCCGGATTCCGGTCGACGTGCTCGCCCGTGAGATCGGCGTCTCTCAGACGCCAATCCGCGAGGCCTTGAGCCGTCTCGAACGCGAAGGCCTTGTGCGCAAAGAGCATCTTGTCGGTTATAGCGCCGCGCCGCAGTGGACCAGGAAGCAGTTCGAGGATCTCTACGTTTTCCGCCTGCTGGTCGAGCCGGAAGCTGCCAGGCTGGCAGCGGTCAACATGACCTCGGAGGCACTGCAGCAGCTTGAAAACTCCGCTGCGGACATGGGTAACGGCGCGGCACCCGTCGATCGCAATACGCGTTATTCGCGCTTTGCCCGCGCCGACGCGCATTTCCATGATGCGATTCTCAAGATCGCCGGAAATGAGGTCATCCGCAACACGCTGTCGAACCAGCATGTTCACCTGCACATTTTCCGGCTGATGTTCCACACGCGGGTAACGCAAGAGGCTCTCGAGGAGCACGAAAACCTGCTCGCCGCATTTCGATCGGGTGATCCGCAGGCGGCGTCTGACGCCATGCGCATTCACATCGAACGGTCGCGCGACCGGCTGCTTTCGGCCTTCGAATGAACGCGGTCCTCTCTCCTCAATCCCTCGCGCCGCCGGTGGATACGGCGGCGGCCCTTCAGGCCGAAAATCTTGGCAAGGCTTACGGCCAGATCACCGTCCTTTGTGATGTCACGCTTGATGTACGTACTGCAGAGGTTCACGCCATCATCGGTGAAAACGGTGCCGGCAAGTCGACGCTCATGAAGTTGTTGTCCGGTTACGTCGCGCCGACGGAAGGGCGGTTGCTTCTGGACGGCAAGCCGATCGAATTTCGAAACGCGGTGGAGGCGGAGCAAGCCGGCATCGTTTTGGTGCACCAGGAAATTCTGCTGGCATCGGACCTTACGGTCGCGGAAAATCTGTTTCTGGGGCGTGAAATGGGCCGCGGTCTGATGGTCGATGATCGCGGGATGAACCGCCGGACCGCCGAACTTCTCGCGAAAGTCGGTTCAACGGCGCGTCCGCGAGATCGTGTCGGTGAGTTGCCGCTTGCCCAACGCCAACTCGTGCAGATCGCACGCGCACTCCTTGATGAGCGGAAAGTGGTCATCCTGGACGAGCCGACGGCGGTCCTGGCCAATGAAGAGGTCGCGGCGTTGCTCGACATCGTAAGTATGCTGCGCGACCACGGCGTGGCCGTGCTCTATATTTCTCATCGCCTCGATGAGGTGCAAGCGCTTGCCGACCGCATCACCGTTCTGCGTGATGGCCGGATGATCGGCACCTGGCCAGCCGCAGGCCTCAGCCAGCGTGAAATGGCCGAGCTGATGGTCGGGCGCGAACTGGAGATGCTCTATCCCCATAAGCGTCCTCCAACCGAAGACGCGCCAATCCTCTCCGTTACGGATTTGGCGGTCGATCATGGTTCCGACGGTGTCAGCTTCGACGTCCGGCCGGGTGAGGTGCTCGGCATCGGCGGCATGATCGGCGCGGGGCGCACCGAACTCATCGAAGGGCTGATGGGCCTTCGTCCTTCGCAGGTGCGCAATGTCGTTCTCAACGGCGAGGAGATCAGGCATCGGTCGGTCCGCACGATGATGGAAGCCGGTCTCGTCTATCTGACCGAAGATCGAAAGGGAAAGGGCCTTCTTCTGGAGGAGAAGCTCGGCCCGAACCTGACGCTTCAGGCGCTCGACTCCGTCAATCCGGGTTCTGTTCTGGACAAGAGGGGAGAGCTTTCCCGCCTTGAGAAAACGGTGGCGGACTACGATATCCGCGTCCGTTCTCTTCGCCTCGAAGCAGGAAAACTATCGGGGGGGAACCAGCAGAAGCTGCTGCTCGCCAAGGTCATGCTTGCCGATCCCTCGGTGGTGATCATCGATGAACCGACGCGCGGCATCGACATCGGCAACAAGAGCCAGATCTACGACTTTATCGACGCCATGGTGCGGGCAGGCAAGGCTTGCATCGTTATCTCGTCGGAAATGCCGGAGCTGGTGGGGCTCGCCGACCGTGTCCTGGTGATGCGAACCGGCAAAATCGTGGCCGAACTTCGCGGCGCAGAAATCAATGAGGAAAACGTCGTCTACGCAGCCACCGTTGGTGGGCACGCAGGTGACCGGGAGGACGAACATGACCGCAGCGACCGCAACCATCACCCTGACTGACGAACGAAGCTGCATCCGCTGGGCAGAGCTTGCACCATTCATTGCTCTGGCCGTGATCGTGTTGTTGGGAGCGATGGTGAATTCCAACTTCGTTGCGCCTGCAAACCTGATCAATGTGATCACGCGCAGCGCCTTCATCGCGATCATCGCGGTTGGAGCAACCTTTGTCATCTCGTCCGGCGGCCTCGACCTTTCGGTCGGTTCCATGATGGCATTCGTCACGGGCATCATGATCATGGCGATGAACCATCTCGCGCCGGCGTTCGGGACATGGGCCCTTCCGATGGGGGCAGGCGTGGCGCTTGTCGTCGGTGCGCTGTGTGGGCTTTTCAACGGGCTCATCGTGACTATTGGGAAAATAGAACCCTTCATCGTGACGCTCGGCACGATGGGTATCTTCCGGGCATTCATCACCTTCATGACGGACGGCGGCTCGCTGCCGATCGACCGGAGCCTGCGTGAGGCCTATCGGCCGGTCTATTTCGGCAGCCTGTTCGGCATTCCCTATCCGGTCCTGATCACGTTCGTCGTGGTGATGGTGGGTGCGTTCCTGCTCTACAAGACGAAGTTCGGTCGCCGCCTTACGTCGGCAGGTTCGAATGTCGAGGTTGCACGCTTTTCCGGCGTCAATGTCGCGGGCGTCCGCACCGTTGCCTATGTCATCCAGGGTGTCTGCGTCGCCGTCGCCGCCATCTGCTATGTGCCGCGCCTTGGTGCTGCGACGCCGACTACCGGTCAGCTCTGGGAACTGCAAGTGATCACCGCCGTCGTGATCGGCGGCACCCTTCTGCGCGGTGGGCGAGGGCGCATCGGCGGCACCGTGGCCGGCGCACTCATTCTCGAGGTCATCGCCAACGTCATGGTCCTGTCGGACATGGTCTCCGAATACCTCGTCGCCGCCGTGCAGGGCGCGATCATCATCATCGCCATGCTGGCGCATCGCTTTACCGCCAACCGCTGAAAACAGCACTGACTTCAAAGGAGGAGAAAATGAAGTCTATCATGCAGAAAGCCGGCCTGTTGTTGTCGACTGCCGCACTAATCCTGGCTCTGCCGCTTGGCAGCGCACAGGCCGAAGGTGAGAAGGTTACCATCGCCGTCTCTATTCCTGCGGCGACGCACGGATGGACCGGGGGGGTCGTCTATCACGCCGAGCAGGCCGAAAAGGAAATCGAGGCTGCATTCCCCAACATCGATGTCGTTCTGTCCACCGCTTCTTCGGCTCCCGCGCAGGTTTCCGCACTGGAAGACCTCTCGGCAAGCCGTAAGCTCGATGCGCTGGTCATTCTGCCCTTCACCTCGGAGGAACTGACTGGGCCGGTCGAGCAGATCAAGCAGAAGGGCACCTTCATCTCCGTGGTTGACCGTGGCCTCACGGATCCGTCGATCCAGGATCTCTATGTGGCCGGCGACAATATCGCGGTCGGCGCCAACACGGCGCACTGGCTCACCGATAAGCTCGGCGGCGAGGGGCAGATCGTGGTGCTGCGTGGCATTCCGACCGTGATCGACGACGAGCGGATCAAGGGCTTCTCTGATGTCATCGCCAAGACCAACATCAAGATACTCGATATCCAGTATGCCAACTGGAACCAGGATGAAGCCTTCAAGCTGATGCAGGACTATCTGGCGAAGTATCCGAAGATCGATGCCGTCTGGGCAAACGACGACGATATGCTGCTTGGTGTCATCGAGGCTGTCGACAATGCTGGCCGCAAGGACATCAAATACGCTCTTGGCGGCAATGGCATGAAACAGGTCATCGAGATGGTGAAGGAGAAGAACGAGCGCACGCCCATCTCGACGCCCTATCCGCCGTCGATGATCAAGTCCGCCATCTACATGACTGCGGCCCAGTTCAACGGGCAGGCGCCGGTGCGGGGTTCCTTCCTGCTTGGAGCTCCGCTGATCACGCCTGACAACGCCGATCAGTTCTACTTCCCCAATTCCCCGTTCTGACCCTTAGCGATCCCGGCAATTCCGGGCATCGCCCCATCATTGAAAAACAGGAGATTTGACATGAGTGGCAAGAAGATCCTCATGCTGACCGGCGAGTTCACCGAGGAATACGAGATTTTCGTCTTCCAGCAGGGGATGGAAGCGGTGGGCCACACGGTCCACGTGATCTGCCCGGACAAGAAGGCCGGCGATCGCATCAAGACGTCCTTGCACGATTTCGAAGGTGACCAGACCTATACGGAAAAGCTCGGTCACTATGCCGACATCAACAAGACGTTCTCCGAGGTTCGGGTCGAAGAATACGACGCGGTCTATGCCGCAGGCGGTCGCGGCCCCGAATACATCCGCACCGACAAGCGCATCCAGGATATGGTTCGCCATTTCCACGAGACCGGCAAGCCGATTTTCACGATCTGCCATGGCGTGCAGATCCTCATGGCCGTTCCCGGTGTGCTCAAGGGTCGAAAGGTCGCCGGCCTCGGCGCTTGCGAACCTGAAGTGACGGCAGTCGGCGGCACCTATATCGACGTGAAGCCGACGGAAGCCTTCGTTGATGGCAATATGGTCTCGGCCAAGGGCTGGACCGGGCTTGCCGCTTTTATGCGCGAGTGCCTCAACGTGCTCGGAACGAAGATCACGCACGCCTGATCTACGCGCAGGACACGACGATCCGCCCCCGCGTTTCGACGCGGGGGCACTCGCGGACTCGATCTTAGAACTTCTTTACGTCCGTCGACAACCGGCTTGTCAAAATCCCTAGCTGCAGGATCTCCCTCACTCAAGAGCCTGCGCCGCCGAAAAAGAAGATCGGGCGCAACGCCAGGGCAGGGTGCAGCTCGACCGGGAGGGTCGGGCGTGATCGCCATCGCCAATGGCCCGATGCGGTCATGGCCAGGATCGTTTTGGAAGACACACTCGACTAAAATTTCGCGTTATTGCAGACCATTAACTGCCAGGAGTTGGGGCTCCATTGACGTCACGAAGGTTCACATCCCATCAAGAGCAAATCCATTCAGATCGGCCTGACACCCCTTCATTATGAAAGACCGTACCAGGCGCCGCGGCCGGCACCGTGCAGGACGAGGTGCCCTTGATCCACGAGCGCCCTGAGATGATCCTTAATGGTGTGACGGCTTGCATCGGTGATCCGTGCAGCCTCCGCGACCGTAATCCGCCCGTGCTCGCGTGCCAACGCGAGCAATGTCACGGATAATTCCGGCATGTCGGCGAGGATAATACGCTCGCGCTCCATTTTCTTCTCAAGTCGCGTCTTCTGCCGATGCAGCGCTCTCAGAAAGTACTCGATCCAGGGATTCCAGTCGGGCTCGGCGTTGCGTATCGTTCCCTGCGTGCGCCGAAGCGAGATGTAATAGCTCTCCTTGCTTTGCTCGATGATGCTTTCGAGCGAGCTGTAGGGGACGTAAGCGTAGCCGGCCCGCAGGAGCAACAAGGTGGTCAGAATACGCGATAGGCGGCCATTGCCATCCTGGAATGGATGGATTTCCAGGAAAACGACAACGAAGATCGCGACGACCAAAAGTGCATGGAGTCGCTTTTCTCGCCCTTGCTCATCCAGCCAGGCGATCAGTTCTTCCATTCGACGCGGCGTATCGAACGGTGATGCCGTTTCGAACACTATGCCGAGGCTCTGGCCCTGTTCGTTGAACGCTTCCACGTTGTTTGAGAGGGTTTTGTAGGCGCCGCGATGCCGCTCGTCCTTTGTCGAGTGCGAAAGAAGGTCGCGGTGGAGCTGACGGACATGATTCTCGGTGAACGAAATAGCTTCGTGAGCACTGAAGATCGTCTCCATCACCTCCGCATAGCCGGCAACCTCTTGCTCGTCGCGTGTCGTAAACGACCCCAAGCGGATGTTTGCCAGAAGCTTTTCGACCTCTCGGTCGGTGAGGCGTGCCCCTTCGATACGTGTGGAGGAACCGACGCTTTCGATCGTGGCCACACGCCGGAGGCTGGACAACCGCTCGGGCGCGATCCGGCCGATCGCACGCCAAGCACCCTTGAATTCGTCAATTTCGGCGATCAGCGACAGAACTTCAGGCGTGATCCGGACGGTCACCGTATTTAAAAGTTCCATTTACTCATCCATTCCCACCCAATTCCCGCAACGCTGTTATGCACTATTTATCCATCCATTTCCATCCAATCTCGACGGAGAGTTTGTCTGATCTGTCAGTCGTGAGTCAGATGAGTGGTTGTTCGGTCCTCCTATGCTGGGCAAGGCACTGGCGACCGAGGACGAGGATTTCCAAGTCTCTGACGTCTCTAGGAGTTCGGATGAGATCAGCGCGGAAGAGCAGCGGGGTCGTAGGTTCGATCCCGCTCAAGGGCCAAAAGCAGCGGGGCGCCATCCCTGACGCACGACCTGCCTAGTGTGCAGCACAGGCGGCCGTATCGACAAGCGCCCCGTAACAAGATGTATGGCATGCGCACGGTAGATGGTGGTGGCGCTCGGCTCAGAACTCCCTGCAAAGGTTCGTCGCCACAGCGCCCGTTTGCGCGGGACACCGTCGAGACGGCAGCTTATCGGACGCGCGCACCCTTCCCGTCGAAGACGAAGCTTCGTGCGGCGGGAAAGACCAGCCGGATCCGGTCGCCGTTTGCAGGCTGCAGGTCGCCCCGGCTTTCGATGGTGACGCCCTGTCCTTCGGCCAGGCGGCAATAGACGTAGCAGGTGCCGCCGAGATATTCGGTGAACTCCACGGTGGCAGGCAGGCCGTCTTCGCCCTCCGTCGAGATCAGGATATGCTCGGGCCGTATGCCGAAGATCAGCGGCGCCTTTTCGGCAAGCGTCGCCTGAAGCGGCGGGGCGGGCAGCCGCGTCTCGCCCAGGCGGACGGCGCCCTCGCTCCATGTCCCTTGCAGCAGGTTCATGCGCGGCGAGCCGATGAAACCGGCGACGAAAGTGTTGGCGGGGTCCTCGTAGACCTGCCGCGGCGTGCCGACCTGCTCGATGCGGCCATCGCGCAGGATGACGATACGGTCGGCAAGCGTCATGGCCTCCGTCTGGTCGTGCGTCACGTAGATCATCGTATTGCCGAGGTCCCGGTGCAGCCGGGCGATCTCGATGCGCATTGAGACGCGCAGCTCCGCGTCGAGATTGGACAGAGGCTCGTCGAACAGGAAGACATCCGGTTCGCGCACGATGGCCCGACCGATCGCCACGCGCTGCCGCTGGCCGCCGGAAAGCTGGCCCGGCCGCCGGTCAAGGAGATGCTCGATCTTGAGGATCGCGGCGGCCTGCCCGACACGGCGGTCGATTTCTGCCGCCTCGGTACGCGACATCTTCAGGCCGAAGGCCAGGTTGTCGCGCACCGTCATGTGCGGATAGAGCGCATAGGACTGGAAGACCATGGCGATGCCGCGGTCCGAGGGGTCCAGGTCGGTGACGTCGCGCCCCTTGATGGCGACTTCTCCATCGGTCACCTCCTCCAGCCCGGCGATCATGCGTAGGAGTGTAGATTTCCCGCAGCCGGATGGGCCGACGAAGACGACGAACTCGCCCTCGCCGATCGTCAGGTCGACGCCGTGGATGACCGCCAGGCTGCCATAGTTCTTGCGCACATCCGTCAGGGTCAGGCTCGTGCGCCGTGCTTCGTTCTTCATGAGAGTCGCCCTATTTGCCGGCCTGCAGCCAGACGAGCATGCTGCCCGGCGCGCGGTTGTCCCAGAGATGATAGGGCACGAGGCGCAGCGAGGCCGGTTTGCGGCCGGCCGGCGTGGTGCGGTAGAGCGCTTCACCCCAGTCGCACGCATCCTCCCGCTCGATCGTCAGATCGAGGGCGACCGCGCCGTTGAGACCGGGCAGCACTTCGGTCTGCGCCTGCGGCAGGGTTGCGGGAACAACGAGGGCGTTCAGGTCGCCGCCATTGTCGACCTCTTCCGCGCAATAGACGAGCGGGCCACGCATCAGCGCGACACGGCCGACATCCTGCCGGACCTTTGGATTGGCATATTGCGGCCGAAGCGACAGCGGCAGGAACAGGGCCACCCTGTCGCCATCGGCCCATTCGCGCTCGATGCGAACATAGCCATCCGCCGTGATGGCCGCAAGGTCGAGCATCTTCCCGCTGACGCTGAGCGTCGCGCCTTCGGCCCATTCGGGAATGCGCAACGACAGCGCAAAGCGCGCGGGCGCCGAAAGCTGGACGTTGAAGGCGATGCTTCCTTCCCAGGGATAGTGGGTGGTCTGTTTCAGCGACACATCAGCCCCGTTGGCCAGCGTGCAGCGCAGGGTGCTCTCGCCATAGAGATGCACGGCGATCTCGTCATCGGCCGCCGCATACATGTAGGAGCCGATCGACGTGACGAGCCGGGCGATGTTCGGCGGGCAGCAGGGGCAATGATGCCACTTCCAGCGATGGTGCTTGCCTGTCGATTCCAGCGGATTGTCGTAGAAGAAGGTCTTACCGTCGATGGAGAGGCCCGGCAGGGCACCGTTGTAGAGCGCCTGCTCCATGATATCGGCATAGCGCCGGTCCGGTCCGCGGCCAAGCATCCGGTTCGCCCAGAAGACCAGCCCGACCGAGGCGCAAGTCTCGGCATAGGCGGTGTCGTTCGGCAGGTCGAAATAGTCCGTGAAGCCCTCGTTGGAGGCAGCCGGGCCGATGCCGCCGGTTATATACATCTGCTTGGTGACGACGTCGTCCCAGAGCACCTCCAGCGCGTCCGTCAGGCTGTCGTCGTTGTATTCGGTGGCGATATCCGCCATGCCCGAATAGAGGTACATCGCGCGCACAGCGTGGCCCACGACCTTCTTCTGTTCGCGGACCGGAAGGTGCGCCTGGCCGTATTCGTAGGTTTTCTGGATGTAGTCCTTCGGATCGCGGCCGTCGCGCCGGGCCTCGACCGTGAAGAAATGCGGCTCCGTTCCCCGTTCGTCAACGAAGAACTTCGAGAGGTCGAGATACTTTTTTTCACCGGTCACACGCGCAAGTTTAACCAGCGCCAGCTCGATTTCCTCATGGCCGTCATAGCCGGGCATCTGTTGCGGACCACGGCCGAAAACCTCGATCATATAGTCGGCATAGCGCGACATGATGTCGAGCAGCTTGCGCTTACCCGTCGCCTGGTAGTAGGCGACCGCCCCCTCGATCAGATGGCCGGCGCAATAGAGTTCGTGGTGGTCGCGCAGGTTCGTCCAGCGCCGATCCGGCTGCACGCGCTGGAACCAGGCATTCAGGTAGCCATCCTTGTCCTGCAGCTTTTCATAGAGGTCGATGATCGCGTCCGCCCGCGCCTCAAGCTTGGCGTTCGGCTTGCGGTAGAGCGAATAGGCGATGGTCTCGATCGACTTGCCGAGATCGGAGTCCCAGAACATCTGTGTCGAGCCGCCCCAGTCCAGGATCGGGATGACGATGCCGGGGCTCGGCTGGTCGACATCGATGGCCTGCACCATGCCGGCATCCACGCAGCGGTCGAGCAGCGCCTCGGCGGTAGAATCGCAGACGGCATCCTGCCATGTGCCCCAGAAGCCCCCTACCTCGACATCGGGAACGGCGACGGGACGGAACTGGCGGTCTTTGCGGGTCTTGCTCATGAGCTCTCTTTCTTTCATTTCACTGCGCCGGCCATCAGGCCGCGCATGTAATAGCGTTGCAGGAGAAGGAAGACGAAAAGGCAGGGCACGACCATGACGGTGACGCCGGCCTGAACGGCACCCCAGTTGATGGCGCCGAGCCGCCCCGCGCGCACCGCCGTCATCAGGACCGGCAGCGTGTAGTTCTCGTTGCTGGACAAGAGCACGAGGGCGGCGAGGAACTCGTTCCAGGCGTTGAGGAAAGCGAAGATCGAGACCGTCGCGATGCCCGGCATGACAAGCGGCATCAGCACGCGGAAAAGCAGCTTCAGGTCGCGCGCGCCGTCGATGCGCGCCGCTTCCTCGATCTCCTTGGGCACCGCATCGAAGGCGTTGCGCATCATGAAGACCGAGAAAGGCAGTTGCAGTGTCACATAGATCAGCATCAGCCCGAACAGCGAATTGTTGAGACCGAGCTTCGCCAGGATGATGAAAAGTGGCGTCAGGATCGACTGGAACGGGATCATCAGCGTGGCGATGATCAGCACGAAGAGCGCGTTCTTCAACGGGAATCGGTAGCGCGAGAAGCCATAGCCGGCGAGCACGCTGACCGCCACGGTCAATACGACGGTGCCGAGCGACACGACGATCGAGTTGACGGTGTGCTGCCACACGCCGGAGCCGAACCCGTCGAGCGCCCGGTAGGCATCGATGCTGATGCCGGAGGTCGGCCACGGCGGCAGGGGCGGCTGGCCGCTTTCGCTGTTCGAGCGGAAGGAGGCGAGGAAGCTGACGAGAAACGGCGCAAGGAAGAAGAACGCCGTTCCGATGCCGACGCCATGATAGGCGATGCGGTTCCACAGTGCCTTGCGGGCACGGATCTGCTGGCGTGTGGTCATGGGGCGGGCGGTCATGGGCGCTCTTCTCCCACCTTGAGCAGCCAGAGCTGCGCGATGCTGATGGCGACGAGGATGGTCAGGAGCGCGATGGAGAGCGCCGCGCCATAGCCGAGATTGAAGGACACGAAGGACTGGTTGAAGATATAGTAGACCACGGAGATCATTCGGTTCTGCGGCCCGCCCGACGTCATGATGTAGAACTGGTCGAAGGCGAGGATCGAGCCGGTGATCGACAGGATCAGGGCGAGCGCCAGCGTGCGGCGCATCAGCGGCAAAGTCAGGTGCTGGAAGCGCTGCCAGCGGCGCGCGCCATCGATGCGCGCGGCCTCCGTCAACTCGGCGGGGATCGCCTGCAGGCCGGTGAGCAGGATGATCATGGTGAAGCCTGCGATCTTCCACACGACCATCACGATGACGGTGAGGAAGGCCATGTCGAAGGTCGCCAGCAGGTTCACCCGGCCGGCCGTCAGGCCGAGCGCCTGGAAAAGGGGGGCAAACAGCCCGCTGTCGACATTGGCAAGCCAAACCCATAGCAGCGAGGCGGAGGCGAGGCCGACGACGACGGGCAGGAAGATGATGGTGCGATAGGCCGAGACGAAGCGTCTCTGCTTCTCGACAAAGAAGGCGAGCGGAAAGGCGACGGCGAAAATGGCGATCGTCACCACCACGGTATAATGCGCCGTGAAGCCAAGGGCGGTGAAGAAGCGCGCATCCGTCAGCATGCGGGTATAATTGCCCAGACCGATCCAGCGCGGCGCGCCGAGCAGCGGCCAGCGATGCAGGCTCATCCAGAGCGTGAAGAGCACGGGAATCAAGAAGAAAACCGTGACCAGCGCCATGGCCGGCGCGATGTAGAGGAGGCCTGAAAGACCTGATCTTTTTCGCTTGCGCCGCGCACGGGGCGGCCTGGATGCGGCTTTGGGCATCGTCATGGTACGTTCGCTTTCGATTGGCTGGACCGAGGAGGAGCCTTTCGGCTCCTCCCGCGGTTCGGGCGGGAGAGTGGCCCGCTCCGCTCGGCGCGGCTTATTGCGCCGCGTCGATGATCGACTGCATTTCCGACTGCGCGTTGGCGAACGCGCCATCGACATCGTCGCCGTAGATCGCGGCATTGATGAAGGTCGCCCACGGGCCGTTCGCCGAATTGATGAGGTCGTTGAACTGCAGCGTATAAGGCGTCTTGGCCACCGAAACCGCCTTCATGGCGACGTTGAGACGCGGATCGAGGCCGGCAAGGACCTCGTCGGCGATGTCCGAGCGTGTCGGCAGGCTGCCGAACTTGGCCATGATCTTCTGGCCTTCGACGGAATAGATGTATTCCAGGAACGCCTTCACGTTATCGAGCCGTGCAGTGCCTTTGGTCACGACGAAATTGTCGCCGCCCGCAAAGGACGACGGGTTGCCGTCGACACCGGGGATCAGCGTTACGCCGAAATCGATCTCCGGGTGCTGCGTGACCAGTGTGCCGATGGCGAAGGCGCCGAGGCTCTGCTGGCCGATCTTGCCATTGGTGATCGACAGGAAATTGACGCCGTTGTCGCTGGCCGAACCGGCGGGAACCGTGTCCTTGGCAACAAGGTTGCGATAGAAGTCGACCGCCGTGCGCATCTGCGGTGTGTCGAGCGTTGCCGTCTTGCTGTCTTCGGACAGGATGTCGGCACCCGCGCCCCAGACGAGCGGCGTGAAGGTGAAAATCATGCAGCCGCCGCAGCCGCCGCCGGAGAAATAGAAGCCGTAGGTATCGTCGCCGAGCGCGCGAATCTTTTCCGCATTGGCGGTGATCTCTTCCCAGTTCGCAGGCGCCTTCTCCGGATCGAGACCGGCCCTCTTGTAGAGGTCCTTGTTCCAGGCGAAGATCGAGGTCTCCACTGAAAGCGGCAGGCCGTATATCTTGTCTTTGTATGTTCCGAGCTTCACGTGGGCGGGTGCCAGCGAATTGAAATAGGACAGCGACTTCGCCCAGTCGGTCAGGTCTTCAAGCTGGTCGGCTGCAGCGAAGGCCGGCGTATAGATCAGGTCGAGAGACAGTGCGTCAGGCGCCTGGCCACCCGCGATTGCGGTCGCATATTTCTGGATGAGTTCCGCAAAGGGCACCTCGGTCAGTTCGACCGTATCGCCGCCCTTGGCATTGTAGGCCTTGACCACTTCCTTGACGGAATCGCCGATACCCGAGCGGACCCACATGGAAATCGTTTCCGCCGAAGCGGTGGACAGTATTGCGACGGAAAACAGGCATGTTGCGGACAAAAATTTCTTGAGCATAACTTCCTCCTCATTTTCGGGGCGTATGCGACGCTCCCTTCTCCTCACTCGATTTCAGGCCTTCCCGCCTCCACAGGATTGCCGAACGGCAAGCCGGCACGGCAGCTTGCGCAGGCCAGGTTCGATGGTCTTGCCCTCGGCAAGCGCCAGCACGGTGCGCCCGGCCTCACGGCCGAGTTCCTTCAGATTCATGTCGACCGAGGTGAGCGGCGGGCGCGCCTGATCGGCCATGATCTCCCAGTTGTCGAAGCCGATGACCGAGACGTCCTCCGGTACCCACACGCCGCGCTCGCGCAGGGCATCGATGACACCCCGCGCGATCTGGTCGTTGCCGCAGAAGATGCCGTCCGGCTTTTCGCTGTCCTGGCTCCAGAGGCTGGCGACAGCTTCGTGGCCCCACCGCTCTGCCCATACGCCGTAGAGCACAGCAGCATCGCTGCCGGCATGGGCTCGAAAAGCCAGGGAACGTTCACGCACGGAGGCGAATTCCTGCGGCCCGGTAATATGTACCAGCCGCGTTCGCCCAAGCTTGCGCAGCCAATTTGTTGCAAGCCCCGCTCCCTGCGCATCGTCAGAGGTCAGGGTGACGCTATCCGGCGTGCCCTCCGTGAAGGCGTAGACAACCGGAACCGGAAGTCCCGAAAGAACGACCGGTAGCGAGCGGTCGATGCGCTTGCCGGTGGCGATGATGCCGTCCACCTGTTTGTCTAGCATCGCATCGACATGGATCTTGCCGAGCGCCGGGTCGTCTTCGATAGCGCACAGAAAAACCGAAACGCCCTTGTCCACCAGCGCCTCAGAGACACCGGCCATGACAGGCAGCGTGAAGCGACCATAGGTATCGTTCGTCAGAAGGCCGATCGTGAAGGAACGGTTGAAGAGCAGACCGCGTGCCAGGGCGTTCGGGCGAAAGCCGATATTCTCGGCAACCTGTTTGATCCGGACGCGTGTCTCGGGCGCCATCCGGCCATTGTCGTTCAGCGCCTTTGAGACGGTGGAGACACTGACCCCGGCGGCGCGGGCAACGTCGTGGATCGTCGCGCGTCCAATTCTAGTGCGTTGATTGCTCAGCTCGGTCTCCCATCCAATTGAGCATGAGAAAACCTTTGCGCAGGGCGAATGTCAACATGAGAAAAGCTTTTCTCAAAAATATCCGACGGATGCTCTCAGGGCTTCAGCAGCACCTTGCCAAGCTTGCCGGGCATGAGCGAAGCCTTGACCGCATCGATGATCTGCTTGAACCCGAACACACCCTCGACGGGCAGCTTCAACTGGCCGCCAGCAACGAGCCAACAATTCGTCAGCAAGCTGGAGCCATTGCTTTCGTAGAATTAGACACCAAAGGCGCTGAACGCTCAGGCGGCCCGACCTGCGGCCTCCGGCGGATGCTTACAGCCTCAGCCTCGGGCAGGTCACAAGTCGTCGAAATAAGATGACTCGAAAACTCATATTATTTGATCTGGAGCAAATTCGTCATGTTTGTTTCGGCTAGTTTGCCTGCAAGAGGGTTTTCTGGGGCACGGAATGATATTGGTCGAGGGCATCGCTCGCTACTTTGCGAAAGACGGTAGCGCCGTCCCCCTGCGCGACGCTTTCGCTCGCCGTAGCGCAGTCATGCCGTTCAGGGGTAAGCAGCGGCTTCCGGGCGAAGACATTCAAGCCGCGTGGCAACGGTTGTCGTCGCACCCCTCTCAGCGTCAAAAGCGGCTTGCCTATATCCATGTTCCGTTCTGCGCAAACCATTGCCTGTTCTGTGGTTTCTACCGCAATGCCTATGTGCCGGACGTCGGCGCAACCTATACCGACCGGGTCATCGAGGAAATCAGGCGTGAGGCGTCCGCGCCGGCCGTAGCGGGCAATCCGATTCATGCCGTTTACCTCGGCGGGGGTACCCCGACGGCCCTCAGCGCCACCGAACTTTCCCGTCTGATCGCTACCGTCAGGGCCGAGCTGCCTCTGGCGGCGGATTGCGAGATCACTGTCGAAGGCCGGATTATCCATTTCGATCCGGAAAAGATCGACGCCTGCCTAGAGGCAGGCGCCAACCGTTTCTCCATCGGCATTCAGAGCTTCAATACCGATGTCCGGAGACGGCAGGGTCGGCGGTCGAGCCGCGAGGAGGCGATAACGTTTCTCGAAAATCTTCGGGACCGGGATCGCGCTGCTTTGGTCATCGACCTGATGTACGGATTGCCGGGACAGACGTTGGACGTCTGGCAGCAGGATCTGCAGACCGCGGCGGCGATCGCACCGGATGGTATCGATCTGTATGGCCTCAATCTCATTCCTGGCACTCCGCTGTTCACAGCCATCAATGCCGGCAAGTTTCCGTCCGCCCCCGGTCTCTCCGAGATTGGTGAGTACTATCGCGTTGGAGTGGAGTTCTTTCGTCAAAGGAGCTGGCGCCAGATCAGCAACAACCACTGGGGACGCGCCACGCGCGAAAGGAACCTCTACAACCTGCTGATCAAGGAGGGCGCCGACTGCATCGCCTTTGGTTCCGGTGCCGGGGGTACGATCGGCACACACAGCTATGCTCTGACCGGAGATCTGAAGCAATACGATGAAGACGTGAGCGCCGGCCGCAAGCCGCTTGGCATGATGGCCGTCTCCGATGATCTCCAGCCCTTGCGCAACATGGTGACGGCGGGATTCGAGGTTGGCCATCTCGAACTGGGCCGGCTGGACATCCTTGCGGGTTGTGAAATGACGGCGGTCCTGCGTCCGCTTCTGACCCAATGGCAGCGCGCCGGCCTGTTGTCCTTCCCAGACAACGTCATCGACCTCACCGTGGCTGGGCGCTTCTGGTACGGAAACCTGGTGTCCGCCTTCCACGACATTGTCGAAAACACGCTGCGTCCGTCCACGGACGCGGTCTGAAATAACCCGTACTCAAGCAGAAATGGAGTCACTGCCATGCAGCATCTCAGCCACGCGGAAAAGATCGAGCGGATCCGTCAGGCACTTGCCGATAAGCCGGACGGTATTCTGGAAATGATTGCCAGCGAGTATGCAGTTCCTGTCCAGACAGTGATCGAATGCGTGCCGTCCGGCCTTACACGCGTTGACGGCAACTGCTTCGTAGACGTGCTGAGCGATGTCGCCGACTGGGGCGATATCACCTTCATTTGCCATTCGAAGGATGCGGTCGTGGAGTTCTCCGGCCCCTTCCCCAAGGGGCGCACCGGTCATGGCATGTACAATCTGCAGGGTGGAAAGACCGGTCTCTCAGGTCATCTCCGCCCGGAAAATTGCAAGTCCATCTTCTTCGTTCGCCGCCCCTTCATGGGCATGGAGACCCTGTCGATCCAGTTTTTTAATGCCGGTGGCGAAGCCATTTTCAAGATCTACGTCGGACGCGATGAGAACCGCCGCCTGAAGGCCGAACAGATCGAACGCTTCGACCGACTGGAAAATCTTTTTTCCGAAACGGCCGGGAACGCTTGAGATGCGTCCGCTGCTGATCTTCGGCGCAAGCCGTGGCGTGGGACTGGAACTGGCGCGGATCGAGCGCGCGGCTGGCAGGCCGGTCGTCGCCGTAGTGCGGCAAAATTCCAATGCCGAAGCGCTGGCAGCGACAGGCACACAGGTGCTACGCGGCAATGCGCTGGAGCGGGGGGATGTCACGCGGGCCTTCGCGCAACTCGCCGATGAACACGACGTCGTCTCCACCCTTGGCGGGCAGGAAGAGGACGGGCGACGCGCCGACGACATTGGCAACATCAACATCATCGAGGAGGCAGAGTTATCCGGCAAAGCCGGGCGCTTTCTGCTGGTCACGTCGATCGGGTGCGGCGACATGGCGCCTTACCGTTCGGCAAGGGCGGTCGCGGCATTTGGCGCAGCGGTCGATGCCAAGACAATCGCTGAGGATCGGCTGAAGGCAGGCAACCTTCGCTGGACGATCGTGCGGCCCGGTGGGCTACTGTCCGAGCCGGCGACCGGCCGCGGTATCCTGGCGCAAGACCCGGAGATACACGGGTTCATTCACCGGCAGGATGTCGCGCAATTGGTCGGCCGAGCATTGCGCACCCCGGCAACCACCGGTCACGCTTTTGCGGCGGTCGACGACCAACGCATGAACTGCGTGAATGCCGTGCACCCATTCCCCTTGGCGAACTAGAGGCAGGCAAGCATGAACACCATCGTCATGATCATCCTGACTCTGCTGCCAAGCGGCGATCTGTCCTCCAGCTTCGTCAACGTAGATACGATCGGGGAGTGCGAGCAGCGCCTCCAGCGCATCCGGCCGATTCTCGAAAGCAGCAATACGCTGCGAGAGGCCGGCTGTTTCAAGAGCGAAGCGCAGTTCGGTCTCTTCGACCACGATCCTCCCGCGGGTGCACCGCGCTACGACTTCCTTGTGAGCTTTGACGGCGATCTTGCAGTGGTCGGCAAAGTGAAGAGCGCCGAGGATTGTCGTCAGGCGCAGGAGCGCAAGCCGACGTCCGAGGGACAGCGGCATTTTTGCACGACATCGACACAGGACATGGCCGGCAACGGCAAGTGATCCTCGACCACGGCAACGCATGAAGGGGCGCGGGGCAGCGCCCAAGAATAGAGGCATTTATGACAACGACATCAACAGAGATGACGCCGGGGCAGATGGCCGGCGTGTGGCGGCGGCTGGCCTTGGCGTTGCTGGTATCGACAGCAGCCATTGATCCTGCGTGGGCACAGGATGCTGGGGGAACCTGGCTGGATACGATCACGGTCATCGGCACCCGCACGGAGATGACTGTCAAGGACAATCCGCGTTCTGTGGCGGTGATTACCAGCGAGGAAATCGAGCGCCGTGCGCCGGAAAGCATCGCGGCGATGCTCCGCGACGTGCCGGGGGTCGAGGTGGCAGACGAATCCATCGCGGGCATGAAGCGACTGCGTATCCGCGGCGAAAGTTCCCGCCGCGTAACGATCCTCGTTGACGGGCAGGAAATCACAGACCACAGCACCTTTGGCACGCCGATCCTGGTTGACCCTGCCACGGTCGAACGCATCGAGGTGTTGAAGGGACCGTCATCCGTGCTGTACGGCGCCAAGGCGATCGGCGGTGTCGTCAATATCATCACCAAGAAGGGCGCCGACAAGCCGGTCCAGGTCGAAGCGGGCGGTAGCTTTAATTCCGGTGCGAAAGGGTGGCAGGGCTGGACCGCCGTTGCCGGCAGCACGAACGGTTTGGACTATCGGCTGTCGGGAATGAGGAACGACTACGGCAATCGTGTTGTGCCGGAAGGACGGTATTCGTCCACCGGCGAACTGGAGGGCACGTCCTTCTCCAACGACAATCTGTATGCGCATCTCGGCTACCGCTTCGGGGAAGCGGACAACCACTATATTGCAGTCAAAGCAGAACAGCACCGTCTGGAAAGCGAGAGCTGGCCGGGCGTGGATATGAGCCCCCTCATCCAGAATTTCAAGATAGACCTACCGCAACGCGACCGCCGCAAGATCGGTCTGTACTATGACGGCGACGAAATCAGCGAGGTGGTTCGAAGGGTCCACTTCGATCTCTACTACCAGACGATCGACCGGCTCTTCAAAAACGATATCCTGACCGCCGTGGGTCCTGCGCGCACTGTCGACGTCACCTCCACCTCCGACGACCGCATCGTCGACTATGGGGCGAATGCGCAGGTCGATCTTGATCTTTGGGAAGGTCACCAGACGATCGTCGGCGCGCAATACCTCTCCGACAAGCTGGATACGAAGAAGAGCTCCACCACGACGATGACGGGCTTTGCGCCGTTTCCCATCACCACCTCGTCTCAGTCCCGCGACGAGGCTCACATCGACAACTATTCCCTTTACGCCCAGGACGAGTGGAGCCTGAGCGATGAGCTGAGGCTGACCTCCGGTCTCCGTCTGATTCACGTCCGCACGGATCTGGACGATACGACCGTTGCCGCGCGCGCCGGTTTCAAAGGCACGAACGATACGCGGCTCCTGTCCTCGTTGGGACTGACGTGGGAGCCGATCGGTAGTCTTGTGCTGCGCACGAGCTATTCGGAAGGCTATATCAGTCCGACGCTGCTTCAGCTTTTCAGCACCAGTACTGCAGGTGGACAGACGATCTACGGCAACCCGGAACTTGATCCGGAACTGTCGCGCAACGTCGAAGTTGGTGCTCGCTATGAGGGGTCGGGTTGGGCACTCGACGGCGCGGCCTTCTACTCGAGGGCGCGAGATTACATTGCGACGACGAGCTGCGTATCCGTTACGGAATTTTGCCAGAGCACTGGAACGCCGTCGTCGACGACTTCGATCTATGTAAATGCCGACCGGGCGACGACGTACGGGATGGAACTGCTGGCCGAATACACCTACGGCGATACCGGCATCACGCCGTATGTCAGCGGGACCTGGATCCGTCGCGAACTGGAGTTTGCCACTTTCTCTACCCACAACACCGACACACCGGCCTTATCGGGGCGAATCGGGGTCAAGTATGAGGATGAGTGGCAGGACGTGCCGTTCTGGACCGATCTCTTCGTTCGTGGCTCCGTCGCCACCAAGCAGACCTACTTCGAGGGCGGCGACCTCGTGACCGACGAACTGCCCGGCTGGGGCACACTCAATTTCGCGGCGGGTGCCAATTTTGGTGAAGATCAGCGCTTCTCGGTTTCGATGCACCTGAACAATCTCCTGAACAAGGAATACCGGCCCACCTTCGGTGAGCTGCCTGGTGTCGGGCGCAGCATCGAGCTGGCTGCGCAGGTGAAATTCTGATGACGAGACACTCGATGCGTCCATGCGGGCGCATCGAGTGTCCTTGAGCAGCCAGTTGGCTCGGCGTTCGGCGCCGCTACGCAATTTTTGGTTCTTCATTTCTTTCACCGGGCTCCGATAGGCAATTTGCCAGCTCGAACGCCACCGCCTTCATGAGCTCCAGACCATCACCCAGGAGTTCCTGATCAGCGTTGCCGGTATCATCAAGACGCGGGCGGCAGCTAGGGGGCTGCCGATTGAAGACAGACGTCCTGCCGCAGCGGGAGCTCAAAGTAGAGACACTTTCATCGCTTTCACGATGCCGGCGTCTGTGTGTTTGGGCCGCGGAGAAACAAACCCGAGCTCGAGCGCCGTGCCGGTGGGGGTGGCAACGGTCGAGCAGGACGAGTGGATTTCGCGGAGCGGCAGCCTCGCCTTGATGGCTCCGAGGGTCTCAAGACTCACGCCGGATCCCGGCATGATCACGATGCGGTCGCCGGCATGGGCGAAACAGGCCGCAAGAGCATCCAGCCCGCTTAGCACCGTGGCCTGCCCTCCCGAGCTCAGGATGCGCTCAAAGCCGAGCTCGACGGCAATGTCGATGGCCCGGGTGAAATCGGGGCCGGTGAGGTCGAAGGCGCGGTGCAGCGTCCTGCCCAATCCTTTCGCATGATCGGCGAGACGCCCGAGTACATCACGGTTTAGGCTGCCGTCTATGTGGTTGGCGCCGAGCACCACGCCGTCCAGTCCGGCGGCGTGCACGGCGTCGATGTCACCAAGGAGTGCGGCTATGTCCTCCTCGCCGTAGACAAAATCACCCGGCCGCGACCGGATCATGGCGTAGACCGGGACCTGTACCCTGGCCGCCAGCGCCATCAGGCCAGGCGACGGGGTCAAGCCCCCGATTTCCAGAGCTGAGCACAGTTCGATGCGATCGGCGCCGCCCGAAATCGCGGCGGCGAGTCCTTCGGGACTGTCTACGCAGACTTCGAGCAGAATGTCCTCAGGCATTCGCGATCTCCTGGAAGCCGACGGTGGCGGCCCCGATCAGTCCGGGTTCGGTGGTCAATTCGGCCTTGACCAACAGCGGGTCGGCGGCGCTGCGCAGGGTGCGGCGGCGCACCTCCTGGTCGAGTGTCGTGATGAGCTCTGGCACGTTGGAAAGCCCCCCGCCGACAGGCACGATGGAGGAGCCAATGACGTTGAGAGTGAGCGCCAGCGGCACGCTGACCAGTTCGAGGTAGATGTCGAGCGTGCGGCTCGCCTTCGCCTCGCCTTCCCGCCAGTTGTCGATTATGTCCGTGCTGGGCAGGACCTCCCCGCAAAGAACATGGTGCAGCTTTTCGATGCCCCGCGCGCCTCCGACCGTGTCGACACAACCACGCTGTCCGCAGCCGCAGGCGAAGTGCGGTATCTCGACCGCCGGCTGACCGACCACCGTCTGCAGGGCCTTGCCGTGCCCCCACTCACCGGCAAAGCCGCCGGCGCCGACCACGATGCGCCCCCCGATGACCAGTCCGCCGCCGACGCCGGTCCCGAGAATGAGGCCGAAGACGTTGCTGTGCCCCTTGCCGGCGCCGCTGGTCGCTTCGGCCAGCGTGAAGCAGTCTGCATCATTGGCGATCCATACCGGCAGGCCGATGACGCGCTCGAGATCGGCCGCGACGTTGCGACCATCAATGCAAGGGATATTGGCGCACTTTAAACGGCCGGAAGCAGGATCGACAACACCGGTGATCGAAATGGACACGCCCTGAGCGGTCATACCACCAAGTGTCACTCGTTCGGTGATGATGGCGGCGAAGGCGTCGAAATCGTCGAGCGGCGTTGTCACTCGGTCAAGGACCTCGATTTCTCCGCACGGGCGGGCACGGGCGCTTTTTATCGTTGAACCGCCAATGTCGAAACAGGTAATCATCAAAACAGCCCTTTATGAGATTCTGCGACACGGCATCTGGCCGGACGTGGCGGTTTTCCAGACCGATACTTGGGAAAGAAGCAATGGACAGTTCGCGCAAACAACGCATTTTGCCGACCATCGCCGACGTGGCCGAGCTTGCCGGGGTGTCGCGTGCCATCGCCTCGCGCGCGCTGTCGCGCGAAAGCCGTCCGGTTTCGGCCGACAAGCGAGCCCGCGTGCTTGAAGCAGCGGAAAAGCTCGGCTTCAAGCCCAATCTCCTGGCCCGCAGCCTGACCACCAAGACGGTCAACCTGATCGCCGTCATCGTCAACCATATCCACGACTTCTCCGATCTCGATCTGTTCGACCTGCTGATCGGCGAAATCCAATCGATCGGCAAGCAGGTCATCATTGTGCGTGTCGGCACGGTAGAGCGCGCCGAGGAGTTCCTGCGCAATGGTGTTGCCTACCATGTGGATGCCGCGCTCGTGTTCTCCGACTTCGCCGACGCGGAAACGGTGCGCCGGATGTTCCGGAACGACGATGTTCTGATGCTCAACGGTATGCATGACGAGCTCTCGCCCTCAATCGTCCCGGATGAAACCATTGGCATCGCCCAAGCGGTGGCCGATGCCGCTAGCAAGGGCGTGGCAACCGCTGCGCTTGTTACCGGCCGCCTGTCCTCGCCAGTCGAGCAAATCCGCATCGCTGCCTTCAAGACCGAGATGCAGCGTCACGGCATTGAACTCGTCGCCGAGTTCCGCGGCGACTACTCCTATGCCAGCGGCCGGCACATGGCGCAGTTGCCCGACTGGCCAGATGTCGATGCAGTGTTCTGCTCGTCCGATGCCATGGCCATGGGTGTGATGGACGTTCATCGCGATGCATTCTCGCAAAACCAACCCCGGCGCTTCAGGCTCTACGGCTTCGACAATCTGTCGCTGACCGATTTCGAGGCCTATCCGATCTCGTCCATCGGCTATGACAAGAAGGTATATGTCGGTGAGATTTTGCGCTTCCTCAACTCCCCGGACGGACTTGCCAACGACAAGTCCCTGGTGAATGTACCGACCTTCTTCGTGCCGCGCGCGACATCCTGAAAGCAGAAAACGGGCAGGCCGGAGTACCGGCCGGCCCGTCATTGGACTGGTTCCTTACCAGAGGGGGGTCAGAACCGGCGGGTTTGCCGTCTCGCCCCACCACTTCTTGTAGTTTTTCTGATAGGCGCCGCTCTGAATGTACTCCGAGACGAACATGTCAATCCAGCGGACGAAGCTCTCGTCGCCCTTGGCGACCGCGATGCCGATCGGGTCGTTGGAGTAGAGACCCGGAAGGGTCACGAGATTTTCGTTCTTGGTGGCGAGGTAGTCGAGCAGGGACGAATCCTCGATGGCCGCATCGACACGCTTTTGCTGTAGCAACAGAACGCCTTCCGGCGCGAAGGTATCGGTGTAGACCAGCTCGGCCTGGGGTGCTGCAGTCTGGATGAAGGTCTCACCGGTCGAGCCGCGGCCAACCACGATCTTCTTGCCGGCGAGATCCTCGATCTTCGAAATGCCTGCGTCCTTCTGCACGACGATACGCAGACCGGCGCGGTTGTAGGGAATTGAGAAGTCGACCGACTTGGCGCGCTCGAGCGTAGCCGAGGTATTGGCGACGGCGATGTCGATCTGGCCCGACACCAGCATCGAGATGCGTGCATCACCCGAAACGTCGACAAACTCGACGGGCACTCCGAGTTTCTCGGCGATCATGGTCGCGACGTCGACGTCATAACCCACCGGGTTGTTCTGAGCGTCGCGGAAGCCAATAGGCTCGCCGCCGAGCGACACACCGATGCGGACCGTGCCGCGATCGCGGATCTCGTCGATCTTGCCGGCCTGCGCCTGACCCGCAGTCGTGAGGCCGATGGCAAGCGCCAGGCCCGCAAGTTTCACAAAGAGATTTTTCATGCTCCCACTCCTTTGGTTGTTAGGATTTGATCGGTTCGGCGAAGCGGTGTTCCGGTTCCGGCAGGCTTTCGTCCCAGTACCAGAAGCGGATCTGTTCTTCGCAATTTAGGCTGACGACTTTGTGGTTGCCCTTGGCGTCGAGCGCATGGATGACGACGCCGGCCAGAAAACCCTGCTTGAGTTCTCGCAATTCCTCGACCGCCAGCGCAACTGCGTCTTCCAACGAGTGGCCGAGGCGCATGGCGAGCACGATGGTCCGCGCCGTGCCGCAACGCATCGTCATCTCGCCGGTGTGCGTGCAGGCGGCAGCGCCAAAGCGGCTGTCGGCATAGAAGCCGGCGCCTGGAATGGGCGAGTCGCCAAGCCGGCCCGGATATTTCCATGCCCAGCCCGACGTCGAGGTGACCACGTTGATGCCGGCTGTGCTGTCCATCGATAGGAAGACAGTGGTGTCGCGGACGCGCTCGGGATCGGTAATCGTACGGCTGAGCGGCGCCAGCGGAATGTCGGGGAATTTTGCAAGTTCGTCTGGTGAAAGCTCCTTCTCCAGCCGTTCCCACCAGACGCGCTTGCTGTCTTCGTACAACGTCTCATCGGCGGAAAAGCCGATCTCGGTAGCAAACCGGCGGGCACCGTCGCCTGTAAGCATAACATGCGGCAGGCGCTTCATGACCTCGTGGGCGAGCGCGGAGACCGGCAGCGTATCGGGCACAGCGCCCACCGAGCCGACCTCGCGGGTCGTGCCGTCCATGACGCCGGCATCGAACTCCATTCGGCCGAGCATGTTGGGCCAGCCGCCAAAGCCGACGGATCGCACCTTGACCTCGCGCTCCACTTCGCCGATGCCGGCGACCATAGCGTCGAGACCGTGGCGACCCGCCTTCAACAGGTCAATGCTCTTGGAGAAGCCGGGCCAAGCCTCGGAGTTGGCAAGCAGGATCATCTAACGTCTTTCAGTCTTTGCGCATCTTGGAAAGGAACTGTGCCACGCGTGGCATCGCCATGCCCTTGTCGGAGAAGAACTCTTCGGTCGGCAGGTCGGCGATCAAATGCCCCTTGTCGAGGAAGGCGATACGCGTGGAGATGGAGCGGGCGAACGCGATCTCGTGGGTGACGAACACCATGGTCGTACCTTGCTTTGCAAGATCGGCCAGGATTGACAAGACCTCGGCCGTCATCTCGGGGTCGAGTGCGCTCGTCACTTCGTCGAGCAGGAGATAACTCGGCTTCATCGCCAGGGCCCTGCAGATGCCGACGCGCTGGCGCTGGCCGCCCGAAAGCTGCGCCGGATAGGCGTCGGCGCGCTCGGACAGGCCCACCTGCTGGAGCAGCCGCCGCGCCTCGGCCTCCGCCTCCTTGCGCAACACCTTGAGCACTTCGACCGGAGCGAGCGCAATATTCTGGACCGCCGTCATATGCGGGTAAAGATTAAACAGCTGGAACACCGTGCCGGAACGCTTGCGCGCCTCGGCCAGCTCGCGGGGGTTGGACACATCGAAGCCATCCACGGTGATCCGGCCGGCATCAATCCTCTCGAGCCCGTTGATGCATCGGATGAGCGTCGATTTCCCCGAGCCCGAGGAACCTAGCACCGAGATGACCTCGCCCGGACGGATTTCGAGGTCGATCCCGTCGAGGACGGTGTGGGCATCGAACGACTTGCGCAGGCCGGTGATGCTGATCATTTACAGACCCTTCCACTTGGTATGGGCGCGGAGCTGCTTTTCGAAGCGGCCGCCGACGTAAGCCACCAGTTTGGCGGTGAGATAGTAGAGCGCGCCGACGACGGTCCAGACGACGAACGGTTTGAGCGTGCGCAGGTTGAGGATGTTACCGACCTTGGTCAGATCCATCACGCCGATGACCGAGATCAGCGAGGTGACCTGTAGCTGGTTGACGAGCAGCCCCGTCAGTGGGCCGATGGCGAAGGCGGTGGCCTGGGGGGCGATGACCCGGCGCAGTATCTGCCAGCGGCTGAGGCCGAAGACGCGGGCCGCCTCAAGTTGGTCACGCCCCACGGATTCGATCGCCGAGACGGCGATGACATAAATGAAGGCGGCACTGTTGCCGGAGAGGGTGATGACGGCAGCCTCGGTCGGCGTCACATTGATTTTCAGGAAGGCCGGCAAACCGAAAAAGACAAGAAACAGCTGTACCAGCACCGGCGAGTTCTTGAGCAGCTCGGCGATGAAGGCGACGAGACGGGCAAGGACGGGCACCCTGTAGAAGTGGCTCACCGCCCAGAACAAGCCTATGACAAGCCCGAGCAGCGTGGTCGACACGAAGAGGGCAAGCGAAACGCCGAGCCCCCGCAGCAGCAGCACCAGATCGTAAGGCGTAAAGTCCCCGTAAAGCATCAGGCGGCCCCCTTCGCCTGGTCACCATTGAGGCGGCGATGCAGCGTGCCGACTGCTGCGGAGACCAGCGAGGTGAGCGTCGCGTAGACGACGAGCAGCACGAAGTAGACCTCGAAAGGCCTGAAGGTCTGCGACGCCACGATCTTGGCCGACCCGGTCAGCTCATTGAGCGTGATCGTCGACAGGATCGATGATGTGAGGATGAGGTTGATGAAGACGGAGCCCAGCGGCCGAACCGATGTCCGCAGCGCAATGGGCATGACGATCCTGCGAAAGATTGTGCTCTTCTTCAGTCCACTGACCTGCGCGGCCTCTATGATGCCGGGGTCGATCGCCAGGATGCCGGAGCGGATGACGTCCGAGGTGAAGGCTCCGCCGGCAATGGACATGGCGATGACGCCAGTCGTGAAAGCATCAATGTAGATGCCGATCTCAGGCAGCCCGAAATAGAAAAAGAACAACTGCACGATGAAAGGGATGTTGCGGAAGAGGTCGACATAGACCGCCGACGCCTTGTTGAGCAGCGGCGAAGCCGATGTCCGCGCCATTGCGACCAGCAGACCGAGCACAAGGCTACCGAGGACGGCAAGCAGGCATGCTTGAAAGGTCAACCAAGCCCCTTCCAGCAGGAAGGGGACATGTTTGGCGAGGATCGACAGATCGAACTTCAAGCGGCATGTCCCAGTAGTGAAACCGGTTTCACAATGAAGAACGTCCGGAATCTTGTCAACGGAATTTCGAAGCGGTTCGCGGTTCAGGTGGCGCTGGTGCATCGACGGCCCCCATTGCATAGATCACCTGAACCAGGGGCTGGGTCTTGCCGGGAAACACTCGGAACAGCAAGCCTTGAGCACCGACTAGGAGGATGCCACCGCGGTCTCTTGGCTCGGGATAGTCACACTCCCGCCTCAACAGATGAATATTTTTCTCTTTGGCTCGCCATGTATGTTCCGAGTCAGCTGGCTGGCCTCTTTCACGAAGGGGAAAAGTCATGACGCAACAAAGCAGGAATGAAACTCGCCCGTTCCAAGTCAATATTCCGGAAGGGGAAATAGCCGAGCTGAAACGCCGGATAAAAGCGACAAGATGGCCGGAAAAAGAAACGGTTAGTGATGAAACGCAGGGCGTCCGGCTCGATACGCTCAAGGAGCTGGCCCGGTACTGGCTCGAGCAATACGACTGGCGGAAGATCGAGTCCAGGATCAACTCCTATCCGCATTTCATGACGGAAATCGACGGCCTCGATATCCACTTCATTCACGTCCGTTCAAGGCATGACAGTGCGCTTCCGATCCTGGTTGCGCACGGGTGGCCGGGGTCGATTGTCGAACAGATGAAGCTAATCGATCCTCTGACCGACCCGACAGCGCATGGTGGACGCGCGGCTGACGCTTTTCACGTCGTCATTCCGTCGATGCCGGGGTACGGATTTTCCGGCAAACCGATTGCGACGGGTTGGAATCCCGAACGTATTGCGCGCGCATACAACGAGCTAATGGCTCGCCTTGGCTACACCAGGTATGTGGCGCAGGGTGGCGATTGGGGCGCGATCGTCGTTAACGCTATGGCGGTTCAGGAGCCCGACGGATTAATTGGCATTCACACCAATATGCCGGAAGTCGTCCCACCCGAGGTCGATCAGGCAATCTGGTCGGGCAATCCGTTGCCAGATGGTCTCTCGGACGAAGAAAGGAAAGCGTGTGAGCAGGTTCGCGAGAACAAGTTTGCCTATGCATTCTTGATGGGAACGCGCCCTCAGACCTTGACCGCGTTGGTGGATTCACCTGTTGGCTTGGCTGCATTCATGATCGACCATGACTGGAAGAGCTGCGCCATGATCGCGAGATCGTTCGCCGGCGTGAAGGAAGGCCTCACACCTGACGACGTTCTTGATAACATCACTCTCTTCTGGTTCACGGGCACAGCGATCTCAGCTGCTCGGCTCTACTGGGAGACGACGGTCGCCGGCCTTTCCTTCTTCGCGAGCAAGGGGGTCAAGCTCCCCGTGGCCTGCAGTGTCTTTCCGGACGAGATGTATGAAGCTCCGAAGAGCTGGGCGGAAAAAGCATATCCAAAACTCATCCATTACAACCGGCTCCCAAAGGGTGGCCATTTCGCAGCTTGGGAACAGCCGGCATACATGGTCTCGGAAATTCGCGACGGGATGAGATCACTGCGCTAATCCAAGTGGCCACTTAAAACATACGCAGGCGCGCAGAGTTCACGCGCCTGCAAGGACCTGCGAGCATCGTCACGACCGCATCACAGTTGCGCGAAAAGAATGGCGTCGTGCGTTAGGCGGGGTCGAGAGTTCGAATTGGTTCAAGGCGCACGGCTTGCTCAATGAGCTATCCGGGAATGAGATGTGACAAGCTCGCCGACTTGCTGCGCTCCTAACCCGAGGAATTCTTAGAGGCTCGATGACTTGACCCCTATAAGTCTGCAATCCGTTTTATTGATTTTTCTATACTAGAGTTACGAAAATAATATAGAGATGCCGTCGGAATGGTCACTGGCGCTCGACTGCGTATACGGTCTTGCCTGGCGTAGTCGTTTCGTGGCCGCCAAGGTGGGGGCAGTGCGACAGGGTCGGAGCGACCACGGCGGCTTGCTTACCGATGGTTTCTATACTAGATTTGTGAAAACGATATAGAGGCCGCCGTGATTAGGCAGATTGATCTCATGTTCCGGACCATGGTCGCGGAGCTTCAGCAACGGGCGTTCGATGACGATTGGGCGGAAGACTTCCCGCCTTCGGGTAGATTCGTGCCAGTGGCTGTCGATGGTCGGCGCTATTGGTATTTTGACCAACCCGACGGGGAGGGTGGGCAGAAGCGCCGGTATGTTGGGCCTGCCGACGATCCCTCGATTTCGAAACGGGTCGAAACGTTCAAGGGCGAGAAGTCGGACTATAAGGCCCGCCGAAAGTTCGTTTCCACGCTGACGCGGGAAGCCGGTTTGATTGCTGCTGATCGCTTTACCGGCAATGTCTTACAAGCGCTTGCCAAGGCCGGTCTCTTCCGGCTGCGCGGTGTTCTCATCGGCACGGTCGCTTTCCAATGCTACTCGGCATATCTCGGCATCCGTCTGCCCTCGGCAGCGATCCAAACAGGTGATGCAGATCGAGCCAAGGATTTCGCGATTTCCGCCGAAGTCGCGGATTCGCTGCCGCCGATCCTCGATCTCCTGAAAGGGCTTGATCCAACGTTCCGGGCCGTTCCGCACATCAGCGGTAGCCCTCGATCTCATGCCTTCCGGAATCAAACTGGCTACCGGGTCGAATTCAGGACGACGAACAGGGGAGCCGAAGAATATTCGGATAAACCCGCCAACATGCCCGCTCTCGGCGGGGCGTCGGCCGAGCCGCCAAGATTCATGGATTTTTTGATCCGTGACCCCATTCGTTCGATCCTGCTACATGGTGCTGGTATCTCGGTGGTCATCCCTGATCCTTGCAGGTATGCAGTGCATAAGCTTATCATTGCCGGTCGCCGCCAAAATGACGCTGGCGGCCAAGCCAAACGGGATAAAGACCTGAGACAGGCAGGAGTGCTATTCGACGCCCTGCCGATCACGGGCCATGGGCCTTTACTGGCTGATGCCCTGGAAGAGGCATGGGATCGCGGACCTGCCTGGAGGCTGGCGATCTCGGCGGCAGCCGAAACCATGCACAAGGAATATTGGGACGGCGTCCATCGGATGGTTGGCATTCTCAAGAGATAAACATAGGCCCGCTAGAGAAGGCGGGCCTCATTCGTATATGGGAGGAGATTGAAGTGTCAGCCTCTTCTTCTCCTCCTCGCGTTTGATCTTGCTCCTGCTGCGGTCTGCGCTTTTTTTGCTGTACCAGCTGGGCGTTCCGGCAGCCTGTTTACAGCTGGAGGCAGGTCCGAACACGGCACGGATATTGAACCATTTCCCGCATTCGTGACTGCAACTAGCCCCTTCAGACGAGCGGCCATTTAGAACCACATTCTCTTCGTAGGACCATGTCGGATTGAATCACAATCGTTCTGACGCTATATTCTGTCATAAGTAGCGGCATAGAGGAGAATTGCATCATGAGTCTTGCACAATACGCCGACGACGGCCTGTTCTCTCCGCGCAAGATCGCGCAAGCCCTCCGCACGACCAGCGAAGAGATCGCCCGGACAGCCGGCCTCGGAAAGGATGCGATTCAGCGCTCCGATCGGGTCCGCTCAGTCAAGACGCAGCGGCGCCTGCGCGAAGTGGCGGAAATTATCAACAAGGTTGAGCCGCGCTTCGGGTCGGCACTGATGGCCTATGCCTGGTATCGTTCCGAACCGCTGCCGGGATTTTCGGGCCTGACCGCGATGCAATTGGTCCGTAATGGGCGCGCAGACGATGTGCTCGATTATATCGACGCGGTCGACGCTGGCATTCACGCCTGATCAGGCCGATGCGGTTTCAGGGTACCCTCTACCGGGCGCTGAACCCGATCTATGCACGCGAGCCGCTGTCGGGGCGTGGTGCAGAGCTCCATGGTGGCCGTTTCAACCGGAAAGGAACGCCGGCAATCTATACGTCGCTGTCGATAATGACCGCGGTTCGGGAATCCAATCAGGTCGGCAATCTGCAGCCGACGACGCTTGTGTCCTACGACGCGGATATCGAACAGGTCTTCGACAGTCGCGATGAAGGTCTACTGTTGGCGCACGATATGGAGCCGGCTGTGCTGGCCGACACGGCTTGGCGCAATGAAATGAAAGCAACAGGCCAAGCGAAAACGCAGGCGTTCGCGCGCCGACTGTCTGAGGAAGGATATGACGGATTATTGGTGCGCAGCTTCGCGCCGGGCGCCACAGCGGACGATCTCAATCTGGTGCTGTGGCGCTGGGGATCCGAGCGCCCAGTCCAATTGAAATTGGTAGACGACGAGAAACGCCTGCGCCCGTCGCAAAACAGACAGGATTGACCCAGTTCTGGTCGCTCACCTCAACCCAAGTTGCGCAAATTGAGAGTTGGTTTGACGATCCACACCGCGGTACGCGCGATCTCGATCTTTTGGGCTTTGGCATTCCCGAACCAGAACCGATGCTGGAGACCTTTCGGGACTCCCGCTTCAGAAGATTGAAGAAGCTCTCGGCCACCGCATTGTCATGGCAGTTGCCGTGTCGGCTCATCGAGTGAACCAGATTGTGGTGCCTGAGGAACAAGGCCCAGTCCATGCTGGTGAACTGCGTACCCTGATCCTCTGTCGGTTCTGCATCGCCCAGCCGATGACCCGGCGAGAATAGAGGTCGATGACGACCGCAAGCTAAGCGAAGCCCTCGCAGGTTCGGATGTAGGTGATGTCCGTGACCCAGGCCTTGTCCGGAGTCGCGACGTCAAATTGCCGGTGGAGTGTGTTGTCGATAGCGACGGCGGGCCTGCCGCCATAGATGCCGGGACGGCGTTTGTAGGCGATCTGCGCCTTGATAATATTAGGAAAGAAGGCGTCTACAAATCTAGGGGCTATTCATATGACTTCGACCGGATCGCGGGAGCCAGTACGGTGAGAATGCTGCCGCGCGGCGTCATCGCCGCGATCACGCCTTGGAACAGCAATTTTGGCTTCATCGCCACCAAACTCGCGCACGCGATCGGTTCGGGCTCGACGATCGTGATCAAGCCGGCGGAACAGAGCGCCATCCAGACACAGGTGTTCGCCGAGCGCCTCCATGCGGCTGCACTGCCGTCCGGGATTTTCAATATCGTCAATGGAACAGGTCCGGTCGTGGGTGCTGCGCTGACCGGAAACGCCGATGTTGCGTCCATCAGTTTCACCGGCTCGACGCAGGCCGCCAAGATCATCCAGCACGCTGCAATCGACGGCATGAAGCGTGTGATCCTCGAACTCGGAGGCAAAGGGCCGACGGTGCTTCTTCCCGATGCCGACCTGGACAAGGCAATTCCCATTGCACTCATGGCGGGCTTTGCCAACAGTGGTCAGGCCTGTGTTGCAGGAACGCGCATCCTTGCGCCGCGCTCGCGTCTCGGTGAAGTAGCGGATCGGTTGAAAGTCGAAGCCGAAAAGCTGAAGGTCGGGGATCCCAGTGATCCCGCGGTGCGCGTTGGCCCGCTTGCAAATCAGGCTCAATGGAGCCGCGTACAGTCCTACATCCGCCTTGGCCTTGAAGAAGGCGCGTCGATCGTGACCGGTGGCGAGGGGCGTCCGGCCGGTTTCGACAAGGGCTGGTTCGCACGCCCCACGATCTTCGCCAATGTAACAAACGACCAGCGCATCGCGCGCGAAGAGATATTCGGACCCGTTCTCTGCCTGATGTCCTATGACGACGAGGACGAGGCGGCGACTATCGCAAACGATAGCGAATACGGTCTGCAGGCCTATGTCCTTTCCGCAGATGAAGCCCGCGCGCGGCGGTTTGCGCAACGCCTTGTGGTCGGCCGGGTTGTGATCAATGGCGCCCCGCATGATCCGCGCGCGCCGTTCGGTGGCTTCAAACAATCGGGATTGGGACGGGAAATCGGCGCATATGGTCTCGATGGCTTGCTGGAGCCGCGCGCGATTTTGACACCACGGGTGTCCGCTTGAAAACGCTCAGGCTGAGTGTGCCCGCGCACGCAGCCTGAGCGATGTAGTGTCCCTGCGCTTCAGCCGAAGGTGAAGGCGTAGGCTTCCACGCCGGGATCCAGGAAATGAATCTCGAAATTGCGGTCCTCTACGTCGCCGGCCTGGCGAACGAGCTGGTACAGGCGTGTGGATGTGACTGCACCGTTTCCGTCGGCGTCGGTATCGGCGCCGTGGCTTGTGCCCGGTTTCTTGCCGTCGATGGTCACCTGGAAGCGCACCGGCCTGCCTTCACCGCCGGGGCCCATGACGAGGTGCAGGTCACGCGCGCTGAAGCGGTAGGCGATTGCGCCGCCGACCTTATCGAGTGCTGCCATTTCCGCGCCGACCGACCAGGCACCTGAAAGTCCCCATTGGTTGAGGCCGGGGTCGGCGACCGTGTAGTTGGCGACGGCATCCGCCTGCAGCGGTTGCGGTGAGACGAAATTCGATGCACGTTCGTAGCCGATGTAGGTTTCCCCCGAACCGATCTCGGCAAGATCGGGCGCGGCTTGCGCGCCCTTCGCGTTCGGGACAACCGTCGGTTCGGATGCCATCTTGCCACCAGCCTCGCGCAGCAGGTCCTGGATCGCTTTCTCGGTCTGATCATAGTTGCCTTCACCGAAATGATGGTAGCGAAGCTGGCCCTTGGCATCGATCAGGTAGTGGGCCGGCCAGTAGCTGTTGTCGAAGGCGCGCCAGATTCGGTAGTCGTTGTCGATCGCGACCGGATAACCGATCCTGAAATCGGCGATGGCCTTGCGGACATTGTCGACCTTCTTTTCGAACGCGAACTCGGGGGCGTGGACACCTATCACGACAAGGCCCTGATCCTCGTACTTCTCCGCCCAGGCACGGACGTACGGAATGGTCCGAATGCAATTGATGCAAGAATAGGTCCAGAAGTCCACTAGAACGACCTTGCCGCGGAGCTGTTCGTGGGTGAGCGGCTCGGAGTTGAGCCATTCGACGGCACCTTCGAGCGAGGGGGCGGCACCTTCGACAGGCAGGTCGCTGAAGAACGGTCTACTCGCATCCGCAGCCACCATCGCTGGGCCGTTGCTCGCCACTTCGGTGGTGGCGCGGGGATTGTATCGGTCGAGAACCGTCTGCTCGAAAGCCGACGTGCTGGCATAGGAAAGACGGGCGAGAAGACCCGTGTCCAGCCCGGCGGCAACGACTGCGACACCCGCAAGCACAGCGGCTCCAACCCCCTGGCGGATGCGCTCGCTGACATGGAACGAGCGCTTCATCGTCTGGAACATCCTGCCGCCGACGAGCAGGGCGACGGCCAGCGATGTGGCAGCGCCGCCGGCATAGGAGAGCAGCAGGAACGTGGTTTCCAGGTTGGCGCCTTTCAGCGCGGCACCGGTCAGCACGAGGCCGAGGATTGGACCGGCGCAGGGCGCCCATAGCAGGCCTGTCGCGATTCCGAGCACGAGCGAGCTCACCGCAGTCGGTGCCGTCCGGCTTCCGGCGGCGGTATTCAGCCTGTTGCCGAAATTGACCGCGGGCTGCGCGAGCCAGCTCGCGATGCGGGTCGAAAGCAGGCTGAGGCCGAAAAGAGAAAGCAGGACCAGGGCTGCGATCCGCCCGTACTCGTTGGCGTGGATTGCCCAGCTGCCGCCGACCGCGGCAAGGGTCGCGACGCCAGCGAAGGTGATTGCCATGCCGGCCAGCATGGGCAGCGTGCTCGAGGCGAAGGGCTGGCCGGCACGGGCAAAGACGAAGGGCAGGATGGGAAGGATGCAGGGGCTGAAGATGGTCAGCGCGCCCCCGAGATAGGCAATGATGAGTAGCGTCATCGTCGTTTCCTCTGAAACCGCTTGATCGGGATCCGAAGGGGTCGCGGCCCCTCCGGTGACGGTTCGCATATGAGGTAGGCGAGGTATGTCGGATGTGTCCGGCAAAGGGGGGAAATGTACCGGTACGTATGCGTCGGCCGGAGGCTACAAAGCGTTACAATATCGAGTGCTCGCGAAATAACCCGGATACACAAGAACGGCTTTATCCTGATCGTCATCGAACGAAACGGAGAGAGCGATGCCTGAAGCAATCAATGTCCAACGCCGACGTCTGTTCGGCATCGCCGCAATGACCGTTGCCGCGGTCGAATTCGGGCTTGCAGGTGCCGCCGGCGCGCAAGAGAAGGCACCTGCCGCCCAGTTGCCGGCTCGGGGCGTGGGGAAGCACACATCCTTCGAGACCCTCAAGACCATCCGCGCCGGAGAGCTGGAAATCGGCTATGCCGAGGCGGGCGCGCAAAACGCTCCCGTCGTCCTGCTGCTCCACGGCTGGCCCTATGACATTCACAGCTATGTCGATGTTGCGCCACTGCTGGCAGCGCAAGGCTATCGCGTGATTGTTCCCTACCTTCGCGGCTACGGCACGACCCGCTTCCTGTCGGCCGATGCTCCACGCAACGGCCAGCAATCCGCCCTTGCCGCCGACATGATCGCCCTGATGGACGCGCTCGGCATCGAACAGGCGATCATCGGAGGTTACGACTGGGGTGCGCGTACCGCCGACATCTTGGCGGCCCTGTGGCCGGAACGATGCAGGGCGCTGGTTTCCGTGAGCGGCTATCTGATCGGCAGCCAGAAGGCCAACGAAAAGCCGCTGCCGCCCAAGGCGGAACTCGCCTGGTGGTACCAGTTCTATTTTGCCACCGAACGCGGCCGGCAGGGCTACGAACTGAACACACGGGAGTTTGCACGACTGATCTGGCAGACGGCCTCGCCGAACTGGAAATTCGACGACGCGACGTTCGAGCGCTCGGCGAAGGCGCTGGACAATCCCGACCATGTCGCGATCACCGTTCATAACTACCGCTGGCGTCTGGGTCTTGCCGAAGGTGAAAACCGCTTCGATGCCTACGAGGAAAAGCTTGCTCGCGGTCCGAAGATTTCAGTGCCGACGATCACTCTCGAAGGTGACGCGAACGGCGCTCCGCACCCGGAGCCGTCGGCCTACGCCGCCAAGTTCTCCGGCAAGTACGAGCACCGGACCATCTCAGGCGGCGTCGGTCACAACCTGCCGCAAGAGGCGCCCGAAGCTTTTGCCCAGGCGATCCTGGATGTCGTCCGCCTCTAGAGTCGGCGGCAATCACGATGAAGATTGTTCTTCGCGGCGGTTTGGATAGCCGCTATGGAGGAATGGGTTATTCGTCAGGCCCGGCTCGGCAGTAAATTGGAAATCTGAAGATGGAGCATGTCGACCATATCTTGATCGTCGATGACGATCGCGAAATCCGCGAGCTCGTTTCGACCTACCTGACAAAGAATGGTCTGAGGACGACCACCGCCTCCGACGGCCGCCAGATGCGCAGGTTCCTCGAGACCAATGCGGCCGACCTGATCGTACTTGATGTGATGATGCCCGGTGACGACGGTCTTGTGCTCTGCCGCGAACTGCGCGCAGGAAAGCACAAGGTGACGCCGATCCTGATGCTGACGGCACGCAGCGACGAGATGGACCGGATCATCGGATTGGAAATGGGCGCCGATGACTACCTGCCCAAGCCCTTTGCCGCGCGCGAACTGCTTGCCCGTATAAAGGCGGTGTTGCGTCGCACCCGCATGTTGCCGCCCAATCTGCAAATCTCGGAAGCGGGCCAACTGCTGACTTTCGGCGACTGGAAACTCGACACGATCGGTCGCCACCTGCTCGACAGGGAGGGTACGGAAATCGCGCTCAGCGGCGCCGAATACCGGCTGCTGCGTGTCTTCATCGACCATCCCCAGCGGGTCCTCAATCGCGACCAGCTGCTCAATCTGACGCAGGGGCGTGATGCGGAGATCTTCGACCGCTCCATCGATCTCATGGTCAGCCGCTTGCGCCAGCGCCTCGGCGATGACGCGCGTGAGCCGACCTACATCAAGACGGTACGCAGCGAAGGCTACGTCCTCTCGGTGCCGGTCGAGATTTCCGAGCCGCGGCAATGAGCTGCACCGGCGACGCGTTTCGGTCGGCCCGCTTCTGGCCCAGCACTCTCCGGTCACGTCTCTTCATCATCCTTTTTGCAGGACTGGCGATCGCCTATGGCCTGTCCTTCAGCGTTCTCTACACCGAACGCTACATGTCCGCGAAGGCGGTGATGCTTGGCACGCTCGAAAACGACGTCGCGACCTCGATCGCCATTCTCGACCGCCTGCCGGCCAATGAGCGGGCGGACTGGCTCGACCGGCTGAGCCGTGGCAATTATCGCTTCGTGCTCGGTCCCGGCCTTCCTGGCGTACCGGACATGTCTGGAAGGGGAAAGGAGATCGCAGGGAAAATCGAGGAGGCCGTCGGACATCGTTTCCCGCTGCGGGTGGAAACTATACCAGGCGACGACAAGCGGCTGCAGGCGCACCTGTCCCTGAGCGACGGCTCCGAGCTGACGCTGGACGTGACGCCGCGCGGCGTGATGCCGATCGCTGAATGGCTGCCTTATGTCTTCATCGTGCAGATGGTCCTGCTTGTGCTTTGTACGTGGTTTGCCGTCCGCCAGGCGATACGGCCGCTGGCGGAACTCGCCTCGGCGGCAGATGCGTTGGACCCCAATCGCAAGGGGCCGCCGATGAGCGAGGCCGGCCCCAGCGAGGTGGCGCATGCCGCGCGCGCCTTCAATGCGATGCGCGAACGCATCCAGCACTATCTCGAGGAGCGCGTGCAGATCCTCGCCGCCATTTCGCATGACCTCCAGACACCCATTACCCGCATGCGGCTCCGTGCTGATCTTGCCGAAGGCTCGCCGGAAAGGGACAAGTTGGTCAAGGATCTCGGCGAGATCGAGCGCCTGGTTCAGGACGGCATTGCCTATGCGCGAAGCGCCCATGGCAACGTCGAGAAAACTGCGCGCATCGATATCGCCTCCTTCGTCGAGAGCATCTCCTACGATTACCAGGATACGGGAAAGTCCGTGACGGTTGTGAACACGGCGGCGGGCAAGATGGAGACCAAGCCGCATGCGCTGCGCCGCATCCTGTCGAACTTCATCGACAATGCACTGAAATTTTCGGGCGCCGCGGAGATCAGCGTCGAGCGGGTTGGCGAAGGCCCTGTGACGATCACCGTCATGGACCGCGGACCCGGCATCCCCGAGGATCAACTGAACGCTGCCATGCAGCCCTTCTACCGGCTTGAGCAATCGCGCAATCGTGAGACGGGCGGCACCGGGCTAGGCCTTGCCATCGCGCAACAACTGGTCACGGCGATCGGCGGCTCGATCCGTCTCTATAACCGCGAGGGCGGCGGACTGGCGGCGGAAGTCACGCTCCCCTGACGAAGCACAAGCGCCGACAGTCCGCCGGATTGTGTGGGATGTTGTCTTCGGCATGCGCCGCTACGTTGCGATACAATTCGCTTGCTCTTGAAAACATGCCGGATACATCGGCGGTTCAAAAACCACTCCGTCAACGACGTCGCACCCCAAGCGACACAACAGCGGAGTGTTCCAATGATCACGATCGACAAGGTTCTCTACACCGGCAAGACCCATACCACCGGCGGCCGTGACGGCGCCTCGAGGAGCAGCGACGGCCGGCTCGACGTCAGGCTATCGCCTCCGGGCAGTGCAGCCCCCGGCACCAATCCGGAACAACTCTTTGCAGCCGGCTGGTCGGCCTGCTTCATCGGTGCCATCGGCATCGCCGCGGCCAAGCGCAAGGTCAAGCTGCCCGCCGATCTTTCAGTCGACGCCGAGGTCGATCTGGGCACGATCGAGGGCGCCTATTTGCTCCAGGCCCGGCTGAAGGTCAGCATGCCCGGTATCGATGCCGCCCTGGCGCATGCTTTGGTAGAGGAAGCGCATCAGACCTGCCCCTATTCGAAGGCGACCCGCGGCAACATCAATGTCGACTTGACGCTCGTCTGACTGGAACCGGAAATCATCCATGGAGGTTTCGATGAAGCGCTTCACTCTCGCTTTGCTGGTCTGCGCCATCGTCGCGGCACCATGCGTCCATGACATGTTCTCTGCCGAACCGTCACCCCTGGCCGGACTGGTCGAACTGTCGACCGCAACCGGCCACTCCCGGCACTAGAGTTGGCCAACGGGCGGCGGCCAGGGTGGTCGCCCGTTGTGATTGGACGAACGGCTCTTGTCCTTACGTCTGTTGCGTACGGGGCGCCATGGCCGCTTGGAAAACTGCCCATCGCCGCTTAAAATGTTGCAGACATTCGGCTTCCTCGAGATGATCCGCGAGACTGAGCCTAACACGATTGTTCGCCCCTTCAAGCAAGTCGACAAGGATGCCGCAAATCTCCTCGGCGTTCCCGGGAACGACGACACCTGCGGTTTGAGCCGCGACAACTGCGTTGACGAGAGGCGCAAGGGCGGCATTCGACCACTCCGCCAGCTTTTCCCGTAACGGCCGCGAAAGGGCGGCCTCGGCGATGACCGAGAGATAGAAGGCGGAATACTCGCGATCGGCGCCGAACGAAAAATATCGCAGAGCCGCGTGGCGCAATGCCTCAAGAGGATCGGCGCATTGAGCTGCGGCTTCCTCGAGCACCTGGCGAAAGCGGACCAGATCGCGTTCGACGACGGCTTCGAGAAGTATCTGCTTGGTCGGATGGCGGCGATAAAGCGTATGCTTCGAAATGCCGAGCTCGGCTGCAATCTCTTCCATGGATGCGTTTGCGACACCTTTGCAGGAGAAGACTGAGCGGGCGCCATCGAGAATTCGCTCGGTCATGGCTTCGGCGTTCTGCCGCGTGGGGCGTCCACTGGGGCGTCTGTTCGTTGAAGTCATGGTCTCCCTGTCCGCCGTGGTGCAGCTTTCCGGCGCCTGCCATTGTACCGGATGCCGATCCTTGTTAATGACACGATACCGTGCCGTTATTTTTGCGACAACAGTATTCCCATGTCTTCCATCTCCTTATCCGGCCTTTCCTGGACAAAGCCTGACGGCTCCCAGGTATTTGCCGATCTGGACCTGACCTTCGGCCGCGAGCGCGTGGGGCTTGTCGGCCGTAACGGCGTCGGCAAGACCACGCTCTTGAGCATCATCGCCGGCCTTGCACGGCCCTCGGCTGGAGCGGTTGTGATAGACGGCCCTGTCGCACTTGCCCGGCAGATGCATCAGGTCGATGCGAATGAAACCGTCGCCGATCTCTTCGGTGCCAGGGAAGCGCTTGCCGTGCTTGGCCGGGCGCAAACGGCTGAGGCGAGCGTCGAGGAACTGGTGAACGCGGACTGGACGATCGACGAACGGATTTTTGCCGCCCTTGCCAGGCTCGGGCTGGAGGCGTCGCCGGACACGCTGCTGACGCAGCTTTCCGGCGGCCAGCGCACGCGCGCGGGGCTTGCCGCGGCGATGTTCTCCGAGCCCGATTTTCTGCTGCTGGACGAACCCACCAACAATCTGGATCGCGACGGCAGACGGGCCGTCATCGACCTTCTGGCCGGGCTTCGCACTGGCGCCATCGTCGTCAGCCATGACCGGGAACTGCTGGAGCACATGGACGCAATTGTCGAAATGTCCGCACTCGGCGCCCGGCGCTATGGCGGGAACTGGAGCAGCTACCAGGCGATCAGAGCCGTCGAGCTTGACGCGGCCGAACAAGATCTGGCGCATGCACTGAATGTGGTCGACGCGATCGATCAAAAGACGCAGATCATGGCAGAAAGACATGACAGGCGTGCCGCGGCCGGCGCCAGAAGTGGCGCGAAGGGCGATATGGCTCGCATCCTGCTTGGCAGGAGAAAGAGCAATGCGGAAGCGACACGGGGAAAGAGCGCGCACATTGCGGGGCGTCAACGTACTGATGCGCTCGATGCCGCTGCTGCCGCCAAAAGCCGTATCGAAGTCCTGCAGCCCCTTGCCGTTCGCCTCCTACCGGTAGAGTTGCCCGCTGGCCGGGAGGTCCTGTCCTTCAGCGGCGTCACGGCGGGATACGATCCAGCACGTCCGATCATTCGCAACCTTACGTTCTCGATCGTGGGGCCGGAACGCCTTTCCGTCGCTGGCCGGAACGGGGCTGGCAAGACCACCTTGCTGAAGCTGGTGACGGGGGAAATCCTGCCGTTCGAAGGAACGGTGACCGCCAGCGTCCCCTTCGCGATGCTGGACCAGAGCATCAGCATCCTTGATCGTGACCAAACCATTCTCGACAACTTCAAACGGCTCCATCCAGGTGCAAGTGAGAACGCCTGTCGCGCCACGCTGGCAAGCTTCCGGTTCCGTGCCGATGCCGCCCGTCAACAGGTCGGCGCCCTCAGCGGCGGACAGGTGCTGCGCGCCGGCCTTGCCTGCGTGCTCGGCGGAATCAATCCCCCGTCGCTGCTGATCCTCGACGAACCGACCAATCACCTCGACGTCAAGTCCATCGAGGCGGTGGAGGCGGGACTGCTCGCCTATGACGGGGCCCTGCTGATTGTCAGCCACGACGAAACCTTCCTCGCCAAAATTGGGATCGACCGGCGCATTGAGCTGGCCGGCAGCTAGCTAGTGGACAGCTCGCCTAAGCCTACGACCGCTGTCCTCTGGAGCGCCGCTCATGGCTTCCCTTCATGGGATCAGCAGCAACTTTCCGGTCGTCGCGCGACTTTCCATGTCGGCATGGGCGCGGGCAGCGTCGGCAAGAGCGTAAGTGCCGCCGAAGTTCGCCTTGAGCGATCCGTCCTGTATCCAGCGGAACAGTTGCTGCGTGTGGGTACGAAGAAGTTCCGGCGTGTGGATATGGTCGGAGAACACGGCATAGCCAATCTTGATGCTCTTCGGCAGGCTCATGATGTCGAACGATTCCGGACCGCCGAGCACGGGCCCGTACCAGCAGAAGGTGCCGGAGCGACGCAGCGCAGCAAGTGATCCCTCGAAAGTCTGGGGGCCCGAGCCGTCATAGACGACGTTCACGCCTTCGCCGCCGGTGAGGCGGAGAACCTCTTCAGCGAAATGCCCTTCCGTATCGATGATGACGTGCTCCGCGCCAGCCTGTCGGGCGATGGCAACCTTGTCTTCGGACGAGACGCGTCCGATCACGTGGCCGCCTCTCTTTTTGATGATCTGCGTCAACAACAGGCCGACCCCGCCTGCGGCCGCATGAACAAGTGCTATGTCTCCCGGCTGCACCGGATAGAAATCGGTGGCGAAGTGACTGGCGGTCAGGCCCTGCATCATAACGGCTGTGGCAGTGGGATCGTCGATGCCATCGGGAATCCTGACAAGCGAGGCTGCCGGGATCGAGACATGCGTGGCATAGCTGCCCGGCGCATAGACCCAAGCCACGCGGTCGCCGACTGCGAAGTCTCCGACGCCGTCGCCAACGGCGCTGACGCGCCCCGCTCCCTCCACGCCGAGAACTTTCGGGTTCGGCATTTCCGTCCACGCCATGCCCTGACGTACGCCGATGTCCATGAAGTTCACGCCGGCTGCGGCGACCTCGACGACGACGTATCCCGGCGGGGCAACGGGCTCGGGGCGATCGACAAATTCAATTACGTCGGCTCCCCCGACCTTGTTCATGACAACGGCTTTCATGTGCTTCTCCGTTCTTGATCGTTCGTTCCAGAAACAGGCAAATTTTCTAGGTGATGGCACGAAGTGTCAGCCGGCAGAGGGATTGCAGATGTTCCCGACTTGCCCCGCCGCGGGCGGCGACACGCATGCCGGTAACGCCGGCAAAGAGGAAGTCCGCCACCGTTCCCGCGGACAAGGATGCGTCTAGGTCGCCCGCAGCCTGGGCCTCGCGGATGCAATTGCGCGTGGCTTCCTTCAGCCGCTTGTTGGCGGAATGATGGAGGGCGGTCAGTTCCGGCCGGCTTTGGCCGAACTCGCAGATCGAGCTGATGCCGAGACAGGTCTCCCCGGCAGTTTCGACCACGCGTTCCATCATTGCCCGAATACCGTCCAAGGCGCGCGTCTCACTGCGCAGCATAGCAATGTGTGCATCGGTTTCTCCAACTGAGTACCGTTCCACGGCGAGGCAATAAAGATTCCACTTGTCGCCGAAGGTGTCGTAGAGGCTCTGCCGGCCGATCTTCATCGCCCGCACGAGCATGTCCGTCGACGTGCCTTCGAAGCCGTGCTCGCGGAATACGCCAATTGCTGCCTTCAGCGCCAGACTTCTGTCGAATTCTTTCGTTCGTGCCATGGCCGACTTCTATTGATTCTGGACTGTTCTGTCAAGAATGGAATCCGATCATGCCGCAGCCCGCAACATCGCCGCGGCCTTCGAATAGCCGCCGTCCAACCCATCCAGAAAATGCCGATGACCGTGCGGATCCGAAGACGGCACGAAGCAGGTCATGATCGCATGTGACTGGCAGTGAAGACCATATGCGACTTCGCCGCGCCTGGCGGCGAGTCGTAGCATGGCCTTCACCGCCTCGACCTGTTCGAGCGAGCAGTCCACGGTCAGGCGAAGGGCATCATCATATTTCCTGAAATCGGAATTCGATACGACCGCGGACCAGGTCATCGGATCGATCGCCTCAGTCTCGCCTCGACGAGCAGGGGCGGTTTCGGGGGCAGGCACCGAGTTCCGTCGTTCCCCGTCAAAAATCTCGACGATGCGCTTGGCAAGGCCGACAAATACCGGGCTGTCCTCGCTCCGCGGTTCAACCAGAAGGGACAGAATCGTTCCGTTCCTGTTGACGAACGGGTTCCAGTTGCAGGAGAGCCCCGTCAGGTCGGGACTATCCTCGACATTGACAACGGGTAGCAGCGGGCGGCCTTGTCCAAGCTTCAATTGGTGCTCGACCCATCGAATTCCACCGCCGGAAAACATCGTGTAGGTCGCATCGCTTGACGCTGCATAGCGGGCAATACGCACGTCGCGACCGTTTGCCCTGATGTCGCCGATCGGAAACAGGCCGGCGCGCATCGACAGCCCGAATTGCCTTTGGGCAAGGGCTTGGACCTGTCGCATTGTGTTGGACGCCTGCTCGTAAGCCTCACCCGGTACAGCGAACGCGGCTCCGTCACCGCCGAACGTGAACGGGAAATCAAATGTCCCGAGGCTATTGCCGAGTGCGGCGATGATCGAAACTCCGACAAAATTTACATCCTGATAGCGACCACCTCGGATGCTTCGGGTCGAATCGACGATATCAGTCGTCCCTACAAGCCACCCGTCCGGCAAGGGCTCGTAAGCGGATTGATCGAGAACACTGGCGAACTGGCTGTAGGCCTGCCGTTGCTTCCTCATCGTCATGTACATTGCGTCGCTCCTGGACCGCAAAATGTGTTTCCCCGCGCGGTGATGCATCCCGCGCCTGGTGCCCAACCAAACAGTTGCAGTTGTCCGGGGCGTGTCACGGTACACCCGATCTTGTTCGCAAGCGTACCTTCGAGGTCGTCTGATACATAAGGTTACAAAAGCGAATGCCGACGCCAGTTTCGCTTGGGTTGCCAATGTCGTGCATCCTTTTACCGGCGCCTTTGACAGTCGCCCCCACAAACAAGAAGGCCGTCTCCTTGGCGGCGGAGACGGCCAAAGCTGACCTTGGGAGGATCCGTGGCTTCGGCTGGGCGGAGGGGAACGGCGCCGAAGCCCGGTAGCGGTCAGTTCGCGAGCCGCATCATTGGGGGTGAGGCGACACAATGAAGCTAGGCCGGTCCGCCAATTTGCGAAACTACACTTAGGTCTGGTTCGAACTAAACCTGCAGGCGATTTCGGCCGCCATCACACGCCTCTATCGTCGAGGGTGAAAGACACTGGCCGCGATCAGTCAGCCCGAGACCAGGAGAGCGACTATGGACATACGAACTGCAGCTAGGAAACGCGGCCTAACGCTTGCAACGCCGAGCGATCTCGGCGCTGTGGCGACCAAGGATATTGCGGCGGCGCTTACAGCTTTGCTGGCTGACGTCTTCGCACTCCATCTCAAGACCAAGAACTTCAACTGGCATTTCTTGGAGCCGCATTTTCGCGACTATCACCTGCTGCTCGATGAACAGTCAGACCCGCTATTCGCAATGACGCGCGCGATTGCAGAGCGCGCCCGCAAGATAGGTGGCCCGATACTTTGCGCCCTGGGGTCATGCTGCAGGCTTGCAGCGGCTGCTCCACAACGATGCGGAATTCATCACGCCCGACGACATGTTGACCGAGCGGCGATCGGACAATGGGTAACTCGTCCTCGTCCTAAGGCAGCCGTATGAGCTGACCTCCGATCACCATGACTTTGCCACCACGAGCCTGATCGAAGACTGGACCGACGTCAGTGGTTCCTCTTCGAAGCAACCCGTCGCCAAGCTCTGACGACTTTGTCTTATCCCGTGGAGTTCTCAAATGAAACATCACCCTTACGCCCTGTTCGGTCGCAGAACGTTCTTCTTTGCTAACATCCTCGCTCCCCTGATAGCCGGAGCAATTGCCTTCTCCAGTCCTGTAATGGCTGGACAGAAGCCGACCATCGTCCTCGTTCATGGGGCCTTTGCAGACTCCAGCAGCTGGAACGGCGTGATCAAGGACCTGGAAGCCGACGGCTATCCGGTTGTCGGCGCCGCAAATCCACTGCGCAGCGTCAAAGGGGACGCAGCCTATGTCTCCTCCATTCTGTCGAGCATCAAGGGACCGATCGTGCTGGTGGGCCATTCCTACGGCGGTCATGTCATTTCCGGTGCAGCGAACGGCCACGACAATGTCAAGGCGCTGGTTTACGTCGCCGCGTTCGCCCCTGAAGTGGGTGAAAGCGCGGTCGAACTTAGCGGCAAACTCCCCGGAAGCTCGCTCGCCCTCACTCTTGTCGCCCCGATCAGCCTTTCCGGAGGCGGTCACGACCTCTACATTGACCAGGCGAAATTCCCTGAGCAGTTCGCTGCCGATGTTCCTGAACCGGCCGCCAAGCTCATGGCTGCAGAACAACGTCCGATCACAGAAGCCGCGCTGAAAGAACCGGCAGGCAATCCGGCCTGGAAGAATGTCCCGTCGTGGTTCGTCTACGGTGACGCAGACAAGAACATCCCGCCTGCCGCGCAGGCCTGGATGGCGGAACGCGCAAAGTCTAAGGGCACTGTCGTTGTGAAAGGTGGATCACATGTTGTGATGATCTCCCATCCTGATGCCGTCGCGCACCTCATTGAACAGGCGGCGGACACCGTCTCTAAGTAGCCAGTTCCAGGTAGCCGGCGGCCGCCGGAGGGGTTGCCGGTGGCCATCGATGAAATGCTTGCTGCCACCCGAACGGCTCAGGCGGCAACACTCAGTTGCCGCCGTGCCCTGGCGTCTTCCATCACGAAAACCGCACGGCCCTAGCGAGCGATGATCTCACATACCCGCGGCGGGCCGCAATTGATCATGGTGCTAAGCAGACAGTGACGGTGCCCGGGGCCCTCCAGGTCGTTCCGGTGCTTGAATATTCCCGCATACGATCGAGCTACGATGATGATCAAAACGAAGTCGGCTTTTACCCTGATCGAAATCGTCGCCGTTGGCGCTGGTGGATACGTGCCGCTGGGAATCGTAAACCTCGAGCAGGCGTTGAGCATGCCGAATCACCCGGCCCTTCAGTTTTCCCATCCAGGGCTCGATCCGCAGCATGGGCGCATCTATATCGATCGTGCGATACTTCACGACATGGTCGCCAGCTGCACGCAAGCAGACTTCTGAGGTGGCAAGATGGGACGCCTCTCGCCTGGGCAAGCAGCGTCGCGAACAGGCGCGAACACTTCAGGGAACGTCAGACACGCGCAGCGATCCAGGTCGTGATGCACGTTACCATGGCCGTGCTAGATCGGAGCTCGGCAGCTTTCGTTGTATCCTGCTGTCATCGAGTGAGAGCCGACTGCATGAAGCCGATCAGCATCGCGGTATCGACCGGCTTGCCAAGAAACGCAAATGCACCTCCGGCCATCGCTGCATTGCGCGTCTTTTCATCCTTGTAAGACGTAACAAAGATCAACGGTGGACGCCCTGATTGCTTGTTCAACTCTGCCTGCAATTCGATCCCACTGAGACCGGGCATTTTGACATCGACGAGTACACAATCGATGGCCGAACGTGGCTCAAAGGCGAGAAACTCTTCCGCGGAGACAAATAACCGGCACTCGTAGCCGCAGGACTTGACGAGATCATCCATGGCTTCACGGATGGCCTGGTCGTCGTCGACAACGGCTATAGTTGGGACTGTGGGCAATGAATTGACCTTTCTGACTGGATCCAATTCTGGTTATGTGCCCATGCCCGATTCAAAGATATCACACTAAGATACAGGTGGCCGTGCGCCTTCTCCCAGCAGTTCAGCCTTCCTCACGAGGTCGGCGAGCGAGCGCACTCCCATCTTCCGCATCACGTTTCCGCGGTGCAATTTTACCGTCACCTCGCTGATGCCGAGCTCATAGGCGATCTGTTTGTTCATCAACCCTTTGACGACCGCCTCCATGACCTCGCGCTCGCGCGGCGTCAGGGTTCGCGCGAGCGAGGCCACGGCTTCGCTCTGTGTATCCTGGCGGCGGCGCTCGGCGTCGCGCTCTATCGCGATCGCAACCGCATCGAGAATATCCTGGTCCTTGAATGGCTTGGTCAGAAAATCGACGGCACCAGCCTTCATTGCCCGCACGCTCATCGGTATGTCACCGAACCCGGTGATGAACACGATCGGCATCGTGATGCCAGTGCGCTCGAGTTGCGCCTGGAAATCCAGCCCGCTGATGCCCGGCAAACGGACATCAAGGAGAATGCACCCAGGGCGATTGAGGTTTGCCGCTTCCAGGAGGGCCGCTACGCTTTCGAAAGCCTCCACGTCGAATTTCATCGAGCAGAAGAGGTCGGTCAGGGCCTCTCGCATGGACTGGTCGTCATCGACAATGAAGACCACCGGCAGGGGTGGCACTTTCTGGACGTTGCGGGCTTCAGGCATGCTCTACCTCCGGCCTTATCAGCAGGCGTACTTCGAAAATTGCCCCGCCATCTGGATGATTGGCTCCAATGAGCCTTCCCCCGCGTGCCTCAAGCGTGCTGCGGCAAATGGAAAGGCCCATGCCCATGCCGGTCGGCTTCGTCGTAAAGAACGGAGCAAATAGCTTGTCCTTCGCGTCTTCCGTGATCCCGGGGCCAGAGTCGCGCACCGTGATTGAGACGTGTTCGATGTCGGGGCGCTCCGCAGCAATCGTAATCGTCCGCTTCGGACTACCAGCTTCATCCATGGCCTGAATGGCATTGGTAAGCAGATTGATCAACACCTGCTGCAGTTCGATTTTTACGGCCGAAATCGGCGGAACATCGCCCTTCCAATCGATAAGCACGGTCGAATTGCTGCGCTGAAATTCGTGCTCCATCAACGCCATCGTCTCATCCACCAAATTTTCTAGGCTGACACTGTCAAGCTTGCTGTGTGACGGAGAAAGCAGATCACGCGTATTCTGAATTATCTCGCTCGTCCGCTGACTGTCGCGGATCATTCGCTCGGCCGAACGGCGCACGGCAGCGAGGTCCGGCGGGTCGCGGTCAAGCCATCGTAGCAGCGTCTGCGAATTCACGACGATCGCGCCGAGCGGCTGGTTGAGTTCGTGGGCGAGCGATGCCGACATTGCGCCGACGGTCGCAGCCTTTGATGCCTTCGTGAGCTCGGCTTGAGCCTCGGCCAGAGCCTTCAGGGCCATTTCGCGCTGGGTGATATCGACCATGCTGACGACAACGCGGTTGAAGGCAGCGGGATCCTCGGGAAAGCTAATACTCAGTAGCACCAGCTTGTCCTCGCCGTTGTCCGTGCGTACATCGACCTTGCCTTCGAAGACCCGCTCGCGGTCAATGATTGCCTGCAGCACGTCGACAAACCTTTCCTTGACAGGGATGTTGGACCGATGCACGCCGATGGCAGAAGCGGTTGGACCAAGCATCTCCCGCGCTGCCTCATTTGCCGCAACAACCGTGATGAGATCGATGCAATGGTCGACAAAGTCTGGATTGGCGCGTGCATGCGCCCTGATGTCGGTGACGCCCTGCGCTCTGATATCCATCAGGTGTCTGCGCAACTTGGAATAGTCCCTCTCCCAGAGTGCGACCCGGGTGCGATCGAAAATCGAGCGGTATCTTGCCTCGCTCTCCTTCAAGGCCGCGTTTGTCGATACCAATGTGAGGCGCGCGGTTTCTGTCTTCAGTAGCAACATGGATGTCACAGCCAGCGCAGCAAGAGCGACGAGCAGACGTAGGGTCGATTGAAGGTCCGCTTCGTCACCATGCGTCATGGCGTAGGAAAGGAGCGAGAGTCCGGCGCAAGCTACGGCAAGAAAAATAAGGCCCTTGCGGGTCGTGACTTGGGCTGCGAGCAGAACTGTAACAACGTAGAGCACGGCAATCGCGCCCTCGATGTCGGTGTAGGTGTCGACATAAAAGACGGCCGCAGCGAGCAGTATGGAAACCAGGCCGAAGGCAATGCTATGCCACAGTTCTGTGTCGCTCGAGCGAAGAATTGATGGCGCTTTGAGCATTGTTCCCCCATTCCTTATCGCGAGAAGCATACCCGCTTACTATGGTAGTCTAACCTATACATTGGTGTGGTACACCGGCGGGCGAGCAAGTTAACTGGTGCTAAAAGGTCTGCGGCTATATCGTCGGTGATGAGCAGGAGTCGATTCAGCTACAAGTGCCGTCGTTTCCTCCCGCTGTGATCGCCCATGTGGTCTGGCTGTATTTCCGGTTTCCGTCGAGTCTGCGTCTGATCGAGGAAATGGTGTTGGAGCGCGGCATCATCGTTTCCTACGAGACGATCCGATGCTTGGCAAAGAATTTCGGCCGGGCGGGAATTGGCGGTGTACCCTCGTCATCGACCGTCGACGACCAGTGCATGGGAGCAGTATGGCCAGTACGGCCATGATCCAGCACGAGATCGACGTACCGCTGCATCGCCTTGTCGCGATCAAGGGGATTGGGCCTACACAGCGTGTGTGGCAGCGTTCTGCTAAGGCGGCCGAAGGTCTTGATGCACTGGTCCGCCTCCAGGGACTGGAATGCCAGTTCGCGCGGAAGCGAACCCTCTATCTCGCTGGCGAGAATTATGGTTCGAGAGCGCTGAAGGCGGAGAGTGCGGCGCGGTGGCCTGCAGCCAATGTTCCTCATGTCGACCTTCTGGCATACCATCCTGTTCCCAAATCTCGAACGCACGCAGTCTGATACGTTCGGTCGGATCGGCCACAACATCCGGGCCGCGCGTTCAGGATTGAATGTAGGTTCCCAAGGGCTTGGACAGCGGGTCTTGCATATTCTTGGTGATGGGCATCGATTTGATCCTCCTTGCTCGTCCTAAGAACCGGCTTGTAGACCGGATTTTCCGTCGGGAGACGCCCGTGGCCCTAGCCGTAGATCAACGCTCCTGATCGCCGTCTGCCATTCTCAGAATGGACCGAGTTGGTTTAGCATCGGCATCCCGGTCTGTGATGATCTCGAGACCGGCAAGCATTTCCCGTCACAAACCGGCGATTGGGAACAGATTGTGTAGTCCCCGCTTTGGCATGCCCCGGTTCTCGTTCGCGACCTGCTATTGCGATGTCGCCTTCGGTCCTGACACGGTGAACAGGCGCCGCGTTGACGAAGCGCGCGGCAAAGACTCGCCAGCCGACAAAGAAAATCACGGTGCGGTGATTCCTTTGTCTGTGCCCGGAGCTGCCGTGAGCAAGGATGCCTCAAGCGAGCGAACCTGGGCGAGGTAGCGCTCAAATTGAACGACAACATCGTTAATGATCTGATCCTGGGAAAATCCCATAATGTTGTAGCCGCTGCTGCCATCTCCGAAGAAGGTCCTGGCTTCGAACCTGACCGCCTTCTGGTCCGCCTCGAAGATTGTGAAGGCAGGAAGCTTGTATTCTGCAATCCGGACACCATAAACGAAATCACGAAGACCCTCGGTGGATGACGTAAGGGAAACCAATCCATCCGACGCGTCGGAAGTTACCAACGCGGGGCGTTCCTGCGTCTCCAGTTCCCGCGCGACCTGCTGAAGGGCTGCCAGACAAGTACGCTGTAGGAATGCTTCCACCTCCCCCTTGCGCGGTGCACTGAGCATTTGTCCGAGCCATTTCTGCCACGGAACCTCGGACGCGGGCCTGGCGTTTGTCGTGCCTAATTGGCGTGCCCGTTGTTGCTCTACATCCGCCTTCATTCCGATAAAGAGGGAAAGGACCAACAGAAGCATCACGATCGCAAATGGCAACGCGGTGGAAATGGTCGCCGATTGCAGAGCAGACAATCCTCCCGCTGCGAGGAGAACCGCGGCGACGAGGCCGCTCAAAGCGCACCAGAAGACTCTCTGGAGCACTGGGGTGTCGGTGTTCCCGCCTGAGGCAATGGTATCAATGACGAGCGATCCTGAATCGCAGGATGTTACAAAGAAGACGCTGACCAGAATGACGGCTAGTGTCGACGTCACAAACGACAACGGCAGGTATTCGAAGAACTGGAAGAGAGCGACCGAAAGATCGACCTTGACGTCTTGTGAAAGGGCGCCACCAGCCAGCGTCGTATCGACATACATCGCGGTATTGCCGAAGATCGTCATCCAGAAGAACGTGAAGATCGCTGGAACAAAAAGAACCGCGACGACAAATTCGCGCACCGTTCTGCCGCGGGAAATGCGGGCTATGAACATTCCCACGAAGGGCGACCAGGAAATCCACCAGGCCCAGTAGAACAGCGTCCATTGATCGATCCACGGCCGCGGTTCGTAGGCATAAATGTTGAAAGTCCGCAGGAGCAGGCTGTCGAGATAGAGGCCAATGTTCTGGACGAAGTCCCGCATAAGAAGGTTGGTAGGCCCGACGAACAGCACAAAGAGCATCAAGAGCACGGCAAATGCGAGGTTCAGCTCGCTGAGAATGCGGACTCCTTTTGCGACCCCCGTAACAACAGAAATGGTGGCGATTGCCGTGACGACGGCGACCAAAGCGATCTGAACATAAATGGAGACAGGCACACCGATCAGAAAGTTGAGGCCCGAGTTAATTTGAAGGACCCCGAATCCCAGTGAGGTCGCCAACCCGAAGAGCGTGCCGCAGATGGCAAAAATATCGACAGCGTGTCCAATAGGCCCATGGATCCTGTTCTTGAGCAACGGATACAGGCCGGAACGCACCGTGAGCGGCAGGTCGTATCGATATCCGAAATAGGCGAGAGACAGGCCCACCACGGCGTATACCGCCCAAGCGTGAATGCCCCAATGGAAGAAAGTCACGCTCATCGCCTCGCGCATGGCCGCGACCGAGGATGGCTCGGCTTCAGGCGGCGAGACAAAGTGTGTCAACGGTTCGCCAACTGCGAAGTACATGAGCCCGATGCCCATGCCTGCGGCAAACAGCATTGCCAGCCATGAGAGGTAATGGAACTCTGGTTCGGAGTCGTCGGGACCAAGCTTCAGCTCTCCATACCGACCGAATGCCAGGATGATAATTGCGATGAGGAAGATGGCCACTGCTAGAAGATACAGCCATCCGAACTGGGTCAGAATTCCCGACTGCATGAAGCCGAACAGTACTTCGGCGCGTCTGGGGGCGACAACGCCCACGCCGACGAACAACGAGATCACGGCCACGGAACTCAAAAATACAGGTGGATTCAGCTTCAGGTTAAACATGCGGCCTGTGCCTATGCCTTGGTTCTCGGGTTTGCCAAGACCCTCAGTCGCTCACCGGGAAATCCGCGATCGTTCCGCCGAAGGCCACCACTACCGGCTCCCCGCATCAGCCTTCTCGCCGCGATCGGAACACCATGAAGCTCGGCGAAGTCGTCGCCAACCAGAAACGCGAGAAAATTCCTATCGCCCAATCCGTCTCGCCGCTTGGATGTGAGCATATCAATCTCATCAAAGAATATCGTTGCGCAAAGCCTCAGCGTAGGATTCCGCCCGCTCCCGCAAACGACCCGAACTATATCGCGGGAACCCATTTCCAGAATACTCCTTCCTCACGCTCTCCATAGTCGCATTCGAACTGGCAATCCATGAACGCATGCAGCGTCAAGGGCCGTTCGGTCGGTTCATTCCGGTGCCAGACGGAAACCATACTTCAAGAAGGTCGTCGGGTACGTGGGTCCCGATCGTGAGTGGCACATATCGCAACACGTCATCCATGGGCGCCACCATAGTCAGCGCCCTGTAGAGCAACTGATCCAGCCATCGATCATAAAGAACGCGAGGACGTACATGGTTAAAAGGCTGAGGATCATGTTGACGGCGAAGGCGGATAGCTGTCTCTCATCCGATGCTCGGACCGTTGTTGATCCTGCACGGCGAGGGCTTGCTATCCTGTGAGACCGGCGCTGCGCCCCGGCCTCATTATGACAGAGGAGCCTCAATGCGGCTGCGTTCCGGACTGGCTGTGCGCGCCGCCGGGTCGGGAGATCGCGGCCAACGCCTCGCTGGCGCCATCTCCGCCGGTTTCTACGGCCACGTCGCCGAGCGACAGGATGCCCACCAACTGCTTGTCGCGGCCGAGAACGGGAATACGGCGAATCTGCTGGTTTCCGAGATTGCTGCAGACGTGGTCGAGGTCCTCGTCTTCGAAGCAATATTTCACCTCGGCCGACATGACGTCGCTCACTTTCGATCCGGGTCCCATGCCTTGAGCAACGGCCCGGATCGCGATATCCCGGTCGGTGAGCATGCCCACCAGTTTCCCGTCCTTTCCAACCGGGACGACGCCGGCATCGATTTCCGCCATGATGCGGGCGGCGTCCTGTATGGTCTCGTTTGCATTGGCAATGCGCACGTTGCGCGTCATGACTTCACTGACTTTCATGATTCAATCTCCTTTTTCTTTCGGGCCTATCCCGTCAATGATGGGAGTGCTGCTCGTTGCGCTTGCGAGTGGCGGCCGCCTTCTTTGCTGAAGCCGAGCGTTCCGCTTTTGGTCTCGCCGCAGATGCCGCTCCACCCTTTCGACCGCCCTTTTCCGAGGAAACGTGATTTTCAACATGACCGCGGCCGGATCCGGATTTCTTGCCGCCACCGCTTTCCTTGTTGACGGTGGCCCAGGCACGCCGTTCGGCCTCCTTTTCCGAAACGCCGCGATCCTCATATCCTTCCTCGATATGTTCGGCCTTGCGCTTTTGCTTGTCGGTGTAGGAAGACTTGTCGCCGCGGGGCATTTGCATCTCCTCCTGACTTGGATGAATTGGATCTAACTCCAGTCGCGGGACATTGTTCCTGACGGCTTTAGGTTGCCGCCGCGACGGTTCCCTTGTAAGTGCCGAATCCCGACCGGTATGATCGGACGACCGCCGATCTCAAGCTGTTCCTTCAGCGTCATTGGCACGGATAAGCCGCCGGCCTTCGGTGGCGAGAACGCATCTTCCCGTGTCGAAGCGTAAAGGTTGTTCTACAGTTGCGAAACCGTCATATAATAGCGAACACCCGCTGGGCCGGCTGCAGCGATTGCCGCTTGGCCGTCACTTGCTTTTCTTCGGCTCCTTGCCGAATTCCTTGCCACTCGTCCTTGGCGTTTTCCAGCGTGGCGCGGCGACGTTTGGTAAGCTGGTCGCCGGCCCGGTTGATGTAGAAATTCAGCATGGACATGGCGGAGCGGAACGGGCTGGACTTGCGCCGGTCGCTTTCTACCGCCGATTGTTTCAGAGAGTGGGCTATCTTTCTGGCGCCGCCCTCTTTGAAGACGCCTTCCTCGAGGTTCATCGCATCGCTGCTTTCGGTCACGTTCTGCGACCACTTCTTCTTTTTCTTCGCCATGATCATTCTCCTTTGCCGGGGTAGGGCCGGTCCTTGAAGAGGCGGGCGGCGTGCACGGTGTTGCGGGCGACGAGATCGAGGGTCGAACGCACGACATCAGGGATTTCTTCGAGATCGGCGAAATTGATCGAGTCCATCGCCTCGCCCACCCAATAGGCCACGGCATTGGCGGGAATGGTGAATCCGACGTCGTTCAGCGCCTGGTAAAGCTCGGCCGAGACGTGATGAGCGCCATCCTCGTTGCCAACGACCGTTACAGCGGCGACCCGGCCGTAAGAAACCATGCGGCCCTTATCGTCCTTTTCTTCCAGGAAGGCGTCCATCCGCTCGAGCGCCCGCTTGCAGACGCTAGACGGCTGGCCCATCCAGATAGGCGTGCCCATCACGAGGATGTCAGCGTCGAGGATTTTCCGGCGTATGCTCGGCCAAGCGTCACCATTTCCTTCGTCGGAAGAAACGCCCGGCTTGATGTCGTGGTCGGTAAGCTGAAGTAGCTCAGTGACTACCCCGTAGGGCTCCATCGTGGCGGCAAGCAGTTTCAGCATTCGTTCGGTGGAAGAGGGGGCCTCCGCCTTCTTCGTCTTTAACGTACAGTTGAGAGCAAGCGCGGTGATCGTCATTTTTCACCTTTGTATCGATGGATAGGGGCTTAGGGGCCTTGCGATGCATGCCTTGATCGTAAAAGGGCGGCAGTCGTTGAAAGGCCGATAAACGGTGAGTTTGTTGGTCCTACCTCTCATCACTTGCTAACGGGAGAAAGTGCGCCTTGTTCCCCGTGAGCTGTGGAAAGACATTGGAAGCCATCAACGATTGTGGAGAGGGACCGTGTTCGTTCCTTATACACCCCCTACATTCAGCATCGCTTTCTCCAGGAACCACAGCCGCTCGGGTTTTCTGATTGTGGTGGGTATCAAGAGGGTGAAGGGCCATTCGATGAAACAAACCGTTGGCGATTTCATTATTTCCCGCCTTCACGCAGGGGACGTGCGCCGCATGTTCGGCTACCCTGGCGACGGCATCAATGGCGTATTCGGAGGGCTGAATCGCGCAAGCGATAATTTCGAGTTCGTGCAGGCGCGACATGAGGAGATGGCAGCCTTCATGGCTTGGGCCTACGCGAAGTTCTCCGGCGAGCTCGGGGGTGCGTATAGCAACATCCGGGCCAGGTGCCACGCATCTCGTCACTGGTATCTACGATGCGCGAGCTGACCACCAACCGCTCCTGGCGATCGTCGGACAACAGGCAAGGGGCGCAATCGGAGGGCATTATTGCAAGAGGCTGATCTCGCCGCCCTATTCAAAGATGTTGAAAGCGACTTCGTTCAGCAACATACGACACGGGCGCAGGTACGACATCTCATCGATCGCGCGGTGCGAATTGCGCTGGCAAAGCGCACCGTCACGGCCCTCATCCTGCCGAATGACCTGCAGGTGATGGATTATCACGAGCCCGAGCATGCCCATGGCACCCTCCACTCGGGTATAGTTACCGCGCGCCGAAGTTCATACCAAATCAGGACGATCTTCAGGCGGCCGCCGATGTCCTCAACGAGGGCGAACGGGTCGCGATCCTGGTGGGTGCTGGAGCGCTCAATGCCACCGACGAGGTGATCGCTGTTGCGGATCGTCTTGGCGCCGAGGGGGCGAAAGCATTGCTCGGAAAAGCTGCTATTCCTGATGACCTTCCCTGGGGCACGGGTTCAATTGGTCTGCTTGGAACCGAGCCTGCTTGTGATCAGAACCAGGCCGCCACTTCACTGGAGGTCATCGCAATTCCTATCGCCGAACAGAGCGCGAGCGATGTTGCTCAATTCTGTCGGCTTCTCGCATAGAAGAAAGCCGGGAAACCTGTCTGGCAAAACGCTCTGATCATACCCTGTCGCAAACACGAAGGGAATGTCGAGAGCCTCCAGCTTGTCTGCGACTGGAAAGACGAACTCGTCGCCAAGATATACGTCAAGTATGGCGCCATCCACGATCTCGGCTTCGATCAGTGCGATAGCGTCCTCGACGCTGGCGACAGGTCCAATCACTTCTGCCGCGAGCACTTCCAGCTTCCGTCGGGTTTCGTCCGCAAGAAAATATTCGTCTTCAACAACAAGGATTCGTTTTCCTTGTAGAAGATGGAGAAAGTTCTTCGAATGCACCGGTTCCCCTTCTGAGTTCCACTGATTTTGGCAGGCGCGCGTCAGAGTTTCGAAAGAATATCGATAATCGCGCGATCGTCATAGGGCTTTTCAAAGCACAAAGTCGTAGCAATGCGCGCAGGTAAGATGCTTCCATCATACCCGGTTGCGAAGAAGACCGGAATGCCAAGCGAGACCAGGTGATCTGCGACCGAAAAGTCCATCGCTCCATTGAGATTGATATCGAGGATCGCCGCATGAATGCCAGTCTTTTCGCGTTTAACCAGTTCATTGGCAGTTTCGGCATTCGAAACGGGCCCTATGACCTTGTGCCCAGCGTATTCCAACACCATCGCGATCATTGTCTCCGTAAGATAATGTGTCATGACCTCCACACCCTTTGACGAGAGCGGCGTAGGACAGGCGCACTCTTTCCGAAGGCGAGATGAAAGATATTTTGCTCGAAGCGGCCAAGGTCATACGGGAGATCGAGGCCGCGATCGCAGCGAAAGGTGGTATGGATCCACCAACGCCGTAGCTGATATTCGTCTCATCGTGAAGCGGGCCGCCCGACAGCACGGCAGAGACATGGACCCGTTCCGCCGTTGTCCGGCGTGATAAAGCCGAAGCCAAAAACTTGACCGTACCGGTTGCCATGCGACCCTCGTGAACTGAGCGGCGGTAGTATCGCGGTCGAACATATTCGTCGCCGATCATGGTCGCGACCACGCTGCCGTTAAACGCGCGGAACAACGATCGTGCAGGTGAGTTTTCATCTGGGCCAAGGATTCTCGGATGGTACTGTTTGGCTATCTACCGAGCTTTCCGCGGTGCTGTAGTCATCGTTGTTGCGGGAGACAGAGTAATGACCAATATACGAGCCAAGGGCTTCGACAGTCCAGCCCAGCTGCGCGAACATCTCGCCGAGCTCGAGGATGAAAGCCCCGCCAATTCGGGAGTCGGAAATGCAATGCCTCCCTCGGCGGAGCAGCAAATCGCTGCACTTCGGAGAGAACTTGCGGATCTCAGAGCTCGGCTGACCACAATTCGAACGCAGACTGACGGGATGGATGCGCGACCGTCGCGAGGCAACCTGCATTCGTGGCTGAGGATTCTCGCAACTGGCGCCATGACCTATATTCTCGGACGACTCGTTCAGCACCTTCGTCTGGGCACGCCCGGCGCGGCGTCGAACCGATGATTGCATCGCAAATCGACCGGATCTGGTGAAATCGATCATGGTGCGTTACAAGCTCTCGACCTACAAAAGAAAGCGGGATTTAAGCAGACCCGGCTCCGCTGCCGTCAAATCGTCGAACCGGCTGCGTTTTGTCATCCAGAAACACGATGCGACGCACCTGCACTACGACTGCGCCTCGAGCTCGGTGGCGTTTTCAAATTCTGGGCCATAACCAAGGGACCATCGCGCGATCCACATGACAAGCAGCTCGCCGTCGAAGTCGAGGACCACCTGCTCGACTACGGCGATTTCGAGGGCACGATCTCGAAAGGGCAGTGTGGCGGCGGTACGGTCATGCTGTGGGATCGCGGCTATTGGGAGTCCTAAAGCAACAAGACCGCTTAAGAGGCTTTGAAGAATGGGGATTTCAAATCCGTGCTGAATGGCAAGCGCCTGTATAAAAGTTTTGTGCTCGTTCGTACGCGCAACGGACGGTGGCAAGCGGACGAATTGGCAAGCACCATGACGATTATTCCGTGGAAGGAAAATGGCGCGACCGTCCTGGAGGAGAACATGACCTCGGTCGCTTCTGGGCGAACGAAAAACAGATCACCGACGGCAAGGGGCGCAAGCCGATGCCGTTCATGACGAGTGGCAACGAGGGCGAGGCGGATGCGGTATGGGGCAGCAAGCACGGCCTCGAGGCTGACGAACGCAAGAAGAAAACCCGCAAGGACGTGCCGATATCGACGGGTGCCGATCTGCCGGAACTTCATTCCCCCCAGCTCTGACGTTTGCCACGAAATGGCGCGTGACAATCCCGAATCCTATCTCATCAAGATAAACAAGGGCTGCGCAACGACCAAGTGGCGATAGCGGTGGCGCCGCCCTCGCCACGCGCCGGGCCGGGCGCCAAGGCTCACGATCCGCACCGGCGATGGAAAGCGCCCACTAGAACAGACGACTAAGCGGCTTGGTAAGCACAAGGCCGCCGCATGATCTTTTAACGGCCGCGCGTCGATTCCACATAAGTAGCATGAAAGTCCCTAACTTTCCCATCGAAGGCTTGGCGCACCTTCGCGAACTGGCGTCTATTTCAAGTCAAACCGCCGGAATCTGCAACTTGTGCTGCATCACTTCGGTCTCGACCACGCTGACCTGGACGGTAGGGGCGACCACTTGCCATCTAAGGTAACCATGTCAAAGACCCCGGCATTGTGCTGGACTTCGCGCATGTCCTTCTAGAAGGCATGACGTAGATTGCCATCGTCGGTCCAGCCGCGGAACTCGATCTCGGCGAGCAGCGTCAGCAGCACGGCCCCAGAGTTTTTGCCCTTGAATTTGTTCCGAGACGAAAAAAATCTGAACTCAACAACTGAGGCCGCTTTCATTTTCGCTTTTGACAAATCTCGATCATGACTGTTGTCGCTGCATCTTTTTTGGGGTGGGGTGCGTTCTTTGAGAACCGCAGCTGGAAGAAGACCTGGCGGACAAGGGAATGATCGACGAGGATGACATTGGCGATGATGCTGTGGAGGGCGATGACCGTGCCACCGTCTCATTTCCTTTTGATCGTATGACCGTGCAGCGGTTTCGCGAAACCTTTCCGCGTGCTCGCTGGAGCGACCGGCGAAAGGCCTGGACTGTGCCGGGAAAGACCGCGCTCCGGCGCATCGATCGGTGGATGGCCAAAGAAGAGACCCGTGTCGATCCCTATGCCGACGCGAAGGGCAGGGACGCGTTCGAGTTTGAGCCGATCCTCAGCCTCTACCTCAGTGTCGACAGGGAAGGTTTTCGCATCAAGACGCCCTATTCACGCAAGCTGGTCGAGGAAATCCGGCAGGTGCCGTTCGCGCGCTGGGACGGCGATCACAAGGTCTGGCGAGTTCCGTTTTCCTCATATGATGATCTTGTCGATCGCTGGCAACTCATCGAAGCGGAAGCACAGCGGTGCGAGCCTGAAGAACGACGCAAGCGTGCCGAGGTGCGTAAAGGAACGTACGAGGAGAAGATGTCCCGCCGTCGGGCGGCTGAACGCAAACGCCGGCGTATCCCGTTTCCCGCCAATGATCTGCCACCGTTGGATCGCGCGATTGCGACGCCGCCATACGGGATCGTCGTCGTCAGAGATATCACCCGCGAACTGGTCGAGCGCGAAAAGATTGCCGATCTCTATCCTGATATCGCCGGGGATCACGTTTGGGGAATATGGCGGGCGCCGTCACTGGAAGAACTTGTGCAGACCTGGCCGTCACGAAAGGAAGCGGGAGAGCATGAGCGCCGCCGCGGTTGGTGGCTGCCGACCCTCAATGAACTGCGCGAGGCACGTCGAATCGCGCGGGCGCGCGAGCGAAGGGCGACACAGCAGGCGTCGGCCTGACCTCAAACGATGGCGGCTTGATCTCGATCCAGACCGGCGCGCGGTCGCTGGTGCGGTCCCATCATCCTCTATAGGCGGGCCGGATGCTCGCCTTTCTTACGCCAGGGCCGGATTGAGGAGTGGTGGTCGAGACGCAAGCCCGCGTTGCGTTCGAAGGAACCGCGATAGGTATTTCCAGCGAGTAGATGCGATCTTTGAAGGTAGCAATGACATCAAGCGCGTCTTCGCGCCAACGCTCCGGAGCGGCCCATGCTGGAGCGCCAACGTCGGCAGCAAAGATTTGGAGGCGCTCAAACCAGCATCTTGCAATCGCATTCCAGGCCGGGTGCCGAATTGCCGTTCGGCAGATACGGCCACCGACGAGGATGCCAGCGACCGCGCCCCCTCGCAGCCCTCCGTATTCACGAGCTTTCGGCCTGCGGGCACACGTTTGCGGCACAGCAGGCGGAACTTGCCATCGGCTGCTCCGTCCGCAATCGAATACGGGCCTGCGCATCCGTCCGCTGAAGCAAGACGGAAGTCGGATCTCTCACCGATCGTTGCACCCATGCCTAGAGGCCCCATCCCGCGTAAGATGGCGCAGGATGAGGCTTTGCTGTTAAACAAGCGGCCGCCGCCGCCGTTCTCGCTCCGCCGCAACATCTTCGGGAGAGTAGGGGTCGAGCGTCTCATCAAACCTGCTCCAGCCTTCGCCCGCATAGGCTGAACGCCGCTGGTTGATATCCACGCGGTTTGCCGACTGAAGGATGTCCTCGGCCTCTAATATGCGTGATTCATCGACCTTGGCGACCACCATGGTACCACCGCGTCGCAGACCTTCCGCATAGAGGTGAGCATCCTCCTCGGAGACGCCGGACTCGATCATCGCGCCGATGATACCGCCGGCGGCTCCCCCGGCAACAGCTCCCGCGGCGGCTCCCGCTGCGGTGGCGGCAAGCCATCCCGCCGCGACGACGGGACCAACGCCGGGGATAGCCAGCATTCCGAGCCCTGCGAGAAGGCCGCCTGCGCCGCCGGCCACGGCGCCAAGGCCCGCACCCGTGCCCGCGCCCTCGGCTGCATTAGTATCGTGCTCCGTCGTGCTGCGGCCGCTTTCATGCGACACAATGCTGATGTCGCTTGATGGGACACCGGTGGTTTCGAGCTGGCTGACAGCGCGGCTCGCATCGTCGTAACTGTCGAACAATCCTGTTACGGTTCTCATGAATAGTTCCTCCCTGCCTAGTTGGCGACGATATTTCCCTGGAAATCGAGTGCAACGGCGACGGATTTGCCATCCTTCATCGCTTTGGCGCGCCACACGCCATTTTCGTCCAGTTTCAGGCCTGTCACGTCGCTGTAGCCAGCGTCGGCAATCCGCTCCTTGGCCTGGTCTTCGGTGAAGCTGTTTTCGCCAGCCACCGGTGCCGCCGGATTCTGCTCGTCAGGCGTTGCAATGACAGGCGTTTCACCCGACGTGGCGGGCGGGGGCGTTTCCTGCGCGAATGCAAGGGTTGACGTCATCATCAGGGCGAAGACGCTTGGAAAGACGTTGTTTTTCATGGATTTTCCTCACTTCCGTACCCTCTTTGGGGCGTCCTTAGAGAAGTCATGAGCGACGCGTTTGTTCCATGTCTGCCGGAACAAAGAAAAAGAATCTCACCTGCGAGTTTGAAGATGCCACGGCGTGGACACCGTCGCGTCAAGGCCGGCCCGCCGGCCCGGCGCTCGGGACTTTCGATCTTTTCCGGTCGGCACCTCGCCAGTCGATAGCTGGCCAGAATTCACCAGGCACTCTGCGCCTCCCGGATGTCGTCGATTGTAAGAACGGCGTATTCTTCCTCGAGCTTGATCTAGAGCGCGATCTCGACGAGGACCGCCTTGAAAGTCTGACGGCCAATTACCCTCCGCGCATCTGACGCGACGAGGCGTTCCTGGCGTGGACGTAGGTCTAGGCCATTCCGTGTACCTGGCGCAGCTCCCAGAGACTGCGCGCAGAACATAGGAAGACCGTTGCCCGCGAACATGCGGGGGCTTTGTGCCGATCACGGAGAGAACCATGTTCCGGACATAGGTTTGCTCGCACGTCACAATGGTGCGCCGAGCAACAACCAAGAATAGGAACGCGCCATATGACCACTGTCGAACCCGTGCCGCGGCCGGAATCTGGAGCTCATCGCGTGTAGTCAATCGGGATTGACTCGCGAGATGCGATTAGACAACCAAATGCGCGCGCGCCGATGCCATTTTTCAAAGCCCTGAAACCGGCAAACTCCGTGCCGCGGTCAAAGGTGAAGCTCTGACGCGCGAGAGACGGCAAGGGCTAGAAATATCGCAATCGATAGTTGAACAATGGCGCGCGAGCGACCTTGCGTGCGACGAGGTGGTGAACCCGCCGGCGATCGACGAGGGTCAATTGCGCGTAGCATCGCTACATGCCACGATCGCCAAAGTGAAGCCATTGAAATCACTGGCATGTCGCATTTGGGCACAGGATGTACCCAGCGGTATCGTCGCAAAATAAACATGGTCTTCGGATGCTGCTGGCGCCGAAATGTTGCGTTCAATCGCAGGTCATTGGCGCGCCCCTCGCAGGCTGCGCGACAGATTCCCCAGAAAACGTCACCGTCGTCCTTGAGTGCGCGCTTGTACGATCTTGGTGATGACGCGACGCGCGATACTTTCCCCGAGACGAAGTGGCCACCACTTTCTGGAATTTTCTCCGCAACCCTTCGGGCCGGTCCATCCCCGCTCAATTCGTCCGGTCGGAGATACGGAGTAGCCCGGCGCATATTGAGTGCGCCGGGACGAATTGGAGTTAGTGCCAACGTGGCTGACGTTTTACGTTGTAGCGGAGTTCGCAAGAAGTCGCATATTCGCCGAAGAGGCGGAGAAGTTTCTTTTCTTCAGCTTCGGCCACGCGGTAGAGCTTGCAGAAGTCTTTGACAGACCAAACACGAGTTGCGGCCGCTGCGACAGCCTTTTCATTGATATGCTTCATTACAATCCTCCCATGAAGGGAAGACCAATACCAAAGTCTAAAGCATGTCGCATTTATTCTGCCTCATAGCCTGCAGCTTTGAAGAAGTTTCGGCATTCTGCGACTGAGAAGAGG
>NZ_JAOXHF010000014.1:0-123102 GCF_025780115.1 Rhizobium sp. TRM96647
TGGCTCCTGGCCGTCTCGTAGTCCACGGCCTTGGCCAGCTGCAGCTGGTTGCCGACGACCTTGAAGATGCCGCCGGGGTTGGACGACAGGCTGTAGGAGACCGCGCCGCCTTCCGGGTCCTTCGCCGACAGCGTGCCGACGACCGTGCCGACCTTGGCGTTCTCCGCCACCGACGACTTGGACAGCGAAAGCGCGGTCGGCGCCTCGTTCACGTCCGTGACGCCGATGGTGAAGCTCTCGGCCACGATATTGACGCCGTCGGAGACCTCGACCGTCACCGTAGCCGACTTCACCTTCTCGTAGTCGATCGCCTTTGCCGTGACGAGCTTGGCGCCATCGAGCCTGAACAGGCCGCCGGCGTCGCTCGTCAAGGTGTAGGCCAGCGCACCACCTTCCGGATCGGTCGCCGAGAAGGTCCCGACGACCGTGCCGATCGCCACATTCTCGGAGACGGTCTTCGCCGAGATGTCGAGGCCTGTCGGTGCCAGGTCTTCGATCGGCGTCACCTCCTGCGTGGCGACGTTATAGAGTGCGTCCTTGAACTTGATGTACTCGGTGGTACGGATACGATCCATTTCGCCGGACGCGTTCTCGGTGAGATAGATGGTGCTGAGCGCGAGCAGGTTGTAGTCAGCAAAATTGCCGTCGACGATGACCGTGTCGATGCCGTCACCGCCATCGACAATATCGTTGCCCGAGCCGATTCGAATCGTGTCGTTGCCGCCGCCGCCGTTGAGTGTGTCATCGCCGGCACCACCGTTGATCGTGTCGGCGAATACGGTACCGGTGAAGACGTCTGCGCCGGCCGAGCCGATATAGTTCTGGGCGTAGGCATCGAGCGAATCTGAATAGACCCCGATCCTGGCCGTTGAACCGATATCGCCGTACATGTGCGCGACGGTGAAGTTGTGAACCGGACCGTTGGCCTCGATTTCCGCTTCGTCAGCGCCGGTCGGCTTGTTGTTGCTGAGAGAGAGCCCGGTGATCCGCAGTTCGGCCGCGCCGCCCTGGAAAGAACCGGACGAATCGTAAGCGCCGTTGCCGCGGGTGCCGTACTCGATGGTGCCGATTTCGCCCCAGATAGTATGGGTGGCGAAGTAATACTCCATCGATCCGCGCGCCAGCACGTACTTCGAAGCCGTGTCCGAACCGTAGGCCATCATAACCTCGCTGCCGGAGAACGCGCCGCCATTGTCGAACACCGGCATGCCGCCGCCAACGGTTCCGGCGAGGAAGCCGCCGCGGATATAGGCCTCGAAGTCCATGCTTGCGGCATTGGATGCATCGATGGTGATCGTGCCGGCAGAGCCGAGCGGGTTACCGTCGTCGTCGGTCGTGGTGATGCGGAAGGACTTCTCGACGGTCAGGCCGCCCGAATCGGTTGCCAGCACCTTGACGTCGTGGATCAGAGCTCCGCTCAAGTCCTTGACGACGAGCTTGTTGTCGACGATATCGAATGCCTCGCTGCCGCCGGGGATACTGTAGGTGAAGGTGTCGCCGCTGTCGGGATCGGTGGTGGTCAGGTCGCCGACGACCGTGCCCGCCGCACTGCTCTGAGGCACAAGCAGCTTCGACAGTGCAATGCTGAGCGGTGCCTCGTTGGCGTTGGTGACGTCGATCGTCAGGGTCTGGTCGGTGAAGGCGCCGCCCTCGTCGGTGGCGCGGACGATGATCTGGAAGCTGCTCTGGCCTTCGAAATCGAGCGCGGTGTTGAGCTTCAACTGGTTTCCGTCCAGCGTCACATATTGGCCACCGCTGTAGAGGCTGTAAGTGACGGGACCACCCTCGGGATCGGTGGCAGACAGCGTCCCGATCAGTGTTCCGATGGCTGCGTCCTCGGCGACGGTGTCGCCGCTCAACTCTACCTCCACGGGGCTCAGGTCGTCCGCCGGCGTCACGGCCAGCCCGATCGTCTTGGAAACCACGGAGGGGTTCAGGGGATCCTGATCGTTGATGGTGATGTTGAGCTTGGCGCTGGTCTCGTCGTTGTTGGCCGTGGTGAACAGCACGCCATCGTTTTCGAGGAAGGCATTGATGTCGGCGATGGTGCCGGTCAGAACGACCTGCGACCCGGAGCCGGAGCCGGAGACGGTGACGCCGGCTGCAGAGGTGGCCTCGAGCGTGCCGCGGTCGACGCTGAGCGTGACTTCAACCGCGCCGGTCGAATCATCGCTGAAGGCAATGCCGTGAAGCGCGGTCGGCGCGTTTTCGGCGACCTCGATCGCCTCCATCCCGGTTGCGAAGCGTACATAGTTGCGGCTGCCGCCGATCGAAACCGGACCTGCGGAAATCAGGTCGATCACGCCGTCATTGTTGAGGTCGCCATAGTTGACGTCGAAGAAGTCGGCTTCGGACGGATATTTCACATTCGTCATGTGCTCGGTGAAGGTGCCGTCCGCCTCCTGCTCGAACCAGGAAAGGTAGGATTGCTGGGTCTGCGCCGTTTCTCCAACCGTCCTCGGCGAACCGGCGATGATGTCCAATCGGCCATCGCCGTTGACGTCGACCACCCGGAAACCGGTGACATAGGGGCTTTGTTCGTTGCCGTCGGCTATCGTCTGCTTGGGGCCGAACGTGCCGTCTCCATTGCCCTTCAACCAGGACAGTTCCTTGCGGTTGGAGTTTGCGACCACTGCATCGAGGGCGCCGTCGCCGTCGAGATCGACGAGCTCGACACTTTCGGCGGGGTAGATCGGATCGAGATTGACCGTATGGGTCTGGGTGCTCTGGCCATCCGCGCCGATGGTAAATGCTTTAAGCGTGCCGCTGCCGTCCGTTGTGACCACATCGAGGATGCCGTCGCCGTTGATGTCGCCCGTTGAGACGGAGTAGACGGATGTGCCGGTCGCCAGCAGCGACTTCGTAAACGTGCCGTCGCCGTTGTTCTTTGCGATCATGACCCCTGCGTCGCCGCTTCCAGCCGTCAGCACGTCGAGATCGCCGTCGCCGTCAAAGTCGACGGTGGTGACGTCCAGAATGTTCCGGAAGCCGGTCTCAAGCGTTTCAAACGCGCCGAACGTGCCGTCGCCATTGTTCTTCAGGTAACCCAGCGTCTGTTCGCTGTAGTCTTCGTTCCACCGCGTCATCAGGACGTCCTGATTGCCGTCGCCGTCGATGTCGCCGTTGTAGATGTGCCATTGGGATCCGGTCGCAATCGTCGTTGCGGCTCCGAAAGAACCGTCGCCCTGGTTCAGCATCAGCGAGATCGTATTTGAGTTGCGTCCGTTGAGGACGAGATCCTGGAGACCGTCGCCGTTGGCGTCGAAGACGAGCGTCTCGACCGCCTGTGTCGACGTTCCGAGGTCTTGCTGCTCCCCGAATACGACGGTCGTCGGAGTTACGGTGATGGTTGGCGCACTCATGTTTGATTCTCCCCGGGCCAGACCGGCCCCATAAAAAGACATGGCCTCGCCGACCCGAACGCAGGAGATGCGATCAGGAAGGGCCACAGTTGAAAAAGTAATTTTAGTGCGTTGAGCCCCCTGCCCGACGCACATACATGAACCCGCCGTGATTGAACGGCAGCAACTTAATATTTTTCATGAGTACTTTCGTCAAGTATTAAAACGAGAAGTTTCGATCTCTGCCTGCGAAAGTGGCAATTCGTCATGGCGCTCGTCGTGGCGACCGACCGGCGCCCGTGTACTCCCCCTCGCCGGTAGATGACTGCCGCTGGCGGAGGGGGATGAGTTGGATGGGCATTGCAAGCTTAGCCGACGGCTGATGAGGATCCGGGACTATGGGCCTTTCCAGCGGAAGCGACAGCCCATGCGGTGCGGCTTTATTTCCGCCGTCCGCTGAGCCTGCGCATGGTGGAGGACCTCCTGCCGCCCGTGCCCGCCTCCCGGTTGTTGCGGTATCCCCGTCTGGCCAGTTCATGCTGTATAGGACGTTCGCGTAACAGGCTGATTTCTGGACGTCCACCGCCCGCAATGAAAGCAAACTGACAGTTATCTTTATCCACTGATTGTTAACCATAAAGGCGTCAGCCTTCGTGATGGCCGGCGTGATCTGGTGCCGGCTGCGTGAACAACGCGGCCGCAATCAGCTAAAGGCCTCAACTGGCGCCTGAAGTCTGGCTACGACGCAGGCAACTCATTCCGAACCGGGGCGGGAAGTCGCCTCCCCGCCCCGGTGAAACGGCTCACGCCGCGGCGTAGGACTTTGCCATGTCCGGCAACCGCTTGACGCGGATCTTTGATGCCTTACCAGCCGAGCGGAAGGCCTCGAAGCGCTCCTTGCAGACATCGACCATCAGCGCCGTCGCCGGCTTGAGGTAGTTGCGCGGATCGAAGTTCTCCGGGTTTTCGGCGAACTGCTTGCGGATGGTTCCGGTCATCGCAAGGCGCAGGTCGGTGTCGATGTTGACCTTTCGGACGCCGAGCGGGATCGCCTTCTGGATCTCCGATACCGGCACCCCCCAAGTCGGCTTCATCTTGCCGCCATAGGCGTTGAACAGGTCCTGCAGGTCCTTTGGAACGGACGACGATCCATGCATGACGAGATGCGTGTTCGGCAGTTTCCGGTTGATCTTCGCGATGGTCTCGATCGACAGGATCTCACCGTCGGGCTCGCGCGTGAACTTGTAGGCGCCGTGGCTGGTGCCGATCGCTACGGCCAGCGCGTCGACGCCGGTCTTGCTGACAAAGTCCAGCGCCTGGTCCGGATCGGTCAGAAGCTCCTCGCGCGACAGCTTGCCCTCGAATCCATGGCCGTCCTCCTTGTCACCGGCGCCCGTTTCCAGGTTGCCGAGACAGCCAAGCTCGCCCTCGACCGATACACCGGCCGCATGCGCGATCTTCACCACCTCCGCCGTCACGCCGACATTGTATTCGTAGCTGGCGACCGTCTTGCCGTCGGCCAGCAGCGAGCCGTCCATCATCACCGAAGTGAAGCCGTTGGTGATCGCGGAGATGCAGGTCGAGGGCTGATCGCCATGGTCGAGATGGAGGCAGACCGGGATATGCGGATATTCCTCTGCCGCCCCGAGAATGAGGTGGCGCAGGAAGGCGTCGCCGGCATAGGCCCTGGCACCGCGGCTTGCTTGCAGGATCACCGGAGAGTCGGTCGCGTCGGCGGCGCGCATGACGGCCTGGATGTATTCGAGGTTGTTCACGTTGAACGCCGGCAGTGCGTAGTCGTTCTCTGCAGCATGATCGAGCAACTGCCGCATGGTAATCAACGCCATTCCGTATCTCCCTGTTCTGGCAAAAAATCCTGGATGGCTGGCACTAATCACAGAAGCAAGGAGCGTTGCAACAGGCCGACCGCCGCCAAGCTTAAACCAAATCGATTGAAAGAAAATCAAATCGATTAGCAAGGGATTTCAAGGCCTTGGATGACGCAAATGACAGCCGCCAGGCCCGCTCCGGATGTCGAGTTCGACCTCTTTGGCGATTCGCAGACCCGCGGCTTCCGCAACTCCTGCCATCGTCTTTTCGGCACCTTCGGCGTTACAGCTGATACACCGTCGAAATTTCCGCTTTGATTTCAGTGGAATAGCAGCGGGAACGCTTCTCAGCCCCTCCCCGCGCCCCGTCCCGGCCGGAAGCCGCACCGGGACCCGCCATCGGCGGCGGGTCCGCCCGTGGCGACCCTCAGCCACGCCCCTGTTCGAAGCGCTGCAGAAGACCCGGCATCTCGCGTGCCAGCCACTCGGCGAGGCCCGGGACCTGCCGCTCGTCGACGGAAAACCGTGTCACCGTCCCTGCCCTCTCGATCGAGACGGCATCCTGGCCGGCCGCGCCCTTGATGACGCTTCGTGCCGGCGCCGGCTTCTCCTTGGCCTCCAGCAGCGAAAGCAACAGGGCAAAGCGGGCATCGCTATCGGCACTCAGCCACCGGTCGGACGAGATCAGTCCGTTCGCCGCCGACGATCGGGCGGCTGGCAGCTTGCGGTCGGAAAAATGGGCCGCGAGCTTCTCCCATTTCGGGCGGCCGGTCTTCGGCGCCGGCCCGATCTTGCGGACGATCTCCTGCGGCAGCGCGCCGGCGAGCGACGTCAGGATCGAGATATAGGCCAACCCCTTGTCCTCGCTTCGACCGAGCGCCGCAGCGATGGTCTGCCGATCGAAGCCGCGCTCCTTGAGTTCCTGCGCGAAAAGCGCCTGCTCGATGAAGGACAGGTCCTTCCGTTCGCTGTTCTCCTTGCCCTGGGCGATCACGAGGGCGTCGTCGGACAGCTCCCGTACGATCGCCTTGACGGGACGACCGAGCTCGCGCGCCGCCTGCCAGCGACGATGGCCGTAGGCGATCTGGAAAAGCCCGTTGGCCTCCGGATGCGGGCGCACGAGGATCGGCACCTGCTGGCCGTGCTCGCCGATGCTGCGCACCAACTCGGCAAGATCCGGGTCGACCTGCCCGTCCATGCGGTCGCGCACGAAGGAGGGCACCACCTGGTCCGGGGCCATTTCCACGACCGCTTCCGACCCGGCGATTTGCTCGCGCAGGCGGGCGTTCTCGTCCTCAATCGCCGAAAAGGAATCCTGCATCGAGCGTACGGCGCCGGAGGACACCCGCCGGCCGGCCTGGGACAGGGGCGAGGGGGCAACCGCCGCGGCAAGCTCGTCGGCGTTGATGCCGCCGAACATGGCCTTCATTCTCTTGGATCGATCACTGGCGCTGTTCATTTGCGTCCCCAGACAGTCTTGATGTGGCGGAAGATCTCGGCGTTCACGGCATCGACCGATTCGAGCGCCCGGTTGAGCGTATCACGACCGACGCTGCCTCGCGTCATCTCGTAGAGGCTCTTCTTCTCCAGACCGGCACTGGCGATCGCGGTGGTATCGACGACGGAAGCGGCAAGCACGTCCTCGCCGAACAGCGAGCGCAAAAGGGCCACGACGTTCACCTGCGGCACGTCATGCGGATTGTGGCGGGTCAGCACGTAGCGGATGAAGTCGTGCTCCAGCGAACCGCCAGCGTCTTCGATCACGCCGAGCAGGTCGCTCGTCATCGCCAGGAACTGGTTCATCGAGGCGACGTCGAGCATGGCCGGATGCACGGTGATCAAAAGCCCGGTCGCCGCATAGAGCGCACCGAGGGTCAGGTAGCCGAGCTGCGGCGGCGCGTCGATCAGCACCACGTCATAACGGTTCTCGACCTCCGCGAGCACCGTCTTCAGCCGACGGAAGAACATGCCGTCACCGCGCGACAGGCCCTTTGCGATCGCCTGCGGCGTCTCGTGCTCGTATTCCATCAGCTCGAGATTGCCGGGAACGATATCGACGCCGTCGAAGTAGGTCCGGCGAATGACCGCCGAGAGGGGAACCCGCTCGTTCTCGTCATAGCGGATCGCGGCATAGAGCGTCTGGTTGGCATCCACGTCGAACTCGGGCTGGTAGCCGAACATGGTGGAAAGCGAAGCCTGCGGATCAAGATCGATGGCAAGGACCCGCAGGCCCTGCAAGGCGAGATAGTGGGCGAGGTGCACGGTCGTCGTCGTCTTCGCAGACCCACCCTTGAAGTTGGCGATGGCGAGCACCTGCAGCTTGTCACCGGCCCGCCGGCGCGGAAGGAAGTCGAGGGCTTCCGCCGGCCGCCGGTTGGCAAGGTAGGCGCGGATCTCGTTGACCTGGGAAAGCGTGTAGACCCGTCGGCCGTTGTCCTGCCGGTCGGGGATCACCGCCTCGCCATCCAGCGACATCTGGCGCAGCGTCGATTCGGCGATGCCGAGCAGGGCGGCCGTGTCCTTCGAGGAAAAGGTGCGGAGCGACTTCATCGCCTCCGGCGGATACATCTGCTGTCGCAGGTTCTGCAGTTGCGCCGACAGCAATTGCGAATGTCGCATGATCCGGTCGGCGGACGAAAGAAGGTCCTGGGGTCGTCTGAGTGCGTTTTCCATGATGGCCCGACGGTTAATTGAGAAAAGTCGGAAAAATTCCGTCGCGACTGTTTTTCAACTGATTTGTCCGTTCGGTCAAACGGTTTATCGTTAACGCGGCGTTAACATGCACAGCTGCGTTAGGGCGACGCCGGTCATCGGGCGGGGGAGGGGAGGCGGAAGCGCCACTTCGCTAAGCTATTGATAAAGATCAGTTCGGTTGCCTTGATCTACAAAGGCAAGGGCGCCGCCATTCCGGCCGACGCCCTTGCGGATCCGATGTGCGTGCGCGGTCAGATCGATGACTGGGGACCTAGCCGAACGGCTCCGCCGGCCCCCTGGCGGGCGTCGTGAACCATTCAGGCCCGCTCGCGGTCATGTGGATATGGTCCTCGAGCCGGATCCCGTAGCGCCCCGGAAAGACGATCATCGGCTCGTTGGAGAAGCACATGCCGGTGGCAAGCGTCGTCGCATTGCCACGGACGAGGTAAGGCTCTTCATGGATCTCGAGCCCCAGTCCGTGGCCCGCCCGGTGCGGCAGCCCCGGCAGGCGGTAGTCGGGGCCGAGCCCATGTCCGGCGATCACCGCGCGGGCGGCATCGTCGAGACTGTGGCAGGGCGCCCCCAGCCGGGCCGCGTCGAACACCGCCTGCTGTGCCGCGCGCTCGATCGCCCAGGCGCGGGCAAAGTCCACATCCGGTTCGTCCAGCACATAGGTCCGTGTCAGGTCGGAATGGTAGCCGTCGATCCGCGTCCCGGTATCGACGAGGATCACATCGCCTGCCGCAAGCGTCTGGTCGCCATCGGCGCCGTGGGGGAGGGCGGTCGCAGCACCGAACGAGACGATGCAGAAGGTCGAGCCGCCGTCGGCGCCCAGTTCCCGGTGCTGCTCGTCGATGTAGCGCACGACCTCCGAGGCTCGGATTCCCGGCCGCATGATCGCATGTGTGCGCCGCTGCACTTCCAGCGTCAGGCCCATCGCGTAGGTGATCAGCGCAATCTCGGCCGGTGACTTTGCCAGTCGCAGATCGCGGATCAGCCGGCCGCCATCGGCCAGGCGTTCCGCTCCGAGCACGCCGGCAAGCGCATGATAGGCAAAGAGCGGCAGGGCGTCGTCGAGCGCCAGGCGGCCCCGCGGCCCCAGCAGGGACGCTACCAGCGCCGCCGGGTCCTCTTCCTCCTGCCAGACGACGATCTTGCCCTCCAGATGCGGCAATGTCTCGACCCGGCTCTGTTCGAAGGCCGGGACGACATAGGTCAGCGTAGTCGGCGTCACCAGTGCTCCGAGCAGACGCTCGCTCTGGTGCCAGACGAGGCCGGTGAAATAGCGCAGGCTCTCCGTCGAGCCGAGCAGCACGCCGTCAAGGCCTGCCGCATCCATGTTCCGGCGCAGCGCCTGCAGCCGGGTCTGCCGTTCGGCGTCCGTGATGAGGGGAGGGGGAGTGGTCATGAGATCTTCCGGCTTCGGTTTTCGTTCGGGCGGCTGCAGCATGCGTGGCCGCCTGCGGCGCAGCATAGAAGAATTGTAGGCAGTTTGTCGACATTGAATCCATCCAGACGCGGCCGCCATTCTCGTACGGGATCATGCGCAATCTCGGCTTGCTTCCGCTTTCCGCGTGCAGGGCGATGCGCTTCGCGTTAGTGCTGTCGTCCAGTTCAAGAATTCGCCGCCGGCTCCTTGCGCGCAGGGCGACACCGGAAACGAGGAGCCAGCCTTGCCGATCCGCGAGTACACCATCCCCGGGCTCTTCGTCCGCGACCATCTCGTTCCCGTTCCGCTGGACTGGTCGAACCCGGACGGCGCAACGATCGAGATCTTCGCCCGCGAGCTCTGCGACGCCGCGCGCTCCCGCGAAACCCTGCCGCTGCTGGTGTTCCTGCAGGGCGGTCCGGGCGGAAAGGCCCCGCGACCGACCGGCGGCGGGCCGAGCTGGCTGGCAGAGGCGCTGAAGACGCACAGGCTCGTCCTTGTCGACCAGCGCGGCACGGGCCGCAGCTCCCGCATCGAAGGCGCGACGATGGCGGCCTTCGAGCGCGGCGAGCCCGCCGCCGACTATCTCTGCCATTTCCGCGCCGATAGCATCGTGGCCGATTGCGAGCACCTGCGAAAGACGCTTTTCGGTGGCGTGAAGTGGGAAACCCTCGGCCAGAGCTATGGCGGCTTCCTGACGCTGACCTATCTCTCGGCGGCGCCCGAGGGCCTTTCGGCCTGCTACGTGACCGGCGGCCTTGCCGGCCTCGACGCGACCGCCGACGACGTCTACCGCCGCACCTATCCACGCGTTGCCGAAAAGAACGCCCGCTACTACAGCCGCTATCCCCATGATCGCGACCGGATCGGCCGCATCGCCGATCACCTCGCCGGGAACGACGTGCGCCTGCCGGACGGCGACCGGCTGACCGTCCGGCGGTTGCAGACGGTCGGCATCGATCTCGGGATGGCGCCGGGTTTCGAGAACATCCATTGGCTGATGGACGAGGCCTTCTCGAACTCCGCCGAGGATCGGCTGTCCGATCACTTCCTGGCCGCGGTCATGGAGCTCACCTCCTACGACGCCAATCCGCTCTTTGCCGTGCTGCAGGAGGTCATCTACGCTCAGGGAGACGGGGCGACGGCCTGGGCGGCGGATCGCATCCGCGCCGAGCATCCCGAATTCTCCGAAGCGCATCGGCCGCTGCAGATGACCGGCGAGATGATGTATCCGTGGATGTTTCAGGAAATCCGCTCGCTGCGACCGTTCCAGGCAGCCGTCGAGGCCCTCGCGGCACGGTCGCACCACGGCAGGCTCTACAATCCGCAGAGGCTTGCAGACAACGAGGTTCCGGTCGCGGCCGCCGTCTATTTCGACGATATGTATGTGGACGCGGCGCTGTCGCTTGAAACCGCGCGCCATGTCGGCAACGTCGAGACCTGGGTGACCAACGAATACGAGCATGACGGCGTGCGCCAGTCCGGCGCGGTCTTCGCCCGGCTGGTGAAGATGGTGAAGGAGCGCGGCGGACCGCGCGTCTGACCGCCGCAAGGGGAGGGGCCTCGACCCGGTCCGCCGCTTGTTCTATCGCTCGGCGAGGTCCATCGGCTGGCGAAGATCCCGGGCGATGTAGTCCTGGATCTGGCGAACGATCTGGGCGGCATGCTCCGCCGCCAGCCGATTGCAGAGGTCGACGTCGCCGGCCTCGATCGCGGCGATGATCGCCTCATGCTCCTCGACATACTGCCGCGGCAGCCGGTCCTCGAACGTCGAATAGTAGAGGCGCAGGATTCGCCGGCCCTCGTCGAGGAGCCGGGTGAAAAAGCTCGTGTAGTAGCCGTTGCCGCCGAGTTCGGCGATCGCCACGTGGAAATCGCGGTTCGCCTCGATCATGGCGAAGGCGTCCCGATCCTCCACGGCCTTGCGGAAGTCGCGCTGGCGGGCGTGCACCTTCTCCATCAGCTTCGCATCCCTGTGCATGGCGGCCGCGCGCGTCGTGGCGCGGTACATCAGGCTCAGTGCCTCGAAATAGGAAGGCAGCGTGGCGAAATCGATCGCCGAGACGACCGTGTTGCGGTTCGGCAGCGTCGTCACCAGACCGTCCGCAGCCAGCCGCAACAGGGCCTCGCGCACCGGCGTCCGCGACATTCCGAAGCGTTCGGAAAGGCGCACCTCGTCGAGCGGGCTCCCCGGCTCGAGCGCCATCGTCAGGATCTCCTGTCGGATGGTCTTGTAGACGGACTGGGTGCCGGACCCCCGTGCCCTGCTTGACTCCATCGCCCCTTTGCTCCTAGCTCTTGCCGGTGTCAGCGCGGCATCTTGTCAGCTTTTTTGCACACAAACTGTCGACATTTCAAGACTTTCCTGCGACGGCACCCCATGGCCCCACGCAGGACGGCGTCTTCGCAAACACTCGAGCCTTCCGAACAGCGATCACACAAATCGAAGGCCTCACTGCCGACTGTCGCAAGGCTGCGACACTTCCACCGCCGCTTTCGGCCGGGCCGCGGCTGACCGCGGTTGCCTCACGCTTGAGATTCCGCCACAATCCCCGCGGTTCAGGGAGGAGCCGATGGTGGGACGGTCCGCGCCCGCAGAATCTGCGCATGCAGAACAGGTCTATTCGACGGCGCTGCGGGGCTCAGCCGCCGCGAGTTCGCCGATCGTCGCATCGTGGCAGCGCTGCATGACCCTGCACCGCCTTGCGCCGGAAGAACAGCGGCCGCCGTTGCGCCTGACCGAAGGCGAATTTAACCTGGCCCAGGAAGTCTCCGGACAGCTCGTCGCGAACGCCACCGATGAACTGGACCGGTTGTTCGCCATGCTCGGCAAGGCCGGCTACTGCATTCTCCTCACCGACCGGAACGGCGTTGCACTCGAACGGCGCGGCGCGCGCGGTGACGACAAGGATTTCCAGAATCTCGGGCTCTGGACCGGCTCGGTCTGGACGGAGGCCAGCGTCGGCACCAACGGCATCGGCACGGCGATTGCCGACGAGCGCTGCGTGACCGTCTTCCGCGACCAGCACTTCCTCTGCTCCAATATCGGCCTCTGCTGTACCACCGCCCCGATCCGCGATCACCGGGGACAGCTCGCCGCCGCCCTCGACATCTCCACCCGCCGCGACGACGTCGACGAAATGACCCTGTCGATCCTTTCGCAGGCGGTCCGCGATGCCGCCATGCGCATCGAGATCAACCTGTTCCGCAGCGCCTTCTCCGATGCCCGCTTCATCATGCTGCCGGCGGGCGCGAACTCGGCATCCGCTCTGCTGGCCGTCGACAAGGACGACCTCGTGGTGGGTGCGACACGCGCCGCGCGCCTGGCGCTGAAGCTCGACGACGGCCGGATCGCCGCCGGACTGCCCGCCGCCGACGCGCTCCAGGAGGGTCGCGACGCGACGAACGGAGAACTGGCGGAGGCGGAACGCGCCGCCCTTCGCCGCGCGCTTTCGCGCACCAATGGCAACATCTCCCGCGCCGCCGCCGCCCTCGGCATGAGCCGCGCCACCTTGCACCGGAAGATCAAGAAACTCGACCTGCATTGAGCGCAGAACCTTCACCCGGCGACCAACTGTCTTCGGGGGAGGGGTGACATGCTCGAAAATGGCGTGTCGAAGCCCGCCGCGTGATTCCGGCAGATCGCGCCGCAAACGCGCGTCGACTGCCCGGATGGCCGCGATGCGCGCCAACTCCATTTGCCCGCCCCATCTGTTTCAATCCTGCGACAGGCAGCGGCCCGGAAGCACCAGGCCCTGCTATTCCGTAAGAGAAAACGCACGCACACTCCTGCCATCGGTTCCAGCGAACCAGATCTAGGGAGGATCGCATGCTGCATCAGAAAATCGTCGAGACACCGTTCAAGCTGACCTACGGCAACTATATCGGAGGCGAATGGCGCGAGCCGGTCGGGGGCAAGTACTTCGACAACATCACGCCGGTCACCGGCGGCAAGCTGTGCGAGGTCGCGCGCTCCGACGAGCGCGACATCGAGGCCGCCCTCGACGCGGCGCATGCGGCCAAGGACAAATGGGGCCGGGCGTCCGCCACCGAGCGCGCCAACATCCTGATGAAGATCGCCCAGCGGATGGAGGACAATCTCGATCTCCTCGCGAGGGCCGAAACCCTGGACAACGGCAAGCCGATCCGCGAGACCACGGTGGCCGACATTCCGCTCGCAATCGATCACTTCCGCTATTTCGCGGCCTGCATCCGCGCCCAGGAGGGTTCGATCGGCCAGATCGACCAGGACACTGTCGCCTATCACTTCCATGAGCCGCTCGGCGTGGTCGGCCAGATCATCCCCTGGAACTTCCCGATCCTGATGGCCGCCTGGAAGCTTGCACCCGCGCTCGCAGCCGGAAACTGCGTCGTCCTGAAGCCCGCCGAACAGACGCCGGCATCGATCCTCGTCTGGGCGGAACTGGTGGGCGACCTGCTTCCGCCGGGCGTGCTCAACATCGTCAACGGCTTCGGCCTCGAGGCCGGCAAGCCGCTGGCGACCAGCCCGCGGATCGCCAAGATCGCCTTTACCGGCGAGACGTCCACCGGACGGCTGATCATGCAATATGCCAGCCAGAATCTCATCCCGGTCACCCTCGAGCTCGGCGGCAAGTCGCCGAACATCTTCTTCGCCGATGTCATGGCGGAAGACGATGATTTCCTCGACAAGGCGCTCGAAGGCTTCGCCATGTTCGCGCTCAACCAGGGCGAGGTCTGCACCTGTCCGAGCCGCGCGCTGATCCAGGAATCCGTCTTCGACCGCTTCATGGAAAAGGCGGTCAAGCGCGTCGAGGCGATCAGGCAGGGCGATCCGCTCGATCCCTCGACCATGATCGGCGCGCAGGCGTCGGGCGAACAGCTCGAGAAGATCCTCGCCTATCTCGACATCGGCCGCCAGGAAGGCGCGGAGGTGCTGACGGGCGGATCGCGCAACGACCTCGGCGGCGAACTGGCCGGCGGCTACTATGTCAGCCCGACGATCTTCAAGGGCCACAACAAGATGCGGATCTTCCAGGAGGAGATCTTCGGCCCCGTCGTCTCGGTCACGACCTTCAAGGACGAGAAGGAAGCGCTCGAAATCGCCAACGACACGCTCTACGGTCTGGGCGCCGGCATCTGGACGCGCGACGGCAACCGCGCCTACCGCTTCGGCCGCGAGATCCAGGCGGGCCGCGTCTGGACCAACTGCTACCATGCCTATCCGGCCCATGCGGCCTTCGGCGGCTACAAGCAGTCGGGCGTCGGCCGCGAGACGCACAAGATGATGCTCGACCACTACCAGCAGACCAAGAACATGCTGGTGAGCTACAGCCCGAAGGCGCTGGGCTTCTTCTGATCCTCCCCGGCCGCCCCGCACGGCGCGTCGCTTTCCCCGGAGACCAGGCGAGGTCTCCGGGGTCTTTCATGCCTCACCGTGTTTCTGCGGTAGCCCGCGGCCACGGCCGTCGCGCCCATCGGTTGCGCGCCGGATGAGATGACCGGTTCACGGCGGAGATCGGTCCGGATTGGCCCCGGCGTTTCCAGCCGCAGTCTCCAGCACCACCGGCGTGTAACCTTCGGCGGCGATGAGATCGGCGACGGTCCGGGCATCGACGCGGCCGGAGACGGTGACGCGGTGGGTGGCGATATCCGCATTCACCTTCGCATCGGGAAAGGCGGCTTCTACGGCGGAGGTTATGGTTCGGACGCAGTGGCCGCAGGTCATGTCTTCCACCGCAAACGCAAGGATCGGTTCTTCGGGCATCTCGTCTTTCCCTGTTGAAAGGCTCAAGGTGGAGCCATGCCACATGGGAAGGTCAAGGGTTTTCCTGCGCGTTGCCCTCGATGCCGGCGGGACAGAAGCCGGCCAACTGGCCATGGATGATGTGCTTGAAGTCGACCAGCATGTTCTCCGCCTCGTCCGCCGGCAGGGCAATCGCCAGGCGGACCATGCTCCCGGCCAGTTGGAACAACAGAAACACGAGCCTCCCGAAGCGCTCGCGCTCGCCTTCGGCCACCAGATGCGACGACAGCTGGCAGAACAGGTCCGCCTGGCGCCGCGTCTCGGTGATGTCCATGTTTTGCAGGTCCTTGTCGGCCTGGATCGCATTGAGCAGATCCTGGATGGCGGGATCGCCGGCCACCCGCAGATAATAGCTGTCGAGAATGCCGTCGGCGGCGTCACGGACGTCCGCAATGTCCTTCAATGTGGAGAGGCTGGCCCCGATGCCGGCGCGCGTCGCCGCGCTGTACTGCTCGTAGAGCATCGCGATGATGGCCGACTTGTTCGGGAAGTACTGGTAGACCGAGGCGATCGGCCCGCCGGTCTGAAGCGCCACCTCGCGCATGGTCATCCCGTCGATGCCCTTTTCGCCGATCAGCTGCTTTGCAACGCGCAAGATCTCCTCGACGCGTTCCCGGCTACGCTCCTGTTTCGGTTTGCGCCGCAGGCGCTGTCCGAGGTCATCGGCATCTGCCGTCATACCTGCTTGTCCTCGTCTCTCTTTTCGCCTGTTTCCATTGAGGAAATGGCGTCTCCGCGCTGGACGCGGCGGCGCCGAAGCATCATCATGACACCCCACTAAAACAGTACAAACTTAATGAACTATTCCCGTATCCGTCCACGACGGCCCCAAAATGGATCAGCGGCTCGGCTGCCTCCGCGACGCCGCAGTTTCCCGTTGACAAGCCAGGGGCGAACCATCAGGCTTCGATGATATGATACTCTATCATATTTCGGCGGTATTGGGGCAGGAGGCCGTCTGAATGGTGGATGGCGCAGGAAACGGGCTTCCGGCCGGCGCACGGCTCTGCGCCCCCCTTGCATTGGCTGTGATCTCCGCCAGCAAGGGCGGCGACGCATGAACCAGACTGCGAGCATCGCCTGGAGCAACTGGTCCGGCAGCGTCATCGCCAGAAATGCCAAAATCATGAAACCGCGCGGCCTTGCCGAACTTGCCGATGCGATCAGGACGGCGCCCGGACCGATCCGGATCGCCGGCGCCGGGCACTCCTTCACGCCGCTGGTCGAGACTGAAGGGACGATTCTCGACCTCGACCGGTTCCAGGGGCTGGTGTCCCACGACGCAATCGCATTGCAGGCGACGGTGGGTGCTGCGACGCGTCTCGGCGATCTCGCCAAGCAGCTTCACGCAGTAGGGCAGGGGCTGCCCAATATGGGCGACATCGACAGGCAGACGGTCGGCGGCGCGCTCGGCACGGCGACGCACGGCTCCGGTTCCACGCTCGGCGCCTATCAAACCCAGCTTCGCAAGATCGAGATCGTCGACGGCCGCGGCGACGTGCGCCGCTACGACTTCGAGACCGATCGCGAGACGATCGAGGCGACCGGCGTGTCGCTCGGCGCGTTCGGAGCGCTGACCGCGGTAACGCTGCAGAACGCGGCGACCTACCGGCTGCGCCGGCGCCGCCGGGTCGTGCCGATCCGCGAAATCCTCTCCGGCTTCGATAGCTTCATGAACGGGCACCGGTCGGCCGAGTTCTACTTCATTCCCTTTTCCGGCCATGCCCTGCTGATCACCAGCGACCCGTCCACGGCAGACGTCACGCCGCGCCCGTCCGAGGAGGACGAGGAGGGGCTGTCGACGCTGAAGAGACTTCGGACCTGGCTCGGATGGCTGCCGCCGCTGCGGCGCGCCTTGATCGGCTCCGCGCTCACGCGCCTGCCCGAAGAGGATTACGTCCAGGATTGGCTCCACGTCTATGCCAGCGATCGGCGCCGCAGGTTCAACGAGATGGAATATCACCTGCCCTTCGAGGAAGGCCCTAAGGCCTTGGCGGAAATCATCGCCCTATCGGAGAAGCACTTCCCGGAGGTCTATTTCCCAATGGAGGTGCGCTCGGTGGCAGCGGACGATTTCTGGCTCAGCCCGTTCTATCGGCGCAAGACCTGTTCGATCGCCATCCATCATGACGCAGCCGAGGATCCCAGGGCCTTCATGGCCGCCGCGGAAACGATCTTCCGGCGCTACGGCGGGCGCCCGCATTGGGGAAAGATGCACAACCTGACAGCCGCAGGGCTTGCAGCCCTCTATCCGCGATGGAAGGACGCCATGGAGGTCCGCCAAAACTTCGACCCGGACCGCCGCTTCGTCTCTCCCTACCTTGCCCGCCTGTTCGGTCTTCCGGCATGAAGAGAACCGCCTATTTCGGCATGATGTCGGCAGCCCTGGAAGAAGCCGGGGTCCATCGGCCTGCGCTCGTCATCGATCTCGAACGGCTGAACGCCAACCTCTCCATCGTTCGCGGAGCGATGCGGGGAGGACCTGCGATCCGCCTCGTCGACAAATCCCTGCCATCGCTCCCCCTTCTCGGGCACGCGATGCGCGTCCTCGGAACACGGCGGATCATGACCTTCCACCTGCCCGTGACGATGGCGGTGCTCGGCGAATTTCCCGATGTCCATGCCTTGCTCGGCAAGCCCATGCCCGTCTCAGCCGTGGCACAAGCCTTTGCCCATGCCGATCCGGATCAGGCCAAGGCGCTCGCGGGGAGGGTGACGTGGCTGATCGACACCGAGGCGCGGGTTGCGCAATATGCCGCCCTGGCCCGCACGCTCGGCAGGCCGCTGCACGTCGCGTTCGAAATCAATATCGGCATGCAGCGCGGCGGGTTCGATACGCCCGCAGACCTCGGCAGGGCCATCGGTGCTGCATCCGGGGAGCCGTATCTGCGTTGTGAGGGGCTGATGGGATACGAGGCCCATGTCCCCGCCATTCCCTCGCTGTTCGGCGGACCGGAAGCAGCCCTTCGCCGGGCTCGGGCCCGCTTCTCCGCGTTCGTCGACGTCCTTCCCGTCGAACAACGGGCCATCCTCAACACCGGCGGCAGCCAGACGGCCTTTTCGCATGCCGGCAACCGGGTCGCCAACGAGGTTTCGATCGGATCCGCCATCGTCAAGCCGACGGACTTCGATCGGCCGGACCTCGCAGCACTGGCGCCGGCTCTCTTCATCGCGACGCCGGTGCTGAAGGTCCTGAAGACCCGGCTGCCGGGGCCGCAGCTCATTTCCACCCTCGTCCAGGCGCTCGGCCTCTTCCCGCGCGACGGCTGTTTCCTCTATGGCGGGAAATTCATGGCCCGGCCGGTCTATCCGCCGGGCCTGAAGCGGAACGGGATCTGGGGCGATTCCTCCAACCAGCAGCTGATGGCGTTCTCTCCCACCTTTCCGGTCGCCCCCGACGACCACGTCTTCTTCCGGCCCACCCAGTCCGAAGCTGTCCTGCAGCAATTCGGCCCGCTCCAGATCATGGAAAACGGGCGGATCACCGGCGAATGGCCGGTGCTGCCGACGGGTTAACGCCGTCCCGCGGTCTCGCGATTGCACGTCCACCGCGATGAACTCCAGCCGGATCAAGGAGATCTCCGCTCATTCGAGCGCCTTGATCATCGGCAGGACCGAGAACTGCCTGGCCTCGGCCTTTCGCGTCAGTTCCCGCAGGTATCCGCCGGCAGACCGGATCTGGTCCGATCGCTCGAGCATGGCGGCGATCACGACCGCAGCCGCCCCGTCGCCCATCGCGGCGCGCGCCTTTTCATAGGCATCCGGCGAAATCCCGAGCATCGAGCGGACAAGCGAGGCCGCCTTGATCAGGTCCGCCCAACTGGCAATGCCTTCCTTCGCATAGGAGCCGATTTCGGGGCACGCAGCCAGGACACGTTTCAGGCTGACGGCTACGCTCCTGCGCTCCGGCTCCTTCTTGTCCGCCGGTCGCGCCTCCTGGTTTATGTCATGGCCTTTTAATTCAATTGGATGGTCTGGGTTTGAATTCTGAATATGCCGCTCAGTTTGATCGTCATTGGCGCTCATTTCTTCGTCAGAGAGCGATTTGAGGTAGTCATCCTCGACGCCCCGCCGAAGCGTCAGCAGCGCCGTTTTCCGTTCTGTGAGCGTTTCTGCGGGCGTCGCCCGCCCCAGCCGTCCGGACAGGCCCGCGAGCGCCAGTTGATGCTCCAGCCAGGGGCCCTTGCGCCCTTCGGCCAAAGCGGCCTCGACGATCTTGGCGATGTCGCGCAGGTGCAGCGTCACCTCGGCGCGCAGTGCATGGACCCGCCTCGCCTCGGCACGGGCCTGCTCCGCCCGCTCGTGAATGTCGGAGGCCATCAAGGCCAGGGGCGCCACGTCGAAGCCGAAGGCGTCCTCCACCACACCGCGATCGTCACGCCGGCAGTAACGCTTGCCGTTGGGGCTGTCGCGCCGAAGGATCATGCCCGCCTGCTGCAGCATTGCCAGATGCCGCCTCAGCGTCGCCGGCGCCATCCCGCGCGAGCGTACCGACAGTTCGGCGTTCGAGGGAAAGACCACGATCGGCGCGCGGCCATCGAGGACCCGGTCAGGGTGAAAGCTCAGAAGCGCCTCCAGCACGGCGAGCGTGCGGTCCGACAGGCCGTAGTGCTCGCGCGCCTCCGTCAAAGCGCGCAGCAGTTGCCACTTCTCGCTGGTGCCGTTGTCGTTGCCGCCGCCGTCGGCGGCGAGCCGCGCCTGGGTGTCCGCAACATGCTTCTGCATCGCGAAGACGCGCGCAGTCATCCTGCCGCCGCCAAAAGGCGTCGTTGCCAGTCTCTCGGTCATGGTCGTCCCTCTCAAGGAGGCAAGAGGCCTGACCTGACGCCGCACCAGAGCGTTCGCACGTTCACAAGGCGCGTGCGCGAAGGCTCCCGTCCTTGGGAAAGGAGCATTCCTGTCGGTTTGCCTCAGTCGGCAGGCAACAGGATATCGGTTCCGCGACGGAGGAAATCCGCGCGGACTCTTGACTTTGGCTGTCGGAAGTGATTCTCTTGAATTGCTACATTGAAGAGGGCTTCCGGAATGGCGACGTTTTGGAGGCCTTTTTTCTTGCTCTGTTCCTTTCCCGTTTCTGCTTCATCATGCCCGGCCGTCCATCGTGTCCGGCCGGACGCAATTGCTATGCGCCGCGCCCCCAGGCCTGCAGTATCAGCCCCTCGATTTCGGCGTTGACGGCGTTCATGCTTTCCATCGCCCGGTCGTAGGTCGCGCGGGTAAAGTTCTCCCGTCCCACCTCGTAGAGCGTCTCCTTGGTCAGGCCCGCATCCGAGACCGCCGTCGATTTCACCATCGGCGATGTCAGCACGCGGTCGGCAAACAGCGAGCGCATCAGTCCGACGATCTGCGCCTGCGGTCCGTCGTTCGGCTCGAAGCGGGTGACGAGATAGCGCAGGAAATCGAAGTTCAGCCGGCCGCCGGCCTCGCGCACCACGCCCAAGAGATCCGACGTCATGAACAGGAACTGGTTCATCGAGGCGACATCGAGCATCTGCGGGTGCACGGTGACGAGCACGGAGGTCGAGGCGCACAGGGCCGACAAAGTGAGGTAGCCGAGTTGCGGCGGGCAATCGAGCACGACGACGTCATAGTCCTGCTCCACCGTCCGCAGGGCCGCGTGTACGCGGGCGAAGAACAGCGGCTGCCCCGGCGCCATCGTCTGCCGGCTTGCCAGCGCCCGCGGCGTCACATGCTCAAACTCCTGCAGTTCCAGGTTTCCCGGAACGAGGTCGAGCCCGTCGAAATAGGTCTTGCGGATGATGTCCTTCAGCGGCCGGGCTTCATCGTCGTAGCGGATCGCGCCGTAGAGCGTGTCGTTGCCCTCGAGATCGATCTCCGGCTGGTAGCCGAACAGGGCCGAGAGAGACGCTTGCGGATCGAGGTCGACGGCGAGGACGCGATAGCCCGCAAGGGCGAGATACTGTGCCAGATGCGCCGCCGACGTCGTCTTGCCGGAGCCGCCCTTGAAGTTGGTCACCGCCACGACCTGCAGGTGTTCGCCACCGGCGCCGTCGCGCCACTTGCGATAGGCGCGGGCCTTGACCCGGTTGCCCTTGGCAAGAGCCTGGTCGGCCAGGTGCGCCCGCAGCGCGTTGATGTCGGTCAGCGAGTAGAAGCGGCGCCCGCCCGGTCCCGTCTCGGGCTGCGGTCCTTCGCCTGCCAGCGAGAGCTGGCGCAGATAACCGTCGGAAACGCCGATCAGCCGCGCCGCCTCGCCGGAGGTGAAACTGCGCAGCACCTTCCGCGCCGTCGGCGGAAAGAAGCGCTCGCGCATCGACTTGAGCTGGGCCGACAGGATGCGCGCGTCCGAGGCGATCGCCTCGTCGGCGGTCGGTTCTGCACCCGTCGTCATGTTCGGCGACATCGCCATGCGCATCCTTCCCCCATCCGGCTGCCTCCCGTCCGTTTCCCGACCGGTCAGGCGGGCTTTCAGCATCGCCCCATTCGCGGCCAGGTGCATACGTCACGCAGCCGATGTAACAGACAGATGCCAAGGTTACGGGAAAAACCGGATTGGCCATATTTTTCCGTTAGGGACGGTGCGGCGATTCCCGATGCCCGTCAAGGCATATTTGGCAATCGCCCGGATACGGTGTTGCCGGAAACGGAATCATTTCCTCGGCTTAAGCCGGAATACCGGCCGCCGGGCGACCTCTGGCAATCAGACAGCCAGCCGGGATAACAGGACGAGAAAGGCGTCTCGCGCCTCGCGGCCCCCGAGGCGAGCCGTGCACTCCGCCTCGAATCGCGCCTCCGCCTGGCAGATCTGCTCGACGAATTCCTCTCCCGCCGGGGTGAGGTACAAGGCGTTGGAGCGCTTGTCCTGCGGCGACGGCCGTCGCTCGGTCAGAAGCCTGCGCTCGAGCGCGTTGATCAGGGGCACGAAGTTCGCGCGCTGGATACCGAGCGCGTCGGCAATTTCCGTCTGCTTGCGGCCGGGGTTGGTCGCGACCAGCAGCAAAACGCCATATTCACCGGGCGTGACGCCGAAGGCGGCAAAACGCGTCTGGAAACGTCGTGCCAGCAGCGACTGGGAGCGCTTGATCTGGAAGAGGACACTCCGCTCGATCGAGGCGTTGTCGAGTTCCTCCTGTCCGATTTCCAACGTGGTGTCCATGAGGGCGCCTCCCACGCCAGTCCTGGAAGTGAGGGTCCTCTCAATGAAAGCGGTTGGCAATATGCAAAGTCGGAGTAGGGGGTACACGCTTGGGGATAAATGAAGCTGCTCTTATATGCCCTCCAACCTACCGCCTGCCACCCTGGCGCGCGGCTGAAGGACCGCCCCGCTTCGTGAGCAGCGCGGACCGGCTTATGCCGGACCGCCGAATTCCTGCAACCGCTGCCGCAGGAGCCCGATCGTCGGCGCGCCTGCATTGGCGAAGGCAAAGCGCAGGTAGTGTTCCTGCCCCGGACCGAAGTAGCTGCCGGGCAGGCAGAGGATGCCCGCGTCCTTTGCCAGCCGTTCTGCAACCTCCGTCGACGTCTCTTCTGCGAAAGGATGGCGGATGAACGAGAAATAGGCGCCGACGGCACCGATCGACCAGCCGTTCAGCCCCTCCATCGTCTCCTTCAATGCCGCCGCACGGCGCGCGATCTCCAGCCGGTTCTCCTCGCGCCAGTCCGAAAGCAGCGGCAACGCCTCTGCGACCGCCGCCTGGGCCGAACGCGGCGGGCAGATCTGCACGTTGTCCATCACCTTCGCCACCTGCTCGACGACCGCGGGGCTCGCCGTGATGGCACCCAGCCGATGGCCTGGAATGCAAAACGCCTTGGAGAAGCTGTAGAGACCGATCAATGTCTCCCGCCAGCCCTCCTTGTCGAACAGCCCGTGCGGGCGCACACCGGCCTCGGGCAGGAAGTCGCGGTAGGTCTCGTCCAGGATGAGCCAGACGCCGCGCGCCCGGCAGAGATCGAACACCGCGGAAAGCAGTTCCGGCGAGTAGACCGCCCCTGTCGGGTTGTTCGGCGAGACGAGCGCCAGCGCGCGGACATCCGGTGTCATCGCCGTCTCGATCGCCGCAAGATCGGGCTGGAAGCCGTTGTCGGGATCGCAAGGCGCCAGCCGGACCTTCACACCCAGCATCGCAAGCGTGGTCTCCTGGTTGAAATAGTAGGGATCGCTCATCAGCACGGTATCGCCGGCGCCTGCGACCGCCATTGCCGCACAGATGAAGGCCTGATTGCACCCGGCCGTCACATGGATGTTTTCGGCGCCGAGCGCGGCACCGTAGACGGAGGCGACATGGGCGCCATAAGCCTGCCTGAGCGCGTCCTCGCCCTCGATCGGGCCGTAGCCTGTATAGGCGGCGGAGGCGGCATAGTCTCCGAGCCGGCGCAGCATCTCCGGATGGGCGGGATAGCCGGGCACGGCCTGCGACAGGTCGATCAGCGACCCCTTGCTGCCATCGTAACTTCTGCCCCAGGCAAACACGGTGGGGATCGGCGGCGCGGCAAGGTTCGCAACGAGGGGATTGAATCTGGGCATGGGACAGGTCCTTGCAGTGGATTGGCGCCTCAGGCGCGTGTCTTGCGTTTTCGAGTATTGTCGTGCGGACGTGTGCGCGGCGAGGACACCGGCTGATAGCCTTCGCCGCTGCGGCCGCCGCGGGTGCGCAACAGCAAGCGCGCGGACGCCTGCGGTTCGGGAAGGCCATCCTCCTCGAGCGAGGCGAACAGCCAGTCGATGAAGACCTTGACGATCGGTGCTGCGCGCACCTCCTGCCGGCAGGCGACATAGAAAGCATCGTTTGCCGGAACCGAAAGGTCGAACGGCACGACCAGTTCGCCGCGCGCGATCAGGCTCGCCGCGGTAATCGTGTCGCCAAGTGCTATGCCTTGGCCATGAAGCGCGGCCTCGGTGGAAAGACGCGCATCGCTGGTGAAGAGCTGCTGTCCCTTCGGAAGATCGACCGCATCGGCGGCGGCGAACCAGGTGTTCCACTCCCGTCCGTCGCGATCGCCATGCAGCAGCATATGGTCGGAGAGATCGCGCACGGAACGAAGCGGCCTGCTGTTGAGCAGGGTCGGGCTGGCAATCGGAAACAGCCGCAGGTGGCTCCACAGACGGGTCCAGCAATCGGGCCAGTTGCCGTCGCCGTAGAGGATCGACACGTCCACGTCGCGCGAGAAGACCTGCGCCGGCTCGTTGGAGGCGACGAGGCTCAGCTTCACGTCGGGATACTGCTCGGTAAAGCGGTTGAGGCGCGGAACGATCCAGAATGAAAGAAGGGCCGGCACGCAGGTGATCGTCAGCGAGCCGCTCGTTGCCGGCCGCTTCATCAGCGCGGTGGCGGCGGCAATGCCGCCGAAGGCCTCCGTCACCGCCGGCAAGAGCAGCGCACCTTGCGATGTCAGCTTCAACCGCTTGCCGCCGCGCTCGAACAGGACCGCACCGAGCGATTCCTCGAGCGCCCGGATCTGGTGGCTGATGGCGCCATGGGTGACGTTGAGTTCGCGGGCTGCGGCCGTCACTGAACCGCGCCGCGCCGCCGCCTCGAAGGCGCGCAACGGATTGAGGGGCGGCAGGCGGTTCGACATGGCAATCGGAGCGGGTTCATATGTGAAATTTTCTCACACAAAAAGCTATAACATTGTCAATTGATTTTCCAGTCGTTTTGCGACGTAATCATGAAAACAAGGGCAAAAGCCTGGGGGAACGACACTATCGGCAGCCAGGCCCGGCTCCCCCGCTTGCCCTATTGCGACCAGAAGCGAGGCGGACGATGGCATTCGACGACAGTAAGCTCCAGGCATTGCGGGAGAAATTCGGCGACGGACACGGCGGGGACATCTTCGATCCGGCTTTCCGCAAGGTCGCCGACAAGATCTTCTCCAAGAGCGGCACGCGGCTCGCGCCCTATGCCGGCGTGCCGACATTTCTTTCTGCGCCGCACATGCCGGTCGAGGCCGAGGACCCGGACTTCGGCAACCTGCAGGTGGCGATCACCGGCGTTCCGATGGACCTCGGCGTCACCAACCGCAACGGCTCGCGCTTCGGACCGCGCGCCATGCGTTCGATCGAGCGCATCGGCCCCTATAATCATGTCCTCGACTGCGCGCCCGTGCAGGAACTGCGCGTCGCCGACATCGGCGACGTTCCCTTCCGCAGCCGCTACCGGCTGGAGATGAGCCACGAGGACATCGAAAAGCGCTTCAACCAGATCGTCGATGCCGGCGTGATCCCGCTCGCCGTCGGCGGCGACCATTCGATCACCCACCCGATCATGAAGGCCGTCGGCAAAAAACAGCCGGTCGGGATGATCCACATCGACGCCCATTGCGACACCAGCGGCTCCTTCGATGGCACCAAGTTCCATCACGGCGGCCCGTTCCGCAACGCGGTGCTCGACGGCGTCCTCGACCCGACCCGCACCATCCAGATCGGCATCCGCGGCTCGTCGGAATATCTCTGGGAATTCTCCTACGATGCCGGCATGACCGTCATCCATGCCGAGGACGTCTCCGGCATGGGTATCCCTGCCATCATCGAGAGGGCGAAGGCGATCGTCGGCGATGGTCCGACCTACCTCTCCTTCGACATCGACAGCCTGGATCCGAGCTTTGCGCCGGGAACGGGAACGCCGGAAATCGGCGGCCTCACCACCCGCGAAGTGCTGGAACTGGTGCGCGGCCTCAAGGGCATCAATCTCGTCGGCGGCGACGTCGTCGAGGTCGCTCCGCAGTATGACGCCACCACCAATACCGCCCATGCCGGCGCCCAGGTGCTGTTCGAAATCCTGAGCCTGATGGTGTTCAGCCCTTCCGTCATCGCCAAGGCTTGACTTGCAATATAAAATGGGAACAACCCGGCGGCCGGAAGCCGTCTGGCAAAGAATGGAGTAAGGACAATGCGTGATATTCTCAACGCCACCGTGAGCCGCCGCGGCGTGCTGGGCGCCGGCATGGCGGGCGCGTCGCTGCTGGCGATGCCGTCGATCCTGCGCGCGCAGGAAAAGTCCCTGAAGGTCGGCGTCTACGGCGGATACTTCAAGGATTCGTTCGACAAGAACATCTTCCCGGAATTCACCAAGGCGACGGGCATCGCGGTGGAATCCATCGCCGAGCCGACGGGCGAGGCCTGGCTGGTCCAACTCGAACAGGCCGCACGTGCCGGCCAGGCACCGGCCGACGTCTCGATGATGTCGCAGGTTGCGATGCTCAAGGGCCAGGCGACCGAGCTCTGGGCGCCGCTCGACATGGGCAAGATCAAGAACGGCGAGAACCTGATCGAGCGCTTCGTCAACAAGTATCCGGACGGCCGGGTCGCCGGCATCGGCGCCGTGGCCTGGTACATCACGCTCGTCACCAACACCGCCGTTTACGAGCAAGCACCGGAGAGCTGGGCGGCCTTCTGGGATCCGGCGAACGCCGACAAGCTCGGCCTGCTCGCACTCGTGTCCAACTCCTTCCTGCTGGAAGTGACCGCCAAGACCTTCCTCGGCGGCACCAGCGTGCTCGACACGGAGGAGGGCATCCTCAAGGCCTTCGACAAGCTCGCCGAAGTCAAGCCGAACGTGGCGCTCTGGTATCGCGACGAGGCCCAGTTCGAGCAGGCGCTGAAATCGGGCGAGATCCCGATGGGCCAGTACTACCACGACGTCACCGGCCTTGCCGCCGCTGACGGCCACCCGGTCCGCTCCACCTTCCCGAAGGAAGGCGGCATCCAGGATTCGGGCTGCTGGGCGCTCTCGCGCGCCTCTCAGAAGGTCGAGGAAGCGCATGTCTTCATCGACTACATGAGCCAGCCCGCGGTCCAGGCGGTGCTGTCGCGCAAGGTCGGCACGGCGCCGACGGTCCGGCGTGACCTGCTCGACCTGACGGATGCGGAATTCGCCGCCGTTTCCTCCGACATCGAGCCGATCATCCCGCGCTACGACATGTACCAGACGAAGTCCGACTGGCTGAACCAGAAGTGGACCGAACTGATCGTCGGCTGAGCGGCGCGGTCCCTCGTCCGGCCTGCCGGCCACCTTCTCCCCGTGAACGGGGAGAAGGCACAAGCGGCAAACTCCGCACATTCCCTCGCCCCGCTTGCGGGGAGAGGGTTAGGGTGAGGGGCAGTTTCACAACCTGAATGCTCGCAAACCTGCGGAGCGGAGAGCATATGTCCGGATTGACACTCCAGAACGTCACCAAGGAATTCGGCACCTTCACGGCGGTGAAGAACGTCGATCTCACCGTTCCGCACGGCACCTTCGTCTGCCTGCTCGGCCCGTCCGGCTGCGGCAAGACCACCTTAATGCGCATGATCGCCGGGCTCGACCTGCCGACCGGTGGCGCGATCAGGCTGGACGGCGCAGACATCACCCGCGTGCCGACGCACAAGCGCGATCTCGGCATGGTGTTCCAATCGCTGGCGCTGTTCCCGCACCTGACCGTCGGCGAGAACATCGCCTATTCGCTGCGCATCCGCGGCGTCGGCAAGGAAGACCAGAAGAAGCGCGTCGACGAACTGCTGTCGATGATCCATCTGCCCGGCTATGCCGACCGCCCGGTGGCAAAGCTCTCCGGCGGCCAGCGCCAGCGCGTCGCGATCGCCCGCGCGCTCGCGACCTCGCCGAAGCTGTTCCTGCTGGACGAGCCGCTGTCTGCGCTCGACGCCAAGCTGCGCGAGGCCATGCAGGTGGAACTGCGCCAGTTGCAGCAGCGCCTCGGCATCACCACTATCGTCGTCACCCACGACCAGCGCGAAGCCATGACCATGGCGGACACCGTCGTCGTGATGAACGGCGGCGAGATCCGCCAGGCAGCCGCGCCGGTCGAGATCTACCGCCGCCCCGCCGACACCTTCGTCGCCGACTTCATCGGCATGACGAACCTCATCGACTTCTCCGCAGACAGCGCCGGTCGCGCCACGGTGCTGGGCTCCGTCGTGGAGAACCTTGCCGTTCCCGCCGGCCTTTCCAGCGGCGTGCTGTCGGTCCGTCCCGAGGATGTTCACCTCACCGCTCCCGGCCATGGCGCGATCGAAGCGAGGGTCACATTCGTCCGCGACCTCGGCGGTACGATCGAGACCTTCGTCGAGGCCGGCGACAAGCAGATCGTCGCCGTCTCGATGCCGAACGCGCGACCCGACGTGAGCGTCGGCCAGGCCGTCGGCATCAGGCTTTCGCCCGATGCCTGCGTGGTGTTGAAGTCATGAGACGCGAGGCACCGCAGAGACTGGCCGATTACGGGCCGCTGCTGTTTCCGGCAGGCATGCTGATCGTCTTCTTCGTCATCCCGTTTGCGACGATGATCGCGGTATCCTTCTTCCAGCGCGATCCGGCCGGCTTCTATTCGACGGCCTTCGTCTTCGACAACTATGCCCGGTTCCTCAGCCTCTTCTTCGGCAAGGTGCTGGGTTTCTCGCTGTTTCTGGCGGTGACGGTCGCCATCTGCTGCGTCGTGATCGCCGTTCCCTTCACCTACCTCCTGTCGCGCGCCCGCCGCAGGACGCAGGTCCTGTGGCTCGTTGCGCTCCTGTCGGTGCTGTCGCTGTCCGAGGTCATCATCGGCTTTGCCTGGTCGACGCTGTTCTCGCGTACGGCCGGCATCACCAACCTTCTCGTCGCCATCGGGCTGATGAGCGAGCCGGTGGCGCTGAACCCGAGTTTCGGCGCGGTGCTGACGGCGATGGTCTACCAGGCGCTGCCCTATACCGTGCTCGTGCTCTATCCCGCTCTCGTGCGTCTAGACCCGACGCTGACGGAGGCCGCCCGCACGCTCGGCGCATCGCCGGTCAAGTCGTTCTTCACCGTCGTCGTGCCCGCGCTCAGAAACACCATCGTCGCGACGCTGATCATGGTCTTCATCTTCGCGCTCGGCTCCTACCTGCTGCCACAGATCCTCGGCCGGCCGCAGCACTGGACGCTGTCGGTGCTGATCACCGACCAGGCGATCTATCAGTCGAACATGCCGTTCGCCTCCGCCATGGCCGTGTTCCTCGTGCTTGTCACGCTCGGCCTCGTCGCACTCACGCTGATCGCCGGCCGCAAGGGAGAAGCCGCATGACCACGTTTCTCCAGCGTCTCTATCTCGGCATCGTCGGGCTGTTCCTGTCGCTGCCGCTGATCGTCGTCGCCGGCGTCTCGGTCAACGAGAAGCAGACGCTCGCCTTTCCGCCGCAGGGCTTCTCGCTCTCCTGGTATGGCGAGATCTTCGCCAATCCGGAATGGCGCAACGCGCTTCTCGCCTCGATCACGCTCGCCGCGGTCTCGGCGGCATTGGCGCTCGCGATCGCGCTGCCACTCTCTTGGTTCCTCTGGCGGCGACATGCGCCCTGGGCCAACATCTTCCAGCTTCTCGGCATCGCGCCCTTCACCCTGCCGCCGGTCATCACCGCGCTGGGAATGCTCACGTTCTGGGCGACGACCGGGTTCTACGGCCAGCCGTGGACGGCTGCGATCAGCCACGCGATCTTCTTCGTCACCCTGCCGCTGGTGACGCTCTCGCTCGGCTTCTCCTCGATCGACCGTTCGCTGGTCGAGGCGGCCGCGACCATGGGCGCCGACGACCGGACGATCTTCCGCACCGTCGTGCTGCCGCTGATCCTGCCCTATCTCGTCTCCGGCTATGCCTTCGCCTTCGTGCTGTCGCTCAACGAATACATCGTCGCCTACATGACCGTCGGCTTCACCATGGAGACGCTGCCGATCAAGATCTTCAACGCGCTGCGCTACGGCTACACGCCGACCATGGCATCGGTGACGATCCTGTTTGTCGCGATCGCCGCCCTGATCTTCGGTCTCGTCGCCCGCTTCGGCGACCTTCCGAAGCTTCTGGGAGCGATGGCGAATACCGACAAGCACTAAGGCCCGCACGGCGAGCCTGACCCGTGGCGCATCATGCAGGGCCCACGGCCTTCAAGGCTGCCAGGAAGTGATCGTTCTCGATCGGACTGCCGATGCTGACGCGAACGAAGGTTTCGAAACCCGGCTGTTTCCACGGCTTGACGATGACGCCGCGGGCGAGCAGCGCCTCTGCCAGCACCGTCGCATCCCGGCCGGCATCGAAGAACAGGAAGTTGCACTTCGACGGCGCGATCCTGTAGCCGAGGTCGAGCAGGACCTTCCCAATGCGGTCGCGTTCGGACAGCGCCATGGCGACGGAAAGGTCGAGATGCGCCGGGTCGGCGAGCGCTGCGAGTGCCGCCGCCTGGGCGATGGCGTTGGTGTTGAACGGCGTCCGGGCGCGGTCGAAGAAGCCGCAGAGTTCGGCCGAGCTCGCAATGCCGTAGCCGATGCGGAGACCGGCCAGCCCGTAGGCCTTGGAGAAGGTCCGGAGCATGGCCCAGTTCAGCGGCGTGTCGCGCAGCAGATCGACGGCCGAGGGATAGTCCTCGCCCGCAGCATATTCGGCATAGGCCTCGTCGACGACGACAAGCGTATCTTTGTCCACCGCCGCAATCACGCGGTCGAGTTCGGCCGGCGTCAGCCAGGAGCCGACCGGGTTCATCGGGTTGGCGAAGAGAAGCATGCGCGGCTTGCGGCGCGCCGCCGTCACGAGCGCGTCGACATCGATCGTCAGGTCCGGCCTCACGGCGATGCGATCGACCCGACCGCCCATCAGCGTCGTATAGTCCTCGTGCAGCGGGAAGGACGGGTAAAGGGTGGCGACGGCATCGCCCGGGCGCACCACCGCACGGCAGATGACGGCGATCAGATCCTCCGAGCCGTTGCCGAGGACGACCTGGCCCTCCTCCACGCCGAACCTGCCGGCGATCTCGGCCGCGAGCGCCCGTCCGCTCGGATCCGGATAGAGCCGCGCCAGTTCATGGATCGCGGAGAGCACCGATGCGATGCCTGCCGAGGGACCGTTCGGGTTCTCGTTCGAACCGAGCTTGGCCACCACCTCGACCCCGTGGCGCCGCCGGACCTCGTCGATGGTCAGGCCGGCATTGTAGGGCGCAATGGCGCGAACCTCTTCGCGAATGGGGCTTGAAGGATCTGCCATCTGCGTATTCTCCATAAGCATCGTTCCGAGCCGCCGATAGGTCGGCGCCGTCAGTCTGTACATATGTATAGACATGTAAAGCGTTTAATGCTGTGATCCCGAAACCAGCCATGAAAGGAGCCGCCATGCCCCGCCCCCTCTTCGATCTCACCGGCCGTCGCGCGCTGGTGACGGGAGCCAGTCGCGGCATCGGCCAGACGATCGCCGTGGCCCTTGCCGGCGCGGGCGCCGACATCGCGGTGACCGCCCGGAAGCCGGAGCAGCTTTCCGAGACGATCGCCCTGGTCGAGCAGGCCGGCGCAAGATGCGTGGCGCTGGCGCAGGACGTGCGCGACATCGATGCCTCCACCGCGACGATCGGGAAGGCAGCGGAAGCCCTCGGCGGCCTCGACATCCTCGTCAACAATGCCGGCTTCGAGAACGTGCGCCCCTCGCTCGACGTTGACGAGGCGTTGTGGGACAGCATCGTCGACACCAACCTCAAGGGCGCCTTCTTCTGCGCCCGCGCCGCCGGCCGCATCATGGCGGAGAGGGGTGGCGGGGCCATCGTCAATCTCTGCTCGCTCACCTCCTTCGTCGGCATCCCGACCGCCGTTCCCTACGGCGCCTCGAAGACCGGCCTGCTCGGCATGACACGTGCACTGGCGACGGAATGGGCTGCCCACGGCATTCGCGTCAACGCGATCGCGCCGGGCTATTTCCGCACCGCCATGACGGAAGTCTTCTACGAAGACCGGGCCTGGCAGGAGCGCATGCTGGCAAAGATCCCGCAAGGGCGCTTCGGCGGCGAGGGCGACATCGGCGGGGTGGTGATTTTCCTGTGCAGCGATGCGGCCGCCTATGTCACGGGCCACTGCATCCCGGTGGACGGGGGATACCTCGCTTCGATATGAGAGACGGCGCGGAAGCATCGGAGGCATGGCCCAGCGGCGGCCCTGCACATATTCGAGGCAACTCGCGCAACAGCATGTTTTATACGCAGATGCGATTGACGTTACTTGTACGTATTTGTATAGGCAACTTGGCGCCATGAATGGATTCCCCGGAAACCGCCATGACGCGCAGGAGCCCGCAAGGGCAGGGGGAATAGTCATGGCAGCCGCTTCCGCCGAACGTCGCGGGCCCCGCGATACCATCGCCGTCTCCGTCCGGGACGTCGGCATGGTCTTCGGCGACGTGCATGCCGTGCGCAATGCCTCCTTCGACCTTCCCAAGGGCAGGTTCCTCACCATCCTCGGCCCCTCCGGTTCCGGCAAGACCACGCTGCTTCGGATGATCGCCGGCTTCGACGCGCCGACGAGCGGCGAGATCTACATCAACGACCGCCCCGTCAGTGCCGTTCCGCCCCATCGCCGCGCGATCGGCATGGTGTTCCAGAAGCTGGCGCTGTTCCCGCACATGACGGCGGCCGAAAACGTCGCCTTCCCCTTGAAGATGCGCCGACATGACGCCCGCGCGATCCCCGAGAAGGTCGAACGCTATCTCGAGCTCGTCCGCCTCGGCGGCTATGGCGGCCGCCGCATCAACGAGCTTTCCGGCGGCCAGCAGCAGCGCGTGGCGATCGCCCGGGCGCTGGTATTCGAGCCGGATCTGCTCCTGCTCGACGAACCGCTCGCAGCCCTCGACCGCAAGCTGCGCGAGGAGATGCAGCTGGAGTTCCGCCGCATACAGAAGGAACTCGGCGTCACCACCATCAACGTCACCCATGACCAGCGCGAGGCGCTCGTCGTCTCCGACGAGGTGATCGTCATGGAAGGCGGCCTGATCCAGCAGAAGGCGGAGCCGGTGCAGGCCTATCGCACCCCGGCCAACGCCTTCGTCGCCAATTTCATCGGCGTCACCAACTTCATCGAGGGCGTCGTTGCCGCCCGTGACGGCACTACGGTGTCGGTCAGCGCGCACGGCCGCACGCTTCCCGGGCTCGCCGTCGGCGAAACGCTGGCCGGCGGCGACGCCTGCGCGGGCGCCGTGCGCGCCGAGCAGACCCGCATCGCCCCGCGCGTCGAAGCCCTCGGCAATCTCGACACCCTCGTCGAGGGCACGGTTGCCGACGCCATCTTCGAGGGCGAGCGCATCGTCTACGAGGTGCGGCTGCCGGGCCTCGGCGGCCAGCTTTTCCGCGTCTTCGACCACGATCCCGTCAACCACCTGCAGTTCAGCCCGGGCGATTCCGTCTGCCTCGGCTGGAATGCGCGGGACATGCATGTCTTCAAGAAGTAAACCAGAGAAGGTTTCGGCCAGAGGAGAACGCACGATGTCACATGATAAATTCCTGACCACTGAAATCCGCCGCCGCACGCTGCTTGCCTCGATGGCGGCCGTCGGTGCATCCGCCACGCTCGGCACCGGCAAGGCCTTTGCCCAGGAGCCCGAGAAGCCGGCCGAGATCATTGTCCGCGCCTGGGGCGGCAGTTGGGTCGACAGCCTCAAGGCGGGCGTCTCCGACAGCTTCACCAAGATGACCGGCATCGCCGTCCGTCACGACCTGACCGAGGACAACGAGATCCAGCCGAAGGTCTGGGCCGCCGTCGCGCAGGGCCGCGTACCGCCGATCCACATCAACTGGGACACCACCACCAACGCCACCAAGTCGGCGCTGCGCGGCGTCACCGAGGACCTGTCCGATCTGCCGAACCTGAAGATCACTACCGAGCTTGCCAAGCCGGTCGGCCTCGACGGCTACCCGATCGTCAACACCTACGGCTATGTCTACGTGCTGGCCTATCGCCCCTCCGCCTTCCCGGATGGCCCGCCGAAGTCTTGGAAGGACCTGCTCGATCCGAAGCTGAAGGGCCGCATCGCGCTCTACAATGATGGCATCGGCTTCCACTTCCCCGCCCAGGTCGCCGGCGGCGGCAAGCTGGAGGACATCCCGGCCAACATGCAGCCGGCCTGGGACTTCATCGCCAAGGTCAAGGAGCAGCAGCCGCTGCTCGGCGAAGACCCGGACTTCACCACCTGGTTCCAGAAGGGCGAGATCGACGCGGCCTGCACCATCTCCACCAACGCCCGCGAAGCCAGGAAGAACGGCATCGAACTCGCCTGGGTCGTGCCGGAGGAAGGCGCCAAGTTCGACACCGACGGCCTCTGGATCCCCAAGGGCCTGCCGGAGAACGAGCTCTACTGGGCCAAGCAGTACATCAACCATGCCCTGACCAAAGAAGCCCAGCAGGTCTGGCTCGACGGCCTCGGCCTTCCGGGCGTCGTCCCCGGCCTGACGCCCCCGGCCGACCTCGTCGGCGACCCGTCCTATCCGACGACCGAAGAGGACTTCAAGCACCTCATCCGCATCTCGTCCAAGATCCAGGTCGAAAACGAGAGCCAGTGGTTCTCGAAGTTCAAGGAAATCATGCAGGGCTGATTGCCAGCGCTTCCCGCCGCGCCGTCGGGCGCGGCGGGCTCCTGGCGGGCCGTTGCCCACAGGAACCGGGTCATGCCCCCAAGGGCCATCGCAAGCAGGACGGAAACGATGCGCAGATCCCGTGCCGCCTATCCATGGACGTGGCGTGTCATGGACGGGCTCGAAAGCCTCGCCGCCCGCCTCTGGCCGGCCCGCTTCGAGAAGGGCTTGCCCTATCTCATGCTGGCGCCGGCGGTGCTTCTGGTCGGCATCCTGGTGCTGGGCCTCGTCCAGATCGGCGATTCCAGCCTGCGCGTCCTCGACACCTCCACCTTCCTGATGTCGGAGGAACTGACGCTTGCCAACTACCAGCGGGCGTTGACCGAGAGCTTCTTCGCCACCGTCGCCGGGCGCAGCCTGCTCGGCTCGGTGATCGTGACCGTCGTCACGCTGATCTTCGCCTTTCCCTATGCCTATCTCATGGTGCGCACGCCGTCTTCGGCACTGCGCAAGTTCCTGCTGGTGGCGCTGTTCCTGCCCTTCTTCATCGGCCAGGTGGTGCGCGCCTATGGCTGGCTGATCATCCTCGGCAACCAGGGCATGGTCAACGAGGCCCTCGGCCTCGTCGGCGTGCCGCCGATGCGGCTTCTCTACAACTATCCCGCCGTCCTCTTCGGCCTCGTGCAATACATGCTGCCCTTCGCCGTCCTGATGCTGGCGCCGGCGCTGACGGCGATCCCGGCCGAACTCGAATCGGCCGCAAGCTCGCTCGGCGCCAACTGGCTGCGCACCTTCCGCCATGTGGTGCTGCCGCTTGCGCGCCCGGGCCTCGTCGGCGCCGGTCTCGTCGTCGTCACCCTGTCTCTGACCGACTTCGCCATTCCCGCCATCCTCGGCGGCGGCTCGCAGGATTTCATCGCCAACGCCATCTACGACCAGTTCTTCCGCACCTCCGACCAAGGCATGGGCGCGACGCTGTCCCTGATGCTCGTCGCCGTCGGTTCGCTCCTAGTCGGGCTCGTCTTCATGCTGTTCGGCGCCGGCACGCTCGCCATGACCGGAGGCCGCAAATGACCGGCAGCCGCAGCAAGTCCGTCGTCATCTGGACCTTCGTCGCCACCGCGCTCGTCATGCTGTCGGCGCCGACGATCGTCGTGCTCGGCGCGTCCTTTACCGCCGGCAACATCATCACCTTCCCGCCGGAAGGGCTGTCCTTGAAATGGTACGGCGCGATTGCCCAGGCGAGCGACCTGCGGCAGGCCTTCGTCCGCTCGCTGATCGTCGCCACCATCTGCACGATCGTCTCGATCCCGGTCGGAACGCTCGCCGGCATCGCACTCGCCAAGTATCGTGTCCGCTTCGCCCGTTCGATCCAGATCTACCTGCTTTTGCCGTTCACCATCCCGCTGATCGGTTCGGGCATCGGCATGATGCTGGTGTTCGGCAACATGGGCGTGCTCGGCAAACTCTGGCCGGTCGGCATCGCCTGCTGCGTCATCAACCTTCCCTTCATGATCTGGGCGGTGACGGCGAGCGCCAGCAACCTCTCGCCCGATCTCGAGCTCGCCGCCGCCAATTGCGGCGCGCCGCCGCTGCAGCGCTTCCTCTACATCACCCTGCCGGCGGTGCTGCCCGGGATCATCACCGGCTCGCTGCTGATGTTCATCCTGGCGCTCAACGAATTCCTGGTCAGCCTGCTTCTGGTCGACGCGCGCAGCGTCACCCTGCCGGTGCAGATCTACAATTCGATCCGCTCGATCATCACGCCCGACCTTGCAGCCATCTCGGTGGTCTTCATCGCCAGTGCCGCGATCGCAATCGCCGTGCTCGACCGGCTGGTCGGCCTCGACATCTTTCTGAAATCGAAATGACGGCGCGGCCCGTGCGGCCGGCATGAAGGACAGACCCATGACTGACGTGTCGTTCTACGAATATGCAAAGCTCTCCGCAGACGAGAAGGCCGCGCTGCTGCGCCGCTCGGAAACCGACATCTCGAGCTTCATCGAGAAGGTCGCCCCCATCCTCGAGGCGGTCCGTACCGAGGGCGACGCGGCACTGGCGCGCTTCGGCCGCGACCTCGACAAGGCTGCCGTCACCGAGGCGAACCTGAAGGTGACCGAGGCCGAGTTCGACGCCGCCTTCAAGCTCGTCGACGACAGCGTCGTGGAATCGATCAAGTTCGGCATCGACAACATCCGCACCTTCCACGAGGAGCAGAAGCCCGAGGCCATGTGGCTGAAGGAGATCCGGCCCGGCGCGTTTGCCGGCGACCGCTTCACCCCGATCCGCTCGGTGGCGCTCTATGTCCCGCGCGGCAAGGGCTCTTTTCCGTCGGTCACGATGATGACCTCCGTGCCGGCCGTCGTCGCCGGCGTTCCCGATCTTGCGATCGTCACCCCGCCCGCGCCCGACGGCAGCGTCGATGCGGCAACCCTCGTCGCCGCCCGCCTCGCCGGCGTCGAGACGGTCTACAAGGTCGGCGGCGCCCAGGCCGTCGCCGCCGTCGCCTATGGCACCGAGACCGTCAAGCCGGCACTGAAGATCGTCGGCCCCGGCAGTCCCTGGGTCGTCGCCGCCAAGCGCGCGCTGTCCGGCGTCATCGACACGGGGCTTCCGGCCGGCCCCTCGGAGGTGATGATCCTCGCCGACGACACCGTCCATGGCGGCCTTGCCGCCCTCGACCTCCTGATCGAGGCGGAGCACGGCCCGGATTCGTCGGCCTATCTCGTCACCCACAGCCGTCGTGTTGCAGAACAGGCGCTGGCAGCACTTCCCGACCACTGGAGCCGGATGACCGAGCAGCGTGTCGCCTTCTCGAAGGCCGTGCTCAGCGGCAAGACCGGTGGTATCGTGCTGACCTCTTCGATCGAGGAGAGCTACGCCTTCGTCAACGCCTACGCGCCGGAACATCTGGAGCTTCTCTCCATCGAGCCCTTCATCCATCTCGGTCACATCACCGAGGCCTCGGAGATCCTGATGGGCACGCACACGCCCGTCAGCATCGCCAACTTCTCGCTCGGACCGAACGCCGTGCTGCCGACCAGCCGCTGGGCACGCACCTTCGGCCCGCTGTCGGTGACCGATTTCGTCAAGCGCAGCTCGATCGGCTACGTCACCGCCCCCGCCTATCCCGAATTTGCCAGGCATTCACACAACCTGGCGCTCTACGAGGGCTTCTCCTCGCATGCGCTCGCCGTCTCGCCCGTGCGCGACGCCTATCTGAAGAAGGACGCCTGAGCGATGAAGGCCGTCCGGCTTCACGATGCCAGGGACCTTCGGGTCGAAGAGATCGAAGTTCCCGGCACCCCGCCCGCCGGCTTCGTCAATCTCGACGTCCGCGCCGCGGGCATCTGCGGATCGGACCTGCACAACTACCGCACCGGACAATGGATCAGCCGCCGGCCCTCGACCGCCGGCCACGAGTTCTGCGGCCGGGTGATTGAAGTGGGCGAGGGGGTGTCCGACCTGTCCGCCGGCGACCTCGTCGTGGCGGATTCGCGCTTCTGGTGCGGCGAATGCCCCGCCTGCCGGAGTGGCCGCAGCAATGTCTGCGAGAGGCTCGGCTTTGTCGGCGAGGTCTGCGACGGCGGCTTTGCCGAAGCCGTTCAACTCCCCGCCCGCCTGCTCGTGCGGCATGAGGCATCGGTGCCGGCAAGGGTTGCGGCGATGGCCGAGCCGCTCGCGGTCGCCTTGCACGCCGTACGCCGCCTTGCCCCCGGCGCCGGCGAACCGGTGCTCGTCGTCGGCTGCGGCACGATCGGCGGCCTGACGGCACTGCTGCTTGCCGACCTGCACGACGGCCCGATCCTGCTGTCCGACCGCAACGTCGCCCGGGCGGAGACGGTCGCGCAATTGACCGGCGGCCGGATCGTCACGCTCGATGCCGGGGCCGTCTCTACGGCCCTTGGCGACGCCCGGCTGCGCCATGCGGTCGATGCGACCGGAAGCACGGCGGCGATTATAGCCGCGCTGGACCTTCTGCACGGCGGCGGAACGCTGGCTCTCGTCGGTATCAGCCACGGCCGTCTCGATTTCGACCCCAACGTCCTGGTCGAGCGGGAAATCGCGATGATCGGCTGCCACGCCTTCGCCGGCGAACTGCCCGACGCCGTCGCGCTTCTGCCGCGGCTTGCCGACCGGCTGGCCCGTCTGATCGAGGTCCTGCCCTCGCTCGAGGCGGTGCCCGACGCCTATGAAAGGCTGCTGAAGGGCGAAACGGCCGCGCTCAAGACCATCGTGGCGATTGCCGACTGACGGCGACACCGGCAGCCGACCTGGACGGGAACGACAATATGCGGGAGACAGTGACCATGGACGTGCTTTCCGATTCCGCGTCCCCTCTCTACGAGAAGGTCAAGGATTTCGTCCTCGGCAACATCGGCAGCGGCAAGTGGGCGCGAAACACACGGCTGCCGTCGGAACACGAACTCGTCTCGGCACTCGGGGTATCCCGGATGACGGTACACCGCGCACTGCGGGAGCTGACGTCCGAGGGGCACCTGCGCCGCATCCAGGGTGTCGGCACCTTCGTCGCCCCGCCGAAGCCGCAGTCGACGCTGATCGAGATCAGCAACATCGCCACCGAGATCCGCGCCCGCGGCAGCCGCCATCGTGCCGAGGTCGTCGTGCTGGAACGCATCGAGCGGCCGACGCCGCAACTGCTGCTCGCCTTCGAGTTCGCTGCGGCGCGGCCGGTCGACCATTCCGTCATCATCCACTTCGAAAACGACCTGCCGGTGCAGCTCGAGGAGCGCTACGTCAACCCCGATCTCGTCTCCGGCTATGTCGAGCAGGACTTCACCCGGACCGCCACCTATGACTACCTGCAGAACGCGACGCCGCTGACGGAGGTCGAGCACCTGATCAGCGCCCGGCCCGCCGGCGCAGACGAGGCGCGCCTGCTCCATATCCAGCCGGGCGACAGCTGCCTGGTGCTCGATCGCAAGACCTGGAGCGGCCCCGTCGTCGCCACCGTCAACGTCTTCAGCTATGTCGGCAGCCGCTACACGCTCGGCAGCCGCTATCGTCCAGACAGCAAATGAGGCCGGTGAAAATGCCTGCCCTGCCAGCCTACAGGAGCCCGCACCCATGAGCACCGCCCCCAGCAGGACTGCGGAAATCCGCCGGCTCGCCGGCGCGCGCGACGGCGTGGCGGAAGCCATGCTCGTCGAGCTTCTGCGCAGTCTCTTTTCGATCGAGGCCACCGGCCTGACGATCAATCACGACCAGTACAGCCTCAACTCGCTGAACGGCTTCTTCGAGACGGCGGACGGCAGCTTCTTCTTCAAGTTCCATCAGGAGGACGGCGAGGAAGCGATGACCGGCGAATACTACCGCGCCGACATCCTCGCCCGCGCCGGCCTGCCCGTCGACCAGCCGGTGCTGATGTCTGTCCTGCCGGGCGAACAGATCCTCGTCTACCGCCGCCGCACCGATCCCCGCTTTTCCGACGTGCTGCGCACGCTCGACCTGCAGCCGGACGCCGATGGCATCGACCTTGCCGTTGCCGCCGAGACGGGCCTGACCGAAGCCGTGCTCGCGGTCTACCGGCAGACATTGCATCCCGTGACGCCGCAGCAGGCGGCCGCAGAGCCCGTCCACCGGCTGTTCCACGACCGGCTGGTGGATCTCCCCGAAGGCCGTTACCCCGGCGGGCGTCTCGCGGGCTTCTACGTTGGCAAGCACTTTGCCTTTGATGGCGCGAGCCTCGTCTGGGAGACGTTTTCGCAGGCGCGGTTCCGTGTCAACGGCGTGCTCTACGAAAGGTCTGTCGGCGAACTTTTCGACGCCGCCGTGCAGCGGCTGAAGCCGGAGAACCTTGCCGACGCCGGCGGGGTGACCGCCCATGGCGATGCTCACAATGCCAACGTCTGGTATCAGGAGAAGGAGGGCCGCGCCGTGCTCGCCTTCTTCGACCCGGCCTTTGCCGGCGAGCATGTGCCGACGCTTTTGGCCGAGATCAAGACGACCTTCCACAACATCCTCGCCCACCCGCTTTGGCTCTACGATCCCGCGCTGGCGGCGGAGCGTTATTCGGCGACGGCGGCCTATGCCGATGGCGTGCTCGACGTCACCACCGACTGGGCGCCGAGCGCCGTACGGCTCGGCCTTCTGCAGGTGAGGGCCGAGCGGCTGTGGCGTCCGCTGCTGGCCGAGCTCGCCGCCCGCGACATGCTGCCGGCCGACTGGCGCACGGTGATCCGTCTCGGCCTGTTCCTCTGCCCCACGCTGGTGATGAACCTGCGGGCGGGCGCCACGACCCACAATCCGGTCTCCTCGCTGATCGGCTTTTCCGTCGCCGTCATGGCGGGAAGCGAACCCGTCGAGGGTGACGACGTCGTGTCGCGCTTTCTCGATTCCATCGATCCCGCCAGGGGATGACGGCTTGCAGCGAACCGTGCCGGAGTGGCAGGTTTGTAAATGCATAGGGCGCCCCCATATTCCAGGGCGCCAGCAACCGGGAGGATAGTGCATGAAGATCGCAGCCCTGCAGATGCAGGCCATCCCCGGCGACGTCGACGCCAACGTCGCGCGGATCGCCAGCGCCGCGAAGGCGGCCGCCGAAGGCGGGGCGAAGCTCCTGATCGCGCCGGAACTCGCGGTCCCGGGCTACGGCGCCGGCGCCGCCTTTGCCGGGACTGCCTCGCCGGCCGAAGGCGCGATCGCAGACAGCCTTTCGGCGATCGCTCGCAAAAGCGGCCTTGCGATCATCGCAGGCTTTGCCGAGCGCGACGGCGACGATGTCTATAACAGCGCCCTTTTCACCGACGGCATCGGGACGAACGCAGTCTACCGCAAGTCCCATCTCTACGGCGACTACGAGCGGCAGTGGTTCCGCCCCGACGTTCCATCTTCGGTGCAGGTCAAGCTCTGCGGGCTCAATCTCGGCATGCTGATCTGCTACGACGTCGAGTTCCCGGAGAACGTCCGCCGGCTGGCGCTTTCCGGCGTCGATCTCGTCGTCGTGCCGACGGCGCTTCCGAAGGGCGCCTCGGGCACCTTCGTCGCCGAGAAGATGATCCAGGTGCCCGCCTTCGAAAACCAGGTCTTCGTCGCCTATGTCAATCATTGCGGCGCCGACGCCCTGTTCGGCTATGCCGGCCTGTCGCGCATCGCGGCTCCCGACGGCAGCCTGCTGGCGCAAGCGCCGGCGGAAGGGGAGGCCCTGATCTTCGCCGAGATCGACCCTGCCGCCTATGCGGGTTCGCGGGCGGAGAACACCTACCTCGCCGACCTGGCACGCCAGGTCTGAGCCCAGCCTGCGCTGCATCGGGCGGCGCCCGAGCCGACCGTCATTCCTGGACGATGTCCCATTCGTCGTTCGGGTTGAAGGTGCGGATCCGCGAGGCGATCTCCGGCGTATTCTCACCGAGGTCGGCCTCGTAGATGATCCCGTTCTTGTTGACGAGGAAGGTCTTCACGCCGGTGATGCCGTACCGGACGGGCCAGGCCACCACGCCGTGACCGGCGATCATGTTGCCGTTGATGACATAGTCGTACTTGCCGCCGGCGATGTTGTCGCCCTGTCCGCCGAGGATGCGGTAGCGATAGCCGTGATAGCCTTCGCCGGCCTTTGCCTTCTCGAACGCATCGCCATCGGCGAGCGCCGGGCCGGCCGGGCTCTGCTCGGCGTCACCCTGCTCGGCCGGCCAGTAGAGCCCGTCATGCGCGCCCTCGCTGCTGATCAGCTTCTGGGCATATTCGAGCACCCCGTCGCCGTCCCGATCCTGCGAGGCATAGTCCTCCTGGGCATCGACATAGGCCTTCAACGTGTCGATCGTCTCCAGTTCGTTCTCGCCCACGTGCCGGTCGGCAATCTCGTCGAGGCCGGCAAGCGTATCGAAGGCCCACTTGCCGTCGTCGTGGCGGACGATCGGGAAGGGAAGGGGCCAGAGGATATTGCCGATCTCGATGATCTTGTCAGCGCCCTCATCGACGACGACCACCTTCTCCTGCACGCCGGCCTGGATGTCGGCAAACGTGTCCATCGCGTCGCCGCTTGTCTTGGCCTTGGCCGGATCGAGGCCCAGAAGTTCCGCCAACTGGTCGAACCCGCCATCCGTCACGGCAAACTTGAAGGCCTCCACCGCCTTTTCCGGGGTGTCGAAGCCGGGCGGATCCTTCTCGGACAGGAATTCCGTGAGCGGCGCGTCGTCCGGCTCGTCCGCGGCCATCGCCGGAACCTGCAGCATTGCGCCACCGATAAGGATCGCTCCGGTGAGCGAGCGTACCAGCCTGTCAAAAGCAATTTTTCTCATCTTCGCCTCCCGACCGGTTCGTCTCAGCGCCTGTGACCGCCACCGCCGCCGCGGGACCTTCCGCCGCCATGATGACCGCCACCGCCACCCCGGCGGCCGCCCGAGGCCTGCGGCCGGCGATGGCCGCCGCCGCCACTCATGGATTGCCGCCCGCGCTGCGATGCAAACTGCGTCTTCTTGCCGTTGCCCACCTTGCCGAGCGCCGACGGCTTTCCGCCGGAGCGCTTCTGCGCCTGCCCGCCGGGCCGCGGCTTGTTCGCCTTCCGGTTGATGTTCTGCGACTTGGCACCCGTCACCTTCTTGGCAGCCGCGGAACCGCCCGCGCGATTGGCAACGTTCCCGCCATCCCTGCGCGCGGCAGCCGCCTGTCCGCCGCGATCGATGTTGCCTCGGTCGATGTTGCCGGCCCGCTGGCGGGCGCGATCGGCATCCACCTTGCTCTTGCGAACATCGTCGACCGAGATCTTCCCGCCCCGGTTTGCGATCCGGCCGTCGCCGTTACGGCGCACGTCCTTCGCACGGTTCGCGATGTTGTTGTCGCGGTTGCCCTTGAACTCGTTCTTGAGCCTGTCGCGATCGACATTGGCAAACTGGTTCTTGTCGAACTTGATCTTCGAACGGTCGACGTTCTTCCAGTCGACGTCGTTCATCTTGAACTTGTCGCGATCGATGTCGATGTCGTTGAAGCACTTGTCGCAATCGATGTCGACGTCGCCGTCCCAGCGACCACCCCACACGCCCCAGTCGTCCCAGTCCACCGTCGCAGCCCAGATCGCGCCACCGGTGATGGCGGCCGCGAAATAGGGCGCGGACGGATAGTAGTAGCTGGGGTAGGGATCGTCGTAGTAGGTGATGGGGGCGGGCACGTAGCCGGGCTCATAGAGCATCTCCGGCTCATACCGTGGCACATACACCTTCTCCGGGTCGGCCGGCTGGATCACCACGTTGTCGCCCTGATTGACGATCTGCACCTTGTCGTCCGTCTTGATGACACCATCGGCCACGGCCTTGTCGCGCAGCGTCTGGATGGCCATGAGCACGTCCTTCTGCTGGTAGGCCAGCGCGCTGCCGAGCGCCTGGGTCCAGTCGAGGTCCTCGCTCATCATCTTGACGATATCGGGGTAGTTGAGCAGCGAAATGATGCTGCTGTCCCAGCTGTCCTTCGGCTGCAGGTCCTTGTCCTTTGCCTTCTGCTGCAGGAACCGCTCGGCCTCGACCACCTGCAGCGGATAGAGCGAGGCGGAACTGACGAGGGCGACCAGTTCGTCCGGATAGAGCGCAACGCGCGCAACCAGAACCTCGAGCTCGTCTTCTGTCAGAAGATCCGGCTGCTCGTCGCCATCCTGTCCGGTCGCGGCGGATGCGGCCGCCGTCTGCTCCTGCGCCAGTGCCCGGCCTGCCGGCTGGAAACCCCCGGCAAGACCGAGCAACAGGGCGACGGCAAGACCGGAACGCAATTGACACGAAAACCTGTCGGCACCCATGACCTCGGCCCTCCCTGCTTCAGTCTCGAGAAATCCAATCGCCCAACGGCGATATTCGGGTCTGCAGACCCATCGGCACGGCATCTGATGCACGCATAGCTTGAACCGCAAGGCAGCACAAGGAATGGCTGGATTGTTCGTTTATTATTCATCAAGCAGCGGAATAAAGATAGATGGCCCCTCCAAGGCAGGCCCATGCGGTGACGGTGCGACCACGAACGCCGGCATGACCGGGCCAGCGTGTCTTCACTGCGGAAAAAGAAACGTCACCACGAAGCGGAAGCCGAGGCCTTCCGGGCCGTTTTCCGGCGCGTCGGCCCAGTAGCGTAGGCCGGCCGTGAAACTCACCGGCTGCTGATCGAATTTCACCAGCTTTCCGACCATGACGTTGACGGGAACCGACCACTGGTCGCCCTCCCAGTCGTAGGTGGATTCGGTGTTGAGGGTGAACGTCCACGCATCGTGGGTCGTGTAGGACAGGAAGGGCTGCAGGAAGGTCGAATTGACGTCCGTGCGGTCATCCTGGCCGGCGAACGACCAGATATGGTTGGCCAGAAGCCCATAGGTCCAGGGACCGTCCTGCTTCAGCGCCACGCCGGTCGGACCGGCGCCCCATTTGCCGCTGCCGGTGAGATCGTCTGTGGCGGTCGGGATCAGGAATACCGGACCGAGGCCCCAGATCAATCCGCCGGGTCCGGGTTGCTTGGGAGAGAAGAACAGGCTCTGGGTGATATCGCCGAGCCCGAACTGGTGGCCCGACGGACCGGCGATGTCATCCTGCCAGATGACCGGCATGATGGTCCGGGAGATGAGGTTCCAGTCATCGTTCAGCGATATGGGGACGACGGGCTGAATGTTCAGCGTCTCCCGGTTCCCGTCTTCCGGACCGAAGCCACGGTCGTAGTTGAACTGGAACGGTACGCTGATCATCGACGCGACGGGATTGGACAGCTTCTTCGCCAGGTCGGCACTGCTCTCCTGCGCGACCGCGGCGTTCATGAGAGCACAACTCACGCTGAGAAGGGCGGTCACCCGCATCATTCCGCCTGCCATGCTCGTCCCCCGAAAAGCAGCCGCGAATCCTCTTCCGCAAGGGAGGGTGCACGCAAAGCCGGAGGCTGGCAAGCGCCGTGATTGGAAATCGACGAGCCGGCTTCAGTGGCCACCAAAGAGGTTGACGGCCCAATAGGTCAATGCCGACACGAGTGCCGCCGCCGGCAGGGTCACGAACCACGCGATCACGATATTGCCCGCAAGCCCCCAGCGCACCGCCGAGACGCGCCGCGCCGCGCCGACGCCGATGATCGCGCCGGTGATGGTGTGCGTGGTCGAGACGGGAATACCGAGCCAGGTGGCTGCGAACAGTGTGATCGCACCGCCCGTCTCCGCGCAGAAACCCTGCATCGGGTTGAGCCGGGTGATCTTCGAGCCCATCGTGTGGACGATGCGCCAGCCGCCGAAGAGCGTGCCCAGTGCGATTGCCGCCTGGCAGGTGATGACGACCCAGAATGGAACGTAGAATTCTGAACCGAGGTGGCCCTGCGAATAGAGAAGAACCGCGATGATACCCATGGTTTTCTGCGCATCGTTGCCGCCATGGCCGAGAGAATAGAGCGAGGCGGAAATGAACTGCAGCCCGCGGAAAGCCTTGTCGACGGCGAACGGCGTCTGCCGCACGCAGACCCAGGAAACGATCAGGACCAGCATCAGCGCAAGGAAAAAGCCGATTGCCGGCGACATGAAGATGGCACCTACCGTCTTCAGCACGCCAGAGAGCACGATCGAATCGAAGCCGCTCCGTGCCAGCCCCGCGCCGACGAGCCCGCCGATCAGCGCATGCGAGGAACTGGAGGGAATTCCGAACAGCCAAGTGACGACGTTCCAGATGATCGCGCCCATGAGTGCCGCAAAGATCACCGCCGGCGAAATGATTGCCGGATCGATGATCCCCCTGCCGATCGTCTCGGCCACATGCAGGCCGAAGAATAGGAAAGCGATGAAATTGAAGAACGCGGCCCACATCACCGCAAATTGCGGCCGCAGCACCCGCGTCGAGACGATCGTGGCGATCGAGTTCGCCGCATCGTGCAACCCGTTCAGGAAATCGAACAGGAGCGCGATGCCGATGAGCGCCACCAGCAGCGGAAAGGCAAGCGTCGCGTCCATCAGACGTTCTCGATCACGATGCCGCTGATTTCGTTCGCCACGTCTTCGAAGCGGTCGACCACCTTCTCCAGTTCGCCATAGAGCTCGCTGCCGATCATGTAGGCCATCGGGTCGGAGGCGCCGTGGCGCTGGAACAGGTCCTTCAGGCCCTTCTCGTGCAATTCGTCTGCGCGGCCCTCGATGCGCATCACCTCCTCGGCGATCGAATTCAGGCGCGTCGCGTTGGTGCCGATCTTGTGGAGCAGCGGCACGGCCTCGGCCACGAGGCGGGCGGCCTTCACGACGATCACGCCCATTTCCTGCATGCCGGGGTCGAAACTCTTCTGCTCGAACAGGCGGATCGTCTTGACCACCTTGTGCATCATATCGATTGCGTCGTCGAGCGACTGGATCAGGTCCTTGATGTCGCCGCGATCGAAGGGGGTGATGAAGCTCTTGCGCACGGCAAGCAACACGTCGGCCGTGATGCGATCGGCCTTGTCTTCCAGTTCGACGATCCGGCTGCAGTGCTGTTCCAGGGTCGGACCGCCCGCCAGAACCTTCTCAAGCGCCTCCGCCGCCTCGACCACCGTCAGCGCGTGTGCGTCGAAGAGGTCGAAGAAACGGTCTTCCCGGGGCATCAGGGCGCGAAACCAGCTCAGCACGATCGTTTTCCCATATATGACAGTTTTGTGACAGCCCATAACGGGTTGCGGCCGCGATGAAAAGGTGCGGACGAGCGGATATCACCGGCTTGCTTGCGCTAGGCCACACAATTCACCTTCCATTCGCAACTTCCATGGCGTTCTCGGAGCGTCGGGCCGGTCTTCAGGCTGATCGGCGTCGTGCCGGCGACGACAAGCGAAGGGGTGCCAGCCGGCCGGAGGATGACGTCGGCCTCAGATGGCGCTGGCGAGCTTCTCGGCGATGTAGAGTTCGCGCAACCGGGCGGAGACCGGACCCGGGACGCCGCTGCCGACGGGCTGACCGTCGATCTTCGTCACCGGAAGCACGAAGCTCGTGGCCGAGGTGATGAAGGCCTCCGCCGCGTCCATGGCCTCTTTCGGCGTGAACGGGCGCACGTCGACGGGAATGCCGGCCCGTCGCGCCAGGTCCAGCGTGCTGGCCCGGGTGATGCCGTGGAGGATCGCCTGCGACAGTTGCCGGGTGACGAGCGTGCCGTCCTTCGTCACGATATGGGCACTCGCGGACGTCGCCTCGGTGACGAAGCCGTCCTCGACGAGCCAGGCATCGTCCGCGCCGAGCCTTGCGGCCTCCATCTTGGCCATGGAGGGATAGAGCAGTTGCACCGTCTTGATGTCCCGCCGCGCCCAGCGCAGATCGGGCTGCATCGCCACCGATATTCCCGTCTTCACCTTGGGATTGTCGACAACTGCCTTGGCCTGCGTGAACAGGACCAGCGTCGGCGCCGCGTCCTGCGGATAGGCAAAGTCGCGGTCGGCAACCCCGCGCGAGATCTGCAGATAGATCAGTCCTTCCTGCAGGTCGTTGCGGCGAACGATCTCGCGATGCACAGCCAGAAGCGCCTCGGGGCTGAGGGGACACGGCATGGCCAGTTCCTCCGTCGACCGCTGCAGGCGGGCCGCGTGCCCGGCATATTCGATGAGCTTGCCGCCGATCACCGCCGTCACTTCGTAGATCGCATCCGCAAAGAGGAAGCCACGGTCGAAGATGGAGATCCTGGCGTCTGCTTCGGGGATCCAGGCGCCGTTCAGGTAGACGATACGGGTCACGCGCATTTCCTCTATTGGAGATCGGGCTTCTTGAACGCGGAGAATTCGATCCCGGCGGCAGCAAGGGCTTCGCGAAGGGCGCGCGCCACGCCGACGGCGCCGGGCGTGTCCCCATGGATGCAGATAGTCGCGGCCTCGACCGGCAGTTTCTTGCCTCCGATCGTCGGGATGCGCCCGTCCAGCACCATGGACAGCACCTGGTCCACGCTCTGTTGCAGGTCGTGAATGACGGCACCTTCCATCTGCCGGGAGGCCAGCATGCCGTCGTCGTCGTAGCGCCGGTCCGCATAGACCTCGCAGGCCACCGCGAGCCCGGCCGCCTCGGCAGCCCGCATCGCCTGCGAATAGGGGAGCGCCACGAACACCAATCCGGGATCGACGGCCTTGATGGCCCTGGCGCAGACGATGGCAAGGGCGGCGTCTTCGGCTGCCATGTTTGCGAGCGCGCCGTGTGGCTTGACATGGGTGATCGGCCACCCGGCCGCAGTCGCCATGCCCTGGATCGCGGCGATCTGGTAGACGAGCTGCGCCTCGACATCCTCCGGCCGCTCGCCGGTGATACGCCGGCGTCCGAATCCGTAGAGGTCCATGAATGACGGGTGCGCGCCGATCGACACGCCGCGCGCCTTGGCGGCGAGGATCGTGTCGCGCATGACGACGGGATCACCGGCATGGAAGCCGCAGGCGATGTTGGCGGTGGTGACCAGTTCCATCATGGCCGCATCGTCGCCGATCCGGTAGGCGCCGAAGCTTTCTCCCATGTCGCAATTCAGGTCGACGGTCGTCATAGTCTCGCAGCGTTTCTGTTTTCGGTGGACGTCACGGATGGCATGTAACCTTGCGCAACGTGTTGCGTCGAACGGACTCCACCCCTTATGATCCGATAGCTTGAGATACAGTCGGCGTGCTGAAATGCCAAGCCCGTCTTGAAACACCAGGCGACCGGCGATGACGCGGAACGCCCTCTGGGCAAGGATGATCTGAAGGACGCATGACGCAATGTCGGTGACGTATCCACGCATCGTCGCCTGTGGCGACAGCGCCCTTTCGATCGAGCTATCCGACGAGATCGATGAGGACGTCAACGCGCGCGTGATCGCCCTGGCCGCTGATCTGACCGAGCGGCCGGTCGATGCCATCACGGAAATGGTGCCGACCTATCGCTCGCTTCTCGTCCTCTACGATCCTTCCATCCTGCGGGCACAGGCGCTGAGGCTGCAACTGGAGGCACGATTGCGGGCAGCGGTGCCCGGCAGCCGGGCCGCCCGGCGCTTCGTCGTTCCGGTCGTCTACGGCGGCGAGGCCGGCCTCGACCTTGCCGCGCTCGCCGAGATGAAGGACCTGAGCGTCGAAGAACTCGTGGCGATCCACGCCGCGGCCGAATACCGGGTCTACATGATCGGCTTCGCGCCGGGCTTTGCCTATCTCGGCGGACTGCCGGAGATCCTCCATACGCCGCGGCTTGCCACGCCGCGCCAGCGGATCGAGGCGGGCTCGATCGGCATCGGCGGTCGCCAGGCCAGCATCAATTCCGTCCCCGGTCCCAGCGGCTGGCGCTACATCGGCCGCACGCCGCTCAGGCTCTTCGACCCCGCACGCAGCGAGCCGTTCCTGCTTGGCGCCGGCGACCGGGTGCGCTTCCGGCCGATCGGACCCGAGGAAGCCGCCGCACTCGACGCAGCGGTCGCGGCCGGCAAGACCGCGGTGGAGCCCGAACCCGCATGACGGTTCTTCTGATCGGACAGGCCGGCCCGATGGTGACGGTGCAGGATCGTGGCCGCAGCAGCCTGCTGCACGCCGGCGTGTCCGGCTCGGGTCCGATGGATGGCCCGTCCATGGACATCGCCAATGCGCTCGCCGGCAACGGGCCCGACTGTGCCGTTCTCGAATTCGCCGGCAGCGGCGGCGTCTTCGAGGTGACGGAGCCGGTCCGGTTCGCAGTCGCCGGCGGCGCGGTCGACATCCGGATCGACGGCGTGGCTGCCTTTCCATGGGAGAGCCATCATCTTCTGCCGGGCCGGACGCTGGCGATCGGCGCCATGCGGGATGCGGTGTGGGGCTATCTCGCATTTTCGGGCGGCATCGATACGCCGCCGGTGCTGGGCTCCAGGGCGACGCATCTTCGCTCCGGCCTCGGCGGCCTGGAAGGCCGGCGGCTCGCGGCGAACGATCGTCTGCCGCTGGGCAAGGCGAAGGCCGCGCCGCTTCTGGCGTTTCGCCGGCTCTGGCGACAGGATCGCGGCCCGATCCGCGTCGTTGCGGGTCCGCAGGACGACTATTTCGACCAAGCCGTCTGGCGCACTTTTCTTGGTGAACCCTTCATCGTCTCGCCCAGTCGCGACCGCATGGCGCAGATCCTCGACGGACCACGGCTGCCGGCCGCGCGCGGTCACGACATCGTCTCCGACGGCACCTTGGCGGGATCCATCCAGGTGCCGGCCTCCGGTCGACCGATCGTGCTGATGGCCGAGCGACAGACGACCGGCGGCTATCCGAAGATCGCCACGGTCGCCTCGGTCGACCTGCCGCGGCTTGCGCAGACACCGAGCGGGCGGTCGATCCGCTTCGCCGCCATCTCGCAGGAAGAGGCGGAGGACCTGCTGGTCGACGGACGGCGCGCGCTCGCAGACGCCATCGCCGGCATGACGGAGAAACCTCCGGTCGCAACGCTTTCGTGATAAGTGGCAGAGGCCGGCAAGGGGCCGCCCGCGCCGAAATTGTCCTCGTAGACAGATATCAAGGAGAACCGATGCGCTCACTCTTCCATCTCGCCTACCACGTCACCGATCTCGACGAGGCGCGCCGCTTCTATGGCGGCGTCCTCGGCTGCGCCGAGGGCCGCTCGACCGACACCTGGGTCGATTTCGATTTCTTCGGCCACCAGATCTCGCTGCATCTCGGCAAGCCCTTCGAAGTGACCCGCACGGGCAGGGTCGGCGACCATATGGTGATGATGCCGCATCTCGGCGTCGTCCTGCCGCTCGACGACTGGTTCGCTCTGGCCGCGCGGCTCGAAGCGGGCGGCATCGCCTTCGACATCCCCCCGGTCGTCCGTTTCGAGGGCGAGCCGGGCGAGCAGCGGACGATGTTCTTCTTCGACCCGAGCGGCAACCCGATCGAGGTCAAGGGTTTCAAGGATTTCGACAGCGTCTTCGCGCGCTGAAGGCGGAGCAGGGCAGGGGCAGGGGCCCGCTGCCGCCATGTCGCGCGGCCGCTCAGATCACCTCGCCGGCGCGGGCGAGCAGGCGCTCGGCCCGCAGCAGGTGCGGGCGGTCGAGCATCTCGCCATCGACACCGACGACGCCCGCGCCCGGATTGTCGGCAAATGCGGCGACGACGGCCCTGGCCCTTGCGATCTCCTCCGTCGTCGGCGCGAAGGCCGCGTTTATGATCGGGACCTGTGCGGGATGTATCGCCATCTTGCCGACGAAACCGTCGCGCCGCGCCTCCCGGCATTCCGCCTCCAGCCCTGCCATGTCCCGGAAATTGGTATAGACCGCATCGATGGCGGCAACCCCGGCCGATGCAGCACCCAGGAGGGTCAGCGTCCGTGCCAGCCTGTAGGGATCGGCATAGGCGCCGCTATCGGTGCGGTTGGAGGCGGCGCCGAGGTCGGCCGAAAGATCCTCCCCGCCCCAGGCAAGACCGACCAGCCGGTCGCTGCTGCCGGCAAAGGTCCCGAGGGCGAAGACGCCGGCGGCGTTTTCGGTTGCGATTGCGAGGATGCGGGTCGCAGCCCGCACATTCCCGGCCTCGTGCCTCGACAGGAGGGCTGCAAGCGCGGCCACGTCGGCCCCGCCGACCGCCTTGGGCAACACGACGCCATCGGGCGCCGCAGGCATGACCCAATCGAGATCCGCTTCGGCGAGGCCGGTCGACAATCCGTTGATGCGCACATAGAGACGCGGCCTGCCGCTGCCGGCGACATTCCCTTGCAGGAATTCCGCGGTGATCGACCGGGCCTCGTCCTTTGCCTCGAGCGAGACGGAATCCTCCAGGTCGATCAGCAGCGCATCGGCTTGCGAGGCCAGCGCCTTCTCCAGTTTTCGGGCACTGTCGCCGGGGACGAACAGCAGCGAGCGCATCAGGTGTTCCTCTTCAGCATGAAGGCCTGGCGGCGGCATTCGCAGACCAGCGTGCCATCCTGCTTGTAGGCGCGGTGCAGGAACTCGACGATGCCGGCATTCGGCCGCGATTTCGATTCGCGCTTGCCCGCGATCTCGGTCGCGACGTTGACCGTGTCGCCCTCGAACAGGGGGGCGGGAAACGTCACGTCCGTCATGCCGAGATTGGCGATGGTGGTGCCGACCGTCGTGTCGTTGACGGAGATTCCGATCATCAGGCCGAGCGTGAACAGGGAATTGACGAGCGGCCGTCCCCATTCCGTCTCCGTGGCGCAGAAATGCGCATCGATATGCAGCGGTTGGGGATTGAGGGTCATGTTGGAGAACAGCATGTTGTCCATCTGGGTGACCGTGCGCGTCAGCCGGTGCGCGATGGTGGCGCCGACGACGAAGTCCTCGAAATACAGGCCGCCGCGGGGGTGGGGCTGGGAAGCCTCTGGCATCGTTTCCTCCTCTGACGTCAGGCCGCCTTGCGAACTGCGTCCTCCTGATCGATCCGCCCGCAACTTAATCCTGTCGCGATTCCGCGGGCGGCGTCATCTCAGAGAATAGAGCGTTGCCGCTTGATCGCAATCGATCACGCGCACCGGCGGAGCACTCCGGAACACGCCAGCGCCGCTCGTTCGGGCGGCAGGAGGAGAGGCAGTGACGGAGGGGGCCCGCCCGGCGTCAGTCTACGATGTGGTAGCCGCCGTCCACGTAGAGCACCTGACCAGTGATCAGCCGGGCGGCGTCATGGGCGAGAAATGCCGTGGCAACGCCGACGTCGTCGACCTTGACCAGTTCCCGCGCCGGTGCCTTGGTCCGCGTCTTCTCCAGCAATTCGTCGAACTCCGGTATGCCCGACGCCGCCCGCGTTGCGAGCGCGCCGGGCGAGATCGCGTGCACGCGAATGCCCTTCGGCCCGAGTTCGGCGGCGAGATAGCGCACCGCGCTCTCGAGGGCCGCCTTGGCGACGCCCATGATATTGTAGTTTTCGACGACCATCTGGGAGCCGTAGTAGGTCATGGTGAAGAGCGTGCCGCCGTTCTTCATCAGCGGTTCGGCAAGATGGGCCATGCGGATGAACGACCAGCAGGAGATCTCCATCGTCTGGGCGAACCCCTCGCGCGACACGTCGACAACGCGACCGCCGAGCGCCTCCTTCGGCGAATAGGCGATGGAGTGGACGAGGAAGTCCAGTTCGCCCCACTGGCTGGAGATCGTCTCGAACACCGCTTCGAGCTGCCCCGGCACGGCCATGTCCATGGGCATGAAGATCGGCGCTTCCAGCTCCCGGGCGAGCGGTTCGACATGGGGTTTCGCCTTGTCGTTGAGGTAGGTCACCGCCAGCTCGGCGCCGAAGGCGCGGAAGGCCCGCGCGCATCCCCAGGCGATCGATCGATCGTTGGCGATGCCGACCACAAGTCCCTTCTTTCCCTTGAGAAGCTGTGCACTAACGACCGGAAGGGACATGGCTGCTTCTCTCCATTGCCTCGGGTTTCAGGGTCTGGCGATGAGCGCGAGCGTGTGGCGGGCGATCATCAGTTCCTCATCCGTCGGCAGGACGTAGAGCGCGACCTTGCTCGACGGCGTGGAGACGAGCGCCGCTCCGGCCGCGTTTGCCGCCGTATCGAGGTCGGCGCCGAGCCATGCGAGGCGTTCGGCGATGCGGGCGCGGATCGGCGCCGAGTTCTCCCCGACGCCGGCGGTAAAGACGAACGCGTCCAGGCCGCCGAGTGCGGCGGCCAGCAGGCCCGCACTCAGCCCGCAACGATGGATGAAGTGATCGATGGCGAAGGCTGCGTGCGGCTCCTTGCTTTCGAGGAGGTCGCGCATGTCGGCCGAGACGCCGGACAGCCCCTTCAGCCCGGACGACCGGTAGAGCAGGTCCGTCACCGATGCGACGCTCATGCCCTTGTGATCGATCAGGTAGAGCACCACGCCCGGGTCCATCTGGCCCGGTCGCGTCCCCATCGGCAGGCCGTCCAGCGCGGTGAACCCCATCGTCGTCTCGATGCTGCGACCGCCCTTCATCGCGCACATCGACGCGCCGCTTCCGAGGTGGGCGACAATGACGCGTCCGCCCGCCACATCGGGCGCGACCTCGGCGAGACGCTCGGCGATGTACTCGTAGGATAGGCCATGGAAACCGTATCGCCGGACGCCGTGCTCGTAGTACTCCCACGGCAGGGCATAGCAATCCGTATGCGGGGCATGGCCGCGATGGAAGGCCGTGTCGAAGCAGGCTACCTGCGGAACACCGGGCGCGATCTCCATGGCAAGCCGGATCGGCGCCAGGTTGTTCGGCTGGTGCAGCGGCGCGAGTTCCTGGAAGGTCGCGAGCCTGTCCAGTATGTCGTGGTCGATCAGGACCGGTTTCGCATAGTCCGGCCCGCCATGGACGACGCGGTGGCCGATGGCGCGCAGGGTGAAACCGACCAGCGACTGCAGCCAGGCGCGGGTCTCGGCGATGGCGGCCGGCAGGTCCTTGACCGCATCCGCGGCAAACGACCTGTCGACCAGCACCTCACCCTCGGCGGTGCTGGCTAACAGGCGCGGGCGGGTCCCGATGCCGTCCATCTGGCCGCGCACCTTTCGCGACAACCGGCCGTCGGCAATGCCGAAAATCTGGAACTTGAGGCTCGAAGAGCCGGCGTTGACGACGAGGATGGCGTCCATGCGTCAGGCCGCCACTTGCCGCCGCCGCCGGGCGGCGTAGAGCGCAGCCACCGCACAGGAGGCGAGCCGGCTTCGGACCGAATCCGCGCGCGAGGTCAGGACGATCGGCACCCGCGCGCCGAGCACGATCCCGGCCGCGTCGGCATGGGAGAGGAAGGTCAGGTTCTTGGCCAGCATGTTCCCTGCCTCGAGGTCGGGCACCACGATGATCTGCGCCCGGCCGGCGACCGGCGACGTCAGCCCCTTGATCTCGGCGGCTTCCGGGCTGATGGCGTTGTCGAAGGCGAGCGGCCCGTCGAGCACGCCGCCGGTGATCTGACCGCGCTCGGCCATCTTGCACAGCGCTGCCGCGTCGATGGTGGAGGGAATCTTCGTCGTCACCGTCTCGACCGCGGAAACGATCGCCACGCGCGGCTCGCCAAGCCCGATCGTGACCCAGAGATCGATCGCGTTCTGGACGATGTCGCGCTTGGCGTCGAGGTCGGGAAAGATGTTGATCGCCGCATCGGTGATGAAGAGCGTTTCGGCGTGGCCCGGCACGTCCATGACGAACACGTGGCTGATGCGACGTTCGGTGCGAAGGCCCGTGGCCGAGGCTGCGACCTCGCGCATCAGTTCGTCGGTATGCAGGCTGCCCTTCATCAAGAGGTCGCCCTTGCCCTCGCGGATCAGGGCGACCGCCTGGGCGGCCGCGGCATGGCTGTGCGGGGCGTCGACGATCTCGTGCCCGCCCAGTTCGAGGCCGTTCTCGGCCGCCACCTTGCGGATTTTTGCTTCCGGCCCCACGAGGATCGGAACGATCAGGCCCATGTCCGCCGCCTCCAGCGCGCCGCGCAGCGAGGTCTCGTCGCATGGATGGGCGATGACGGTGACGGCCGGGGGCGCCTCCTGCGCCGCGCCGATCAGGCGGTCGTATTTCGACGGTGCGGCTTTGGTCGCGTTCGATTCGGTCACGGGCGAAGCTCCGACTGGTGATCAATATGCGCTGCGGGCACGCGTGCTACCGCGGACGGCGACAGGCTTCGGGACGCTGCCCGGACTGCTCTCTCCGAGATCGAACAACTCGGCAACGCGCTGAAGGCGCCCCGCTGCAGCATCGCCCAAAGAGCCCGACGATTCCAGCACGCCGCGCAGGACATCGAAGGCGGCGCGGCGCTGGCCCGCGTCTTGCGGAAGCAGTTTCGGGATGGCAGCGAGAGCCCCCGCCTCATCGATGAGCAGCATATAGTACTGTTCCCTCACAAGCGCCTTGAATTCCGCAAGCTTCATCTGCGTTGTGCTCGCGTGATCGCGCCGGACCCGGCGGATGGCCTCGAAACCGCGCTCGTCCACACTGCCGCGGGCCATGCCGACATACAGCAGAGAACGGACCAGTCCTTCCACCAGTCCGCCCTCGGCGAGCCTGGCCTTCAACGCTTCCGTCTTCGCCTCGATCAGCGCCTTCGTCAGCAGGCTCTTCGGCGCCTTGCGGGGCGGGGTGTTCGATGTCGGGTCGATGCCGAGCGCCGCCTGAACCGCCGGGGCGCCATAGGCGATCCGGAAGGTCTCCTCCGCCATCGCCTCCGTCATCTTGCGCCAGCCTTCCAGCGCTTCGACGATCCGGGTCGAGACCTGCTCCTGCACGGCGATGAACGGGTTGTCCGGCGCGGTCTGGTGCCGGTCGTCGCGCACGCCCGCAGCGGCGTTCTCGATCCAGGTCATGAACGGGTTGGAGGAGCCGAACCATTCGTAGGACAGACGGAGCGGGTGCAGCCGCCGCATCGCTTCGGCCATGACCGGATTGACTGCGGCCCTGACCGCCGGCTGGAGGAAGGCCCGATAGAGCGAGAGGTTGATTTCAGAGAGACGGGCGGCGGCCTCGAAGCTGCGCTCGTCCTCGATGTCGTTGCCGCCAAGCGCGCGGATATCGTCCAGCGTGCGGGTCTCGCAGCGCATGATCCATTGGCCCGAGACGAGTTCCGGATGCTCCGCCGCCTCTCCGGTGGGCTCCAGGACCGCTTCGTAGAGACCCGGCGGCAGCACGTCGATCAGGTCGATGTTGGAGGCGAACTCGTCATGTTCCTTCCGCGCCACGCCGGCGGACACGAAAATCCCCAGGTGCCCGACCGTCTCATGGACGACGTAGACGATGGTCTGGCCGAGCGAACGGATTTCGTCGACGCTGTCGTAAAGATCGAGAATCCAGTCCAGCGCCTGCTGCGGCGGAGTGATGTTGTCGCCCTTGGAGCAGAACACCACGATCGGGGAGCGGATCGTGCGCAGGTCGATCGCCGTTCCGTCGGTCGTGCGGATCTCGCCCGAGGCGAGTCTGTTGCCGATGAAGAGTTCATCGACGATGAACTGGATCTCCTCGGCGTTGAGCGTGACGTGCCCACCCCACCAGCGTTCGAAGCCGAGATAGCGCTCGGCCTCGGTATCGACCTTGGAATAGAGATTATACTGCTTCGTCCAGAGCGTATTGGCCGGGTTCTGGTTCTCGAAGTTCTGCACCAGCCAGGCGCCGTCGAACTTGCCCGCGCCGAGATCGCCGGTCAGCGCCGTCAACCAGCTACCGCCGAGCAGGCCGCCGGAGTAGCGCATCGGATACTGCCCGTGCACGCCCGCCCAATAGGAAAGGGGGGCGCCGGCGATGATGATCGGGCCGAAAAGCTCGGGCCGCATCGCGGCCAGCATCATCATGGCCCAGCCCGCCTGGCAATTGCCGATGACGCACGGCTTGCCGTCTGCGTCGGGATGGCGTTCGATCACCGTCTCCAGGAACACGGCCTCCGCCCGCGCGATGTCCTCGATCGTCTGGCCCGGCACGGGTTCGGGCAGGAACCCGATGAAATAGCAGGGATGCCCGGCCTTCATCGCCACGCCGATCTCGCTGTCGGCCTTGAAACCGCCGATGCCCGGGCCATGCCCTGCCCGCGGATCGACCACGACGAAGGGACGCTTCGACGGATCGATCGTGACGCCCTCGGGCGCAACGATGCGGACCAGCCCGTAGTTCACCGGCCTCGGCAGTTCGCGACCGTCGCAGACGAGCTCGGCATCATAGTCCAGCACATGCGGCACGCGGCTTGCCGCATGCTGCTCGTACTGCTCGCCACGCCGGCGCATGACGTCGAGATACAGGATCGAACGCTGCCAGGCGTCAAGGGTATAGGAGTAGGCGTCGGAAAACATCTGCGCAGTCGGAATGCCGGATAGCTCGGACATCATATCCACTCCTTCTGTTCATTGCGAAGGCGTAGCTGGCGATACGGGTTGCTCCTATCTCGGCGCTACGCTCGCGACAGCCCGCATCGCACCCCGCAGGGCAGGGTGAATCTATGCCGAAATTTCAGCGCGGGCGGCACACATCGCCAAGAGTGATAGCATAGTGCTCCAACGTCTCGTTTGCGTGACATCAATCGACAGCCGGAATGGCGCGTGGCCTGCCCGGCCGGCCAGGAAGCGGGAATTTGAACTGCGGTGCGCAGTAGACCCCATCCGGCGGTCAAGGGTCAAGTGAACCGCCGGCACGGAAGTGTACCGGTCGGCCAGGCCGACCGGCTAAGGCCGAAAATCGAACGTCACGGAACCTGGGCGCCGGTCGCGGTGACGTAGATCGAATAGAGCGAATTGGTCGCGGCGATGAAGAGGCGGTTGCGCCTCGGGCCGCCGAAAGTCAGGTTTGCCACGGTCTGCGGCACCAGGATCTTGCCGAGGCGCGTTCCGTCGGCGGCGAAGCAATGCACCCCGTCGCCCGCGCTGGACCAGAGATTGCCGGCGGTGTCGGTGCGGATGCCGTCCGGTATGCCCTTGTCGATCACGGCAAAGACGCGGTCGTTGGCGAGCCGACGCCCGTCCACGACGTCGAAGGCGCGGATATGGCGCGGAAGCACGTCGTCATGGCTTGCGCCGGAATCCGCCACATAGAGAATCGTCTCGTCCGGCGAGAAGGCGAGGCCGTTCGGCTGGTTGAAGTCAGTGACGACGGCATCGATCTCGCCGGTCGCCGGGTCCAGCCGGTAGACGTTGCGCGTCGCCTGCTCGGGCTCGGACCTGTAGCCCTCGTAGTCGGAGAGGATGCCGTAGGTCGGATCGGTGAACCAGACGGTGCCGTCCGAGCGGACCACGACATCGTTCGGCGCGTTGAGCTTCTTGCCCTGATGACTGTCGGCCAGCACCGTGATCGAACCGTCCACTTCGGTTCGCGTCACCCGACGCGTTCCGTGTTCGCAGGAAACTAGCCGCCCCTGCCGGTCGCGCGTATGGCCGTTGGCGAAATTCGACGGCTGGCGATAGACGGACACGCCGCCCTCCGGCGTCCAGCGCAGCATGCGCTGGTTGGGAATATCGCTCCAGAGAAGCTGGTTCGCATCGTTGAACCAGACGGGCCCTTCCGCCCAGCGGCAGCCGGAATAGAGTTCTTCCAGTCGGGCGCTCGAAACGATCAGGTGGACGAAGCGCGGATCGTGGATTTCGTAGAGGCTGTCTCGGGCCATGGTCGGATCGTCCTGGAACTAGCGCGTGCCCGGCTGGCGGCCGCCGGCGAGCAGGATGACGCTGATGATGATGAGCCCGGTCATGACGAGGCGGATGCCCGCGCCGAGACCGTAGGTGTTGAGCATGGACACGACCAGGAACATGAAGAGCGAGGCGCCCCATATGCCCGGCACGTTGGAATCGCCGCCGGCGACCGCCGTGCCGCCGATGACCACGACGGCGATCGACATCAGCAGGTATTCGGAGCCCATGTTCAGGGCCGCCCCGCCGGAGAAGCAGGCGAGCAGGTAGCCGGCAAGCGAGGCGAGGACGGCGCAGAAGACGTAGGTGGCAAAGCGCGTGCCGTCGACCGGGATCCCGGCCATCCGGGCGGCCGGCATGGTCTGGCCGATTGCCGAGATCCAGCGGCCGTAGATCGTCTTCTCCAGAAGGAACCAGGCGAAAAGCGAGATGAGCAGCGCGACGATGGCGACGTTCGGGATGCCGAGCGTGGCGGAGGTCGTGAACTCGGCGAGAACGCTCGGCGGCTTGATGCGAAGCCCACGGTTGGTCCAGATCGCCGTCGACTGGATGATGAAGCTCATCGACAGCGTGGCGATGATCGGCGGAATGCGCAGCGCCTTGATGAGGGCGTAGTTGCCGATTCCGACCGCGATCCCGATCCCGACAGCGACCAGCAGGCCCGGAACGATCATGGCGTTGTCGACGTCCATCAGCTTCAGCGCCACCGTGCCGGCCAGCGTCATCGTGGCGGGGACGGAGAGGTCGATGTTGCCGGGGCCGAGCGTGATGACGAACATCTGGCCGATGCCGACGATGATCGAGAAGGCCGCGAAGGTGAGCGCCGCCTGCGAGAGGCCGAACGTGCTCGCCCCGCCAGTGACGAAGATGGTGGCGAACCAGACGACGAAGGCCGCGAACCACGACCAGATCCAGGGTTTTTGCGAAAGCCGCGCGATTGCCGTCATCGCCCTTTCTCCCGGTTTTCGACGCGCCTGAGCAGCAGGCGAAGGGCCAGCACGACGATGAGGATCGCGCCCTGCGCGCCGATCTGCCAGTCGGGCGAGATCCGCAGGAACGACAGGAAGGATCCGGCCAGCGTCAGGGTGAGGGCGCCGATCACCGCGCCGACCGGCGACACCCGGCCACCGATGAACTCGCCGCCGCCGAGGATCACGCCGGCGATCGACAGCAGCGTGTAGCGAAGAGCGATATTGGCGTCCGCGGACGTTGTCAGTCCGACGAGCGCAATGCCGGCAAGCACGGCGAAGATGCCCGCCAGCCCATAGGCCGCGGCCCGGGTGGCGACCACCGACCAGCCGGCCCGCTCGACCGAGCGCTGGTTGCCGCCGACACCGCGGATCAGCACACCGAGCGAGGAGCGCATGACGACGAGATGGGCGACGATCGCGATGACGATGCTGGCGACGATCGCCATCGGCGCCACGGGCGGCTTCATCGTCATCAGCGCGCGCGCCCAGTCCGGCGCCTGCCCGCCGGGGGCCGGCAGGAGCAGCACGGCAAGGCCGGCCCAGACGAAGCTCATGCCGAGCGTCACGACGATCGAGGGCAGGTCGCGCAGGTAGATCACCACGCCCAAAACGGCATAGACCGCCACAGCGCCGGCCAGGATCAGCACCCCGACAAGCGGCGCGTCGCGCAGGAAGGTGGCGGTCACGCAGGCGACGAAGCTGACGAAGGTGCCCATCGACAGGTCGAGGTCGTTCACCGACATGATCAGCATCTGCGCGATCGTGGCGAGCGCGATCGGCACGGCGAGGTTGAAGAGCAGGTTGAGACCGACATAGCTCATCGCCCGCGGCTGCAGCCAGAACACGGCGGCGAGCAGGACCGTCAGTGACAGGGCCGGGATCGCCAGCCGGAGCGCATCGGCGGATATCCAGCGCTTCATGCGGCCGCCCCCGCGAAGGAGGCGGCGAGGATGTTGTCCTCGGTGATGGCCTCGCCGGCCAGTTCGGCGACGATCGCGCCCTCCCGGAAGACATAGACGCGGTCGCAGAGGCGGACTTCCTCCATTTCCGTCGAATACCAGACGAAAGTGCGCCCGGCTTCCGCCTCCTGGCGCACGATCTCGTAGACCTCCTGCTTCGTGCCGACGTCGACGCCGCGCATCGGGTCGTCCATCAGCACGACCGGGGCGCGCGTCGAAAGCGCCCGGGCGAACAGCACCTTCTGCTGGTTGCCGCCCGAGAGCGACAGGATACGGTTTTCCATGTCCTGCGTGCGGATCTCGATCCGCCGCTTCCATTCCGCCCCGCGTCCGGCCTCCGCACCCGTATCCAGCACGCCCCGCCGCGCGACGCCGTCGAGCGAGGCGATCGACAGGTTCTTCAGGATGCTCCAGAGTTCGAATACGCCGTTCAGCCGGCGGTCGCCGGCCACGAACGTCACCAGCGGATCGCGCCGCGGCAACCAGTCGCCGCTGTTGGCCGCGTGCAGCGCCATCAGCATTTTCGTCTGGCCGTGCCCCGCAAGCCCCGCAAGCCCGACGATTTCCCCGCGCGCTGCCCGGAAGGGCAGGCCGCGGCCGACCTGCTCGAGAGCGATCGGCGCGCCTGTGAGATCGCGCGCCCGGCGGCGATGGGCGTCGCCCTTGACCACGCTGCCCATGGCTTCGACGAGGCTCACCTCGCTGAATGCCGCTGGGGGACGTTCGGCAACGATGCGGCCGTCCTTCATCACGACGATACGGCTCGCCGTCGTCAGGACCTCGTGCAGGATATGCGAGATGAAGACGACAGCACCTCCGGCCGCGACGAAGCGGCGGACATGGTCCAGCATCTGCTCGGCGAGGCTGGCGTCGAGCGAGGAGGTCGGTTCGTCCAGGATCACCAGTCTCGGGGCGATGCCGGCGTCGGAGAAGGCCATGGCGATCTCCACCATCTGCCGCTCGGCGATCGACAGTTCGCCGACCGTCCTGTCGCTGGCGATGCCGTGACCCGGGAAGACCGTATCCAGGCTCTTTTCGATCACCTGCCTTGCCCGCTGACGCCAGCCGAAGCCGCCGAGCGTACGGTGCATGACGCGCGTGTTCTCGACGATCGTGAGATTGGGGCAGAGCGAGAGTTCCTGGAAGACGCAGCGCACGCCCCGTGTCCGGGCGGCATTGATGCCGTAGTTCGCAACGACCTCGCCATCGCCGGAAACCGTCCCCTGGTGCGGTGTCAGTCCGCCGTTGATGACGCTGACGATGGTGGACTTGCCGGCACCGTTGTGGCCGACGAGGCCGACGCATTCGCCGGGCATGATCGCAAGCGTCACGCCGTCGAGCGCCTTGACCGCGCCGAAGCTCACCTTGGCGCCATCGACCTCGATCACCGCCTTGCGTCTGTCACCCGTCATCGCTGCCGTCTTCTGCTGCAGGAAAATCGGCCGCGCGGCACGATAGCGCCGCGCGGCCAGCTCCGGAGATCCCTAGTTGGCGGCCTCGATGACCTTGAGCGCGTCTTCCTGCGAGTACTCCACGTTGGCGACGCCGCCGGCCTGGGTGTTGGCGAGGTTCTGTTCGAGGTTATCCTGGTCGATGCGCAGGAACGGCACCACGAGGTCCTTCTTCACCTCCTTGCCATCGAGGATCTGCTGGGCGACCCAGAAGGCGAGGGTGGACACGCCCGGCGCGATCGAGACCGACATGGTCTCATAGCCATTGGCGTCCTTCTGTTCCTTCCACCATTTCAGCTCGTCCTCGCGGTTGCCCATGACGATCACCGGCATCGGCCGCTTGGCAGCCGCGATCGCCTGTGCGGCGCCGTAGCCGTCGCCGCCCTGGGTGACCACGCCGACAACCTCCGGCAGGCTCGGCAGGATGCCGGCCACGGCCTTCTGCGCCACGTCCTGCGCCCAGTCGCCATGGACCGAACCCGCGACCTTGAACTGCGGAAACTGCTTCACGCCCTCGTGGATGCCCGCGGAGATCTCGTCGTCGACGAAGACGCCGGCAAGGCCGCGGATCTCGAGCAGATTGCCGCCCTCGGGCACCTTCTTGGAAAGATACTCGACCTGGCTGCGGCCCATCTCCTTGAAGTCGACGGCGATGCGCCAGGCACAGGGCTCGGTCACGATGCCGTCGAACGAGACGACCGTGATGCCCGCGTCGCAGGCTTCCTTGACGGCACCGTTCAGGGCCGTCGGCGAGGCGGCGTTGATCACGATCGCGTCATAGCCCTGCAGGATCATGTTCTGGATCTGCGCCGCCTGCTCGGTCGCCTGGTTCTCGGCGGTGGTGAACGGATCGGCGGCCGCAACGACGCCGGTCTTCACGGCCTCGCCGGTGACCTTGTCCCAGCTCGTCAGCATGGCCTGGCGCCAGGAGTTTCCGGCGTAGTTGTTGGAGAGCGCGATCTTCTTTCCGGACGTATCGGCGAACGCGGTCATGGGCATGGCGGCGCACGCGACGGCGACCGATGCCAGCAGCATCTTGCGAATTGTCATGTCATCCTCCCTCAGGGATCCGTCCTTCGACCGGATCGCTTCATCGCCGGCGTCCAATGCGCAAGCCGATGAAAATTGTTCTTGCACTGAGCTTCCTCCTCTCAGTAAGGGCAGGATGAGCGAGAACGGGCGGTCTGTATAGGCGGCATGCGGCAAGTTGTTTGCGGGGATTGCGCGACAAGTTGCGGTTTCATGCAGGACGCGCGCAGCCCTTTGGCGCTTACTGGGAGATGCTGTCGCGGCGTTGAGGAGCGCACGGTCCAGAACCTGGTTCGGGTCCGGGCGACGGCGGGAGGAATTGCCGACATGCTGCACATGGCGCCGGCCGCACTGGTCGATCACTATCTCGGTATTTCCCGGCTGCTCGCCGGCCAGCTCGATTTCCGCTCGGCGATCCGGGCGGTCGCCGCCGAAGTGGCACACATCATCCCGCACGACCATCTCGACGTCTGCATGCTGATGGTGGACGGCAACTACCATACGGCCTACGAGACCGGCATGGACACCGCCTGGGGCGACGTCGCCTCCGCGCCGGTCGCCAACAGCCCGATCCGCTCGCTGCTGCGGGGCGAGGTCGACTACATGCTGACCGACGACGCCATGGCCGATCCGCGCTTCCATTTCGAGGGCGCCTTCAAGCGGCCGATCGTCGAGCAGACCCTGCGCAGCCGGCTGCACGTGCCGCTGAAGGTGCAGGGCACCATCATCGCGGCGCTCAGCTGTTCGTCGCAGAAGCCGGCGATCTACACGATGGAGGACGTCGACCGGGCGTGCATCATCGCCGATCTGCTGGCGCCCTATTTCTTCGCCCTGCGCGCGGCCGGGCAGGCGCAGCAGTCGGCGATCGTCGAGGCCGAGGCGCGGGCGCGCGAGGAGGGGCTGCGCCAGGGAGCGCTGAAGCTGACCGAGGCGCTGGAGCAGGAGCGCCAGCGCATCGGCATGGACCTCCACGACCAGACACTGGCCGACCTCACCCGGCTGTCGCGACGGATCGACCGACTGGTCAATTCGGGCGAACTGACTGGGGCAGCACTCGAACCCGTCGCGCGCGGCCTGCAGCACTGCATGCAGGACCTGAGGCAGATCATCGAGGAGGCAAAGCCTTCGGTGCTGCAGCTCTTCGGCCTCGCCCAGGCGCTGGAGAACCATCTCGACCGATCGGTCCGCGACAGCGGCACGCCGATCGAGTGGGCGCTGGTCGACGACACCGCGGGCGCGCTCGACGGCCTGGAGCCGACGGTCAGCGTCGCGCTCTTCCGCATCACCCAGGAGGCGATCAACAATGCCGTCCGCCACGCCCAGCCGATGTCTATCACCGTGCGGCTGCGGGTCGTCGGCGGCCAGGTCGAGATCGAGACATCGGACGACGGCTGCGGCGTGGCCGACAGGCGCGGGCGCATCGGCGGCGGTATCGACAATATGAAGACGCGGGCGCGGCTCATTTCGGCGAAATTCGCAATCGGCCTCGGACGCGGCAATCGCGGCACGACGGTTGCGGTACAACTACCGCTCTGCCGGCCCGGCGTGGACGACGAAGCATCGATGAAGGACGCGCAATGAAGGTTCTGATCGTAGAGGACGACCCGCTGCACCGCTCGTATCTGCACGAGGCGGTCAGTTCGGCCCTTCCCGAATGCGACACGGTGATCGAGGCCGAAAACGGCATCGCCGGCGAAAGGCTCGCGAGAGACCATCGCTCCGCCCACATCGTCATGGACCTGCAGATGGCGAGCCGCAACGGCATCGAGGCCGCCCGCGCCATCTGGAAGGAGCGGCCCGAGACGCGCATCCTGTTCTGGTCCAACTATTCCGACGAGGCCTATGTGCGTGGCGTCTCCCGCATCGTCCCGGACGGTGCGGCCTACGGATACGTGCTGAAGTCGGCCTCCGACGAGCGGCTGAAACTGGCGCTGCGCTCGATCTTCATCGAAAGCCAGTGCGTGATCGACCGGGAGGTGCGCGGCCTCCAGCAGAAGAGCCTCAGCCACGCCCGCAGCTTCACCGATTCCGAATATGAGGTGCTTGTCGACATCGCGCTGGGCCTGACCGATCGCGCCATCGCACGGCGGCGGAACCTGTCGCTGCGCAGCGTGCAGAACCGGTTGCAGCATCTCTATGACAAGCTGGAGGTCTACCAGACCACCGCCGCCGACCCGGACGACAGCCGCTTCAACCTACGCGCACGCGCCGTTACCGTCGCGTTCCTGAGGAAGCTGCTGAACTACAGCGCCCTTGAACGCGCCGAAGCGGAACTGCAGGACTGGCTGAAGGAACAATAGGACCGAGCCGCGGCCAGGCTCCGGCCCGGCGTGCGCAACCGTGACCCGGCCCGCTTACGCGGGCCGGGTACAGGTCGTCAGAAGGCCTCGTAGGCTGCGATGATGGCCGCGATCTGCTGCGAGCTCAAGGCTTCCACCTGCGTGGTCGTGATCGCCTCCAGCTGTTCGCGCCTCAGGCTCTTGATGTTCATCACCGACAGCCCGGAGAGCGCGCTCGTGCTCATCGATGCGATGTCCTCGGTCGAGAACGTCCTCAGGTTGTCGGAGCTGAGGGCGGCCAGTTGCTCCGCGGTGAGACCGGCGACCTGGGCAGGCGTCAGGGCTTCGGCCTGTGCCGTGCTGAGCGCCGCGATCTGTGCCGTCGTCAGGCCGGCGATGGCCTTCGGCGTCAGGGCGGCGATCTGTTCGGTGGAGAGCGCAGGGATCTTGTCGGTCCCGAGCGCTGCGACCTGCAAGGCGTTCAGCGCACCGATCTGCCCCGGGGTCAGGGCGCTGATCTGGTCGGCGCTCAAGGCCTTCAGCTGATAGTAGGTCAGGCTCGAGATCTGTCCCGGCGTCAGGGCCGTCAGTTGCTCGTGATCAAGGGCTGCGATGTTCTCGGGCGACAGTCCCGTGATCGCAGCCGCGGTGATGGCAGCGATGTCGCCCGGAGAGAACGTCGCGAGATCGTCCGGGCCGAGCGCTGCGACCTGCGTCGCGGTCAGGGCGCCGATCTGGCTGGTGGTCAGCGCATCGACCTGCGCCGGGGTCAAGGCGCCGATCTGCGACGCGGTCAGGCCCGGAATGGCCTTCGTATCGAGGGCCGCGATCTGCTCGAGCGAAAGGGCGGCGATCCCCGCGCTCGTCAGCGCCGCGACCTGCGTTGCGCTCAGCGCCCGCACCTGCGCCGTCGTAAGGTTTCCGACCTGTTCCGGCGAAAGCGTCGCGATCAGCTCGGGCTTAAGCGCCGCGATCTGTGCCGTCGTCAGGCTGGCGACCTGTTCGGAGCTCAGGGACGCAAACTGCCCGGCCGACAGCCCCGCAATGCCGGCGGGACTGATCGCCGCCAGGTCAGCTGCCGAAAACGTCGCCAGATCCTCGGCGCTGAACGCTGCGACCTGCGTGGCCGTCAGCGCGGCGAGTTGCGTGGTCGTGAGTGCGTCCACCTGCGTCGGCGTCAGCGCGGCAATCTGCTCTGCGGTCAGTCCTGCGACCGTCTTCGGGTTCAGGGCCGCGATCTGCTCGGTGGAGAGCTCGGCGATCCGGTCCGGCGACAGCGCGGCGATCTGGGCCGCGGTGAGGGCGCCGATCTGGGCCGTCGAAAGCGCCGCCAGTTGCGCGGCGGTCAGGGATTGAACCTGGCTCGGCTTGAGCGCGGCGATCTGGGCCACGGTCAACGCCTTCACCTGCTCGATGGGAAGCCCGGAGAGATTCTCGTTCGAAAGCCCGGGGATGGCACCCGTGCCGATCGCCGGAATCTCGTCGGGCGAGATCGTCGCCAGTTGCTCAGGCGTCAGCGCACCGAGCTGGGTCGCGGTCAGGGCCGCGATCTGGGCGGCCGTGAACGCATCGACCTGGCTCGGAGCCAGGCCTGCGATCTGGTCTGCCGTCAATCCCGGGATCGCCTTGGCGCTCAGGGCGGCGCTCTGGTCGATGGAAAGGGCGGCGACGGCCTCGACCGGCAGGGCGGCAACCTGCGTGGCGCTCAGCGCCGCAACCTGTCCCGGCGACAGGACCTGCACCTGGGCCACGGTCAGGGCCCCGACCTGGGCGGGCTTCAGGGCGGCGATCTGATTGGGGGTCAGCGACGCGATCTGGTCGAGATTGAGTGCAGCGATGTTCTCGGGCGTCAGACCGGAGATCGCGCCTGCGGGGATCGCCGCGATTTCCTCGGGCGTGAAGGTCGCAAGGTCGTCCGCCTCCAGGGCTGCGACCTGCGCCGCAGTCATCCCGCCGATCTGGGCCGCCGTGAAGGCCTCGGTCTGCTCGGGGCTCAGGGCGGCAACCTGCGCGGCCGTGAAGCCGCTGATCGACTTGACGTTCAATGCGGCGATCTGCTCGGCCGAGAGCGCCTTGACGCTCTCGATTCCCAGCGCCGCCACCTGGGTGGCGCCAAGGGCACGGACCTGCCCGACCGTCAGCGCCTCGACCTGCGTCGGCGAGAACGCCGCGACCTGGGCCGGTTTCAGCGCCGCAATCTGCGTCGGCGTCAGGGCGGCGATCTGCTCGGGGCTCAGAAGGGCAATATTGGCGGCCGAAAGGCCGGTGATCGCCTTGGCGTTGATGGCGGCGATGTCTGCCGGCGAGAACGTGGCCAGATCCTCCGGCTCGAGCGCGGCCAACTGGGCCGCACTCAGGCCGCCCACCTGGGTGGCCGTCAGGGCCTCCGCCTGCACCGGCGACAGGGCCGCGATCTGGGCGGCAGTGAGCCCTGCGATCGCCTTGGTGGTCAGGGCGGCAATCTGCTCCGGGGAAAGCGCCTGGATATTCTCGACGCCGAAAGCTGCAACCTGGGCTGCGGTCAGGGCACTGACCTGGGTCGGTTTCAGGGCCGCCATGTGGCTCGGCGACAGCGCTGCGACCTGCGTGGGTTTCAGCGCGGCGATCTGGACGGCCGACAGCGCGGACACCTGCTCCGCCGACAGCAGGGCGACGTTTGCCGGGCTCAGCCCGGGCAGGGCCTTCGGACTGATCGCGGCGATATCCTGCGGCGAGAAGGTCGCGAGCGCCTCGGCGCTCAACGCCGCAAGCTGGGTGGAGGTGAGCGCACTGATCTGCGACGTAGACAGGGCATCGATCTGCTCGGGGGAGAGGGCTGCGACCTGGGCTGCGGTCAGGCCCGCGATCGCCCGCGTGGTGAGCGCTGAAATCTGCTGTTCGGACAGTGCACCGATCCGGTCGGCAGGCACGGCCGCGATCTGCGCAGCACTCAGGGCACCGATCTGCGCCGGCGACAGCTGCTCCAGCTGTGCCGACGACAGGGCGCCGATCTGGTTGGCCTTCAGGGCCGTCATCTGGGCCGGCGTCAGCGCGGAGACCTGTTCCAGGGTCAAGGCGGCGACATCCTCGGGCGACAGGCCGGACAATGCGGCGGCACCGATCGCCTTGATCTGGGTAGGCGACAGGCTTTCGATCTGTTCGACACTGAGCGCTGCTATCTGCTTGGAACTGAGATAGGCCACCTGCTGCGTCGTCAGCGATCCCGTCTGCGCAGGCGTCAGGGCAGCGATCTGCGTTGGCGTCAGTCCGGCGACCGCCCTGGGGCTCAGCGCCGCAAGCTGGTCCACAGAAAGGGTGGCGACCTTGTCGGCCGGCAGGGCGGAGACCTGCGCGGCACTCAGGGTGCGGATCTGGGTCGTCGTCATCACTTCCAGCTGCGACGTGGTTAGAGCCGCGATCTGGCTGGGCTTCAACGCCGCGACCTGGGACGTCGTCAGGGCGGAGACCTGCTCCAGCGTCAGGGCCGCGACATTGTCGGCGGACAGCCCCGAAAGGGCGACGGGCGTGATCGAGGCGATCTTGTCGGCCGAGAAGGTCGCCAGTTGCTCCGGCGTCAGCGCTGCGATCTGCTTGGCGTTCAGCCGCGCCACCTGCGCCTTCGTCAGCGCCTCGGTCTGCTCGGAGCTCATGGACGAGATCTGGGCAGCGGTGAGGCCGGCGAGGGCATTACCGCTGATCGCTGCGATCTGCTCGGCGGAAAATGCCGCAATGCTGCTGATCGGCAGGGCAGCGAGTTGCGTCGATTTCAGGGCGGACACCTGCGCGGTCGACAACGCACCCACCTGATCGGCGGTCAGCGCGGCGATCTGGCCCGTGCCCATCGCCCCGATCTGGGCAGGCGTCAGCGCAGAAACCTGTTCCAGGCTCAGGGTGGCGACATTCGCCGCGCTGAGACCGACGATAGCCTTCGTGCTGATCGCCTTCATCTCGGCGGCGGAGAAGGTTCCCAGTTGCTCGGCGCTCAAGGCGCCGACCTGCTTCGAGCTGAGGCTGGCGATCTGCGTCGGCGTCAGCGCGTCCGTCTGCTCCAGGCTCAGGGCCGCGACCTGGCCGACGGTGAGGCCGACGACCGCCTTCGTGCTCAAAGCCGCGATCTGCTCCGGCGAGAACGCCGCCAGGCTCTCGGTCGGCAGGGCCGCGACCTGGGTGGCCGTGAGCGCACCGATCTGGGCGGCGCTGAGGACACCGATATGGGCCGGTGTCAGGGCGGCGATCTGGTCGGTCTTCAGGGCGGCGATCTGTGCCGGCGTCATCGCGGCCACCTGTTCCGGGGTCAGCGATGCCAACGTATCGGCCGACAGTCCGCGCAGCGCCGCCGGTGCAATGGCGGCGATGTCGGCGGCAGAGAAGGTGGCGAGATCCTCTTTGCTCAGCGCTCCGATCTGCGCCGCACTGAGGCTTGCGACCTGCGAGGCGGTCAGGGCTTCCGCCTGGGCGGTCGACAGGCCGACGATCTGCGTCGTGGTAAGCGCCGCCACCTGCGAGTTCGTCAGGTTTGCAATCTTGTCCGTCGAGATCGCCGCCAGCTGATCCAGATTCAGCCCGATCACCGCCTTCGGCGACAGGGCCGACATCTGCGTATCGCTCAGGCTTGCGACGACGTTTGCCGAGAGAGCCGCCACCTGCGACGAGGACAGCGCGCCGGCCTGCGCCGTGGTCAGGGCCGCTGCGTCCTCTTCGGTCCAGGCCGCAATGGTCGAGGCCGGAAGGGCCCTGATCTGGTTGATGCTCATGGAAGAAACGATCGACGTCATATCTGCAAAGCCCTCAAATCAAAATCGCGCAATACAACCGACGGTTCACGCCGCCGTGCCCTGCTTTAGAGACGCTGACTTGCCTGAGGCTGATTTTCGCGAATGGCGCAGAACGGAAAAACCCCGGGATGAGGACATCCCGGGGTCGCAGGCCCGACAAACGCTGAGGTTGTTCCGGTCTATTCCGCCGGCGCGGTCAGCAGGGTCGCCTCACCGGACTGTTTCAGGGGGCGATCGCCGGTCAGGCGGCGGACAAGTACGTAGAAGACCGGGGTCATGAAGATGCCGAACAGGGTGACGCCGATCATGCCAGAGAAGACGGCGATGCCCATGGCGGCCCGCATCTCCGCGCCCGCCCCGGTCGAGATGACGAGCGGCACGACCCCCATGATGAAGGCCGCTGAGGTCATCAGGATCGGCCGCAACCGCAGCCGGCTCGCCTCGATCGCCGCCTTGACCGGGGAACGGCCCTCGAATTCGAGCTCCCGGGCGAACTCGACGATCAGGATCGCGTTTTTCGCCGATAGCCCCACGAGCACGATCAGACCGATCTGGGTGAAGATGTTGTTGTCTCCGCCCGTGAGCCAGACGCCGGTCAGCGCCGCCAAGAGGCCCATCGGCACGATCAGGATAATCGCAATCGGCAGGGTGAGGCTTTCATACTGCGCCGCAAGCACCAGATAGACGAGCAGCAGCGCCAGCGGGAAGACGATCACGCCCGAATTGCCGGCCAGGATCTGCTGGTAGGTCAGGTCTGTCCACTCGAAGCCGATCCCCGGCGGCAGAGTCTCGTCGGCGATCCGCTCGACCGCCGCCTGTGCCTGTCCGGAGGAGAAACCCGGCGCCGGCCCGCCGTTGATGTCGGCGGCGAGGAAGCCGTTGTAGCGCGTGGTTCGCTCCGGCCCCGTGGTCGCCTCGACCTTCAAAAGCGTGGCGAGCGGGATCATTTCGCCTGACTGGGATCGGACCTTCAAGGCGCCGATGTCCTCCGCATGGGCGCGGAACCGCGCGTCCGCCTGAACGCGCACGCTGTAGGTACGGCCGAAGGCATTGAAGTCGTTGACGTAAAGCGAGCCGAGATAGATCTGCAGCGTCTCGAAGACGTCGGTCACCGACACGCCGAGCTGCTCCGCCTTCTCGCGGTCGAGGTCGGCGTAGAGCTGGGGCACGTTGATCTGGAAGCTCGAGAACAGGCCCGCGAGCTCCGGCGTCTGGTATGCTTGGTCGAGGAAGGCCTTGGTCGCCTCGTCCAGCGCCTGGTAGCCGAGACCGGCCCTGTCCTCGATCTGCAGCTTGAAGCCGCCGGTGGTGCCGAGCCCCTGGACGGGCGGCGGCGGGAACATCGCGATGAAGGCGTCCTGGATCGCCCCGAACTTCTGGTTCAGCTGCATGGCGATCGCGTCCGCGGACAACTCCGGCGTAGTGCGCTCCTCGAACGGGGCGAGGCCGACGAAGACGATCCCGGCATTCGAGCCGTTGGTGAAGCCGTTGATCGAGAGACCCGGAAACGCGATGGCGTGTTCCACGCCCGGCTGGGCAAGGGTGATCTCGCTCATCCGCTCGATCACGTCCTCGGTCCTGTCGAGGGTGGCCGCATCGGGCAGTTGTGCGAACCCGATCAGATACTGCTTGTCCTGCGCCGGCACGAAACCGCCGGGAACGGCCTGGAACAACTGATAGGTGGCCCCCAGCAGCACCAGGTATATCACCATGACGATGCTCTTGCGCGACAGGATCGCGCCCACCCCGCGGCCATAGGCACTGGAGCTCGCTCCGAACGCCCGGTTGAAACCGCGGAAGAACCAGCCGAGCGTCCGGTCCATGAAACGCGTGAACCAGTCCTTCTTGGCGTGGTGGTCCTTCAGGAGCAGCGCCGAAAGCGCCGGCGACAGCGTCAAAGAGTTGATCGCGGAGATCACCGTCGAGATCGCGATCGTCAGCGCGAACTGGCGATAGAACTGGCCGGTCAGGCCGGTGATGAAGGCGAGCGGCACGAACACGGCGACGAGCACGAGCGCAATTGCGATGATCGGGCCGGACACCTCGCGCATGGCGCGGTAGGTCGCCTCTCTCGGCGACAATCCGTTTTCGATGTTGCGCTCGACGTTCTCGACGACCACGATCGCATCGTCGACGACGATACCGATGGCCAGCACCAGCCCGAACAGGCTGAGCGCATTGATCGAGAAGCCGAAGACGTACATCACGCCGAAGGTGCCGATGATCGAGACCGGCACGGCGAGCAGCGGAATGATCGACGCGCGCCAGGTCTGCAGGAACAGGATCACGACGAGAACGACGAGCGCGATCGCCTCCAGCAGGGTGTGGACGACCTTGTCGATGGAGGCCCGCACGAACTGGGTGGTATCGTAGACGATATCGTAGCGCACGCCTTCCGGCATCGCGACCTGCAGCTCGTTCATCGTCGCCGTCACCTGGTCGGAGATCTCGATCGCGTTCGAGCCCGGCGCCTGGAAGACGGGGATCGCAACGGCGGCCTTGTTGTCGAGCAGCGAACGCAGCGAGTAGTCGGCGGCGCCGAGCTCGATGCGGGCGACGTCCTGCAGGCGGGTGATGGCGCCGTTCTGGCCGCTCTTGACGATGATGCGGCCGAATTCCTCCGGCGACTGCAGGCGGCCCTGCGCGTTGACAGAGAGCTGGAGGTCCAGCCCGTCGACGCTCGGCGACGCGCCGATCACGCCGGCTGCGGCCTGAACGTTCTGCTGGCGGATCGCCGCCACGACGTCGCTTGCCGCAAGCCCACGCTCGGCGGCCTTCTGCGGATCGATCCACACGCGCATGGAATAGTCGCCGGAACCGAAGATCTGCACCTGGCCGACGCCGTCGATACGGGCCAGCCGGTCCTTGACGTTGAGCACGGCATAATTGCGCAGGTAGGTGATGTCGTAGCGGTCGTCGGGCGAGCTGAGATGGATCACCATCATCAGGTCGGGCGAGCTTTTCACGGTGGTGATGCCCAGCGCGCGCACTTCGCTCGGAAGCCGCGGCTCGGCCTGGCTGACGCGGTTCTGCACGAGCTGCTGCGCCTTGTCGGGATCGGTGCCGAGCGCGAAGGTCACCGTCAGCGTCATGACACCGTCGGCGGTCGCCTGGCTCGACATGTAGAGCATGTCCTCGACGCCGTTGATCTGTTCCTCGAGCGGTGTCGCGACCGTCTCGGCGATCACCTTGGGGTTGGCGCCAGGATAGGTCGCCCGGACAACGACGGACGGCGGAACGACTTCGGGATATTCCGAGATCGGCAGGGACCGCATGCCGATCAGGCCGGCGATGACGATCAGCAGCGACAGCACGCCAGCAAAGACGGGGCGGTCGACAAAGAACCGTGAGATATTCATGGCGATACCCTCTCCAAAGGGCTGGACAAGGGACGCAAGGTCCCCGGCTTGCGGCCGGCGGCCACAGGCAAAGTGGAAAGATCGGGAATGCCGGCGGGCGCGGCCCGCCGGTCCTGGAAGCTACTGTGAGGCTACTGGGCTGCCGCGACTTCCGTCTGGGGGTCGACGACGACGCCGGCGCGGACGCGCTGCAAGCCGTTGACGATGATCCGGTCGCCAGGCGAAAGACCCTTCTCGACGATGCGCATGCCCTCCACCGACGCGCCGAGTTGGACCTGGCGGTAGGTGACGGTGTTGCCGTCATCGACGACGAAGACGAACTTCTTGTCCTGGTCCGTGCCGACGGCGCGTTCGCTGACCATCAGCCGGTCCTCGGCCTTCGGCTCGCCCAGGCGGATGCGGACGAACTGGCCGGGGATGAGACGGTTGCCGGGATTGTCGAAGACGGCGCGGACGCGGATGGTGCCGCTTTGCGCATCCACCTCGTTGTCGATGAGCTGGAGCTTGCCGACGAGCGGGGTGCCTTCGTCGCCAAGCGTGCCGATCTCGACCGGGACCTGGTCGATCGCAGCAAGCCCGGCCTCGGTCCCGGGAAGCTCGGCGAGCGTGCGCGCCACCAGTTCCTCGTTGGCGTTGAAGCTCGCATAGATCGGGCCGGAGGAGACCAGCGTCGTCAGGGCCGGGGAGACCGACCCTGCGGCGACGAGGTTGCCGGCGGTGATCTCCAGCTTGCCGACCCGCCCGGAGATCGGCGCGCGGATCTCGGTATAGCCGAGATCGAGGCGTGCGGTGGTCAATGCCGCCTCGGCCGCCTGCAGGTTGGCCAGCGCCTCGCTGCGAAGGCTCTGGCGCTGGGCGAAGTCGCTGTCGGAAATCGTGTTCTTCGCGACCAGCCTGCGGCCACGCTCGAGTTCCGTGTCGGCGAGGTCGAGCTTGGCGCGAGCCGAGGCGAGGAGGCCCTCGGCCTGGGCAACCGCCGCCTCGAAGGGCGCCGGGTCGATCTTCACGAGCAGGTCGCCGGCCTTGACGAGCGCACCTTCCCGGAAATGTGCCGACTGGATGGCACCGGCGACGCGAGAGCGGACCTCCACCCGGTCGACCGCCTCCAGCCTGCCGGAAAACTCCTGCCAGGTGGTGACGCTGCGCGGCTGGACGGCGACGACGGTGACCGGCACAGCCGGGGCCGGGGCGGCGGCCTCGGGCGTCGCATGCGCATCCGGGGTAAGATCGAGGTGCAAGGCTGCGCCGGAAACGGACGCAAAAATCCCCAGGCCGGCGCCCCACAGGGCCCAGCGTCTCTTGTTCGACGACATGGCTATCTCCTTGAAGTCCTAGATAGGACCGGTCTCTTGTCTCAAATCAGGAGGTCCTGCTCTGCAGTTCCCCGATAAAGTCTTCAAATTCCCTGCGCAGTTCGTCCGGGGGCGCACAGCCCTCCGCCCGGTCCGCGCCGTATATCTGCGTCCAGCCCCTGCAGGCCGGAAGTATGCGGCTCTTTACTCTGACGCCGGCGGCCGAGAGGCGAGCGGCGTAACCGGCCGCCTCGTCCCGCAGCGGGTCGTCCGCAGACGTCAGGATGAGTGCGGGAGCCACTCCTGACAAACGCGAACAGTGGCCCGGCGCGGCATAGGGGTGGCAATACCCCCCGCCGGAACCGAGATAGTGGTTCCAGCCTTCCGTCCACCTTTCCCGCATTCCGGCCCCGTCCGCCTCGCGGAAGGAGGCCGTGGCCATCAGCGGGTCGATCAGCGGCGACAGAAGGATCTGGCCGTCGATCTCGCCCGGCATTTGGTCGCGCGCCTTCAGCGCCACGCCCGCCGCCAGGTTGCCGCCGGCCTCTTCGCCGGCGACGAGCAGCAGCGAACGCTGGCTGCCGAACTGCTTGCGCTTGCCGCTCAGGCAACGCAACGCCGAAAAGGCGAACTCGAGCGCCTTCGGAAAGACGTTCTCCGAGGGCTTTGCATAGTCCGCCTCGACGACGACGGCACCGGAATTGGCGAACGACCTTGCAATCGGGCTTTCGCCATTCCTATCTCTGTCCAGAAAGGCGCCGCCGCTGAAATACAGGACGAGCGGTGGCGCCTTTGTGCGGGTGGCACTGTCGTAGATGCGGATCGGCATGTAGCGCTCCGCCGCACCGTCGACTTCCATGTCCCGCCATTCGCTGTTCATGGCTCTGGCCTTTCGCATACAACCTGCTTCCGGAAGGGAAGGGTGCCTGCTCAACTTGAATCCCATATGATTATTCCAGCCCGTCCGGATAAGGGCAAAAATATGGGCATCACTGTTCCATATTTCGAATAATAGTGCATTGCAGCGAAAAGGACTGCGGACTTGGACCAGCTTTCAGCGATGCGGGTATTCGTTCGGGTGGTGGAAACGGGCAATTTTTCGCGCGCCGCCACCGCTCTCAACATGCCCAAGACCACCGTCACCAATCTCATCCAGGGACTGGAGGCGCACCTGCGCACCACGCTTCTGAACCGTACCACGCGGCGGGTCATGGTGACCACCGACGGCGCGCTCTACTACGAACGGGCCACGCAGATCCTGTCCGAAATCGAGGAGTTGGACGGATCGCTCTCCCATTCGCAGGCCCAGCCGTCCGGTCGCCTGCGCGTCGAGATGGCCGGCGCCTTCGCCGACCTTCTGGTCGTTCCTGCGTTATGCGATTTTCACACGCGCTACCCGCAGATCCATATCGACCTCGGCGTCGGTGACCGCCTGGTGGACTATATCGCCGAGAACGTCGATTGCGCCCTGCGCGCCGGAACACCCAGCGACCAGTCGCTGATCGCGCGCAAGGTCTCGGAGATGCAGATGATCACCTGCGCGTCGCCTGACTATGTCGAAAGAAACGGCCTGCCGTCGGAACCGGAAGACCTGACGCGCGACGACCACTTCGCCGTCGGCTACCTCCAGGCCCAGGCCGGACGGATCCTGCCGATGGAATTCACCAGAAACGGCGAGACGAAGGAAATCGTGCCCCGCTACGTCGTGTCCGCCAATGACGCCCGCACCTACATGACCGCTATCCTGGCGGGGTTCGGCGTGGCGCAGGTGCCTCTCTTCATGGCCCGCGAGGCGCTTGCCGACGGGCGGCTGGTGCCGGTCCTGACGGACTGGACCTGCGAACCGCTCCAGCTCTACGTCGTCTATCCGCAGACCCGCCACCTGAGCAACAAGGTGCGCGTCTTCGTCGACTGGCTGGTCAAGCTCGTGCGGACCCTCGACTAGAGTTTGTCAGGGAAAAGTGGAATCCGGTTTTCCCGAAAAGACAAACGGTAACAAAGAAAGCGAGAGCCTGGCTACCGCTCGAACGGTTCGCCGAGGGAAGCGACGCCGTTCAGCTTCAGGAGCCGCCGGTCCGCCGAAATGATGCCGAGCACGACGATGGTGACGATATAGGGCAGACTCGACAGAAGCTGCGACGGCACGTTGAGCGCGGTGGCCTGGGCTGCAAGTCCCATCAGCGACACCGCACCGAACAGGCAGGCCCCGAGGAAGATCCGCCCTGTCAGCCAGGTGCCGAAGACGACGAGCGCGATGGCGATCCAGCCGCGGCCGGCGATCATGCCGTCGGCCCAGAGCGGCGTGTAGACCACCGAGGCATAGGCGCCGGCAAAGCCCGCCATCGCCCCGCCGAAGGCGACGGCGGCAACGCGGACCGCGATGACGGGGTAGCCGATCGCGTGCGCGGCCTTCGGGTTCTCGCCAATGGCGCGGATGACGAGACCGACCTTGGTGAAGGCGAAGACCGCCCAGATGCCCAGTGTCGCGACGAGGGACAGCCAGACGGCGGCATCCTGAACAAAGAGGCCGCCCACGACCGGGATTTCCGAGAGCCCGGGAATGGCGAGTTTCGGCAGCCCCGTCACCGTGAGGCTCTCATAGGTCTTGCCGAACAGCGCCGACAGCCCCTGGCCAAGGATGCCGATGGCGAGGCCCGTCGCCACCTGGTTTGCCCGGAAGCCGAGCGCGATCACGGCGAAGAGGAGGGAGAGGACCGCGCTGGCAAGGCCGGCGGCGATGAACCCGAGGACATGGCCGCCGCCGTGGTAGACAATGATGAAGGCGATGACCGCGCCGAGCGCCATCATGCCCTCTACCCCGAGATTAAGGACGCCCGCACGCTCGACCACCATTTCGCCGAGGGCGGCGAGAAGAAACGGCGTCGCCGCGGCGAGCATGCCCGCAAGAATGAACTCGATTGCGTTCATGACGGGCTCCGGTGGGCGGCACGGGGCCATTCGAGGCGGTATCGGACGAAGGCGACGGCGACGAGGTAGGCGAGCAGGAGACTGCCCTGGAAGACGCGGACCGCGGCGATCGGCAGATTGGCCGACACCATGGCGTTGTCGCCGCCGATATAGAGCACCGCCATCACCATTGCGGAGACGATGATGCCGATCGGGTGCAGGCCGCCAAGATAAGCGACGATGATGGCCGCATAGCCGTAGCCCGTCGAAATCGAGCGCTGCAACTGGCCGAGCGGCCCGGCGACCTCGGCGGCTCCGGCCAGTCCGGCGGCGAACCCGCCGATCAGCAGCGACAGCCAGATCGCCCGTCCCTCGCTGAAACCCGCATAGCCGGCAGCACGCGGCGCCAGCCCGCCCACCTGGAGCTTGTAGCCGGTGAAGCTCTTCTGCATGAACACCCAAGCCGCCAGCGACAGGACGACCGCAAGGATCAGCGAGACGTTGACCCGGGTGCCGGGAAACAGGATCGGCACCATCGCGTCGTACTGGAACATCACCGATTGCGGAAAATTGAAGCCGGCCGGATCCTTCCACGGCCCGAGCAGCAGGTAGTAGAGCAGTTGCGCGGCGACGAGGCTCAGCATCAGCGAGACGAGGATCTCGCTCGCATTGAGCCTGACGCGCCAGAACGCGGTGATCGATGCCCATAGCGCCCCGCCGATCGCGCCGAGCAGCAGCATGAGCGGCCAGATCCACTGGCCCGTCGCCTGCGGGAACCAGACGGGAATGGAAGAGGCGAAGATCGCGCCGAGGATGAACTGCCCCTCGGCGCCGATGTTGAAGACCTTCGCCCGGAATCCGATCGCCAGCCCCTGCGCGATCAGCAGGAGAGGCCCTGCCTTCAGCAGCACCTCGGAGAAGGACGCCCAGGACAGGAAGGGCTCGAGCAGCATCGCATGCAGGACGGCGACCGGGTCGCGGCCCATCAGCACGTAGAGGCCGAGATTGACCACAGTGGCCACGGCAAGTGCCGCGGGCGGCGCAATGAGGGTCGCCAAGAGCGACGCGCGCTCCCGGCGAACGAGGGTGGGAAGGAAGGCGGTCGTCGGGGTGCTCATGCGAGAACCTTCGCTGCGGCGGCATGCGCCCCGATCATGTATCGTCCGATCTCTTCGGGTCGCGTATCGCGCGTGACGAGCGGAGCGCTGAGCGTGCCGTGATACAGCACCTGGATGAAGTCGCAGAGTTCGAAGAGTTCCTCGAGCTCCTCGGAAATGACGAGGATGGCCATTCCCTCGTTGCGCAGCGCCACGAGTCGCCTGCGGATGGCAGAAGCCGCACCGATGTCGACGCCCCAGGTCGGCTGGGCGACGAACAGCAGCCGCGGCGCCAGCATGATCTCGCGGCCGACGATGAATTTCTGCAGGTTTCCCCCGGAAAGGGCGCCGGCCTCCGCATCCGGTCCGGGCGTGCGAACGTCGTACTGGCTGATGCAGTCCTTCGTGAAGGCATCGGCCTTGGCCCGGTCGACGAGGCCGTGACGCTTGAGGCCGAGCGGATGCGCCGTCAGCAGGCTGTTGAGCACCAGCGACATTTCAGGGACGGCCCCGCGCCCGAGCCGGTCCTCCGGCACGAAGGCGAATCCGAGCCTGCGGCGGGCTGCGGCGCCGAGCGCGCCCACATCCTGCCCCATCATGAAGATGCGATCACTCGCCTCGCGCGGCAGCCGCGTCTCGCCCGAGATCAGCGCTGCCAGTTCGCCCTGGCCGTTGCCGGAAATCCCGGCGATGCCCAGGATCTCGCCGGCCCGCACCGTCAGGCTGATGTCGGAGAGCGGAACGGCGAAGGGATCGTCGGACCGGTAGTCCAGCCCGACGATCTCGAGCTGCTTGTCGCCGCCCGGCCGTGGCAGCGCCGGCATCGGCTCCGGCATGTCGCGGCCGATCATCATGCGGGCGAGGTCATGGGCGTCGTGCTCCCGCGGGTCGACGTTCCCGGTGACGCGCCCCGCACGCAGGATGGTCGCCCTGTCGCAGATCGCCCGGATTTCTTCCAGTTTGTGGGAAATGAACAGGATCGAAACGCCCCCGTCGCGCAGCCGGCGCAGGGTTTCGAAGAGTTTGCCGACCGATTGCGGCGGCAGCACCGATGTCGGCTCGTCGAGGATCAGGAGCTTCGGATCGGTCATCAGGCAGCGGATGATCTCCACCCGCTGCCGCTCGCCGACCGACAGCGCATGCACATCGGCGAGCGGATCAACCTCGAGGCCGAAGTCGCGACCGAGCGCCCGCACCCGATCGATGAGGTCCGCCTTGCGGCCCGGGACGACCAGCTGGATATTCTCCACGACCGTCAGAGTCTCGAACAGCGAGAAATGCTGGAAGACCATGCCGATCCCCTTGCGCCGCGCCTCCGCAGGGGAGGCGAAGCTGAGGATCTCGCCTTGCCAGGCGACGGTTCCGTCATCCGGCTGCTCGACGCCGTAGATGAGCTTCATCAGGGTCGACTTGCCCGCCCCGTTCTCACCGAGGATCGCATGGATCGACCGCGGCGCCACGTCGAGGTCGACGCCCTGGTTCGCCCGGATCTCTCCATAGCTCTTCGAGATGCCGCGCAGCGACAGAAGCGGAGCGGTCATGGATCACTTCGGCAGGGGAGAGGCGACGCCCTTGACGTGCCAGTCCATTGCTACGATCTCGGCGTCCGAAAGCGTGGCGCCGCCGGTAACCCCTTCGCTGCCGTCGGCCTTGGCGATCGGCCCGGTGAACGGCGAGAAGCTGTCGTCGGCGATCTTCGCCTCCATCTCCTTGATCTTGGCCATTGTGTCGGCCGGGATGTCCGGGTTCCAGTCCACCACCTCGACCACCTTGTCGGCAACGCCGAGAAAGGCGTTGGCCCCCTTGAAGGTGCCGGCGAGATGGGCATCGACCGAGGCCTTGAAGAAGGGCGACCAGTCCGTGGCGACGCAGCCGAGATAGGTCTTCGGAGCGTATTTCTTCATCGACGAATTGAGGTTGAAGGCGTAGACGCCGGCTTCCTCGCAGGCCGCGATGACGGAAGGCGTATCCTGCGCGTTGGAGAAGATCACGTCGCATTTCTGCGCGATCAGCGCCTTGGCCGCTTCCTGCTCCTTGGCCGGGTCGAACCAGGAATTCACCCAGACGACCGAGACCTCGATATCAGGATTGACGGCCTGGGCGCCGAGCGTAAAAGCATTGACGGAGGTGATCAGTTCGGGAATGGCAAAGGCCGAGACCGAGCCGAGCTTGCCGGTCTTGGAGAGCGCCGCCGCGGCCATGCCGAGCAGGTAGGTGCCCTGGAAATACTTGGCGGCAAAGGGCGAGAAATTCGGCGCCACCTGGAAACCGGAGGCATGCAGCACGGTGACGCTCGGGTCGCGCCTTGCGATCTGCAGCGCGCCGTTCTGGTAGCCGAAAGAGCCGGCGATCAGGAACTTGTTCCCGTCGGCAACCGTCTTGTTCATGATCCGGTCGGCATCCGGGCCTTCCTGGATGTTTTCCAGGACGGTGACCTTCACCTTGTCCCCGTATGCGGCCTTGATGGGCTCGAGACCGGCCACAAGCGCGTGGCCCCAGCCGACGTCGCCGACCGGCGAAGGCAGCACGAGGCTGATGCCGAGCGGTTCGTCGGCGGCGAGCGCAAGCCGGCTTCCGAGCGCACCGGCAAGCCCGGTGGCGGCAAGGCCCTTCATCAAGGTTCTGCGGGTCAGGTCGTTCATCATGTCAGTTCCCTTTTCTGGTTCTTAGAATTCGACGGTGGCGAGCGCGGCCTCGGCCTCGGCGAACAGCCGGGCTTCGTCGAGCCCGGCAAATTCGCCCTTCTGCCAGACGATGCGGCCATTGATCATGGTCATGTCGGTCGGCATGCCGATTCCCACCTTGGCAATCAGGCTCAGCGGATCGTGCCGCGTGCCGACATAGTCCATGCGCCGCGTGTCGATCGCAAAGAGATCGGCGGCCATGCCGGGCGCCAGCCGGCCGATATCGCGACGGCCGAGAAGGGCGGCACCTCCCGTCGTCGCATAGCCGAGGAAATCGGCGGGCGAGGGGACGGGATGGGTGCGCGACGATGCGGCCAGGCACTGCAGCATGTAGGCGGAATGGATGCAGTGCATCAGGTTGGAGTTGTCGTTCGAGGCCGCGCCGTCGCAGCCGAGGCCGACCCGCAGGCCGAAGGCCGACATGGCGGGAATGTCGGTGACCTCGGCGCCGACGAGATAGACCGGCTCCGGGCAGTGCGACACGCCGGTACCGCTTGCCGCCATCCTCCGCAGTTCGTCGTGCGTCAATTCCCAGCAATGGGCATAGAAGGCATCCGGGCCGGCAAAACCGAGTTCTTCGAGATAGTCGACCGTACGCATGCCGTGGCGGCTTTCGATCACCGGGCTTTCGCCCTCGCCGACATGGGTGTGCATATGCACCCCGCGATCGCGCGCAAGCGCGACCGATTCAACGAAGGTCTCGCGGTAGCAGTTGACCGGCTGGCAGGGCGCGACCACGACCTGGCGCATGCCGAAGCGGCCCGCATCGTGGTAGGTGTCGACCAGGCGGGCGCAGTCGGCGATGAATTCGTCCGTCGTCTCCAGCATCTCGTCCGGAATGGTCGAACCTTCCGCCTTCGGCAGCGTATTGCCGCCGCGGCCGGCATGGAAGCGCATGCCGAGCAGTTCCGCCGCCTCGAACTGGCGATCGACCAGCCGTTTGCCGGCATGGCGAGGGAAATTGTACTGGTGGTCGAAAGCCGTGGTGCAGCCGTGCTTGATCATCTCTGCCATGGCCGTGACCGAGGAATGATAGAAGCAGTCCTCCGTCAGCCGGGAGAAGACCGGATAGATCCGGTCGAGCCATTCGATGACCGACAGCTTCGTCCAGTCGAGCTCGGCGCGGTTGCGCACGAAGCACTGGAAGAAGTGATGGTGGGTGTTGACGAGGCCCGGATAGACGAACCAGCCGGTGGCATCCTGCACGATCGTCCCGGCGGGCAGTTCGCCCCGACCAAGCCCTTCGCCGATCGAGGCGACGGCGGGGCCCTCCGTCAGGAGATCGACATTACGATGGACGGCCGGGCCGGTGCCGTCGTCGACGATGACCGCCGCGCAATTCTTCAGAAGGTAGCTGGCCATCATGCCTCGCCCGGTTCGATGTGCGGTTCGGGCTTCAGCTCGTGCAGCCGATGGATGCCGGGCATCTCAATGAAGGCATCGAGCGCGCGCAGCGCGCGCGACCAGCGGCGGATCGTGGGATAGGGATCGAGCGAGACGCCGCCGTCGGGGGCGAGCGCCACATAGGGAAAGCAGGCGATATCGGCGACCGTCGGCCGGTCTGCGGCGAGAAAGCGCTGGCCGCGCAGGCCCTGCTCGAAAAGGCCCGCCTCCAGCTCGCGAAGGGCGGCGACCCCCTGCGCCTGCAGCGCGCCGATGTCGCCGGGGCGCAGCAGCATCTCATGCAGGCGCGCGCCGCCGAGACTTGCGGTCAGGCGGCCGGAGAACGACAGCCATTGCTGCACGCGCGCGGCCTCTTCCGCCGCACCGCCGCCGAGCCAGTCCGGCGCGGCCTTCGCGGCAAGATAGACGAGGATGGCGGAGGATTCGGTGAGGACGAGGTCGCCGTCCTCCAGGATCGGGATGGAACCCGCCGGATTGAGCGCCATGAATTCCGGGCCGCGATGCTCGAGGCCGGGGTGGAAGTCCACCGGCCGGATATCGAGCTTGACCCCGACCAGCGCCGCCATCAGGCGGACCTTGTAGCAGCTTGGCGAGAGGATGTAGTCGTAGAGCTTCATTGTGCCACCAGCTGTGCACCATATGTGTAGCCGCGGCGCTTCAGCCACCGCCTGTAGGCCACCGAGGTCAGGTCCGCCCGGGTCGGAATTTCCATGCCGGGATCGAGCGGCAGAAGCCGCGGGATCTGGTTTTCCAGGATCGACCGGTCCTGCAGGAAGATCGTCTGCTGGAAATGGATGAGGTCGGTCATCGAGCTCTCATCGTCGAAGAGCGCCATCCACGGCCACACGTCGCAAAGGTCCTCGGCGAGCGGCTGGACGAACAGCGTGATCACATCCCATTCGCCGGGCCGGGGCGGGCAGGTCTTGTAGAGCACCGAGCAGGTCGGCGCCGGCACGCGGTACATGTATTCCGTGGTGATGCCGCCGCTTGCCGACCTGGCGGCTTGCGGCTGATAGAATTTCACCTGCGTGGCCCAGACCTCGTCCGCATCCTCGCGGATCTCGACCTTGTAGTTCTGCACTTCCGTGTGCGGCTCAGAGCCGAGGATGTCGGTGTGCACGAAGGGAAAGTGCGCGATATCCAGGAAATTCTCCACCGCGCGCAGCGGCGAGCAGCGCACCCGGACCACGCCGACATCGACGAAGCGCCGGCCGGGCTGGTCGGCCTCGGGAATGGCGAAAAGCTCCTTCGGCGGCTGCCCGAGAGAGGTCCAGACATGGCCGTAGCGGACACGAACGGGGAGCACGCGCCCCTTGGACGTCACCCTGGCACCTCCGTCCGTATCGCATGCGACTTCGATCGGCTCTCCCATCAGCGCCGTCTTGCGGCCGTTGCCGTCGAGCTGGCTGACGAGGCCGACCGGATACCATTCGTCGATCATCGCGTCCTGCGTCATGGCGCGTCCCTCTCCATCTCGAGCGCCTCGGCCTTGCGCCGCAGCGCCTCGACCGCGCGCGACGCGGCGATGCGTTCTGCAACGCTGCCCTCGCCCTCCAGCAGGACATGGATCAACGTCTCGTCGCGCGCCTGGCAGGCAAGCAGGAGCCGGATCTGCTGCGAACCCTGCGTCATCTCGAGCAGGCCGTCCGCATCGGCCTTGGCGCCGGCTGCGGCCTCGAGCGCCGCAACGCCCGCCCGAACCTGCAGCGAACGGAGGGGAACGAGCCCGGCAAGCTGCGGCGGCTGTGTCGTCGGTTCACCGACCCCGACCCAGAGGACGCCGCCGATCTCTTCCACCGGATGCGTCGCCACACGGATCGTCTCGGGCGGCGCCAGGCCGGGATGGGCCGGAATGCGCAGACAGTTTCCGGCCTGGCCATAGCTCCAGCCGTGGTAGATGCACGAGAGCGTCTCGCCGCGCACGAAGCCATGGGACAGGCGCATGCCGCGATGCGGACATCGGTCCGCCGAAGCCGAGGGACGCCCCGAAGCACTCCGCCAGAGCGCAATCGGCCCGGCTGGCGTCCGCGCTGGCACCACGGTTCCCGGGGGAAGATCGGCAGAAAGGACGACCGGCGTCCACGATCCCGTCGGGTCGGACAGCATGATTTATTTCCTGAACGATTTCAAACCTGTAACCTTGATCGACAAGGCCGGCCGACAGCATTGTTACCAAGGTGCGACAAGGTTTGCATAACTAGTCGACATTGGCAATATTGATTAAATTAAAGGCAGTCAAGAAAATCGCCCGAAAAGAAGCATCGATTTCACCCGCCGGTCCCGCCCGCGGCCGGCGTGCGGGTGATCGTCTCGACCCAGACGTCGATCGGGCCGAGCGAGCAACCCATTTCCAGCATGTCGATCAATTCGACCGGTCCCGCCACGTCGAGCTCGATCCGGCCGGGATCGGCATGGAGAATTTCCTGGCGAAGCCCGAGCTTGGCGGCATGACGCCGGATCCAGGGAACGAAGGAAGCCGAATCAACCGCACCACGGATCGTCATCCGCTCGTGAAGCTGGTCCTGTTTCTGTCCGGTCATGAATATCCCGCGCTCGCGCGCCCCACGGCATGATGCCCTGTCACTGTGCGCAAGGACGACCTGCGACGCAAGCCCATCCTGCGGGACCACGCGGCTACACGTCGCCCGGCAACAGCTTGCGCAACCCCAGAAAGTCCAGGGTCAGCTCTCCGTTTGCAATCCGCTCGCGCATGTCGGCCTCGGTGGCCAACCGGTCTATGGAGGCGGCATGAATGGCCGCCAGTTGTCCTGCCGGCAGGATGACGACTCCGTCGGCGTCACCGATCACCACGTCGCCGGGGTGAATGGCGACGGTGCCGATCAGCACCGGCACGCCGACTGTGCCCGGATCGCGCTTGATCGTGCCCTGGATCGAGCATCCGCGCGCAAAAACCGGAAAGTTCATCGCAACAAGACTGTCGCTGTCGCGAACGGCGCCATCGATGACGAGGCCTGCAATGCCGCGCGTCTGTGCCGCTAGGGCGAGAATGTCGCCGAAGGGGCCGTGCGAAAGCGTGCCGCCGTGGCTGACCACCAGAACGTCGCCCGGCTGCGCCAGGGCGATGGCACGATGCACGGCGAGATTGTCGCCGGCCGGTGAAAAGACCGGCAACGCCCGCCCGCGCAGCCTCATTCGACGATCCAGAGGTGCGATGGCGCCCGGCAGGGCGCCGATCCGGCCCGCGGCCTCGTGGAGCGTGGCCGTCCCGAATCCGGCCATTTCATCCAGGAGGCCTGGCGGGATTTGGGCGAGATCGGCAGCCCTGCCCATCGGTTCAGGCCGCAGCGCCGATGGTAATCTCGAGCGGCGCGAGCCCGGCGAACGTGGCAGCCAGCGTGTCGCCCTGCACCACCGGCCCCACACCGTGCGGTGTGCCGGTCAGGATGACGTCCCCCGGCTGGAGCTCGAAAAATTCCGAGAGGCGGGAAATGATCTCGGGAATTCGCCAGATGAGCAGCGAGATATCGGACTCCTGCGTCACCTTTCCGTTCACTTTCAGCTCGATCCGCCCCTTGTCGATCCTGCCGGTTTCGGAAACGGGCGTAATAGCCCCCACCGGGAAGGAATGGTCAAAAGACTTGGCGATTTCCCATGGCAGGCCACCGCCCTGAATGTCACGACGCGTCATGTCGAGGCCGACGGCATAGCCCCAGATGTGCGATTCGGCTTCGGCTTCGGGAATGTTGCGTCCACCCTTGCCGATCGCCAGGACGAGTTCGACCTCGTGGTGGTAGTTCGATGTCTTCGTGGGGTAGGGGATCGTCGCACCGCTGTTGACGACGGCGTCAGTCGGCTTCTGGAAGAATAGAGGCGGATCGCGATCGGCGTCTCCTCCCATCTCCTCGACATGGGCGACATAGTTGCGGCCGATGCAGTAGATGCGGCGAACCGGGAATGTCCTGTCGCTGCCGACGACCGGAATCGTGGCTGCTTTCGGTGCGTCGATGACGTGGCTGCTCATGCGGTTTGGTCTCCTCCTCGGTCGTTGTCGCGTCGGGTTCCGGCCCCGCGCTCCTCACGCAGGAAACCGGCCCGACCGCCGTCAGAAGCTAGCATGTATGATTTCACAATCAACATGAATCATACATTATTTCGTGATTGACAGAGAATAAGGTATGCTTCAAGCTCCTCCCGTCAGCCGGAAGAGGAGCCGGCCTGACGCCGGGCAGGACGGCGAAAACACCGTATCGGTCCGGAGGTCATTGCGGGCGCGAAGCCCTTCAGGGAGGAAGATATGATTGGAATAATGCGCATGGGCGCAGCCCTTCTGCTTGCGATGAGCGCGTTGGCGCCCGCATCGGCGGAAGTCAAGGAACTGACCATCGTCGTGCCCAACCCGTCTGCCATCAACGTCTACCCGCTGCATGTCGCCGTGGGAGTGGGCTACTTCGCCGAGGAAGGCCTGAACGTGAAGGTCGAGGCGGTGAACGGCTCGGCTTCCGTGCTTCAACTGCTTGCTTCCGGTCAGGGGCATATCGGCCAGCCGGGCCCGGCACCGCTTCTGGCCGCGCGCGCCCGCGGCGAAGACGTCGTCTTCATCTATAACCATTTCAGCCGCTCCGTATTCGGCCTCGTCGTGCCGGAAGAATCCCCCGCCAAGGTCCCTGCCGATCTCAAGGGCGCGACGATCGGCGTCGGAACGGCCGATGGGGCCGAAGTGGGCTTCACCCGCGGCATCATGAACGATCTGGGCTTGAAGGACGGTGCCGATTATCAGTTTCTCGCCATCGGCGACGGCGGCACGGCGGTAGCGGCCTTCCTCAACAAGGAAGTCGGCGCCTATGCGGCAGCCGTTGCGGATGCGGCCATCATCTCGGCACGCGGCATTCCGCTGCGCGAAATCACGCCCGAGCCCTATCTCGACTATTTCGGCAACGGTTGGGCGGTGACCCGGGCGTTTCTCGACGCCAATCCCGGGACGATAGAAGGGTTCGGTCGCGCGCTGGTGAGGGGAACGAAATTCGGCCTCGACCCGGCCAACCGCGAGGCGACGCTGAAACACGTTGCTGCCGGCAACCCGCAGGAGAGCGAAGATCCTGCCTTCGCCGATGCGCTGCTCACCGCCATCCAGGGCAGAACCCTGCCGGTCGATCCCAAGGATCCCTTCGGCTACATGCCGCCTGGCGCCTGGGTGAAGTGGCAGGAGAGCCTCGTCGCGAGTGGCGGCCTCGACAAGCCGCTGGACAATCTCGAAGCGGCTTATACCAACCAGTTCATCGACGCCTGGCACGCGACCAAATAAGATGATGCAAAGCGCCACTCCCGTGGCGGAGCAAACGGTCGGGCACCCCCTTGCCCGACCGGTCTATCAGCTCCGCAATGTCTCGAAATCCTTCGGATTCGGCCGTATCCGCGCCCTCGACCCCGTCGACCTCGATCTGCGCGAAGGCTCCTTCTCGTCCGTGATCGGCCCGTCGGGGTGCGGCAAGTCCACGCTGCTGAAGATCATGGCCGGAGTGACCCCACCGTCCACGGGAAGCGTCATTCTCGATGGGAAGCCCGTCCTCGGTGCGCGACGCGAGATCGGCATGATGTACCAGCAGGCAACGCTGTTTCCGTGGTTGACCGCGCTGGACAACGTGCTGCTGCCGATCCGTATTCGTGACGGCAGGGCTGCCGCCGAGACACGCCGCAAGGAAGCGCAGGAACTCCTCGAACTGGTCGGCCTGAGGGGCTTCGACAAGGTCTATCCGCGCCAGCTCTCTGGCGGCATGGCACAGCGCACGTCGATTTGCCGGATGCTGATCACAGAGCCTCAGGTCCTGCTGCTCGACGAACCCTTTTCGGCTCTCGATGAACTTGCGCGCGATTTCATGAATATCGAGCTGCAGCGCATCTGCCTCTCGCGCAACGCCACCGCCTTCTTGATCACTCATTCGATTCCGGAGGCCGTGCTGCTTTCCGATGTGGTCTACATCATGTCGCCGCGTCCGGGGAAATTCCTCGAGGCGGTCCATGTCGATCTGCCACGGCCGCGGACGCTTGAAATGATGACGACGCCGGAGTTCGGCGAGTATGTCCGCTATATCCGCAGCCGGCTGGATGAAGGGGCCGTGACCGCATGAAACCTTTCGATACAGAAACCGCCCCCCGCGTTCTCGGCCGCCCGGTCACCGTCGAGGCGGGTGTCTTTCCTGATACCGTCTGGAGCGAACAGATCGCCTGGATCGATCGCATCCCCCGCGTCGTCGCCATGGCGGGGCTGCTGTTCACCGTCATTGCCGCCTGGTGGGCGGTCCATCATTTCGAGGTGGTCTCGCGCATCATCCTGCCATCTCCCGCAGAAGTGGGGCATGACATCGTCGTCGTCGGCAAGAACATCCTGACCGGCGGCTACATGCTGTCGGCACTGTGGACGACCACAAAGGAAGTGCTCTGGGGCTTCTTCTTCGCCATCGCCATCGGCTTTTCGCTGGGCGTTCTGGTGGGAGAAACCGCCTTTGGCGAGCGTGCCGTACTGCCCTATCTCGTCGCCATCGACACCATGCCGAAGGTCGCTTTCGCACCGCTCTTTCTGGCCTGGCTCGGTTTCGGCATAGCGTCGAAAGTTGCGCTGGCTGCCTTCATCGCCACCTTTCCGATCGTTGTCGGGACGGCGGCGGGGCTGCACGCCGCGGACGAGAATGCGCGCATGCTTTTCCGGACACTCGGCGCAAGCCGCTGGCAGACACTGTTTCGCATGAAGATCCCGACCGGCCTGCCGCAGATTTTCACCGGCCTCAAGATTGGCGCGGTCGGCGTGATGGCGGGCGCCATCACGGCTGAATTCCTCGGCGGCGGCAAGGGCTTTGGAGAACTGATTCGCGTGGCCGCAAGCCAGCTCCAGACACCGCGCGTGTTCTCGCTGATCCTGTATCTCAGCGTCCTCGGCTTCCTGGTGTTCTGGACAGTGGTTGTCCTCGAGCGCAGGCTTGTCTTCTGGCATCGCGCGTCGGTCACGGGTATTGACGACCGGCGTTGATGTACAGGTGCCATGTTCCGAAAGCATAGGATAGGAAGTCAAAGCCGATGACGACCCGCACGAGTGCCCCCCGCCGCGTAGTGCCGCGGCGGGTCGAAAAGGAGACCGCAGCCACGACGGTCTATCACGCCCTGAAGCGAGACATCGTGCGGGGCGTGCTCGAACCCGGCCACAAGCTCCTGATCGACCAGATTGCCGAACGCTATTCGGCGGGCACCAATCCGGTGCGCGAAGCACTCAATCGGCTCTCTTCCGAACGGCTGGTGGATCGCGAGGATCTGCGTGGCTTCTTCGTGCCGCCTATTTCGCTGGAGGATTTCCGCGACATCGTCCACACCCGCTGCTGGGTCGAGGGCAAGGCCTTGGAGGAATCGATCCGCAACCGGACGGAAGCCTGGGAGGACGCGGTGATCCTCGCCAATCACCGTCTCCGTAATACGCCGATACATTATTTCGAGCATACGGAACCGGGGATGCCGGCGCCGGACAACAGCATTTGGGAAGAACGCCATCGCATATTTCATCGGGCCCTGATCGCCAACTGCGGCTCACGGCATCTTCTGCGCTTTGCCGAAGAACTCATGCTGCTCAGCGAACGGTACCGCTTCATCTCCATGGCGAACACCCATCCGCGCCGGCGCAGCATCGAAGAACATCAGGCGATCGTGGATGCCGCACTGGCGGGCGAGACGGTGCGAGCCGTGGAGGCCCTTCAAGGGCAATACCTGCTGACCCTGAAAATTTACGAAGAGACGATGTCGGACGTCTGATCCTACCATTGCAAGCAGGAAATAAATCAACATGCCATTCGATCTGGAGACGCTTCTGGCCCTTGGCGGCCTGCTTCTTGTTGCGGGAGCCGCAGTCGGCTTCCTCGCCGGCCTTTTCGGGGTGGGCGGGGGCGCGGTCTCCGTTCCGGTGCTCTACGAGGCCTTCGGCCTTCTCGGCATCGACGATGCGGTGCGAATGCCGCTTGCGGTCGGCACCTCGCTTGCGCTGATCGTGCCGACGTCCCTGCAGTCGGCACGCGGCCACTACCTGCGCGGTGCGATCGACATCAAGACACTTCGGCAGTGGGCGCTGCCGATCCTGCTCGGGGTTTGCATCGGTTCGGTGGTCGCACGCTACTCCGATCCTTGGGTCTTCAAGCTCGTTTTCATCGGTGTCGCCGGGGTGGTCTCGGTACGGATGTTGCGCGGTTCCGGCTGGAGCGTTGCAAGCACCCTGCCGGGCGCGGGCCTGATGCGCTTGTTCGGCGTGACGATCGGCTTCCTCTCCTCCCTCATGGGAATTGGCGGCGGCGCGATCTCGAACCTGATCCTGTCGCTCTTCGGCACACCGATCCATCGTGCGGTCGCCACGTCGGCAGGCGTGGGCGTGCTGATATCGATACCCGGAGCCATTGGATATGTCTTTGCCGGCTGGGGCAAGGCGGGTTTGCCGCCGGATGCACTCGGCTATGTCTCGCTTCTCGGCTTTCTGCTCATGCTGCCGACGTCATTCCTCACCACGCGCTTCGGCGTTCGGGCGGCCCATGGATTGGAGAAGCGACAACTCGAGCTGTTCTTCGGCCTCTTCCTGATGACCGTTTGCCTGCGCTTTCTCTACGACATCGTGTCATGATGTGTGTTGCGATGAGAATCGTCCGATAATCTGGGCGAGTGGACGTGTCCTTTCCACGACAATACAACATGATTTTTGTTCGCCACTGGGGCTCGCGGTCGAGATTGAGTTTGGATACGATAGTGCTGCGGCATTCGTGGCAGTGTTAAAATCTTGCGGGCTGTTCGATGTCCAAAGCAGGTCGACAAATACATACCGGTGCCCTTTCGGGAGAACGCAGGCAGGTCACCGCACTCTTCTACGACATTGTTGGCTCGACCGCCTTGCTGCACCAGCTTGATCCTGAAGATTTCGGCGACATGCAACGGACGCTCCACAACGAGGCGGCCGCGGTCATCAGGAACAACAGCGGTTACCTTGAATGGATCCAGGGTGATGGCGGTTGTGCCTTTTTCGGGTTTCCCCAGCCGAGCGAGGATGCCGCCGAATGTGCGCTCGTCTCGGCCCTTGAGATCGTCGAGCGATGCGAGCAGCAGTTCGGATCCAGCCTGAAAGTCAGGGTCGGCGTCGCCACCGGCGTGGTCGTCCTCGCGGATGCTTCAAATCCGACGCTACCCCAACATACCGAGGTCATCGGCATTGCCCCTGCACTCGCCGCCCGCATCCAGTCCGAGGCCGCGCCGAACGGCATTGCCGTCTCGGAGGCGACCTATCGGTTGACCACCGGAACGTTTGAATTCGAGGAAATCGGGCATCGGCAGATCAAGGGTTTCGACGAGCCGGTCGCGTTATGGCGACCGATTGCCCGACGGCAGCCACCCGATCGCTTCACGGCGTCCCGGCGTGTCTCGACGCCCCTGGTCGGCCGCGACGAGGAGATCGGACTGTGCCAACGACGCTGGACCCGGGCCATCGGCGGCAACGGCCAGTTCGTGTTCCTGCATGGCAACGCCGGCATCGGGAAATCGCGGCTCATCACCGAGTTCCGTCGCGGCCTTGAAAGGCAGGGCGTGGACACGGTCGTATTCCAGTGCCAGCCCCGGGGCCGCACCAAACCGCTTCATCCCTTCCTGGAGCTCATCAGGCAGCTTGTCGCAGAGGCGAGCAGGCAGGCCGAACCGGACCGGGATGCGATCGTCCGTTACTTGCGATCCCTCAGTTGCGAGGTGGGCGAACTCGATGCCGGGATCGTTGCGTTCCTGATGCTCGGCAAGGCGCAGGAATCGTCCGACGAGACCTGGTCGATCGATCTTTCCGACGAGGAAATCCGGGCCCGCGCCGTCGAGGCCATGCTTGCCGTGCTGACCTCCACCGCCGTGTCGAAACCCCTCCTGATCGTGATCGAAGATCTCCACTGGGCCGACACGCTCACGAGTGCGCTTGTCGCTCGCCTGCCTGAATGGATCGCGGCAAGGCCTGTCCTGACCCTTGCAACGTCCCGCGACGCCATCGAGCAACATCTCCTGGACGATCCGAACGTTCTCGCGATGCCGCTATCCGGCCTCACGGCTGAAGCCACCTCGGAACTGATCGAGGGCATCTGGGAGACACCGCCGCCGGAGGGGCTTGCCGCCTTTGTCTATGAGAAGAGCGACGGCGTGCCTCTGTTTGCCGAACAGCTCGCCCTTTTGCTCAGGGAACGCGCGAAGGACGGCGCCCAGGATCGGGCCGGATGGGAAGCGCCGCTCCGCGATGGCGTCATCAATTTGCGCGACCTCATCTCGACCCGGCTCGCCGATCTTGGACCGCTGAGGCGCGTTGCGCAAATCGCGAGCGTCATCGGGCGGGAGTTCCGTCGGAAGCTCCTCGTTGCCGTCATGGAACCCGAGCAGCTTCCCATTTCCTTGGACGAGGCGCTCGAGAAGCTCGTTCACGCCGGCATCTTGCGGCGGAAGGCCGCGGGCGCAAACGACCGGTTCTGCCACGTCCTCATCCAGGAGGCAGCCTATGACAGCCTCCTGAAATCGGAACGGCGGCAAATCCACGGGCGCATCGCCCGCCTTGTCCAGGCAGGTTCGGTTTCACCGCTCCCCGATGAAACCATGGCGTGGCACTTCGAACTGGCCGGCCAGCCGCTCGAGGCGGCGCGCTACGGAATTCAGGCGGCCGAGGCCTGTGGGTTCCGATCGGCCATGTACGAAGCCGAGCATTTGCTGGACGCTGCCGAGAGGCAGCTTGCGCAGGCGGGAAAAGGCGACGACGCGGATGACCTGATGCTTCGCCTTCTCGCGATCCGCGGGCCGGTTGCTGCGGCGCTCTTCGGGCGGGGGGGCGAGCAAGCCCGCTCGATCTACGAACGGGGCGTATCGCTATGTGCCGAACACAAGGACCAGGATCGCGCGAAATGGTTCCCGCTTTATTGGGGCTGGTGGTTCACAGCGCCCGACTACGAGACGCAGCGCGCCCGCTCCGACATCCTCGTCCGCGACCTCGAAGGCTCGGCCGATCCCGAGGTCCGGCTTCAGTCGCTTCATTGCGCCTGGGCGACGAACGAAGACGCCGGACGGCATCTGCACTGCCTGAAATGCGTCGAGGACGGCCTCAGGCTCTACGACGAGAGCCGGGCGCGCTTCAGCCGCGGCCGCTATGGCGGCCACGATGCGCGGGTCTGCGGCCTGGGCGAACGGGCCTTCTCCCTCTGGTTCATCGGCGACGACGCCGGATCGTCGAAAAGCATCAACGCGGCGAAGCAATGGGCCGAGCACGTCAACCATTTGAACAGCCTCCTTCATGCGTTGGAATTCGATATCGAGTTGAAGCGCTATCGGGACGATCATGCCGGCGTGATTTCGGCTGCGAACAGGATCGCCGAACTCGCCGAAGCCGTACCGGGCGTCCTCGCCAAGGCAGCGCTGTTTCGCGCCTGGGCGCGCGGCCTGAGCAAGGATGCGGAAGCCGGGCTGGCGGAATTCGAGGCCGGACTGAAACGACAGCGCGAGATCGCCACCTACGAGGGCGCGCCGGTCTATGAAGGGATGCGGGCGGAACTGTTCGAGCGAACCGGACGCAACGACGAGGCCCTGTCCATCCTGGACGGCGCGATCGATGCCTCGATCGGCAGCGGCCAGGTCTTCTGGCTCGCAGAGCTACTCCGGCAGCGGGCCCTTCTTCGCCATGCTCGCCAGGAGCCGGAAAAGGCAATCGCGCTGGACCTTGGCCGTGCACTGCAGGTCGCGACCGAGCAGCACGCTTCGGCGCTCGTCACGCGTGCGCGCCTCGACTTGAAGCGGCTTGGAATCAAAGCTACGGCACCCGACGCATGAGCGGGGCCCATGCGGCAACGGCCGCTCAACTGGGAGCGCGCCTCGAGCGGGAAATCGGTGCCAGTAGCCATTTCCGGGGACGGGACCCGGACGCCACCGAGGAACTCGTCCGTGCGCTTCTGTCCGCGCGCCGGCGCTTCGGAATCACGCGCGTCGGATCGCTGACCCGGCTCGATCGCGCCGGCGTCGCGGTGGCCCAGGTGGTGCGGCCGCTTTCGCTGTCCAACGCCGTCTCCCAGGGCAAGGGCGCCAACATCATCGAGGCTGCGGCATCGGCCCTGATGGAGGCGATCGAGAGCTGGGCGGCGGAGCGGATCGCACCCGAGCGCATCGAGGTCGCCAGCGCACGCGATCTGGGAGACGAGGTTCGCAACCTCTACGCCGGTTGCCGCGTGCACGGCTTCGATGCCGGCTGGGACCAGCTGCAACTCGGCTGGACGGAGGGCTACGACCTCTTCACCGCGCGCATCCTGCCGGTTCCCGTCGCGATGGTCGATACGGTCTATACGCTTCCTTCGCCACATCCGATAGCGTTTCCACGCTCGACACGGGGGCTCGCCGCCGGTCGGACCACGCTTGCGGCGATCATCCATGCGGCGCTCGAGGTCCTGGAGAGGGCGGGCGTCGCAGCGGCGGAGCGCTATCCACGCTCCTACCCCGAGCTTCGGATCGATCCCTCCAGCATCAGTGGACCACTGGCGTCGCGGGCCTTGAACCGGCTTTCGGCATCGGATCTTGTCGCAGGCATTTGGCTGGTCCCGACCGACCATGATCTGCCCGTCTTTCGCTGTCAGGTCATCGAGACCGAGGGCCATCGGGAGATCGCGCCGATGCCGGGTGAGGGGTTCGCGTGCGATTTCACCTATGACCGCGCGCTGGCGGCGGCGCTGACGGAAGCGGCACAGGCACGGGTGACGGCGCTGGCCGGCGGGCGTGAGGACATTACCCGCATGTCCTATCCCGAGCGCCATGATCGCGAATATCTGGATGCGCGCCGGCGCGCGTTCCGGTCGCCAGGCGAGACGGCAGCACTTCCCGCCGAGCGCGACGAGCCCGCGTCCGGCGCTGCTGCGCTGGCGGCCCTGCTCGATGCGCTCAAGGCGGCCGGAGCGCTCGCGGCACTCGTGGTGCCTCTCTACAGCGGCAAGGATCCGGACATCGAGGTTGTCCGTCTCGTCGTACCGCCACTCAAAGATCTCGGCGGAGCGTGAGGCGATGGCTGGCGAACTGGTCGTCTTCCTCGGACCGACATTGCGGCGCGCCGAAGCAGCCGAAATTCTCGATGCGGTCTATCTGCCGCCGGCAGAGCAAGGCTCCGTCGTGCGCGCGGTGCGGACATATGCGCCAAGAGCGATCGTGCTGATCGACGGCTCGTTCGCAACGGCCCCCGCAGTCCGTCACAAGGAGATCCTCTGGGCGCTTGCGAAAGGCATCCCGATGTTCGGGGCAGCCAGCATGGGCGCACTCCGGGCGGCAGAACTGGCCGCGGTCGGCATGCAGGGCCACGGCTTCATCTACCGGTGGTACGCGCTCACGCCCCTGGCGGATGACGACGAGGTTGCGGTGGCCATGTGCCCGCCGGCCCTTGGTGCGGCGCCGCTGAGCGAGGCGCTGATCAACATCCGCCTGACGCTGCGCCGCGCGGCACGCGCCGGGATCCTGACCGTGCCGGAGCAGCGCACACTCGAAGCGCAGGCACGCAGCATGCACTTCGTCGATCGCAGCTATGCGCGCCTGCTCGCGGACGCAAGATCCATGCTGCTTCCTGTATCCGCTGACGCGCTGGATCGCCTCGCGGACTGGCTCCCTTCCAGGACGATCGACCGCAAGCGCGAGGATGCGCTCGGACTGCTGACGAGGCTCTCCCGCTACCCGGAGTTGGTCCTGCGACGCCCTGACACCCCGCCCTTCCGGCTGACCGAAGCATGGGCGTATGACCTCGACGCGGCGGGGCTTTGGGACGACGATATTGCAACAATACTTGCAGACAACAGTAAAATGACTTAAGGATAACTTCGGGTCATCCCCTGCGACGGGGAGAAGGCGGGGGCGCCAGTATGGATTCTACCGGACAATGGCAGTCTGGCGAGAGCACCGCGGTTTCCCGCCTTGGAACGCGCTTCCTCGTTTTCCCGCAGCCCCCTTTCATTCCCGGCTATGAGCGTCCGGAGACGATCTGGGTTTCCACTCCGCCCGAGCGGATCGGCCCGGGACCGGCCGACCACCGGATGTACGTGATCGCCCCGCGGACCGAGAAGCAACCCTACCAGTTTCCCTACCTGCCTCCCTATGCCGGCGCCCTGCTGCCACCGGCAACGGCGGGCCCGGACGGTCACTTCGACACGATTCCGGTCGGCACGCCGGAATTCGAGGCGGCACACGCCTATGCCTGCGTCCGGCGCGTGCTCGACATCTGCGAGAGCTACCTCGGTCGCGAAATCCCCTGGTTCTTCGAGCCGACCTATAACCGGCTCGAGATCGTGCCGCGCCTGCACTGGGACAACGCGCAGTCGGGCTATGGCTTTCTGGAGATGGGGGAGGATCTGGCGCGTGGCGAACCGCAGCCCTTCGCGCTGAATTTCGACTCAGTCGCCCACGAGATCGGGCACCTGATCATCTTCGGCGTGATGGGCGCCCCCCGGTTCGACCCTCCGCATGAATACTACGGCTATCACGAGGCTGTCGCCGACTTCATCGGGCTCATCGGGCTGCTGCATTTCGACACGGCGCTCGACCTGCTTCTGCGGCGGACGCGCGGCAACCTCCTGATCGCCAACGAGCTTGATCGCTTCGGCGAGCTATCCGACGAGAAGCAGGTGCGGCTCTTCAGCCATTCGCTGCGGATGGGCGACGTCAGCGCAGAAGTGCACGATCTCTCCAAGCCTTTCGCCGGAGCGCTGTTCGATGTCCTGATTGAAATCTACCAGGTGCTGCTTTTCGAACGCGAGCTTTCCGATCTCGATCCGCGCGAGTTCCGAGACCTCAGGAACCAGCTGCCGGAAGATGAACTGGAACGGCAGCTTTCGGTCTCGCTCAGCGGCAACGAAGGCCGGCATTTTGCCCTGAAATCGGCGCTGGAAGAGGCGCGCGACCTTGTCGGCGAGACGCTGGTCCGCTCATGGGAAGAGCTTGACCCGGAAACACTCGACTACCGCTGGGCGGCGGAGGCGATGATCGTAGCGGCCGAGAATGGACGCTGCAGCCGTTTTGCCGGCAGCATCATCGACAACTTCGCCTGGCGCGGGATTTTATGAAGCGAAACGCATGCCGATGACGAACCGGGGCCGTGACGGCCAGTCGGCGCAGACGACAGATTTCGTCGGCGTCGAAGCGATAAAGAGGGAGAAATTCGATGACGACAGACAACATTCCTGCAGCACCCAACCCGCGGAGATTTCTGCCGGATCAGATTACGCTATACGGTGTTGCCCTGAACCTCGAATCGACGGACAGGGCGGCTAATCTTCCGTTCGAAGGCCACTTCGTCCGGCTTTCAATCGTGCCGATCGGGTCGGACGCTCCGACAGACCCGGAAGTGATGGTGATTGCGGCAATCTACGGATATGCCTTTGAAGGCCACTGCTATCGCTTGGACAAACCAAAGCTGCTCGTATTCCGGCCAGGCGTGGCAGAGGTTCCGGCAGTTGGATGCGGCTTTGAAGATCTGGGATACTCGATGTGGCAGATCACAAGCAAGACGCCCGTCATGGAATTTGCCACAAGTACAGACCTTGCCGAAGAGATCGTCCTGAATTCCAATCTTCCCGGAAACCGTAATCCAAACACCTACGGCAACAGCTTCATGCTGGGGCACCGCAGTGGTCGGCTGAATCGTGGCGGGGGCAATGGCGGCTAGTCGTCGCCGAATGGCAATGGCGCAAATTGCAACTGACGCTGAAGTCCGTCGCGACCGTTCGGATTCGCGTTACGTGCCTTGAGCGCTCGCTTCTCGTATCTCGCGGACACGAAGCCGCTGCGCAATTTCGTAAGACAGGGCTCTAGGATGCCGCCGACTGTTGCTACTTCTGTGCTGGAAGCTTGCTGTCGTCTATCGAGTATGTCTCCCCATGTTCGACACGCTTCACTTCGTAATGCGGCGCATAGGTTTTCTTGTCCCTACTTACCTCGACTTTTATTCGACCCGTTACTCCATCATAGTCCTCTATTTTTACAGGCGTAGCCTCGTCAGTCTTTAATAATTTCGGATCACCTGGTTTTGGATCGGGAAAAAATAAATCAGTTATTCTTATAAACTTCTCTGATTGAGCTGCTATGAAATATACAAGACTCGTCATAGGTTCCTCCATAGCGCTACCATTGTTCCAACCTAAATAAATTAACAGAGTACAGCTACTTCTACCAGTTGAAGAATCTCACAGCCGAAAAGTGGCATGCCGGAGAATACTGTGACGCAGCGTTCTGCGCCCTGATCGGCAAATCAACCGCCACCCTGCGAGAACCTCCAGCCTCCCCGTACCGCTCAGAGAGTGCCCGAATTGCCCGAATGCGCACAGTTGTGGAAAGGGCGCCGGGGTCGAATTGGCCGAGCAAGCATTCCCTCAGCCGGGCAACGCGGCCCTTGGTGGCGACCGTCGTGGCGCCGAACGCGTAGGGGTTGAACCCTTCCGACGGCGGCGCCCGACCTTAGCCCTTTCGGGCCGCCCCTGCCGCCGGGCATGCCCTTGCTTTGAAAGCGTTAAATCCGCGATAAGGTGGGTTCGCCGATATTCCTCCTGCGAATCTCGGTCGGGGAGGCTTCATGTCCGAGACACCAGAAAAGCGCCTACGCAGCCGCCGCCTGTCCAGCGGCGGGGTCAGGATGGTCGACGTCGCCCGGCGCGCGGGCACGTCCACGCAGACGGTGTCGCGCGTTCTCAGCCGCCCGGAACTCGTCGCGGACGAGACCCGCAAGCTCGTGGAACAGGCGATCCGGGACCTGAACTACATTCCGAACAGCGCTGCCCGGCTGCTGGCGTCGAGCGTCAGCCATATCGTGGCCGTTATCATCCCGAGCCTTTCGGCCACCGTCTACGCGCAGGAAGTCCACCACATCGTGCGCGTACTCGAGGAGCATTCCTTTTCCGTCGTGATCGGCCACAGCGACTATTCCGAACTGCGCGAGGAACGGCTGGTCCAGTCCTTCCTCGAACGGCGACCGGACGGCTTCATCCTGACGGGCACCCAGCACACCGACCTGACCCGTCAGCTTCTCAGGAACAGCGGTGTTCCGGTCGTCGAGACCTTCGACGGCGACAATGCCGCCATGGACACGTCCATCGGCTTCAGCAACTTCGAGGCCGGCCGAAGGGTTGCCGAGCTTTTCCGCAGTCGCGGCCTGACGCGCATTGCCTATGTCGGCGGACGGAGGAACCAGGACTTTCGCTCGAATGCGCGTTTCGACGGCCTGCGCTCCCGCCTGAATGAAGAGGGACTGGCACCCGTCGCCCGGGTCGAACTCACCCTGCCGATGCCGGCTGGCGACGGCGTTCGTGGCCTCGATCGCGTCCTCGCCATCGATCCGCTGACACAGGCGATCTTCTTCAGCGCCGACAACCTGGCAATCTCCGCCCTGCTCGAATGCAACCGTCGCGGAATCCGCGTGCCGGAGCAACTGGCGATCTGCGGCTTCGGCAACTACGATTTCGCCGATGCCGTCGTGCCGTCACTGACCACGGTCTCGGTTCCCTTCGAGGAAATAGGCGTCCTTGCCGCGAATGCCATCCTGGCCAGGCTGGACGGAACCACCAAGGGGCCGTCGCGGACCATCGTGCCGCTTCAGCTTCTCAGGCGTGGAAGCGCATAGGTGGGAACGTTCGATCGGCGATTGACAATCGTTTTTGATAGCGCTAACACTAAATCACACGATTTCGGGAGGAGATCCGAATTCCTGTCATTCGCAGCGACCGAAGACGGCCGCACAGCGCCGGCGCCTGAAGAGCGCCCGCAGCAATTGCGAATGCCTGCATGCGGAGGAAAGGCACTGAATGTCGGGCGCGGTCTATTTCGAGCAATTCACCATCGGGGCGACGCGCTCTTCGCCGACCCGCACGATAACCGAGACCGACATCGTCGTTCATGCCGGGCACACCGGTGACTTTTTTCCTCACCATGTCGATGCGGAGTTCGCGGCAAAAACGCCCTTCGGCCAGCGCATTGCGCACGGAACGATGGTGTTTTCCATCGGAATCGGGCTGGCGGCCGCCGAAGTCAACCCCGCATCGTTCAGCTATGGCCATGACCGGCTGCGCTTCGTCCGCCCGGTCTTCATCGGGGATACGATCCAGACCCGGGTTACGGTCGTCGCCAAGGAGGACGATCCCCGCAGGCCCGAATACGGGCGGGTGACCGAGCGTTGCGAGGTGGTCAACCAGAGAAACGAAACCGTTCTTGTTAGCGATCACATTCGCGTGGTTGAAAAAGCCCCGGAAGGGATCCGGAAGGCTGGATAGAAACAGGGCGACGTTCACAGTCGCCCGGCTCAAAGGGAGGAGAGAGCATGAAAATGATGGGAAGGGGCCTTTTGGCCGCAATTGCGTTTCTGGCGATGGCGGGCACGTCCTCGGCCGATGTCTCGGCCGTATTCGGTGGAGCCGACCCGCTGGAGGGCGTCTACGATCGTCAGAACCAGCATTTTGTCGACCTCGTCAATGAACGCGGCGCAGGCCAGATCAAGCTGGAGTTCATCCGCGGCGAACAGCTCGGCAACGACGTCCAGGTCATCGAGCAGGTGATGAGCGGCGCCGTACAGTTCTACGGCGACGACTTCAGCTTTTACTCGAACTGGGTGCCGGAACTGAACATCGTCAGCTGGGGCTTCCTGTTTCGCGACAACGCCCATGTCCAGGCCTACATCGAAAGCGACAGCTACAAGAACGCCATCGAAAAGCTCCGTGCGGAGCAGGGGATCAGGGTTCTGGCCGCCGCACCCGGGCAGGTCCGGGTGATGGTGTCGAGCCGCCCGATCAAGGGCGTCAAGGACCTCGCCGGCCTGAAGATGCGCGTTCCCGAGATCCGCACCTATCTCACATTGTGGGAAACGCTTGGCACCGCGCCGGCGCGCGTCGCCTGGGGAGAGACGTTCCTGGGCCTGTCGACGGGCGTCGTCGAGGGTGCCGAAGGCGGGATCTCGTCGATCTACGGCGCGAAGTTCCACGAGGCGGCGAAGAACGTCACCCGCACGGACCATGTCCGCATCATCGCGCATATCGCAGTCAACGATGCCTGGTTCCAGTCACAAACCCCGGAAATCCAGGAGCTGCTGACCAAGGCGGCGCAGGATGCGGTGATCTGGCAGATGGAAACGGTGACCGCGGAGCAAGCCGAGACGCTCGATAAGATGGCCGCCGACGGGGCGACGGTGACGGAAATCGACGTGACGCCGCTTCGCGAGCGTTCGGAGGTTGCCGTGGAGAAGCTCGAAGCCGAAGGCTTCTGGCCGAAGGGTCTCTGGGCCGAAATCCAGGCGATGGACTGATCTGATGCCGGTGGCCGGCCGCTGCCGGCCACCTTTCCCACCCGCCGGGCGGGTCGCACGTCGCGAAAAGGTATAATCCATGCTTGCTAATAGAATAGACGGGTATCTTGCGGGCCTGATCCGCATCATCGCCCGCATAGAGATTTCTGCGCTTGTCGTCGCGATGGTCTTCATCATCGCCTCGATAGCGCTCCAGACCTTCACGCGGTACGCCTTCGGCCGTCCCATCACCTGGGTGGAGGAGGGCGCCGTCTATGCTTTCATATGGATCACCTTCGTCGGCGCCAGCTACGGTGCCAAGCAGGGCAAGCTGATCAAGGTGGAGCTGTTCAGCGCCAATTTCGGCGAAGAGGGGCTTCGCCGGATTGCGATCTTGAGCCACATCTTCATCTTCCTCGGCTGCGCCTATCTCGCCTGGATCACGCCGAGCGTCATCGGGATCGAAAGCCGGAGCACGACGATTGCGCTGCCGATCGATGTGCCGCGCTCCTGGTTCTATTCCGTGCCGCTGTTCTACTTTGCCTTCGTGACGGCCTTTTCGAGCCTCGCGCGCCTGTTCCGGCTGATCATGCTCAAGGACCGGACGCCGCTCGTCGCGCCGTTCCCCGTCGAAGAGCAAGACATTCCCCTAACCGCGAGCTGATCCCGTGCCGATATTCATTCTGTTTGCAGGCTTCCTGGCCCTCCTCGCGGCCGAGGTCCCCGTCGCCATTGCGCTCTTCCTGTCGTCGCTGGCCTATATCGACACCTTCACGCCGATGCCGATCCAGATCGTCGTCCAGCGCATGGCTTCCGGCCTCGACAGCTTTCCGCTGATCGCCATTCCGTTGTTCGTGCTTGCCGGCAATATCCTGAACGGCGCCGGCATCGCTGCCCGGATCTACGCCTTTGCCGTGGCGCTCGTCGGCCATATCAAGGGCGGGCTCGCCCAGGTCAATATCTTCGGAAGCATGGTCTTTGCCGGCATGTCCGGCGTGGCGCAGGCCGATGCGGCCGGCCTCGGCACCATCGAGATCAAGCACATGAAGGACCACGGCTACAGTGCGCCGTTCGCAGCCGCCTGCACCGCCGCCTCAGCCATCATCGGCCCCGTCATTCCGCCGAGCGTGATCATGGTGGTCTATGCCGTGACCGCGCAGGTTTCCCTGACGAAACTGTTCCTTGCCGGCATCATTCCGGGCCTGACGATGGGTCTGGCGCTGATGATCCTCGTCTGGGTCCTGGCTGCGACGGGCCGCGTCAAGGCGCCGACGGAACCGCGCGCCAGCATTCCGCTAATCGCCATCACCTTCTGGAAGGCCCTGCCGGCCCTGGTCGCCCCGATCTTCCTGACGGCCGGCATGCTGCTGGGCTTTGCGACACCGACGGAACTCGGCGCGCTGACGGTCATCTATGCCGTCGTGCTGGGCTTCATCACCAAGGACCTGACGATCTCGTCGCTGCTGATGCACATCCGCCAGAGCGCGGTGACCTCCGGCATCCTGACGCTGATCATCGCGGCAGCCGTGCCGTTCGGCTGGATCATCTCGGTCGGCAACTATGCTTCCGGCCTGCTCGGCTTCTTCGAAGCCATCGGTGCGAACTGGGTGGTGTTCCTGCTGGTCGTGAACATCGCGCTGCTGATCTTCGGCCTGTTCATCGAGACCACCGCTGTGCTGCTGATCGCAACGCCCGCCCTCCTGCCGCTCGCTGCCGCCTTCGGGATCGACCCGATCCATCTCGGCGTCATCATGATCGTCAACCTGCTGATCGGGGCCATCACGCCGCCGATGGGCGTCATCCTGTTCATCTGCCAGCACATCGCCGAGATCCGCTTCTCGCAGATGGTCAGGGCGATCCTGCCCTTCTACATCCCGCTCGGCATCATGCTTCTCATCATCACCTACTGGTCGCCCATCGTGATGTGGCTGCCGAACTTCTTCTATTGAGCACCGACTGCGAAGTCAGCACCAAGGATCTACTGACATGACCAAAAGCTCCGGTATTCTTTCCGGTTATCGCGTCCTCGATTGCTCCATCGCCATGGCGGGCCCCTTTGCCGCGCAGCGCCTCGGCGATCTCGGGGCGGATGTCGTCAAGATTGAACCCGTCACCGGCGAGTGGCAGCGCCATGTTTCGGCCGGCGGCGCGAAGGGCAACCGCATCAACGTCTCGTTCCTCTCGCTGAACCGCAACAAGCGCTCGCTGGCGATCGACCTGAAGTCGCCGGAAGGCAAGGCGGTGCTGCTCGATCTGGTCAAGGATGCGGACGTGTTCCTGCAGAACTACCGTCCGGGCGTCGCTGCACGTCTCGGCGTCGACTACGAGACGCTGTCCAAGCTCAATCCGCGCCTCGTCTACGTCTCCATGTCGGGCTATGGAGAGAGCGGCCCCTATCTCGACCGTCCCGGCCAGGACCTGATCCTGCAGGGCATGTCGGGCGCCATGCTGTCGGCGGGACGGGAAGGCGAAGCGCCCACGGCCGCCGGCCAGTACCTGGTCGATGCCGTGGCCGCCTACAACGCCTTCGAAGGCGCCCTCGCAGCGCTGCTTCACCGCGAGCGCACCGGCGAGGGGCAGCTTGTCCAGGTGAACATGCTCGACGCCATCACCAACATCCAGATGCAGGAACTGTCGGTCTTCACCGTCGCCGGCAAGCCGCAGGCGCGCTCCGCCGAACCGCACGCCCATGTCTACATCCGCGCGCCCTATGGCGCATTCGCCACCAGCGACGGCTACATCATCGTGGCCTTCCCGCCGCTCCGCAAATTCGGCGAGATCATCGGCGAGCCGTCTTTCCTGACGATGGACGACGAGACGGACAGCTGGGCGCAGCGCGACCACATCTTCGCCCGCACGCGCGAGCGGCTGCTGGCCAGGACTTCCGCCGAGTGGCTGTCGCTGCTGCGCGCCGCCGACATCTGGTGCGGTCCGGTCTACGGATACGAGGAGCTCCTGAAGGACGAGCAGATCCGCCACAACGGCACGTTCGTCGAGTACGACCATCCGACGGAAGGCCGCATCAAGACGCCGGGTTTCCCCATCAACTTCTCCAGGACGCCCTCCCGCGTCGACCGCGGTGCGCCGGTGACCGGTCAGCATTCGCGCGAAGTCCTGAAGGAAGCCGGTTTCGCACCTGAGCGGATCGAGAAGCTTCTGGCGACCGGTGTCGTCGCGCAGGGAGAACTCTGAGCGATGACGGACGACATTGTCTTCACAATCGATGGCCACGTGGCGACGATCACGCTGAACCGGCCGCAGAAACTCAACTCCGTCACGCCGGAAATGTCCGATGCGATCGTCGAAGCGGTGAAGACGGTCAACGCCAGCGACACGATCCGCTGCGTCATCGTCACCGGCGCCGGCGACCGGGCGTTCTGTGCCGGCTCCGATATCAAGGAACTGGATGGCTACGAGACGCCCTGGCAGTTTCGCAACCGGCCCGACTATTGCGATGCCATGCGGCGGCTCCTGAAGCCGACGATTGCGGCCGTCAACGGCTACGCCTTCGGCGGCGGGCTGGAAACCGCGATGAGCTGCGATATCCGCATCGCCTCCGAAAACGCCCAGTTCGCGGCGCCGGAGATCAAGCTCGGCTGGATCGGCGGCGGCGGCATGGCCACCTTCCTGGCGCATTCGATCGGCGCGTCCAACGCGGCGCTGATGCTGATGACCGGCGATGCCGTGTCGGCCGACAAAGCGCTCGCCTGGGGCCTCGTCAGCGAGGTCGTCCCGCAGGCCGCGTTGACGGCACGGGCCCGCGGCATCGCCGAGACGATCGCTTCGCGTGCGCCGATCGCCGCCGAGACTGCCAAGCTCAACCTCCGCGCCGCCCATGCCATGCCGCAGGAGAAGGCGATCGAATACGAGCGCGACCTGCAGACGATCTGCTTTGCAACGGCGGATGCCCTGGAAGGCCGCGCCGCCTTCAAGGAGAAGCGCGCACCGGTCTTCCACCGGCGTTGACGACAACCCGTTCCCGAACACGCGACAAGAGACAAGAGTTGCGACCATGACCGTGACATTGAAAGGCATGACCTGGAGCCATCCGCGCGGCTACGACCCGATGGTGCGCTGCTCCGAGGTCTACAAAGAGAAGACGGGGATCGAAATCGTCTGGGAGAAGCGCTCGCTTCAGGACTTCGAGAGCTTCCCGGTCGACGAACTGGCCCGCGCCTACGACCTGATCGTCATCGATCATCCTCATGTGGGGCAGGTGACGCAGGAGAATTGCCTGCTGCCGCTCGATGTCGAGGGCAGGGAGGCGGAGCGGGAAGCCCTTGGCGACGCCTCGGTCGGCCCGTCCTACCGCAGCTATTTCTGGCAGGGGCGCCAGTGGGCGTTCCCGATCGATGCGGCAACGCAGGTGCAGGCTTTCCGGCCGGATCTCGCCGCTCGCGCACCGAGGCGCTGGGAGGAGGTCGTCGATCTCGCCCGCGAAGGACGTGTCCTGCTGCCGCTTCGCGCGCCCCATGCGCTGATGACGTTCTACACGCTGGCTGCGAACACCGGCCGGCCGTGCTCGACCGTGTCGGGCGATCTGATCGATGCCGCTGCCGGTGCACGCGTCTACGATCTGCTGAAGGAGCTTGTCGCCCATCTGGATCCCGCCTGCTTCGACATGGATCCGATCCAGGCGTCGGAAGCGATGGCGGACGGCAGGATCGCCTGCATTCCCTACACCTATGGCTACGTCAGCTATGCCCTGGAAGGTTTCCGCGACAGGCGGCTGGATTTTGCCGATATTCCGGCCGCGGGGACGAACGGACCGGTCGGGGGAACGCTCGGAGGAACCGGCATTGCGGTCTCCGCCTATACGAAGCATCCGGAATCAGCGATCGATTTCGCCTACTGGATCTCGGCTGCGGATGCGCAGCGCGGCCCCTATGCGGCGGCAGGCGGGCAGCCCGGCCACGCGGCCGCCTGGGAGGATGATGGCGTGAACGCTCCCGCCTGGGACTTCTACAAAAAGACCCGCGCGACGCTCGAGGGCTCCTATCTCCGCCCCCGCCACGACGGCTACATGCCGTTCCAGGCGGCGGCATCCGAACGCATCAGCGCCGGCCTCAAGTCCGCAGAAGCGGCCGAAACCGTGATCGCCGACCTCAACGACCTCTACCGCAACAGCTTCACCTGAGGCGCATCGGGGACCAGCCATCAGGACGGACGCCGGTCCGGAATCGGGCGGTATCGCCCGACGCTGCATAGAGTAGGAAAATCGCACGGAAATCGTTGCCATCTATGCGAGTCGGACCGGTCACGGGAACGTCACCTGGAACCGCATCCTGTCCCAAGCGGCGTCGGGAAACTGTGGCATCCACTGAGATCTCTTCCCGCATCGCCATGCCGTGGTGCTGCGCACTACCCCTCACCGGTGAAACTGCCGGGTCGGCGCGTTCGCCAGCCACGATCAAAGCCATGTCCCATCGCGATCGCCGTGGCCCTGAGTTTCTCTTCCACGGCATCGCGCTCGGCCAGCAGAGATCGGATCGCTTCCAGTGCGTTGCCGTTGTGCAATTCAAGGATCGCGACCGCCTCGTCCAACGGAGGCGGCCCCTCGGAAGTGGCGGCGCTCATTGGAGGGGCAGGCGGAGTTGGGTGCCGGCCTTGCGCCGAACGTAGACGGGACGCGGCGGTGCCTCCAGGCGCTTCTGCGCCTCGGCACGACGGGCAAGGAGACGTTCACGAAGCGCCTTTGAGGCTGCGACCGCGGCGAGGGCTTGCGCGATGACTTTGTCGGTATCGGCCATATCGAGAGCTCCATAATGTTCACTTTATGTTCTCATTCGGGAGACCTGGAGTCAACCAGAAACGCGAGCGGCCGGGAACGGAATGCTGTCGCAGGTCGAGTTCGTTTGCCCCTTGCAGGACCTCGTGACCGCCGATCGGGGCAGGAGGAAACTCATGCCAGCCAAGCCGTCGGCCAGGCATCCGCGACAGGCGGTGACGTCGCAGCTTTACATCGAAACCCGATCGGTTAACTATTCGCACGGAGGAATGGAGGAGGGGACGCGCCAAACGCGGCCTTGAAGCTGCATGTTCTCGCATTCGGAGCATATCCGTGAAATCGAACGGGTCAGTCGCGGGCTGTCGACCGGGCGCGACGACATCGTCGTGCAATCGTGGCTGCGCTGCCTCGACCAGCATCGTCTCGATCCCACCCATGCCTGCGAAGCCTTCATCCTGCCTGAGGCGCGCTTGCGGGAGCACCGGCAACGATCCGAGGATCTGATACGGATCGCCCGGTCGGGGCTGGAGCATCTGTTTCATCAGGTGGCCGGGCAGAACTACGTGCTGCTTCTCTCCGATCGCAAGGGCGTCACGGTCGAGTTTCTCGGCGATCCGCTGTTCGACAACAACCTGCGCAAGGCCGGGCTCTACCTCGGCTCCGAGTGGTCCGAGAGTCGGGCGGGAACCTGCGCGGTCGGCGCCTGCATCGAAACCGGCGAGGCATTGACGATCCATCAGACCGATCATTTCGACAACACCCACACGCCGCTCTCCTGCACCGCGGCTCCGATCTACGACACGACGGGCGAACTTGCGGCCGTTCTCGACATCTCCCTTTTAAGTTCGCCGATCCTCAAGGCGAGCCAGAACCTGGCGCGCCATCTCGTCGGCGCGACGGTACGGCGGATCGAACTTGCGAACCTGATGGCCCAGACGCGCCACGAATGGGTTTTGCGCTTCTCGCGTTCGCCTGAATTCCTGGATGTCGATCCGGAAGCGGCGATATCGATCGATGGCAGCGGCCGCATCATCGGCATGACGCATGGAGGGGCGCAGATCCTCGCCCGGGCGGCCGGTGCGGACTGGCGCACGCCGGCGAGCCTGATCGGGCAGCCCGTGTCGACGTTTCTGAACCTTGAAGTCGACGGCCTGTCCGAGTTGACCCGGCGCCGGCCGACGCAGGACCGGCTGGTCTTCGCCCGGGACGGTAACGCGCTGTTCGCCCATGCGATCGAACCGCAGGTCCAGCGTCGCGCCTCCGCCTGGGTGCGCGGTGATATCCCCCGGCCGATCCGCCGGCTCGGCGGCGACACACCGGAGATCGTTGCTTTGCAGGCAAAAGTCGCCAAGCTCGCCCGAACGGCGCTGCCGGTGCTGATCCAGGGAGAAACCGGATCGGGCAAGGAGCACCTTGCGCGCGCGATCCATGAGGGCAGCGGCCTGAAAGGCGCCTTCGTCGCGATCAACTGTGCAGCCATTCCCGAGCAACTGATCGAGAGCGAGCTGTTCGGATACATGCCTGGGGCCTTCACGGGCGCTTCGGCGAAAGGACGCAAAGGCCTTGTCGAGCAGGCCGAGGGCGGAACGCTCTTCCTCGACGAGATCGGCGACATGCCGCTTGCCTTGCAGAGCCGGCTCCTGCGCGTTCTCGCCGAGAAGGAAGTGCTGCCGATCGGCGGCCATGAGCCGCGCCCCGTCGACATCCGCATCGTATCGGCCTCCCACCGGCCGCTGCACGAACTCGTCGCGGAGGGACGGTTCCGGCAGGACCTGTTCTATCGGCTCAATGCTGCGACGCTCGCATTGCCTCCACTGCGCGAACGGACGGATTTCGAATGGATCATGGCTCGCATCCTCGAGCGGCACGCGAAGGATGGCAACGTGCCGGTGCTGTCGCCGCTTGCGCTCGATCTGCTCAAACGCCATGACTGGCCGGGCAACATCCGCGAACTCGACAACGTTCTGGCGGTCGCAGTCGCCATCAGCGAAGGCGACGTCATCGAGCCCTCCGATCTGCCGGAAATCTTGCCCGGCGCGCCTTCCGGCGTCGGTATGGCAGACGACGCCGGCGGCGAACTGCGGCAGCTGCTTTCCGCCTGCAACTGGAACGTCTCGGAGGCGGCGCGCCGGCTGGGCGTCGACCGCTCCACCGTACATCGCCAGATCAGGCGCTACGGGATCGCGCCCAAGCACTGATGCCACGCCTGTGGCGCCACAGGCGTGGCGCTTTTTCGGCCCGCGCCACATCACAGTTCGATTTCGCCCCTGAAATTGCTGTGTTTTCCGGCGCTGCCGCCGTGGCACGTCGCTTGCTGCCTTTGTTGTCGGAGGACCGCCGGAGGAGGAGTTCCGGCAGGCCCCATCGACAAATGCCAGCAAAATGGAGGAGATCACATGCTTGACGACAGCCCCGGCACGAAGATCGACAATGTACTCGCAAAACTGGGCAAGGCATTGGAGACCGGCGACATAGACGCCGCGGTGAACCTGTTCCAGGCCGATTGCTACTGGCGCGACCTGGTCACCTTCACCTGGAACCTAAAGACCATGGAGGGCCGGGACCAGATCCGCGACATGCTGACAAGACAGCTGGCTGCCATCAAGCCGCGCCATTTCCATCAGGATACGGGCGAGCCTGCCAGCGACGGCGACGGCATTACCCAGGGCTGGTTCGAGTTCGAGACCGACGTCGGACGCGGATACGGCCATATTCGGCTGAAGGATGGCCTCGTCTGGACGCTTCTCACCACCATGACCGAACTGAAGGGACATGAGGAACCCAAGGGGATCCGCCGGCCGCTCGGCGCCGAACATGGGCATGGCAAGGCGCGCAGGACCTGGAAGGAAAAGCGCGAACAGGAGACGTCGGAGCTCGGTTATGGCACGCAGCCCAACGTGGTGATCATCGGCGGCGGACAGGGCGGCATCGCGCTCGGCGCCCGCCTGCGCCAGCTCGGCGTGCCGACGATCATCATCGAGAAGAACGAACGACCGGGCGACAGCTGGCGCAAACGCTACAAGTCGCTCTGCCTGCACGACCCCGTCTGGTACGACCACCTTCCCTACATTCCGTTCCCGGAGAACTGGCCGGTCTTCGCGCCGAAGGACAAGATCGGCGACTGGCTGGAGATGTATACCAAGGTCATGGAACTCAACTACTGGAGTTCGACCGCCTGCAAGTCCGCCTCCTACGACGAGACGAAGAAGGAATGGACGGTCGTCGTCGAGCGTGACGGCAAGGAAGTGGTGCTCCGGCCGCAGCAACTGGTGCTGGCGACCGGGATGTCCGGCAAGGCCAACATTCCGAAATTTCCGGGACAGGACCTGTTCAAGGGCGAGCAGCAGCATTCCTCGCAGCATCCGGGCCCTGACGCCTACAAGGGCAAGAAGGTCGTGGTCATCGGCTCCAACAATTCGGCGCATGACATCTGTGCCGCGCTGTGGGAAGGCGGCGCCGACGTCACCATGGTCCAGCGTTCCTCGACGCACATCGTCCGCTCCGACACGCTGATGGATGTCGGTCTCGGCGACCTCTATTCCGAGCGGGCCGTGGCGGCAGGCATGACGACGCGCAAGGCCGACCTGATCTTCGCCTCGCTCCCCTACCGGATCATGCACGAGTTCCAGACCCCCCTCTACGAAAAGATGCGCGACCGCGACGCTGCCTTCTATGACGCGCTGGAGAAGGCCGGCTTCATGCTCGACTGGGGTGCAGACGGCTCCGGGCTCTTCATGAAGTACCTCCGTCGCGGCTCGGGCTACTACATCGATGTCGGGGCCTGCGACCTCATCATCGACGGTTCGATCAAGCTGAAATCCGGCTCCGACGTCGAACGCCTGACGGAAAACGCGGTGGTCCTGAAGGACGGGACGGCGCTGCCGGCCGATCTCGTCGTGTACGCGACGGGCTACGGCTCGATGAATGGCTGGGCCGCCGACCTGATTTCAAGAGAGGTCGCAGACAAGGTCGGCAAATGCTGGGGGCTGGGGTCGGACACACCGAAGGACCCCGGGCCCTGGGAAGGCGAGCAACGCAACATGTGGAAGCCGACACAGCAGGAGGCGCTGTGGTTCCACGGCGGCAACCTGCACCAGTCGCGGCACTACTCGCAATATCTGGCGCTGCAGTTGAAGGCACGAAAAGAAGGAATCGCGACGCCGGTCTACGGACTGCAGGAACGGCATCATCTCGGTTGATGCACGGCAACCCGGCCACCGGAGAGCAACACGCTCTGGCGGCCGGGCTTATCCAACTCTGATCACTCCCCGCCAAGGCGAGCGTAGGGATTGCCGCTAGGAAACAAAGAACGGCTCGTCGAGGGCATAGCTGCTGACCCGTCGAACCTCGCTGATGATCTTGTCCGCGAGATAACGGGCCGCCGGGGAAAGCTGCCGGTTGCGCATCCTAATGAGTGACATGGCGCGGCGGATGTGGGGATCGGTCAGCGTCATCGTCCGGGCATTGGCGAGTGGCTGCTTCTCCAGTCGGGTGCTCGGCTGAATGGCGACCCCCAGACCGGCCTCGGCCATCGCGATGATGGTCTCGGCCTGTATGAACTGATACCGGCTCGTGGTTTCCAGTCCGTTCTCGCGGAGAACGCGGTCCACGATCCGGCGCATGGCCGTCTGCGGGGCGGGCAGAAGGATTGGATACTGCGAGATCTCGCGCCAGGTCACGCTGTCGCGCGGCTCCGCTATGAAACGCGGATGGACCAGGGCGTGAAGCGGTTCCACGAGGATCGGGCTGAAATCGAATGCACGGTCTTCGGCATGTGGACCAATCGCAAAATCGACCTCCTGCTTTCGCAGCGCCTCATAGAGGTCGGTCGACGTCAGCTCGCGGATGGTGACCGCGATCTCGGGAAACTGCCGTACGAATTCCGTCAGGATCGGCGGCAGATGAATTGAGGCGAGATGCGACGAACTGGCGAGTGAAAGCTGGCCACGCTTGAGATCGGCCGCCTCCCGGATTTCCCGCAGTCCATGCAGGATTTCGAAATGCGCCTTGCGCAGGCTCTCCCGCAGTTTTGCACCTTCCTCGGTCAACCGCACGCTGCGCGTCGTGCGTTCGAAAAGCCTGACCTGAAGCTGTTCCTCAAGCTGCCTGATCTGAATGCTGATGGCCGAATGCGCGCGATTGAGCTTGTCCGCGGCAAGGCGGAAGCTGCCTTCGCTCGCGACTACGAGAAAGGTCTGGAGCAGTCTGAGATTGATGTCGTTGACGATCTCCATGGCTATTCCATTGGTGCGTTAAGATGACCAATCGGTATCATTATTATACTTGAACCGCCACCCTGTCCAGGTCCAGACTTTGGGTGTCGCAATCGGGAAGGGATTGCCGACACCGGCGGAGGCGCCCTGATCGAAACCGAAATTGCGGACCGTGTCATAAGTCATGGCGACGAAATCTCGCATCCGGCGAAGGCTGTGCGATGCCTGAAGGCATCCACCTGATCATGGCTACCTGCCGGGCGACAGACATTTTGGGAGGAAAGACAATGGAAAGACTTAAGACCCGCAACGGACTGAAGCGTCGGGCGCTGCTGGCCTGCGGTGCAGCCCTGCTTGCGCTTCAGCCGATGCTGCCCGTGACGGCGCAGGCGCAGGACTATCCCGCTGAGACGATGAACTACGTCGTCGCCTTCGGCGTCGGCGGCGGCAGCGACATCATCGCCCGCACCATGGCCAAGGTGATCGACGACAAGAAGCTCATTCCGGTGAAGATGCTGGTCGAGAACCGGCCGGGAGGCTCGGGCGCCATCGGCTACTCGTTCATCAACGCGCAGAAGGGCAATCCCTACTATCTCGGCGGGGTCGGCGTCAGTTTCTTCACAACGCCGCTTCTGGGCAAGATGCCGTTGAGCCACCGCGATTTCACGCCGCTCGCGGCCATCGCACGCTCGCCTTACATTCTTGCCGTCACCGCGGACTCCGACATCAAGACGATCGACGACATCAAGGCGGCGACGGGCCTGACGATCGGCACGGCCGGCGCCGTCTCCGATCCCGCCCTGTTGGCCCATCTCCTCAACAAGGAATTGGGCGCCTCGATCAAGGTCGTTCCCTTCGACGGCGAGGGCGAGGTCATGGCGGCCGTGCTCGGCAAGCATCTCGACCTTCTCTTCGGCAACCCCAACGAGATCCTCGAGCAGGTGAATGCCGGAACGATGCGGGCACTGGCGGTCACCTCCGCCGAGCGCATGACGTCGCTCCCGGACGTGCCGAGTTTTTCCGAGCTTGGCCACGACATCGTGCACACCCAGCTTCGCGGCATCATCATGCCGAAGGATGTTCCCGCCGAGGCCGTGACCTATTGGGAAGGTGTCCTGAAGACCGTCGCCGAGAGCCCGGAATGGCGCGCGCAATATGTCGATCGTTTCAATGAGATTCCCCTGTTCCTCAACAGCAAGGAATTCGGAGAGGAGATCGTCGCCACCTCCGCGCGCTACGAAGCGCTGATGCGCGAACTCGAGCTCATCAAGTGAGGTCGGCGGCCCCCGCAGGGGGCCGCCCATCGGCCGGCGTCGGACGCCGTGAGCCCAGGAGAGACAGCAGTGATACCCCTAAGAACCTTCGACCTTGGCCTGTCGGCCATCCTGACCCTGCTCGGCATTTATATCGTCTCGCAGGGCATGAACTACGGATACCAGGACGGAAGCGTCCCGGCCGCCGGCTTCTTCCCGTTCTGGATCGGCGGCGGGCTGGCGCTCTTTTCCGCCCTCAACTTCATCAAGGTGCTCCGGCAGTCCGGCCTGGCTGGCGCCGTCGACAGGATGGAAGTGGCGCGGGTCGGGCTGGTCAGCCTGGCGATCGGCGGCTTCGTCGTCCTCTCGGGTTTCATCGGAATGATCGCGGCCGCGGTGCTGCTGATGGTCGCCATCGGCGCCATCTTCGGCGCCCGGGACATCCGCTCCCTCATGGCGGTGGGTGCAATCGCCGTGGCGATGGCTGGGGTCCTCTACCTCGTCTTCGGCCTCGTCCTGGCAATGCCGCTGCTGTGATCTGCGCAAAGAGAAATCATCATGTTTGAATCTTGGCAATTGCTTGCTCAAGGGTTGGCCGCCGCGTCGCAACCGACCGTCCTCGCCGCGATCATGGTCGGTGCAGTCATCGGCCTGTTCATCGGTGCGCTGCCCGGCCTGGGACCAACGGCCGGTGTGGCCATCCTCTTGCCGGTGGCCGTCAGTTTTGACGGGACCGCCGCGATCGCGGCGCTTGGCGCGGTCTATTACGGCGCCCAGTATGGCGGCGCGGTAACGGCTATTCTTCTCGGCATCCCCGGCGATGCCTCGGCCACCATGACCGTCATCGACGGGCACAAGCTGGCGCGCAACGGCAAGGCCGGCGCGGCGCTGGGGCTGAGCATCGCCGCTTCCTTCATCGGCGGCCTGATCGGCCTGGCCCTGCTGACGACCTTCGCCACCACGATCGCGAAAGCCGCCATCGCCTTCGGCCCGATAGAGATGACAGCGCTGATGATCTTCTCCCTGTCGCTGGTGAGCGTGCTTGGCGGACGCGACCTGAACAAGGCCATGATCTCGCTATTCCTCGGCCTCTTCATCGGCACGATCGGCCTCGACCCGATGGTCGGGCTGCCGCGTTTCGATTTTGGCGAGGTGCGTCTGTTCGACGGCATCGAATTCTCGATCATCGCCGTCGGCCTCTTCGGCCTGGCGGAAATGTACGCCACGCCCCCGTCCACGGGCGCGCACGACGACACCGGTCGATTTCGCTTCCGTGAACTGCTTCCGGATGTGCGCAGCACGCTGCAATGCTGGCGCGAGCTTGGTTCGGGTTCGCTGATCGGCTTCTTCGTCGGCATCCTTCCCGGTGCGGGAGCGACCGCGGCCACGATGATCTCCTACGCCTTCGCCAAGCGAACGTCGAAGCATCCCGAGCGGTTCGGCAATGGTGCCATGGAAGGTGTCGCTGCGCCCGAGGCCGCCAACAACAGCGCTGCCTACGGCAACATGATCCCGATGTTCGCCCTCGGCATTCCGGGATCGGGGACCACGGCGGTGCTCATGGGCGGCCTCCTGATGATAGGACTGCAGCCGGGGCCGATGCTGTTCCAGACGCAGTCGGAATTCGTCTGGACGATCTTCGGCAGCTTCTACATCGGCAATCTCGCGCTCGTCGCCATCACGATCCTGTTGACGCCGGTCCTTGCGAGTTGCGCATTCGTTCGCCCGAGCTACCTGTTTCCGGCCGTGATCGCCATCATCGCCTTCGGCATCTACGGCATCAACAACTCGATGTTCGAAGTGGTTCTCGTCATCGGCTTCGGGCTTCTCGGCTACCTGATGATGAAGCTGGACTATCCGCCCGTGCCACTCGTTCTGGGCATGATCCTCGGACCGATCCTGGAGCGCGGCATCCGTCGCACGCTCGTCGCGTCGGATGGCGACCTGTCGGTCTTCTTCCGTAGCCCGATCGCAATCGGCATCATCGTCGTGACCATAGTGCTTCTCGTCTCGCCCTGGCTGGTCTCGCAGCGGACCAGGAGACGGGCGGCGGCCATCGCGAAATAGGACGCAACGGTGCCGTCCAGCGTCCGCCGGGAGCGACGTTCAGGCGGCCGATGCCTCCTCTGTTTGCAGACATGAACCTGCATGACGACGCGACGGCGAGTGCCGGACCGCCGCGTGTGGAAACTCGGCCTCAGTTCCAGTCTGAAGGCCTTGGCGATATTCTATGAAGGGAAGAAATATCAATGGTTTACCATCACATCTATTCCGGCTTCGCAAAAGCCGGAGAAGTCAATGTCGGGATTATCGGTGCTGGAAACTACGGTACCGCCATTGTGACCCAGGCACCCCGCACACCGCGGCTGAACGTCGTAGTGGTGGCCGATATCTCCACCGATGCCGCGCGCGGCGCCTATGAAAAGGGCGGCTATGAGATGGCCCGTGTCGCCTATGCCGAGACGGCCGAGGAAGCCCAGTTGCACATCGCCGAGGGTCGCTTCGTCTACACCGATCGTCCGGAGATCGTCGGCCGCATACCGGCCGTGCAGGTTGTCTGCGAGAGCAGCGGCGTGCCGGAGGCAAGTGTCAGATATGCCGTGCAGGCGATCAATGCGGGCAAGCATGTCGCCATGGTCACCAAGGATTGCGACGTCGCCGTCGGACCGATGCTGAAGCGACTCGCACAGGATGCCGGCGTCGTCTACACGCCTGTCGACGGCGATCAGCATGGTCTTCTCATCCAGTTCTACGAATGGGCGAAGTCGGTGGGCCTGACCGTCTTGTCCGGCGGCAAGGCCACCGATGGCGAATTCGTCTATGACGAGGCCAAGGGCACGGTCACGATCAAGACGGACAAGAAGATCCATGCGCCCAACGTCGCGTCCATCTCCGTCTCGGAAGAAGATCGCAAGTGGCTTGCCATGATCCCTGAAGGGCAGGCCGCAGAATTCGTCGCTCGCCGCAAGGAGATCCTGGCACGGCTGCCGCAGCCCGGCGCCTATGATCTTTGCGAGATTACCGTTGCAGCCAACTACACCGGAATGACGCCGGCGGTAGACACCCTCATCCACGCCCCGCTGCGCATTACCGAGATCCCCGTCGCCTATTGCGAAGCGGTGAATGGCGGCCTGTTCGAGCGCGGCGATACGATCGACCTTGCGACCTGCCTGCGCAGGCCCGACGAGTCCGGTCTCGGTGGCGGCGTCTTCCTGGTGGTGCGCTGCGACAACGCCTATTCGAACCACATTCTGACGACGAAGGGCCAGATCCCGAACTATGACGAAACGGCGACCGTCATCTACCGTCCCTACCACCTGTGCGGCGTGGAGACCGCGACGTCCCTGCTGATGGCGGGCCTCCTGGGGATAGATACCGGTTCGGACGATTACCGGCCCCGCTACGATCTCGCCAAGGTGGCGGCCCGGGATATCAGGGCAGGGGAAACCTTCGGCAACGATCACAATCCGATGATGACGGCGCGCATCATTCCGGCGGTACCGGTCGCGCCCGGCAACCCGGCCTGCGCCCACCTGCTGACCGGAAACCGCGCCAAAATGGATATTCCTGTCGGAACGCTCATCACCTACGACATGGTCGAGGAGCCGCAGGGTTCGCAGCTATGGGAAATTCGCCGGCTTCAGGACCGGGCATTCCTGTCCGAACAGACTTCGAAGGCAAAGGTCGATGCCTGACGGTGCGCCCCGCATCTTCCTCTTCCATGCCACGCCGGTGGCCATGGAGCCGGTCCAGGGCGCCATGCGGGCTCTCTGGCCGGAAGCGGAGGCGGTGAACATTCTCGACGAGAGCCTATCCATCGATCGGGCGAGGGAGGTGGGCGGATTGTCTCAGGGCCTCGTCTGCCGTTTCACCGCGCTGGGCAAGCAGGCGGTCGCAGGCGGCGCCGACGGGATCCTCATCACCTGCTCGGCGTTCGGCCCCGCGATCCGCCAACTCGCCTCGCAGGTGACGGTTCCCGTGCTGATGCCGAACGAGGCGATGTTTCGGGACGCGCTGACGCGCGGGGGACGCATCGGCATGGTGGCGACTTTCGCGCCGGCGGTATCCACGATGGAAAGCGAGTTTGCCGCCTTCGCCGCCGAGATGGACCGCTCCGCACGACTGGAAACGGTCCTTGCGGAGGGCGCAATCGAAAGCCTGCGCCGTGGCGACCGCGAGGATCACGACCGGCGCGTGGCACAAGCTGCACGCGATCTTGTCGACTGCGACGCGATCATGCTGGCGCACTTCTCGACGACACGTGCCGCGCAGGCGGTTCGACGTGCCGTCAATATCCCTGTGCTGACCGCGCCCGAGGCGGCAGTCAGCCGCCTGCGCGCGTTGATCGAAGGGAGTGAACGATGCTGATCGGCGGCAACTGCCGTGCGATTTCCCACCGAGGAGCACTGCTTATTGGAGTTCCTGCGGCCATGGGGCGCCGCCTGGGTCCGCCTCCAGCGAGGATTCTACCGACTTGCGCGACATCAGGCCGGACGCAATAGCCGGCTCCGCAGGGATCATGCGTATCGTGTATACACACACAAGAGACGATGATCGACATTGCAGCCGCCTCATGCTCAATCACCTCACGACAGGTTGGTTGCGCTTTCGTCGAAGCGCGTCGTCACCGACAAATTGCGCTCATACGGAGTCGCAAGACGGGAAGTTATCCGACGAACAATAAGGGCTTGAATTCGCCATACTCGCGGCCCACATGAGGGCCATGGACATGTTGAACAGGACATCGAGGCACATCGAGCAAGCACGCGCCGTATCCCGGAGCGCGCGGCTTTGATCCTGTAACGCCGCCACAGACCCCGCCGCTCCGGGAACCTCACTCGCAAACAGTGCGGTTTATGCTGCGCCTTCCACGGCGCATCGTTGGAGCGTATCCATGTCCCGGTTTCGGTCCCATCCGGTCTGCAATACCTGCAGCCGTCGTCTTCCTGTCGCCGCACGTCGTTGCCCCTGGTGCGAGGCGCCGATCTTCACCACCGGCGCCCGTCCCTTCTCCCGCATCCTGCGAGAAAGGGGTACCAGTCGGTTCGCCTCCTCCCTTTTCGAGGAGGGCACCGGGCGATGAGACCAGGAATGACCAGTGATCGTGCCTTGGAGGCCGGCGGGCAGGACGAGTTGCAGCAAGTCGGTGTTCTTCCCTGGCGAATCCGGAAGAATGGCGAGGCGAAGATCTTGCTCATCACCTCGCGGGAGCGGGGGCGGTGGATCGTGCCCAAGGGGTGGATGGTGAAGGGATATCCTGCCTTCGTCGCCGCATCACGGGAAGCCTTCGAGGAGGCGGGGATTGTCGGCGATATCTCGTCGACACCGATGACGTCCTATCGATACCTGAAGTTGCTGGATGATGGTTCGCAGGTTCCCTGCCGCGTCGCGGTGTTCGGCATGAATGTGCGCGGCACGCTCAGCCATTGGCGGGAAAAGGGGCAAAGGCAGCGGCGGTGGTTTTCTCTGGACGCAGCGGCCGATGCGCTCGACGATGTCGAACTCGCCGTATTCGTTCGGGCGCTTGCCGCCACAGCACCGGACCGCCTGGAGCCATTCATCAGCGCAGGCGGGCGGATGTTGCCGTTCGGCAGACGGCCCGCGATGGAATGCTGAAAACCGTCCCGATGTTCCTGCCGGTGTTCAAGCGCCGCCCTCGGCGGCTGCCTGCCTTTCCTATCCACAGGGTCAGCGCCGGACGCTGATTGCCTGGCGTCACTACCTGCGACGGCAAGAGTGGTGCCAGGCGTTTTTGCGATCCCGAATGGAACCCTTCGGAGCAACACCGGCCCCTTGATGCGCCGGGTCGTTGTTCTATTCAGAAAGAACCAGCAATGAGCTTCCGATACAGTCATACTTTCCCCATCAGCGGCCCGAACAAGCTGCCGCGTTTCAGGCAGTGGGCAGCCGAGAATATTCCGGGCATCGCCCTGTCGCTGCCGCCGCAGGTGCCGATCAAGAGCATGGCCCTGACGGTCCGGCTGAAATCCATCGAGGATCGCACCGTGCTGATCAAGAAGCTCGACGGCGTGAGCTTCGAAAACAGTGCCCGTAAGAGCGCGTAACGATCTGGCCGCACTTCCGCCTTTCGAGCAAAGGCGGAAGTGTTTGGAGGTGCTTGGAAATTAAGGTTGCGTTGTCCCTCGATTTCCGCAGGCAGCGCTATCTCAGGCCAGGTTCCTGGTCACGGGCAGGACGAAAGCTGCATCCGAGGTCCGACAGCGTTTGCCTGATGGAAGCATCAAACGTCCTGGCCTCCGTCCGGATCCATTCGGCGAAGACACTGACGGTACGACGGCTGACATGGCGGGGAGGGCAGACCAGCCAGTAGGCCGGAAATTCCACCACGTCGAACGCGGTGCTCAGCGGCACGAGCGTGCCCCGTTCGAGGTCCTCATGGGCGAGCGTCACGGAATCGAGCACGACCCCGGCGCCATCCCTGGCAAGCTGGATGGCCATGTTCGATCGGTCGAAGCGCAGCGGCGCATGCTCCGTCGACGGATCGATGCCGTGCACGATCAGCCAGATATCCCACTGGTAGAGTGCCTTGACGGATTGAATGCGGCGCGCATTGGCGATCTGGATCACCGGGTCGTCGCTCAGCGCGCGCAGTTGCTCGCGATACTCCGGGCTGCACATCGGCAGCACGAGATCGTGAATGATGCATTCCGTATGAAGGTTTTCCCAGGCGCCGGATCCGTAACGCAGGTCGAGGTCGATCACCTCGGTTTCGAAATCGGAGAAATCCGGTGTCGCATCGACCCGCACGCCCCAGTCGGGATTGGCATCCAGAAACGGTTTAAGCCGTGGCGTCAGCCAGCGGACGGCGAAACTCGGGCTGGAGCGCATGGTCAGATGCCGGCTGTTACGCTGACGAAGAACCGCAGAACGGGCTTCCCGGATCATGCGAAATGCCGTCGTCGTCGTCTGGAACAGCATTTCTCCATCGATGGTCAGGCTGAGCCGGCGGTCCTTGCGGCGGAACAGCCGGACGCCCCATTGCTCTTCGAGCTGCTTGATCTGCTGGCTGACGGCAGCGGCCGACACGCCGAGCTCTTCGGCGGCGAGCGACACCCTGCCAGTTCGGGCGACTGCCTCGAAATAGGCCAGCGAATTGAGGTTGGGGCTGATCGCCATCTGGTCCTCCCGCTGCGCCGATCCCGACGCCAAATGTGGAGGAATGCGCGCAGTCGCATTTCAATGCGGCCTGCGCGCAGCCGGTGTCAAGGGATGCCGTTCAGGCGCCGGTAGGCGGCGATGACCTGGCTGTCGTCGAGAAACCCGTTGCCGGCGCCGCTCTCGCCGAGGAACATCTGGTGGGCTGCGGCGGCAAGCGGCAGGCCCATGCTGACCGAGCGCCCGGCGGCAAGGGCGATGCCGAGATCCTTCACGAAGATGTCGACCGCGCTGGTGACCGGCGGGTGCTCCATCAGCATGCGCGGCCCGCGATCCTTCAGCATCCAGCTGGAGGCGGCCGAGCCTGAGACGATCTCGAGCAGCGTCGCGGTATCGACGCCCGCCTTCTCGCCAAGGGCAAGCGCTTCTCCGGCAGCGGCAAGATGCACGCCGCAGAGCAACTGGTTGATCGCCTTGACGACGGCGCCCTGTCCCTGTTCCGGCCCGCAGTGAAAGAGCTTGTCGCCCATGGTGCGCAGCACCGGCGCCACCGCGTCATAGTCCGCACGCGGTGCGCCGACCATGATCGTGAGCGTTCCGGCCTTGGCCCCGACGACGCCGCCGGAGACCGGAGCGTCGACGAGGATCTTGCCGCTGTTGGCCACGTCCGTTGCCAGCTTCTGCACCTCGTCGGGCGGGCATGTCGCCATGAGGCAGACATGCGCACCCTGCGGCAGGGCCTCAAGCGCGCCGGCATCGACAAGCACCGTGCGTGCCTGGGCCGCATTGACGACCATGAGCACGAGGATAGCAGCGTCGCCGCAGGCATCCTTGAGACTTTCGGCCGGTTTCCCGCCGATCGTCACGAGGGCGTCCATCGCCTCCTTGCGCGTGTCCACGCCTTTGACGGTGTATCCGGCGTTGACGAGGTTGGTGGCCATGGGAAGCCCCATGGACCCCAACCCGACGAATGCGATGTTCTTTGTGTCTTGCATTTCAGTCTCAATAGATGGTGAAGGCAGGGACGTATGAGATGAGGACGAGGACGATGAATGCGACGAGGTAGAAGGG
>NZ_JAOXHF010000015.1:0-115735 GCF_025780115.1 Rhizobium sp. TRM96647
TCAACGTGATCAACGAAGCCTATGTGAAGGCACGCTATTCGCCGCATTTCGAGATTTCCGGGGAAGCGTTGCAATGGCTTGTCGAGCGAACCGAACTGCTCATCTCCAGGATCGAGAAGGTCTGCCAGCAGCATCTGATACAGATTGCTCCCGCGGAAGAATGATCGAAAACGTCACAGGGGAAGGCCCAAGATCTTGAGGCACGGCAAGATGTAGCGTGTCTTCTCGACAACCCGGCCCTCGCATTGCATGCAATTGCTCCGCGGAAATGCTCGCGCGGTCGCCAGCTATTCGCACGCGAATCTCGCGGCCCACCCTCGACTGATACCTGTCTGTCCGAATGGCAAACTTGTCAGTATGCTGCGATCGTCATTCGTCGCCGGGCGGCAGATATTTTCGTTCCATCTCAATCGCCATGCTTTGGCCGACGCAGGTTAGGGGTTTTGTACTTGCAGAGAGCCCCCAACGCGCCGAAACAGTGCGACAAACAAAAAACGCACAGACGACCGGCGCGAGACCGTTCTGAAGGTGAGCGTCGAAGCCAAGGCCGACGGCACCGGCTCCGGCTGCGAACAGAAAGCACATATTCGCATCCAACCCAGGGCGGCGGTACGCGGATGACTGCGCAGCACTACAGGGGCAGAGAGGCTCGCCCCGGATCTGCGATCTTGGAGACCGCATCGTTTCTTTCAGGAAGCGCCGTTCTGTTCGACCGGGAGTTCAAGGAACATCGTCGCTTGCCACAACGCCGCCTTCGCCTTCAAGGGTTGCGATCCGACGCGTCTCCGAGCGATTGAACTTTAGCCTTACGCCTATCCCGCCAGTGTCGTCATCGGCCATGAACACGGCACCGGCCTTCTCCAAGGCAGACTGAATCCTTGCGACCGATTCCTGGTCAGGAACGTCCAGTTTCCCCTCGAATTTTGCAATGACATCAACGTCAATGTGGGAAGATGCGGCCAATCGATCCCTGCCAAATTCGACAAGCGCCCGTGCGGCGCGGCATTGAGACCCTGTAATCATGTGCTTCTCCAATGCTTCTGCAGAGGTGACGGTCAAACAAACCTGATCCCTTTGCCCTTGGCAAGACGGGGAGTATTTGCTGTCGGGCAGCCTGGACACGCCGTTCGGGACAAGTGAAAGCGCGTTCTGGGATGCATGGCTGGCGTTCGCATATCGTTTCCCCAGATTGAGGATTGTCGTTCTCAGTCGGTCGAACCGCCGCCTATCGAGACACATGACTCTCTCGATTGGATGGAAAAATGATATCCTGGTCCACCAGCACGTTGAACTTGTAGCCTGGGCGGATCCTGATTGTCGGCTGAACATTCAGATTCTTCGAGATGGTCTGCTCCGCCACCCGGCCGAATGATTCGGCAAAATTTCGCCGCGCGGCGTCTGAGGCCGTATCCTGTGTTGCGAGGGTCGAGCTTTCAGGCATCGACATGTCGATCCCCGTGCCGATGATGGCGACGAGCGCCGCAGAGCCGAAGGTGCGCCAGAGTTGTCGATCGACCTTATCCTTGAAACCTCCATATCCCTCGGCATCCGTGCCGGACATGCCGCCGATCTGAAGTCTCGACCCGTTCGGGAAAATCAGGTCGGTCCAGACGACCAGCACGCGCTCCTGCCCGAACGACACCTTGGAATCGTAACGGCCAAACAGCTTCGCCCCCTGCGGAATGAGCAGTTGGTAGCCGGTTGCGCTGTCATAGACATTCTGGCTGACCTGTGCCGAAATCCTGCCTGGAAGGTCGGAGTTCAATCCCGTGATCATCGTCGCCGGAATAACGGATCCCCGCTTCAACTCGTAAGGCGAGAGTTGCGGAACGACCTGGTTCGGCAGGTAGCCAAGATCCTTGATGTCCTGATTAAAGAAGTCCTCCTTCGACGTCTGGCCGTTTTGGTCGCCGTTCTGTCCGAGCAGCCCGGACTTCATCGCAGCGCTGTAGAGGTCGGATGCACTGTTCGCCGTGGCATTGAGCGGTTGGCGGGGGTCGGCCCTTGTTTCGGAAGCGCTCTTCTGGACTTCGGAAACGTCGACCTTGAGCGGGGAATCAAGGGCTGTCGCCCGCGCCTGCAGACTTGCCATCCTCTGACGCTGCGCTTCGCGGAGAATCTGCTCGTGCTGTTCCCGCTTCAGCCGCGCCTTCCACTCGGCTTCTGGCTCGAGTTGCGATCGCCGTTCCGTCCGGACCTCGTTCTGCCGCCCCACGACGGCCTCTCTCGCCGGCTCGCGCTCGACAACGACAGGCGTCGGCTGAAACACTTCGCGTTGCTCCGGTTCGCCTATGATCCCGTCCGACACGCCTCTTTTCAGTTGATCGCCAAACGTGGTCGCGGGTGACGCGGAGGTGGTGTCGAGTTCATTTCCACGGTTGAAGGAAAGACCACGCCACGACAGGCCGATGATGACGACGCCGAAGAACAGAACGATGATGACGATCGCGACGATGATCGGTAGGCGATTGAGGCGTCGCATGCTCTGTTGGTCGTCAGCATTGCCCGCCGTGCCGAGCTGGAGCGATTGAACCATGGTCTCCCCTCCCCTCAGTTTCGCTGCATGATTGAAAGTGGGCTGGCCGGTGTCGCACCCGCCAACGTCACGGTGTAGGCACGACCGAGCGCAATGGCAGGTGTGGTGACCCGTGCCAGGACCTGTCCGTCGAAACTGTCGATCGACCACGTGACCTCGACAGGTTTCTGATCCTTGCCGATTTTGCCATCGGCAATGACCGTGTATCCCCACCCCTTCAGTGCGGCCTCGAGCGCGGCCGCGTATTCGGACGTGTCTTTGTCCATCTTGAGGGTTGTATTACCGGCTCGTCCGATCTGTTCGGCAAGTCGGCTCGCCATGTCGCCGGCGATGGCGCTGGCGGTCGCGCCGGTGACGGCAATCGGGGTGGAACTTGTGGTCAGCGTCTCATCCGCGGTCTGGCAACTGGAAAGGATGGAGGTGATGATGATGGCGGCGATGGTCTTTCTCATCGGTCAGCCTCCCCGCCGGATCGCGATTTTCTGCTGGCGCCAGCCAACCCCGGAGACGAGCACGGCCTTGTCGACAGCGTAGTCGACGATCATCATGTCGTTCTTCATGCGATAGTTGACGATGCGGTTCTGGCCGCCGCTGACCACGAACAGGACCGGTGCGTCCTGCCCGGAGATGGACCGGGGAAACTGGATATAGGTCTTGGCGCCATCGGAATAGACGCGTTTCGGCCGCCATGAGGCGCCACCACTGACCGAATAGGAGAAGTTCAGCCTGTCCGGAGCGGTTCCCGGAATCCCACCGGTCTCGAGACGTGCGTTGATATCGGCCAGCTTGGTCGATACATCCTCCGGATACTCGAAACCGATCCGGGCCATGTACTGATTTGGATGGGATTTGAGCTGCATATGGTAGGTCCGCCGAGAGGTCGTGACGACCATGGACGTGACGAGGCCGGCCTCCGACGGCTTTACGATCAGGTGGATCGCCTGCCCGCCGGTCGCCCCTGACGTCGCCGGCTCTACCTTCCAGCGGACCGTGTCACCGACAAGCACGTCGCGGACGATCTCGCCGCCCTGCAGCTCGATGTCGCAAACCTGAAGCGGTGAGCAGACAACGGAGGGCTGGGTCTCACCGAACAGGAAGATCACTTTCCCGTCTGGCCCGGTCGTCACCAGACCTGGTGTTCCCCGCCACTTTCGCGAGATGTTGGTCCCCTTCACCTCGTTCGATGTCATGCTCTGTGCCATCGCGCAGTCCGCAAGGACGAGCCCGGCCATGCAGCCGACGGCCGCGATCAATCCTGTTCTGTGCATGTAAATTCCCCTGCCCTTAAAGCTGTGCGGTCCAGTCGAAGTCCTGGACATAAAGACCGATCGGGTTGAGGCGGATGATCGCCTCGTCCTGTGGCGCGGTGAGCGCGACCGTCGCGATGCCACGAAACCGGCGTGTGCCGGTCTCCTTGCCCTTGCGGTCGCGTTCGTATTCGGTCCAGTCAATCTGATAGGTCTGGTTGGAGAGGGCGACGATGTTGTTGACCTCGATGGCGACGGTCGACGTCTTGGCCTTTTCAAACGGCGAGTTGCCGCGGAACCAGGCATTGATTTTCTGGGTCGAGGGATCGGACGTCCTGAGAAGCGCGTAGGTCCGGTCGATGTATTGCTTCTGCACGACCGCGTCGGGTGTGATCGACTTCAGGCTGGTGATGAAGTTGCCAAGAGTTGCGCGGACGACGCGAGCATCGGCATACTCGATCTGCTGGGGGAAGCCGGCCGTAACCGACGTCCCGAGCTTGTCGACCTCGACGATGTAAGGCACCAGCTTGACCTGCGTGCTGAGATACATGGCATATGTGAAACCGATCACGGCCATCGATAGTCCGAGAATGCCGACGATCCGCCATGCGCGGGCGGCCTGGACATAGGAACCATATCGTTCCGTCCATTCCTGCCGCGCGGCAAGGTAAGGGCTGTCGGGTGGCCGGTTTGCTGCCATCGTTTTCTGCCTTTCTGAGGATTATGTGTCGTGTCGTTCTGGCGGTGTTTTGGGGCCGCTTTGTCCGGTGCGGCTCTGATCGAGCTTGGCGTTGGCGAGCCCCATGATCGAACCCGCATAAGCACCGGGTGAACCGATCGCCTTCTCCTTGGCAGCCGAGCCGGCGGCCTTTCCGGCTGATCCTATCCCGGCGCCCATGCCGCGAAGCGCTGCACCCGCCACAGAGGATCCTGCTGCGCGTGCCGACTGAGCAGCAGCGGCGCCGGCCCCGACGGCGCCGGCCGCGAGCGACGCTGCGCCAAGCGCAAATGATGCGGCCTGCCCGCCATGCCGGATGGTTTCCATTCCGCCAGAGACAGACGCCCCTTGAACGACGCCTTGGATGATCGTCGGCACGTACATGGAGATGATAAATACAACCACCGATATGCCGGCGATCGCCAGTGTCGTGATGAACTGATCGTTTTCCGCTGACGGCGCTTGCGCCAGGCCGAGAAGGACCTCCGAACCAATTTTCGCGATCATGACCAGTGCCATGAGCTTCATTCCGACGCCGAAGGCGTAGACCAGATAGCGGACGGCAAAATCCTTCGTAAAGGACGAGCCACCCAAGCCGAGCATGATCATGCCGGCGAGGAGCCCGACATACATCTCGACCATAACCGCGACGAAGATCGCTGCGACCAGGGAAAAGCATATGACGACGACGCCCATGGCAAGGACGGCGGCGATCGCAAGCGCGTTGTCCTCGAATAGGCCGAACTTGGCTTGCTCGGACATCTGCGATGCGACCCGAATACCAGCATCGAACACCTCGGCCGGTGAGGCGGATCCGCCGCCGGCGCCGATCTGGTAGAGACTGTTGACGACGTCCCTCGCAAGCGTTGGTCCCTGGGTCAGAACGAACGCGAAGAAGCCGATGAACATGATGCGTCGAACGAGTTCTGCGAACCAGCTATCAAGGGATGCGGCCTGTATGGCAAGCCAGACGGCGGCGATCCCGACCTCGATCCCGGCGAGGATCCAGAACAGCGACCTCGCAGCGTCCATGATGGTGGTCTCCCATCCCTTGGCGGCCGCCGAGACTTGGTTCTCAAGCTCTGTCAGGACCTGACCCTGCTCTGCGATGGCTGGGGTGGCCAGGATCAGGCAGGCTATTCCCCCAAGTATGAAAGCCTGTTCAAGATTTCGCTTCACCATCGCGGGCGCATCTCCTGGCCTTTTTCGATCGGAGGCAGCTCCTTGGCTGTGCCGAAGAATTTCTCACGGGCGATGCGTTGCTCTTCGCTCATCTCGGGTGATGCCGGGGCGTTCACCGGGACGAGATAGAAAGTGACGCCGGAAGCCGCCGCAGCTACTATGGCCAGCACCACGACGATCAGGACCGGGCGGCTCACCAGCGTGGCTCCATCTTCTGACCGCTCGGGATCGTGGAAACGTCGGCATTGAAGAATTTTTCTCGCCGGGCCTGCGCGAGATCCTTGTCCGTCTGCTCGGTCTGCAGCCATGTTCCCATCATCGTCATTTGTTGGGAGACAAGACCACGCAGCTTCTGCATCTGGGAAACCTGCTGTGCAGCGATCTGGTGTCCGACTTGCAGCGCCTTCATCTGGCCGTCGGCCGACTCCGACATCGTTCGCAGCGAACTCATCGTTCCCTCCTCCGTGTCGAACTGGTCCGCTGTCAGGCGCGCCGCCTTCAGCGTGCTACCGATCGTGTCGCGGTTCGTGTCCGACCAGCTCTGGTAGGTGCTCGAGAAGGTCTCGGCGTTGGGCAGGTTCGTCTTCAGGTCAGCATAGCTCTTGAACCGCTGCTGCAGGACGTCGTCTGCATTGCTCATCGAAAACGAGATGCTCTGCCCTTGATCGACAATGCTTCGCAGACGGTTGAGATCGCTCTCGACCTGACCCCAGATATGATCAGGGAGCTGCGCCGTGTTCTGCAACATGTTCTCGTAGATCTTCAGCTGGTTCTGGATCTGCTCGGCTAGCTGAGTGATCTGCGTCAGCTGGTTATCCACCTGCAGGCCGGAGCTTTTCAGAAGGTCGATGAGCTGCGCGTTATTGGCGAGCTGTGTCCATTCGGTAGCAGCGCCCGTCGCGGATCCCGCGCGGGCGGAGGCAATCGGCGAGAGCGCAATCGCAGCGCTCATCGTGGCGATGATCCAGTTACTGGACATTGAGGTGCGACGTGGCATCGTGAACTCCTCTCGATTCAAGCCAATGGGCAGGCCAGTCCTGGCCGTGTTCCGCCTTCAGCGCGCGGATCCGCTTCAGGTCTTCCTTTCCGGATGCGCCGACGAAGCTCAGCGCCACCGGCCCGAGTGACATATCGAAGAGCCGCCGTCCGTCTGGCGTGGCGACGTAATATTCGCGCTTGGGGATGGCGCCCGAGACGATCTCGATCTGGCGCTCGTTGAACCCGATCCGCTCGTAGAATTCTCGCGTTCCTGGCTCGCGTGCGGCGCCGTTCGGGAGGCAGATCTTCGTCGGGCAGGATTCTTTCAGCACGTCGATGATGCCAGAGCGCTCGGCGTCTGAGATCGATTGGGTCGCGAGTACCACAGCGCAATTTGCTTTGCGGAGCACCTTCAGCCACTCCCGGATCTTGTCGCGGAACACGGGATGCCCGAGCATCAGCCAGGCTTCGTCGAGGAGGATGAGGCTCGGAGAGCCATCGAGCCGCTTCTCGATCCGGTGGAAGAGATAAGTGAGGATGGGCACGAGATTGCGCTCGCCCATGTTCATGAGTTGCTCGATCTCGAAGCACTGGAACGCACGAAGCGTCAGACCGTCCTCTTCCGCGTCGAGAAGCTGACCCATAGGACCATCGACGGTATAGGGATGGAGCGCATCCTTGATCTCGCGCATCTGTACGCCGCTGACGAAGTCCGACAGCGACTTTCCAGGCGCCGTCGCCATCAGCCCGATCTGGCGTGAGATCGCATTGCGATGGTCGGGCGTGATCGTAACGCCCTGCAGGGCGACCAGCATTTCGATCCATTCGGTCGCCCAGGCCCGATCACCATCTGTCGAAAGATCGAAAAGCGGGCAGAATGCCAGCGCTCTCCCCTCCCCGCTCTGTTCGTTGCCGATCTCATAGTGATCGCCGCCGGCAGCGAGCGTCAGGGGAAGGAGCGAATTACCCTTGTCGAAGGCAAAGATCTGCGCGAACTCATAGCGCCGGAATTGTGCCGCGATCAGCGCGAGAAGCGTCGATTTACCCGAGCCCGTTGGTCCAAAAATGAGCGTGTGGCCGACATCGTCGACATGCAGGTTGAGACGAAACGGCGTTGATCCCGAAGCAACCTGCATCAGCGGCGGTGAGTTCGGCGGATAGAAGGGGCACGGCGCCACCGGATTGCCCGACCATACCGAGTTCAACGGAACGAGGTCCGCCAGGTTGCTCGTGTTGATCAGTGGCTCACGGATGTTGGCGTACCAGTTCCCGGGCAGGCTGCCGAGAAACGCATCTGTCGCGTTCAGGGTCTCGACGCGTGCACCGAAGCCCTCCGCCTGGACCAGTCGACGGATGGCTTCCGCCTTCTCCTGCAGGGCGTCGCGGTCTTCGTCGAACAGGATGACGACCGGTGTGTAATAGCCATAGGCAACAAGCTGGGACGAAGCCTGAGCGATGGCGTCTTCGGTCTCCGCCACCATGGTCATGGCGTCCTGATCGACTGATCTGCTCTGCGTCTGGAAGAGCTGATCGAAAAATGGCCGAACCTTCTGTTGCCATTTTTTCCGGGTGCGCTCGAGCTTCTGGCGCGCCTCTTCCGCATCGAGGAAGATGAATCGCGATGACCAGCGATAGGTCAGTGGCATCAGATCGAGATTGTTGAGGATGCCGGGCCAGCTCTCGGCTGGCAGGCCATCGATAGCGACGACAGCGAGAAACCGGTTCTCGACCTTCGGTGTCAGACCATGCTCCAACTCCGCTGTCGCCAGCCAGTCGAGATACATCGGGACATCAGGCAAGCGGATTGGATGGCTCTCCCCTGTAATGCAAAATCGAACGAACTGCAGGAGATCGTCATAGCGTGCGGTGCGCTCCCCTCCCCTCTCGCGGACCTCGCGGGTCAGCATGCGGGCGATCGACAGGGTGTTGGCCAGGTACTGTTCGATTTCCCGGATCGCGTTGCGGAAAACGAACAGCACTGTGTCCGCATAGGATTTCTTCCGGCTTTCCTCGTCCGAATAGATGTATTTGCTGAGCGCCGTCTTCTTCGACTCGAGCGGTCGATAGGTGAGGATGATCGCGTGCTTGCTCTCGAAATGCCCCTGTTCGCGCCCGAAATGGCTCCGGCGCTCGTCATCGATCGCGCGGGTGACAGAGTCCGGAAAATGGCACTGGTCCGGTGTGGGATAGTCGATCGTCGGCACCCGGATGGCTTCGACCTGAATCATCCACCCCGTTCCCAAGCGCGACAGGATCGCATTGATCTGCCGGGACAACTCATTGCGTTCGAGGTCGGTGGCGCTTTCGGAGTCAGGACCGGCAAAGTACCAGCCGGCCATCAGGCTTCCGTCCTTCAGAAGCAGAACACCGTTGTCAACCAGGCCGGCATAGGGAACGAGTTCAGCGAACGATGGACCGGTCGCGCGGAAACGTTTGAGGGCAGCCATTGGACACCTCTAGTATCTACGCCACGGCGCGGCCGTCGGCCGGTAGTGGGGCTTGTAGGAAATGTGACGGGCATAGACCTGCCGCATCAGTGGATCGGCCTTGGCCATCATTCGGAGTAGACCGACGATGACAATCCAGATGGCCACGCCAAAAAGCGCAGAGTAGACGGTCAGCACGACAAAGATCAGGATCACGGCGGCAAGCCCGGTGATCAGCACCAGCTCGCGGTCAGCACCCATCAAGAGGTTCGGCCGCGACAGCGCGCGATGGATGCGGTTGCGGTGGAGGCTCATGACGCCCCCTCCCCTTCCCTGTGCTGATCGAGTCGTGTGACCGGCTCGGCCGGCAAGCCGATCGAAGCACCGGTGGCGCCGAACAGGCCGACGATTGTGGTGGCACCAAGCAGGATGCCGGCGACCAGGACCACGTACATCAGCCTTCGAGCGAAATCGTTGAGCTCGCCGCCGAAGATCAGCATGCCGCCGGCAATTGCGACGGCGGCCAGTGCGATATAGCCCGCGACAGGACCGGTGATGGATTCCTGGATCTGCTCGAGCGGCCCTTCCCAGGGAAGACTTCCGCCGGAGCTGGCGAAAGCAGGCGATGCTGCCGCGATCGCTGCGACAGCGACAACGGCAATTGTCAGGAACGATCGCTTATGCTGCATCGCGGGTCTCCTCTGCGTAGGGTTCCGTCTGGTACTGGCCGCCTGCAAAGCCGGTCACGTGAAGGATCTCGCTGATCCGCCGGCCTTTGGCCGTTCGTTCGATGGAGATGATCAGATCGACCGCATCGCCGATGACCGCCTGCATCGGCTGATGGCTGGCCTCGGCGGTCAGTTGCTCGAGACGCTGAAGTGCGGAGTGCGCGCTGTTCGAGTGGATCGTTGCGACACCTCCCGGGTGTCCGGTGTTCCACGCCTTCAGCATGGTCAGCGCTGCGCCGTCACGGACCTCGCCGACGATGATCCGATCCGGCCGAAGGCGCATCGTGCTTTTCAGGAGACGCGACATGTCAACGGCATCGCTGGTGTGCAGGCTGACTGCATTGTCCGCGGCGCATTGGATTTCAGCCGTGTCTTCGAGGAGGACGAGCCGATCGTCAGGCGAATGTGAAACAATCTCGGCGAGGATCGCGTTGGTCAGGGTGGTTTTGCCGGAACCGGTGCCCCCAGCAACCAGGATATTGAGCTTGGAGGCGATAGCACTGCGGATGACTTCAGCTTGGCGTGTGGTCATGGATTTGCTGGAGACGTAATCATCGAGAGGGATAAGACGTGACGCGCGCCGGCGGATCGTGAAGGAAGGGCCGGAAACGACCGGAGGCAGGAGACCCTCGAAGCGATGCCCCCCAATTGGAAGCTCTCCTGAAACGATCGGGCGATCGTCGTCGACCTCCGAGTTCAGGACGTGAGCGACGCTCCCGATGACAGTCTCGGCGGCAGAACGCGTCATCTCGCCAGCTGCCGACATCCTTTGACCAAGTCGCTCTATGAACAGTTTGCCGTCAGGATTCAGCATGATCTCGACGACGCCCGGATCGTCGAGCGCAACGCAAAGCTGGTCCCCGAGGGCGTTCTGCAATTTGCTCACAAGCCGCGGCAGTGAGCGGCTTTGGGTGCCGAGCATGGTCAGGCTGCCTCCCCCGGGGCGCCCGCAGGATCCGACGAAGGCGGGTTGGGGCGAGGCCGCGCGATACGGAGCCTGTCGGCGGCAGGAATGCCTGCCACATTTCGCATGCCGTTGATCAAGGTTGACCAGCCGGACCAATGCAGCATGTGCTCGCGCTCTACGGCCGTTGCAGTGACGATCGCCCGACAATCTAGGTGCGTCCACTTGACGATACCGGCAAGCATGACATGGGCCACCCAATGCAACTCCATGTGCTGGTGCCGGTCGCGTGTCCGCCGATGGACCGTCGCGCCTACCTGCGTGAGCACCTTCTGCAGCGTCGTCCCGTCGACCTCATTGCGGGGGGTGCACCTGACGTTCCATACTGTCCAACCCCGGGCTATTGGTGATCTCAGGCGGTGCATTCCCTGGAACGGGCATTCCTTACCATTGCTTCCCGGGATGTTGATCGCGACGACGTCCATCGTGCAAATCTCCGTTGCGTTGTCTCAACGAGGTTTGCCGAGGCGCCGGAATTCAATCTACTGGCAAAAGTGTGAGGTCGTGATTCTCCCGATCGGGCACGGCGACGCTTTCTTCCTGGAGTTGTCGTGCTCACAAAAATAATAGTACTGGTACGGCGATCTATGCACCGAAAGGCGCGGTAAGATATTGTTATTAAACAATATGAATGCCGGTTGGCATTGAGCGCGTTCGTCGCGTTAACGTCTCGTTAACCTAAAACCCCTTGCCCGAATCTCAGAATCGGCACTATCGTCGGTGGCGAAATTTTGTAGCTTTCGCGCAAAATATCGCCACTGATAGGAAATGGGTTTTGAGATGGCGAAGACCGCCGTAAAAGAAGCATCTGAAATTGAAGGCTTGACCGCCTTGATGGAGCGTCATGCCGACGCACTCTCAACTCAGCTGCAGGCACATCACCTCAAGGTATTTCCTCCGACAGCTGAGAAAGGCATTCGAACCTTCGGGCCCTCGGAGGCTTCAAGGCTTCTCGGAATCGGCGAGTCATATTTGAGGCAGACGGCGTCAGAAATGCCGGAGCTCAACGTGAGGATGAGCCCGGGTGGCAGGCGGAACTTTTCGATCGACGATATCCATGCCATCCGCACGCACCTGGACCAGATTGGCAGGGGTACGCGTCGCTACCTTCCCCATCGCCGAGGAGACGAGCAGCTACAAGTCGTCTCTGTGATGAATTTCAAGGGTGGCTCTGGGAAGACTACCACAGCTGCGCATTTGGCTCAGTACCTGGCGATGCGCGGCTATCGTGTCCTTGCGATTGATCTCGATCCTCAGGCGAGCCTTTCTGCGCTCTTCGGCAGTCAACCCGAGACGGACGTTGGCCCGAATGAAACCCTTTATGGTGCGATACGCTACGATGACGAGCAGGTCCCCATCGAACATGTTGTCCGCGGAACCTATATTCCCGACCTTCACCTGATCCCAGGCAACCTCGAACTGATGGAGTTTGAGCACGACACGCCGCGCGCCCTGATGCAGCGCAAGGAGGGTGACACGCTTTTCTACGGCCGGATCAGCCAAGTGATCGAGGATATTGCAGGCAACTACGACGTCGTCGTCATCGACTGCCCTCCTCAGCTTGGATATCTGACGCTTTCCGCTCTGACTGCGGCAACATCGATCCTTGTGACGGTTCATCCGCAGATGCTGGATGTGATGTCGATGAATCAGTTTCTAGCGATGACGTCGAACCTGCTGCGGGAAATCGAGAACGCTGGCGCCCGGTTCAAATTTCACTGGATGCGCTATCTCATTACCCGCTTCGAGCCAAGCGATGGACCGCAAAACCAGATGGTCGGCTATCTGAGGTCCATCTTCGGTGAGAATGTCCTGAATTTTCCCATGTTGAAAACCACCGCCGTGTCAGACGCCGGCTTGACCAACCAGACCCTTTTTGAAGTCGAACGCGGGCAGTTCACGCGCTCGACCTACGACCGGGCCCTGGAGGCGATGAACGCGGTTAACGACGAGATTGAAGGCCTGATCAAGAAAGCATGGGGTAGACCGACATGAGCCGGAAGCACATCCTTGGCGTCTCATCGGATGCATTTGACGCGTCTCCTGCCGACAGCCGTCCGCCGAAAAGCCGCTCCATGCCGTTGCTCGGTGTGGCGAGGAAGGAGCGCGATCCGGCGACCAAACTGACAGCGAACATTGGCAACGCCCTGCGCGAGCAAAATGATCGTCTCGGCCGCGCCGAAGAGATCGAGCGTCGTCTTGCTGAAGGTCAGTCGGTCGTTGAACTTGACCCTGCCACGATCGAGCCCTCGTTCGTGCGTGACCGCATGCCCGGAGATATCGATGGACTGTTGGCTTCAATTCGCATGCAAGGCCAGCAGGTTCCTATTCTCGTCCGCCCTCACCCGGAAAAATCCACGCATTACCAGGTGGCCTTCGGGCACCGTCGACTACGAGCTCTCTCAGAGCTCGGGCTTCCGGTAAAGGCGGTTGTGCGTGATCTGACCGACGAACAGCTTGTCGTCGCGCAGGGTCAGGAAAACAACGAGCGAGAAGATCTCACTTTCATCGAGAAAGCGCGCTTCGCACATCATCTCAACAAGCAGTTTCCTCGTGAGATCGTGATTTCCGCGATGTCGATCGACAAAAGCAACTTGTCAAAGATGCTCTTGCTCGTTGACGCTCTGCCCCCCGAGTTGATTGACGCGATCGGCCCTGCTCCCGGTGTGGGACGGCCGAGTTGGCAACAACTGGCAGAATTGCTCGAGAAGGCGTCGACTCCGACAGGTGCATTGCGACATGCGATGTCGGCTGAGGTTCAGGCGCTGCCCTCTGCGGATCGGTTCAAGTCAGTCGTTGTCAGCCTGAAGCCGGGTCGCGTCGCCCGAGGGCTTCCGGGCGTCATGGCCACTCCGGACGGCGCCAGAATTGCACAAGTAACGCAGAGCAAGGCGAAGCTCGAAATCGTCATCGACAAAAAGGCAACGCCCGATTTCGCGGCTTTCGTGCTCGAGCATGTGCCCACCCTCTACCAAGCCCACCGAGACAAGGTTCAACGGAAACAGGGAGAGTAACCGCAAAAGAAAAGAGCCCCCACAACGTCGCCGTCGCGGAAGCCCTTCTGTCTCTGTAGCAAGGATAGAATCGCATTTCCACGAATCGCAGTCAAGAGTCATTTGGCGCCGTTTTGGTGAGCGGATTTCTTTTGCCTTCTGAAAGGTGAAGGAAGATGCAAAGTGGAAGTGTGACGACGCCCTTCGGGCGGCGGCCGGTGACGCTTGCCCTAGTGAAGGGGCAGTTCGAAGCGGCCAACATCAAGGCGGGTAAAATCGCCGACAAATGGAAGATCTACCGGGACGCCTGTGACGCACGCTCGCTGCTCGGCCTGCGCGATCGGGCGCTGGCAGTGCTCAATGCGCTGCTGTCTTTCTATCCGGAGACGGATTTGAGCGAGGAAGCCAATCTCGTCGTGTTTCCTTCCAACGCGCAGCTGTCCGCGCGTGCAAACGGCATTGCCGGCACGACGCTTCGCGAAAACCTCGCGCTTCTCGTCGATGCGGGGCTGATCCATCGCCAGGACAGTCCGAACGGCAAGCGTTACGCGCGTAAGGGCAAAGACGGATCGATCGAAGCGGCCTACGGTTTCAGCTTGGCGCCGCTGCTGGCGCGTTCCGAAGAGCTGGCGCAGATGGCACAACAGGTCGCCGAAGACCGCCGGCGCCTCAAGATCATCAAAGAACGGATTTCGATCTGCCGCCGGGATATCCGCAAGCTGATCTCGGCCGCGGTTGAGGAAGGGGCTTCCGGCGATTGGAGGGTGGCCGAGGCTCACTATCTGGCAGCCATCGCCCGACTCTCACGGGCAAAATCGGAGCAGGAGCTGACCGAATGCCACGAGGAACTGGCTCTTCTGCACGACGAAGTGCTCAACTTGTTGGAACATCAGCTGATTTCGCAGAAAACCGATACCAATGGTGCCGAATACCGTCAGCACATACAGAATTCAAATACCGAATCCCTTAATGAACTTGAACCTAGCTCTCGACAAGAGCAGGGGACGCCGGCGGTGCAAACCAACGAGCCTCTGCGGGAGGCGATCAAGGCGTTTCCGCTTGGCATGGTGCTCCGGGCCTGCCCGGACATCGCGATGTATGGTCCTGGGGGTGCCATATCGAGCTGGCGTGAGCTGATGACAGCGGCGGTGGTTGTCCGCTCGATGCTGGGGGTCAGCCCGTCGGCCTATCAGGAGGCGTGCGAGGTCATGGGGCCGGAAAACGCTGCGGTCGCGACGGCCTGCATGCTGGAGCGGGCAGGGCACATCAATTCGGCCGGCGGTTATCTGCGGGATCTGACGCGCAAGGCGGCGAGGGGCGAGTTTTCGCTTGGACCGATGCTGATGGCATTGCTGAGGTTGAACGGGAAACCGGTGCACAGTACTGGCTGACAGAGGAAAGGTCTGGCCTATGGCCTGCATGCGCCTTGAATTCGAGGGAACTGCTGATGACCATCCAGTTTGATATGTTCGGCGATGAAGCACTAGCGCCTGCCGGGCGCACACGCCCGCTTGCCGACAGCCCGTCCGAAGTCGGGGAAGATGAAATGGTTCGTCGCCTGGAAATGACAGGGCGCTATCGGGTTCTGCAGAAGCTGGATCCAAGGCCGGTTGCAGCAATGCCGAAACCAGGCTTTCCGCTTCGCGGCGTGATCATCGACACGGAGACGACAGGTCTCAGTTTCCGCAAGAACGAGGTGATCGAAATTGGCGCGGTGGCCTTCAGCTTCGATGCTTTTGGCGCAATCGGTGACGTTATCGACGTCTATGGTGGATTGCAGCAACCAAGCGAGGCCATTCCGGCCGAGATCACAAGGATCACCGGTATCACTGACGAGATGGTGGCAGGACAGGTCATTGATTGGGCTAGGCTGGAGGCGCTGGTGGCCGATGCCGAACTGATCGTCGCCCACAATGCCGCGTTCGACCGTCCTTTTTGCGAGGCGCTATCCGCGGCCTTTGCGGACAAGGCATGGGCCTGTTCGGTCTCTGAAATCGATTGGTCCGGGCGCGGTTTCGAGGGGAGCAAGCTTGGTTATCTGGTCGGGCAGGCAGGATTGTTCCATGAAGGCCACCGCGCCGTGGACGATTGCTTTGCACTGCTGGAAGTCCTCGATCGCAAGGTTAGGGGGGAAACGAACTCACCCTTTGCCGAGCTCTACACGGCCAGCAAACAGTCGCGTGTCCGCATCTTTGCCGAGAACAGCCCCTATGATTCCAAGGATCAACTGAAGGCGAGGGGATATCGCTGGTCGGACGGTAGCGATGGCCGGCCGAAGGCCTGGTGGACGGAAGTAGCCGAATCGATGCTCGAAGAAGAACTGCTCTGGCTTCGCGGTGAAATCTATCGCTATGAGGCCACGCCCTTGACGCGCCGCCTGACGGCGGCGGACCGGTTCAAAGCTTGAGTTCGGTTGTCTCCGCGTGCCGAAAGCGGAGCGACGGTTCTAGTTAGCTCCAAACGTTCAGCTGCTGAAGTTGGTCGCCCACCAGCTCTGGGATCCGATTCGACGCGAGAACGAACTGTCGCATGGGATGCCGTCGGAGGTCGAGGTTGGATTGCAAAGCCAAGGACTGCTGCGATCGGAGGGGCCGCATGCGCCGGCGACGGTACGACGACGGCTGACCTCCTGGTCGATCCTGACCCGCTGGCGGGGGGTCACCGGCGGCTTCGCCGCCCCGTCGCTGAAGAGCGCGACGCGGCTGGCCGTCCGCGCCACCGGGCGCCCGCGGCAACGCAAGAGCATGAGCGCGGTTACCTCAGATGTGCTCGCCCAGCTGCTGTCCGCCTGGGCAGGCGACCGGCTGGTCGATATCCGCGATCGCGCCATTCTGCTGACCGTCTTTGCCTCCGGCGGCCGCCGGCGTTCCGAGATCGCCAACCTGCGCGTCGAAGACCTGGTGGAGGAGGAGCCGGTGCATGCCATGCCCGACGATCCGGGCTCGCCTCCCCTCCCCTGTCTGGCGATCTGCCTCGGCCGCACCAAGACCACCGGCCCGGACGACGATGCCCGGTCGTTGATGATCGGCCGTCCCGTGGAAGCGCTGAGAAGCTGGCTGGAGGAAGCCCGGATCGACAGCGGCCCTGTGTTCCGCCGCATCGACCAGTGGGGCAATGTCGATCGCCGGGCGCTGATGGCACAGTCGATCAACCTGATCCTGAAGTCCCGCTGCACCAAGGCCGGGCTCGATCCGCAAAATTTCTTCGCCCATGGCCTGCGCTCCGGCTATCTCAGCGAGGCTGCCAATCGCGGCATTCCACTGCCGGAGGCCATGCAGCAGTCGCAGCACAAGTCGCTGAACCAGGCGGCATCCAACTACAACAATCCTGACCGCAAGCGCGGCCGGGCGGCGCGGGTGATTGTCTGACGAAGGACCGATAGCGTGAGCGGGTGAACCTGTTGCAACTGGATCAAGCCCGCCAGAGATAGCAATGCCTTCGCTCTGCTGAGAGCGAAGGCGGCTCTCTACAAAATGAAATCGCCCTTGGTCAGGCCGATGATGCCGGTCAGTTCGATCTGGAAGTCGGCCTGCTGGTCGCGGTCGGTGTCGCCGTAGACGATGGTGCGGTCGTTCTTCGTGCCCTTCTCGTCGAAGATGCGGAAGATCACTTCGCCGGCCTTGCCGGTGAAGTCGTTCTTGCCGCGCCAGACGAAGTCCTGGTTGCCGGAGCGCGTGCTGTCGGCGTCGATCTTCGACAGGTCGAGCTTGTCCTGCGCGTGGACGAAGTCGGTGATGATGTCGCGCTTGTCGCTGCCCGAGAGCGGGTTGTAACCGCCGTTATTGACAAGGCCGGACTGGCCGGGGGCGGAATCCTTGATCGAGGTGAAGACGAAGGTGTCGCGGCCGGAGCCGCCGGTCATGATGTCGACGCCGGAGCCGCCGGTCAGCCGGTCATTGCCGGAGCCGCCCGAGAGGATGTCGTTGCCGCCCCGGCCCTCGAGCACGTCGTTGCCGCCCTTGCCATCGAGCACGTCGCCGGCGGAGGTGCCGGTCAGCTTGTCCTTGCCGGAGGTCCCCGTCTTCGTTTCCGCCACGTCGGTCACGGCGACCTTGAAGCTCTGCCAGTCCTCGTGTTTCGTGCCGATCGAGGGGTCGTCGAGGCGCACGGTGACGTTCAGCGCGGGGTTGGTCTCGTAGTCGAGCTTGGCCCCCTTCTTCAGCCACAGCGCGCCGTTCTTGATCTCGAACAGCTTCGCGTCGCTGCCGGCGAGCGACAGCTTGTTGTTGCCGCCGTCGGGGTCGGAGATCGACAGCGTCGCCACCTTGCGCGCCGAGGCGGTCGAGGCGTCCTCGGCGATCTTTCGCAAGGTCTGCGTGGCGACGAGCTCCGGTGCGTCGTTGACCGGGGTGACGGCGAGGCTGAAGGTCCGGGCGACCGGGGTCGAGCGGTCCTCGTTGCCGTCCTCGACGGAGACCTTGAAGGAGGCCTTGGTCGATTCGGCACCGGAATGGACGAAGCTGACCTTGCCGCTCGCAAGCTCGGCGCCGGTGAAGCTGGTCGCAGCCTTGCCGTTGACCTGGATCTTGCCGTTCGAGGCGGCGGAGACGGTGAAGCGGACGCCGGCGGCGCTGTCGTCGGGATCGGAGAAGTTGAGGTCGGCGGTGGTGATCGTGTAGCTGCCGCCTTCCTTCACCGTCGCCTTGAGATCGCCGGCAAGCGTCGGCGCGTCGTTGACCGGGGTGACGGCGAGGTTGAAGGTGCCGGCGACCGGGGTCGATCCGTCCTCGTTGCCGTCCTCGACGGAGACCTTGAAGGAGGCCCTGGTCGTTTCTGAACCGGAGTGGACGAAGGTGACCTTGCCGGCGGCGAGCTCGGCGCCGGTGAAGCTGGTCGCGGCCTTGCCGTTCACCTGCACCGTGCCGTTCGAGGCGGCGGAGACGGTGAAGCGGACGCCCGCGGCGTCGTCGTCGGGGTCGGAGAAATTGAGATCGGCGGTGGTGATCGTGTAGCTGCCGCCTTCCTTCACCGTCGCCTTGAGGTCGCCGGTAAGCGTCGGCGCGTCGTTGACCGGGGTGACGGCGAGGTTGAAGGTGCTTGCGACCGGCGTCGAGCCGTCCTCGTTGCCGTCTTCGACGGAGACCTTGAAGGAGGCCTTGGTCGTTTCCGAGCCGGAGTGAACGAAGGTGACCTTGCCGGCGGCGAGTTCGGCGCCGGTGAAGCTGGTCGCGGCCTTGCCGTTCACCTGCACCGTGCCGTTCGAGGCGGCGGAGACGGTGAAGCGGACGCCCGCGGCGTCGTCGTCCGGATCGGAGAAGTTGAGGTCGGCGGTGGTGAGCGTGTAGCTGTCGCCCTCCGCCACTGTCGCCGTCAGGTCGCCGGTGAGCGTCGGCGGGACATTCGGGGGCGGACCGGCGTCGACGGCGTAGTTGGCCGAGACCGTCGTGCCGGAGCCGGCATTGCCGGCGACATCGGTGATGCCGGTCATGTCGAGCGTGATGACGTTGGTGGGGTCCGTGACGTTGGGATTGGCGGTGAGCGTCGCCGTCCAGGTGATGCCGCCATCGGAGGTTGCCAGCCCCGACAGCATACCGTTCGGAACGGTGAAATCGGCGGTCGTCAGACCGGTGACGGCCTCGCTGAAGGTGATCGTGACGGTGGTGGTCTCGAGCGGCGCCAGCACCGCTTTGGAGATGGCGATGGCGGCCGTCGGCCGCACCGTGTCGACGGTGTAATTGTTGGAATCGGTGGTGCCGGACCCGGCGTTGCCGGAGATATTCAGCACTCCGGAATTGTCCAGCGTGATGACGTTGCTCATATCAGCGATGCCGGAGGTGGGCGTGAACGTCGCCGTCCAGGTAGTGCCGCCGTCTGACGAGCTCACCGCGCTGAGCGTGCCGTTGGCAATGATCAGGTTGGCGTTGGTGAACCCGGTCACGGCCTCACTGAAGGTGAAAGTCACCAGCGACTGTTCGCCCGCCTTCAACGCGGTATCGGCGACAATGATGGTGGCCGTCGGACGCACGGTGTCGATGGTGTAGTTGGCGGAGTTGGTGGTGCCCGTCCCGGCATTGCCGGCGAGATCCGCAAGGCCGGCATTGTTCAGCGTGATCAGATTGGTCGTATCCGTGATATTGGCCGTGGGCGTGAACGTAGCCGTCCAGGTGATGCCGCCGTCGGACGAACTCAAGGTACTCAGAGTGCCGTTGGCAATGCTCAGGTCGGAATTGTCGAACCCGGTCACGGCCTCGCTGAAGGTGAAGGTGACCAGCGAGGTTTCGCCTGCCTTCAAGCTGGGGTCTGCGAGAACGATAGTGGCCGTTGGACGTTGGCTGTCAACCGCGTAGTTGTTGGAAGCGGTGGTCCCGCTCCCGGCATTGCCTGCGGCATCGGCCACGCCGGTATTGTCCAGCGTGATGAGGTTGGTCGTATCCGTGATGCCGGCGGAGGGCGTGAGGGTTGCCGTCCAGGTGATCCCGCCGTCGGACGAACTCACCGAGCTCAGCGTGCCATTGGAAATTGTCAGATCGGCATTGGTGAACCCAGTTACGGCCTCGCTGAAGGTGATGGTGACCAGGGAAGTCTCGCCAACACCGAGCGCGCTATCGGCGACGACGATCGTGGCCGTCGGGCGCATCGTGTCGATGGCGTAGTTGTTGGAATCGGTCGTGCCGGACCCGGCATTGCCGGCCCAATCCACAACGCCGGAATTGTCGAGCGTGATGAGGTTGATCGTATCCGTGATATTAGCGCTCGGCGTGAACGTCGCCGTCCAGGTGACGCCGCCGTCGGACGAACTCACCGCGCTCAGCGTGCCGTTGGGAACGATAAGGTCGGCGTTGGTGAACCCGGCAACGGCCTCGCTGAAGGTGATGGTGACGCCCGTCGTTTCGCCAACCGTCAATGCGGTATCGGCGACGACGATGGTGGCCGTCGGACGCACCGTGTCGATGGCGTAGTTGTTGGAATTGGTCGTGCCCGACCCGACATTGCCGAACAAATCCGCAAGGCCGGTGTTGGCCAGCGTGATGAGGTTGGTCGTATCCGTGATGCCGGCGGCGGGCGTGAGGGTTGCCGTCCAGGTGATCCCGCCGTCGGACGAGCTCACAGCGCTCAGTGTGCCATTGGAGATTGTCAGGTCGGCACTAGTGAACCCGGTTACGGCCTCGCTGAAGGTGATGGTGACCAGCGATGTCTGGCCGACACCGAGCGCGCTATTCGAGACGACGATCGTGGCCGTCGGACGCACCGTGTCGATGGCGTAGTTGTTGGAATTGGTGGTGCCCGATCCGGCATTACCGGCGAGATCCGCAACGCCGGTATTGTCCAGCGTGATCAGATTGGTCGTATCCGTGATATTGGCCGTGGGCGTGAACGTAGCCGTCCAGGTGATGCCGCCGTCGGACGAACTCACAGCGCTCAGCGTGCCATTGGAAATTGTCAGGTCGGCATTGGTGAACCCGGTCACGGCCTCGCCGAAGGTGATGGTGACCAGCGATGTCTGGCCGACACCGAGAGCGCTATTGGAGACGACGATCGTGGCTGTCGGACGCACCGTGTCGATGGCGTAGTTGTTGGAATTGGTGGTGCTCGACCCGGCATTGCCGGCGGCATCCACAACGCCGGTATTGTCCAGCGTGATCAGATTGGTCGAATCCGTGATATTGGCCGTGGGCGTGAACGTTGCCGTCCAGGTGATGCCACCGTCGGACGAACTCACCGCACTCAGCGTCCCGTTGGAAACGACAAGGTCGGCGTTGGTGAACCCGCTCACCGCCTCGCTGAAGGTGATGGTGACGCCCGTCGTTTCGCCAATCTTCAATGCGGTGTCGGCGACGACGATCGAGGCCGTGGGGGGCGTGGTGTCCAATGTGGTCGCACCCACGGCAATATCGTCGATAAGGAAATAGAAATCCCTTGTTCCGTTTTGCTGCACGATGCGAAATTCGTCGATGCCGTCCCATGCCGCTCCGCTGAATGTCACCGTGATCGGGCTGCCGTTAGTTGGGAGCGAAAAATCCTGCAACGCGCCGGCAATCGGCGAGCCATCCCGGTAGCCGACCACGCGGATATCAGGATCCATGCTGTCGGAGCCTGCTTCATAGCGCATGATTGCGAAACTCTGGAGCAAGAACTCCTCCCCGGACGTCCCGCCGAAGCTCACCGCATCCCCCCCCAGACCGGGAGCATCACCTGTTACGAAAAGGGCATGGTCCGATCCCGTCGAAATTGGCGCTATGTTGTTGTTGACCTCGATGTATTCGATCGACGTACCGTTCAGAAAGGAAACCGTCCATCCACCTCCCTGCCAGGTAGGGACGGCATCATTTTCATCCACCAGTCCGTCGAAATTGATGCTTGTCGGTGCGGACATGTTCGCTGCTCCAGCGGTATCTTAGTTGTTCATTTTCGCCGTTGCGCAGATCGTAGGTACGGCAACAGGGGTCAGACATTGAGGTTGTATTGGCGCTGCAACGGACTGTGGGACATCCAGCCGGCGCTTTCCTACATCCGCCACTTCAGCCCGATGCGGATCGTGTCGAAGCTGACGTCGTTGTCGAAGCGCGGATTGGCGTCGGCCGGAAAGGTCGCAGGTCCCGTCGCGGTCACCGTGCCGAAGTCGTAGTGCAGGTATTCGAGGCCAACCGACCAATCCGGCTTGAAGCGCCACTCGACGCCGCCGCCGGCGACCCAGCCGCTCTCCGTACCGCCGCCCGTCACGTCCATCCGGGTCGCGCCGGTGCGGTCGTAGGCGCGCACGTCGACATCGGCGAGCGCATAGCCGCCGGTGACGTAGAAGAGCAGGTCGGAGGCGGCGATGCCGGCGCGCAGGCGGGCGCTCGCGGCCCAGTCGACGTCGAAGCCGGTATGGGTGTCGGCGTTGATCGCCGAGGTGCCGGTGTCGCCGAGGTTCATCAGCGAGAAATCGGCGACACCGCCGAGCACGAAGGCCGTTCCGCCGAGATCGAACTGGTAGTCGCAGCCCGCCTCGAGGCCGCCGGAGAGGCCGCCGTCGTCCATGTCGATCGTCTCGTAGGGCGCGCCGGCGCTGTTCCAGGAAATGCCGCTGCCGCCGAAGGGGCCGTTACGGAAGGGCGCGTCGGTCGCATCCACGTCGGCGCGGGTGTAGCCGGCATTGGCGCCGAGATAGCAGCCGGACCAGGTGGGTGCCGTTGCTGCCGAGAAAAATGGATCAGCGGCAGAAGCAGATTGCAGGCCAAGCATCAAGGATGCAGCCATCGCGATGCAATGGATGTTGCGCTTCAAAAAAATGCCCCCCAGCATTCGAATCCCCAGCGTACGCAAGACGCCTCAGATCGAGGCTATAGAGGACATGATCGTTGTGCGCCAGTTGACCCGTTAGCTGAAGTTGTACAGTACGTTGCAATGTCATCGGATGAGGTAGAAATATCACACGTCGTAGCCCAACTGTGGCCCATTCGCAGGTGGAGCAAGGCACAAGTCGAAACTCCACGTTCCGAACGACCGTCGTGTCGCAAGCGATTCTTACCTACTAGGGTGGCTGGCTGACAGTCACAGCGCGCGGCGGCGATGACGACGAATACGCTGGTATTGCGAATACTCGGGGTCAGACCCTCGTCGAGGTGGTGTTGGCAAGCTTCGACAGTCTTGTGGCAGAAAGCTGACATTTTTCACAAAGCCTGCCCCCACTCCACAAAGAGCTGACAACCGCGGCTCCCGTCCCCATGGCACTTTTCAGTCACACTATATGGACGTGGCTGAGGCTTGACTCACCTCATCTCAAATGAGAACATAAAGAGAACACACGGGGGTTCTCGTCATGGCCGACACCGACAGAGTCATGGCGAATGTCCGCGCTGCAGTCGCAGCCTCAAAGGCGCTTCGCGAACGCCTCCTTGCGCGTCGCGTGGACGCACAGAAGCAACTGGAAGCATCGCGTCCCATCTATGTGTTGCGAAGGGCTGGCGCTCAACTCCGCTTGCCACTCCAATGAACGTCGCAACAGCAGACGAACCGCCCCGAATGGACCAGGCAGCCGCGATCCTCGAAATGCACGACGGCAACGCGCTGGAAGCTTTCCGGACGCTGCTGGCCGAGCGGGATGCCGTGGAGGAGAAGCTCAGGGTCGCAGCTATTGCTATGGCCACGGCTTCACCCGTGGCTGGCGAAGAGCCACCGGACCTCAGTCCTTGAACCGGTGCGCCGCCGTCAAGGTGGCGCATCAATGACGTGACCTGCTGTGCTACTGAGGTAGAATGTAGACAATCAGCAACGTTGGACGACAAAGATGGCGCTGAGTATCAAAGACCACGACACCGAACACTTAGCCCGAGCCCTTGCCGAACGGACCGGTGAAAGCATCACGATGGCAACCAAGCGCGCGCTCGAAGAGCGCCTGCGTCGGCTTGGCTCCGACTTGCGCAAGGCCGCTTTGCTCGAGGATCTCGAGGCGATCCAGCGACGCTGGAACGCCCTGCCTATCCTCGACAACCACATGGCCGACGAGATTCTCAGCTACGACGAAAACGGACTGCCATCTTGATGGTCATCGATTGCCGTCATCGCCTTCAATTAGCCGGAAGCGGCAGCTTTCTACGAGCGCATCGCGGACGACCCGTCCGGCTCATCTCTGCCGCAACCGTCATGGAGGCTGCCATGGTGATCGAGACCCGACGCGAGAACGAACCTTCGCATGGGATGCCGGTGGAGGTTGGGAGCGGATTGCGAAACCAGGGACTGCTGCGCGTCGACGAACCGCATGCGCCGGCGACGGTGAGACGGCGATTGACCTCCTGGTCGATCTTGACGCGTGGGCGTGGGCTTTCCGGCGCCATTTCCGCGCCATCCTCCTGACCGCCTTCGCCTCCGGCAGCGGCCGCCGCTCGGAGATCGCAAACCTGAGAACCTGGTTGAGGAAGAACCGGCGCATGCCGTGCCCAACGTTCCGGCCTTCCCTCCCCTGCCCCTGCCTGGCAATTCGCTTCGGCCGCACCAAGACGATCAGACCCGACGAGGCGCTCGCTGATGATCGAACGGCCGGTGGAGGCGCTGAGACACCGGCTGCAGCAGGCCCGGATCGACACCGACCCGGCGTTCCGCCGCATCGATCAGTGGGGCAATGTCCACCGCGGGCCCTGACGGCGCAGTCGATCCACCTGAACCTGAAATCCCGCTGCTGCTCGGCACGGTCGCGTTTCAGACCTATGCCGGCGTACGGCTCCCCGGCCCTGCGATCCTGATCAGCGACGCCGATATCGCCCAGGATTCGCAGTCAGTCGTGAAGCACACAGCAGCGTGCCCCCAATCATCGAACTGCTGCGGTCGGTCGACCTAACATTCCAGTCTGTGCCCGGAACAAGGACGGCTACAATGTCGCGTTGCTGATCCGCCATCCGGTCAAGGCAGTCCTGCTGCACAAGAGCGGCCTCCAGTGACGGAAAAGCCAATCCTCAATGAAAGTACGAGTGGGAGCGCTAGCTGGCGTGCATGCAGTTTGGCAAATGTTGATCCAGTCGGGTTGCCTCTTTGATCACGCACCTCCGCTCACCCCCACGAATCAGGCATCCGAACGCCCAGAGAACCGATCCCGGCAAGAGGTCTTTCCAGAAAACCGATAATTTTCAGTAAGTTACACCAGTGGTCAGCTGACCACCGAGCATAGCCGAGCGGGGTTGGCTCGATCACGCTCGCGAATTTCCTGTCCATCGTCTTCGACAACGCCATGATAGTAGGTATTGGCCGGCGCAGACCTCACCGACCCACTGCGCTCGGCAACCCCCCGGTAGAATTGGCTCCTACAATTGGGCTCGCCGCAATGGCGTACAGCGCCTCGGGGCAGGCCAGGGAGGGAGTGCCGGTAGCCAGCGCACACCAGGCCTCGAGGTAGGCGAGGTCGGAGGCAAGCGTCCGCAACGTGTTCGCGCCCGTGCCTTCCTTCGCCAGATGCTTCAGCGTGGCGACGTCGTCATCGGTCAGCAGCACCGCCAGCTGGTCCCGTCGGTCGAACGGCAGGATGGCGTCGAGCCCATCCAGTTGCTCGGCTCGGTTAAGGATTTCTTCAGCTGGGACGCTCGGTGGTGTGCGGTGTCCAGCCACCTCAGCGGACCTCCCAAGGGTTTATGATGCTCAGACCGACTTCTTCAAAGTCGACAACATTCCGCGTTGCCAGCACTCCACCGCGAGAAAGCGCGATGGCGGCGATCTGAGCATCGAACTGGCTGATGGGGCGGCCAATTCTGCGCCTATCGGTGGCGATCGAGCCGTAGAAGTCGGCAGCGTCGCAGTCGAACGGCAGAACACGACCGGCGAGGTCCTGCGCAAAGATCGGAAGGATGGCCGCTTCGAGGTCGCGTCGGCGCCGGCCATCGGGGAGTAAACGCAGTCCGTAGAGGATCTCGGCCTCGGTGACCGCGGTCGTAAAGATGGCGGCTGGCTGTTCCGCGGGCCAATCGACTACGGAAGGCTCCGGGACAGGCAGCAACAACTCGGAGATGACGTGTCCAGTACGATCATGCGGCGGAAAAGTCCGGGGCGTCACGGATCGGCTCGCGCGCGGGGATTTCAAACTCGACGCCGCCGAGCGGCTGTAGGCGGGCGCGAATGGCGCCGGCGAAATTGCCCGACGTCGGCTCCTGCAGGGCCAGCACGGTTTCGAGGATATCGCGGGCTTCGTCCTTCATCGAGCGGCCGTGCGTGGCGGCGCGAACGCGCAGCCTCTGCTTCAGCCGATCGTCGATGTTGCGAATCGACATGCTGGCCATGGTCCGTCTCCGGCGCTTAGTCATCAATGATTGCAACATAAGCAATGATGTAAACAATCTCAAGGTGACATGGGCCTGTATCGGAGAAACCAGACGGACATCACCAAACGGGCCACCCCAACTGTCGGTTTTCTAGGATGACCGGATCGGACTTTACTGTTTTTTAAAGACTTGGCACCGGCGAAGATCGGTTCGGCGGATTTTTATCACCTTTCTGTCGTCGGTCTGTAACGATGAACGGTCACCCTCCTGACCCGGGAATTGCCTTCGCGCCTGCGGCAGGAACGAGAACGTGTTCGATGACCGACGGAGCGGATAAGCTTGCGGTGAGTGACCCGGCCTAGCAGAAGGCCGTGGCACGCGAGGCCATCATACGGCCTTTGATCTTGGCAACGCGCATATCTCGGGGAGATATCGCTTCGGCCTGCCGACAGCTCGGATTGAAGCGCACGCGGCACTATAAACTCGTCGCCAAGTTTCGCAAAAAGCCTGTCACCAGTTCGCTTCTCGACGAAATGCCGGGTCCAGAGAAGGGGAGGCGCCTGCTCTCGGCCGATCAGGAAGACGGGGTCAGGCTTGCGATCGGGGCAATCTTGTGCGCTCGCGAACTCCGACCATCAGCGCGGTTCACGACCAGGTTCTCCGGGACCGTCACCAGCAGAACCTGCGCCCGCCGTCCTGGAAGGCAGTCAAAGCGCGGATGGACCAGAGCGACAAACGGCCCGCCCTTCCTGCATGCGGCCTTCCGGAATTTTCGGGGAGCGGATTCGGTGCCGGAAGAACCCACCGCCGCGGCCCAGGATGAAGGCGCTTGGCTGAAACTGCGAGACGATGGCGACTACCGTCGCCTGGCGCTGCAGATCGTCAAGAGCCAAGCCTGGAAGACCCTGCCGGCCAACAGCGGCAGCAAGAGGAAGCGCGCAATCAGTCGGCTGATGAGCCGCGCCCTCAGCGGCGAATGAGGCCAAAGCGGTGGGCTTCGTCCAGCAGGTCGCGGACGGAAGAGGGCTGCCATTTCTTGCCGCCGCGCACCGGCCGTTCGCCCATCTGATCCAGTTGCGCGGCAATGTCGCGTAGCGACAGATCGGGATCGGCAATGGCGATCGCCGCAACCAGCTTCATCAGATGGTCCTCGGGAGCGCGGCGAGGGGAGCGGGTGAGGAGCTCCTTTTCCGCGAGCTTTTCGCGGACCAGTCGATGAACGGCGCGACGCAGGCGCTCGACGGTCCAATCGTGACCGCGGCGATTGAGGACCCGAACGACATTGTCCCAGCTATGCTGAGGCCGCAGTTGCCGTACGAGTGGTAGCCATGATTGCGCCGACGCTACGAGTTCATCGAGATAGAGCTTTTCGCGTGCTTGTGAGACTGCCTTGATCGCCTCCGGTCGCCGTTCTCGCAGACCCGGGTTTCCAGGAAGCTTGCCGCGCGCCCTCGCCGCCTTGATGCCGGCTTTGGTGCGTTCGGCAATCAGCGCCCGCTCGAGCTGCGCGACCGCACCAAGAACCTGAAGCGAAAACATGCCCTGCGGGGTCGAGGTATCGATCGGATCGCGGATCGAGCGGAAATGGACGCCACGCTCTTCAAGATCCTCGATCACTGCCAAGAGATGGCTCACCGACCGGGCCAGCCGATCGAGGCGGACGACGACGAGGACGTCGCCGGCGGTGAGCTCGCCGAGCAATTTGGTCAAGACCGGGCGAGAGCGAGACGCCCCGGAGCCATGCTCCTGATAGATCCGATCGCAGCCGGCGACCCGCAGCTCATCGATTTGGGCATCGTGGACCTGGTCGTCCGTCGAGACGCGGGCGTAGCCGATCTGCCGCTTGAACGGCTGTGGGACGTTAACGGTTTGTCGCTTCGCCATCGCGCTTCTAACGGCCTCGTTTCGAGGTGCTTTGTACAAATAAGGAATGCGCGAGAAAATGCTCAGTTGCAAGCGTGTGTTATGCGTTGAATAGAGGCCCACTAGATTCAAATCGTGACCCGAGACGAGCAACGGAGCATCCATATAGGCAAACGCGCGTCAGCGGGCTTCTGTGGCGGAAATGTCGGAAAATCAGCGGTTTTGGAGATGGCTGCGGAAGCACGAGTCTGCAGGCGGGTGCGGGAAACCCAATTCTGGAGAAGGCGAGGGGCCAGGCGCGCTGCCGGTGGCGGTCGAATTCTGTGTCGTCGAGTCCGGTTGTCCCGGCCGAAACCGCCCTAGAAGCCCGGAAAGCCGGGCTTTTCTGACGATTCAGCACGGCCGACATACCGCCTTTGCGCCGCCAAAGTTGTCACTATCGATACAGGGTACCTATCGATAGTTATGGGTTCGCTGCAAGTCCCAGTCAGTGATGAAAGAAAAGGCCGAAATAGTTTTCATGTAGCAATTTATTAACCATGATTTCAATGCGTTGCAACGCGGCTCACCCAACCAGACGGGTGCAATTCGCGGGTAGGTGGGGCAGATTCGGTGGCACTGCTGAATGAACGAGCAAACCAGCCAGCCTGATGCGCGCCGCGCGCGCTGATCAAGGAAGCTCGCTCGTTAATGTTCGCGGGTTCGAGAGGGGAGGGGCGTTTTCAGGCCTGCGCCGCGATTAACGTCGCCAAGGGCGGGATGACGTGCTGACCGCCGATTCCCAGCCGATAGCCCAGATAGTGCCAAAACGATAGGCCTAGCTTTTGACACGTCTTCATCAAGCCGAGCAGCGTGTCGCGGGCAACGAGATCGTCACGGCTCATCGTGCCGCCAGAGATCTTGCGCTTGATGACAAGGCTGCGCAGGTCATTTTCTGATGCGTTGGTGTTCAACGGGATCTCCGGACGCTCCAATACGCGCAGCAATTCGGCTTTGCGGCGCGACAGGCGCAACAGAAGCTTGTCGAGGTCGTCATATCCGGTGCGGATCGCGACGATGCGGTCGAACCTCACTTTGAGACCGACGGCGTGCCGTGCACCCGGTCTTTGCCGATAGGCTTTCAGCGCCTTGTAGAAGCGCCAGATCAGGTCCCGAACAGTTTCCACCTGTCGGACCTGTCCGGGCGTCGCTGGCATCAGTTTCTGCAGCAGACGTTCGGCATGAACCCAACACAGTGCATGGTTTCCCACCCGGAACTGGCCAGCATCGTCGGAGACGATTACTGCATTGCCGACCAGGCCATGATGGCGGATCGCACCCCAGATACCGGCCTCGGCCAACGGCCGGATCACCTCCTTGTCGAAGATGTCGATGCCATTGGCGGCCAGATGCTCCAGAAACAGAACCTGGTTGGCGAACTGCTGCGTCTCGCGCCAATTCAGTCGGGACAGAAGAACAGGGTCTGTCCGGCGATCCTGCAGGTAATCGAATGCAGCATCATTGAGCACATAGTCCCGATAATTACCGCGCAGCAGCGACAAAAAGTTCAACCGCGACTTCGACGGCGTGGTGCGGAAAACGGTAAAGTTCGGGCCGCCAATTTGTGTCGCGTAAGCGTTCTTATGGAAATGCCGCGCGCCAGTATCGTCGACGGTCACGTAATCGGACGACACCAGGCCGGCATGCAGAACCGCTGCGTCCTCGGCAGCCAGGCCGTTCATTCCTCTGGTCAGAAGCCTCACGACCTGACGCTTCGACACGTCGATGCCGATATCGTTCAGCAAAATCGTCAATCGCTGCGTCGTGACCTGACCTTGCGCATGCAGCATCAGGCAAAGTCGCCTGAGGTTGGCGCCATAGCCGCCGGCGACACCGGCGGGAAGCGGTGCCAGAACCGTCCTTCCCTCCGGGGTGATCCAGCACTCGCGGCGGTACCGCACGATCTCGGCCATCAGCACGAGGTCGCGCACCATGCAACTCCGGTATCCCTTGAAGCGTGACCCGGCCGGCGGATTGATCCGCAATATCTCTTCCCGGCTGATCCGCTTCACATCGAGCTTTGATCCGCGAGGTCTTCTCTTCGGTCCCAGTTTGTCGACGGGCGCGGCATCCGTCGCCTTGTCCATGCCGGACGGGCGAAACGGTGGCCGAGGCGGCAGATCCTTGAGGCGGGCAACCTCGTCGCGCAGCCTCTGGTTATCCACCTTCAGCCGCGCATTCTCGAGCCGCCGGGTCTCGTTCTCGTCGCGAAGAGCCATGTTCTCCGCACGCAGTTCCGTGACCTCCGCGGACAGAACCTCGACCCGATCGACAAGGCCATTCACCAAACTGCGCAACGCCTTCAGCGAAAGCGTGTCGGCATGCTCGGGGGAGGGGAGCCGTTTGGTCATGACTGAATCGAATCATGATTTGCCCCGGCTGAGGAATCCCCACCGAGTGCCAGCTGATTTCGAAGGCGATGTTATGCACACATCAATGCCGACGATCCGGGCTGCCTGCCAACGAATTTGCCCCACTTACAATTCGCGCTCAAAAAAGCCTCTGATCGGCGGCATCAATCGCTCACGCCATCGACAAGCCTTGCCGCGTCCTGCCGAACAAACGCGTTCGCCCGAGTGTGCAGTTCTGTCCCGCCCGTGACGAGCCGATTGAGATGATGCGGGAAACTCACTATCTGCCGGTCAGCACTGTTGGTTTCCACGCGGAACTGAGCCGGTTTTTCCACCGAGAAGTGAGCCAGCTCTGAGTATGGCCGGGTCAGTTCTCAGTGGCAAACAACACCTCCACCTCGACAGAGGAGAACGGGCCGTCCGGAACATTCGTGAGAGTGGGAGACAGCGCAAGCGGATTGCATTTCATTTCTGCATGGCTTGCGGCTCGACCGTCTTCTGGAAGCCGGATTTCAAACAGGGGGCGACGGCGGTCGCTTTTGGATGCTTCGATGAGAAGGAGGGACTGGAACCGACCCAGAGCGTCTACGATGAACAGCGTCATTGCTGGGTTTCGATCCACCCGGTTTGAATATCCGGATGGAGCGAGCCGCCCAGCGTCGTCTTGGATTGCCGAATGCTCCCCGCCATGGGGAGCACGACGGGGATGCTTGATCAGCTGTCGGTTGGCGACGGGGAATCGGTGGGTTTCGCCTACCGGACTGTAACGGTGATGCATCCGGAAAGGGATTTGCCCTTCAGCTTGGACGACGTGTTCCGCGTGCAGAACCTGTCCTTTCCCTTGAAGCCGGCACTGGGCGTGTAGACCAGGCCCCTTCCTGCGACGACCGAAATCTTGCCGCTCTTCGGCTTGCTGGTGACCGTGACATCCGTGGCAGGGATGCGGGTTTTTCTGACGTCATCCACGAAGCCGGGAAAGCTGATCTTGCAGCTCTTGTCGTGGGCGGTCATTTCGAACTTGCCTGCTCCCCTACCGCTGGCCCACCCCCGTCCATTGCTCCCGGTGCATGCAGCATGGACAGTTGAAACAGAAAAGCATCCGATAAGAAAGGCGGTAGCCAAAGTCGTCGCCAAGGCGCGCATGTTATTACACTCCCGTGTTGGTTTCCTTGCAAATGATCCGGCAATCAAGCGGGGCGCCGCCGCTTGGTTCCAGTGCTTGGAGGGAAGCAGAATTCCGGAAGTTGGCCAGCGCAAAATTGGGTAATTTCAGGAAAAATCGGAAAAACAGCAAGCGAAGCCGGTTCATCTTTTAATCCCTCCCGCTAGAGTATGGCTACACGCCAAAGGGGAAGGTTTGTCTTGATTTCGGACGAGTGGGAACGGTTCAGAAGTTGGCACCTGCTGTTCGACAGGTTATGCCGCCTGCGCGGATATCCCGAGAATGCCGCGCTGGCGAGTGCGCTGTGCCGGCAACTGGGCCGATCCGGGGAAAAGGATTTCCAGGCGGCCGAGAAGAACCTGCGCAGCTGGCGCCGCGGGCGGCGCATCCCGCTCCGGCGAAATGCTGCCATCCTCGCTAGATTGCTCGATGTCGAAACCGACCCCGTCCTCAAGAGGATGTGGAACAAGACCTACCGCGCCCTTCAGGATGGTGACGAGGGCGGCCGCACTACCGATCTGCATTGCGAGGCTCCTGCCGCCGACAGTATCGCGCCGTCCCGGCCAGCGACACTGTCGCCGCGAATGGCGCTTCTCCTGTCGGCGACTTTGCCGTTCGGGCTCCTGGCCGCGGTCGGGTTGCCGGGACTGACGGTTTCGGACGTCGTTTCGATCGACACGGCGAAGCTCCCGACCGTTGCCTATAACGCCAGGGCTTTCCTCTCCGTCGGGACGGAGAAGCTCATTCATGGCGCGGTTGAAGGATGCGACGGTGGACCCTCCGAATGGGCCGCCATCGTGGATCACCTACCGACGAGCGAGACCGGCATTTTCGCCGATGGCGGCCTCGCCACCAAGATGAAGAACGGCTGCGGAAAGGAGATGGTCGTGCGCGCCGTCAGGTTCATTGCCATCCGTCCGGGCGTCGAGGAGCTGAAGGTGCTCAACGCCTACTTCAAGATCGAGGTGACGTCTGCCTCGATCGAGCCTGGTCAAGGTCTCTGAGGGAAATGCCTATGATACGGGATACCGAGCAATTCAATACCTGGCACAAGCTGTTCGATGCACTGTGCGAGGAAAGCGGATTTTCCGACAATATGTCGTTGGCAGCACGATATTGCGAGATGACGGGCAGCCACGGGCAAAAGCAATTCGATACGGCTGTCCGCAATCTCAACAACTGGCGCACCGGCCGCCATCTTCCCCGACCGCGCAGCGTGCGCGTCCTGTCACGGCTGCTGAAGGTCGAGACTGACCCCGGATTGATGGTGCAATGGAATACGCTCTACGATCAGGTACGCAACGCCACGGAAGGTCCCGTGGACGAGGCCGCCGAGGAAACCGTGATGCCTGTTTCGACACCAAGGCGGACGGCTACCGCTGGGCGCTCGCTCCTGATGGGCCTTGCCGGCATCGGTCTCTTCTCGCTGGGCGTGGCAACCGGGCTTCTTTGGGAGTCGCAATGGCGACCGTGGCGGACGAGCGTCGATGATGCTCCTCTTGTCACTTACCTGCCCGAGGTCCGCCTGGTCGTCGGCCAAAGCCGCATCATTCATGGCGAGCGGGGCGATTGCGGCCGGTTGCCGCGCGAATGGCGGGATGTATGGGACAATCTTCCATCCTCCCGCATCGGCGAATTCTCCGATGCGGGCGTCGTTCGGCGTTATTCGATGTTTTGCAAGGGCGTGACGCCAGCGCGCGGTATCCGCTTCACGGCGAAAGCGCCCGGCACGGAGGAAATGTACGTGACCGGTGATTATATGAAGATAACGGTCGTCGACGAGGCCTCGCTGACGGTCGCGTCCCCCAACGTCAACGAAAATGAGCGTTAATTCCGTTCCTATTCCTTCGGTTTGTCACCTGGCATGAAGGAAACCCAAAGTGATCCTCCGGGCTTCGCTGCTGTGTCAGTGTCCGCTCTGCGCGGAGAACGCCGCATGCTCCTTGTCGTGCAGGGCGAAGCGGTCGAGCATGTGTGCGCTCGCTGCATTGACGCCGATAACGGCGACATCGACGCCCTGGCGGCGGTATTTGAGGACGATCTTGTCGAGCGCGCCGACGGCGGTGATGTCCCAGAGATGTGCCTCCGTGACGTCGATCGTCACCTTGCGCAGCGTCTCGGTGAAATCGAAAGCCGCAGTGAAGCTCTCCGCCGAAGCGAAGAATATCTGGCCATCGACATGATAGGTGCGCTCGTCGCCATCATCATTCAGCACGGAACGAACGTGGAAGAGCTTTGCCACCTTGCCGGCAAAGAACACACCGGAGAGCAGCACGCCGACGAGCACGCCCTTGGCGAGGTCATGCGTGCCGACGACGGTCGCGACCGTTGCCAGCATGACGATGGAAGATGACGGCGGATTGCGGCGCAGGTCGAGGATCGAGCGCCAGGAGAAGGTGCCGACCGAGACCATGATCATCACGGCGACCAGTGCGGCCATCGGGATGATGCGCACGAGATCGTCCAGCACGAGGATGAGGAACAGCAGGAAGGCGCCGGCGACGAAAGTCGAGAGCCGTCCACGGCCGCCCGAGGTGACGTTGATCACCGACTGGCCGATCATAGCGCAACCGCCCATGCCGCCGATGAGGCCGGAGGCGATGTTGCTGGCCCCTTGCCCGATGCATTCCTGGCTCTTCGAGCTCGGCGTATCCGTCATGTCGTCGACGATCTGGGCCGTCAGCAGCGATTCGAGCAGGCCCACCGCAGCAAGGGCCACGGAATACGGGAAGATGATCTGCAGCGTCTCGAAGGTCAGCGGCACCTGCGGCAGCGCGAAGATCGGCAGCGCGGAGGGCAGTTCGCCGAGATCGCCGACCGTGCGCAAATCCAGGCCGCCCCAATAAGCGATGCCGGTCAGCACCAGAATGGCGACGAGCGGCGACGGGATGGCCTTGGTGACGTATGGAAAGAGGTAGATGATCGCAAGCCCCCCAGCGATCATGATATAGGTCGGGCCCGGTACGCCGATGAGTTCCGGCAGCTGCGCCATGAAAATGAGGACGGCCAGAGCGTTGACGAAGCCGGTGATGACCGAACGCGACACGAAGCGCATGACGCGGCCGAGCTTCAGAAAGCCGGCGCCGATCTGGGTGAAGCCCATCAACAACGTGGCGGCGAAGAGATATTCGAGGCCGTGTTCCTTCACGAGCGTGACCATCAGCACGGCGGTCGCCGCCGTGGCGGCCGAGATCATGCCGGGCCGGCCGCCGACGAAGGCGGAGACGCAGGCGATGGCGAAGGAGGCGAAGAGCCCGACCTTTGGGTCGACGCCGGCAATGACCGAGAAGCCGATGGCTTCGGGAATGAGAGCCAGCGCCACAACGATGCCGGAGAGAATGTCGGCGCGAATGTTCGAGAACCACTCGCGCTTGTAGGTCGTCAGATTGAACATGGAAAAGTCCGCAAAGAAATGCATCCAGACCGGACGTCGTCCGGCTTTGTAAACAGGTTTGATGCTTTGCGTTGTCTGGCGGATCGGCGGCCAGAAGAGCCACCCGGAGTTTCACCGGGTCCGGGGTGAGTGGACCCGTTATATAAAAGGTGCCGCGCGCGTCAACGGCGATATCCTTGTTTCCGAAAACTCCAGATGTCTAGCAGATGCAGCGGCTAAGCGGAATCCTGCGGCGGGAGCGCGCTTCCGCCGGCCTTCTCGGAGGCGCGCCGCGCTCTGATCGCAGCGGCGATGAAGACACGGGACAGGCCGTGATAGAGCGGTTCGCGGGAGAGAATGCGCGAGGTCAGATAGCCGAGCATCGAAACGGCCATCAGCGGAATGACGGCCTCGTGGTCGCCGGTCATCTCGAGGATGATGACGAAGGCGGTCATCGGCGCCTGCACGACACCGGCAAAGTAGCCGGCCATGCCGAGGATCGCCGCAAGCGCGACACTGGTACCCAGTAGCGACCCCACGGTGCTGCCCAGCCCCGCGCCGACCGCGAGCGACGGCGCGAAGATGCCGCCGGGAATGCCGGACAGCATGGAAAGGAAGCTGGCGGCGAGTTTTTCGAGGAAGAAGAGAAGCGGAAGGGCTTCACCCTGGACGGCGCCCTGGGCCTGTTCGTAGCCGGTCCCGAAGGTCTTGCCGCCGGAGATGACGCCGATGGCGGCGACGGCCAGCCCGCACGCCACGGCAAGCATTACCATACGTTTCAGCGGTTCGGGCTGCGCCCAGCGGCGGATGCGCTGGCCGAAATGCAGCGCCATGCCGCTGAAGGCCGCGCCGAGCGCCCCGCCGCCGATACCGCAGACGAGGACAAGGCCCCAGTCGCGCAGTTGCGTCGGTGCCACGGTGGAAGAGCCGAAATAATGATAGCTGCCCGATAGTCCGAGCGCGGCGAGGCCCGACAGGATGACGGCGGCCAGCACGAAGCCGTTGGCGCGCGCCTCGTAGGTGCGGCTCATTTCCTCGATGGCGAAGACGATGCCTGCGAGCGGGGTGTTGAATGCGGCGGCAATGCCGGCGGCTGAACCTGCGAGGATCAGGCCGCGCGCCTGCGCCATGCCGCCGAAGCGGGCGACGGCCAGCATGATCGAGGCGCCAACCTGGACGGTCGGCCCCTCACGCCCGATGGAGGCGCCGGAAAAGAGACCGAGGACTGTGAGCAGGATCTTGCCGAAGGCGATGCGCAAGGAGAGCAACCTGCCGCGATCCTCGTCTTCCTTCAGGTGCCGTGCCGCAATAGCTTGTGGAATGCCGCTGCCCTGGGCATTGGGAAAGAAACGTATCGACAGATAGGCAGACAGCCCAAATCCGATCGGCGCGAGCAGGAGCGGCAACAGAAAAGCCCAGTCGCCCGCCGTGGTGACGCGCGTGAACAGGTGCTGCGCGAAATCCGCCAGTTTGGCGAAGCCGACGCTGATCACACCGGTCGCAAGCGCGCCGCACCAGAAGACCAGCCGGGGTCGCCAAAGGGAGAAGGAGCCCCAGAACACGCGGGAACGGCGGAGTAGCTTGGACTTTCTGTAGAAGGCAGACATCGTCTCGTTTCGGGTGGCGGCGGGAACAGGCGGCGGACCGGACGAAGGCGTCACGCAATCGCGAGCCGCTCGCTGATCTTCCTACACCATTTCTGCCGATTTCCTTAATCCGCCCGCGTTTTCCATCGTCGGGAGAGAAGATGGTCGAGGGAAAACCGGCCAGATCCCCGGGCGGCGATGAGAAGAAGGCAGGCGGCCCAGGTGCCGTGTGTCGGCCAGACGTCGGGATAGACGAGGATCTCGATCACCAGCGTCATCCCGAGAAGCGCCAGTGCGGAGAGGCGGCTGGCAAGGCCGATGACGAGGAGCACCGGGAACAGATGCTCGGCGAAAGCGGCAAGATGGGCGCCGATCCAGGGGCTGACGAAGGGCAGCCGGTATTCAGTCTCGAAGAGATAGAAGGCTGTGTCCGTGACATGCCAGCCTTCCACCTTCGTTTGCCCGGAGCGCCAGAAGACGCCGGCGATCGACAGGCGGGCAACGAGGGCGATCAGGTCATACGGTATGCGGTCGAGCAGGCGTGTTGCCTCTTCGAGACGATGCGTGAGGCGGTGCGATGCGGCCATGGCCGCGCTGGCGTCAGTGTCCATTGGTATTGTCCTTTCGGATGGCGGTGAAGGCCCCGGATTGCAGGAGACGCACGAGAGCTGCGGCAAGATCGAAGCCCCGCAGGGCGCTGGCGTCCTCCGCCGCCGCGCCGAGCGTGGCGCCGCCGGCCAGCGCCTGGAGGAAGGCCGCCTCGGCGGGTTCCAGCCGCAGGACATCGACCAGCAGGCGCGGCCGCACCACGAGCGCTGTCTCGCCTGTCCAGGGCTTGATCGGTCCGGGCTCGAGCGGCACGGCGTCGGCGGCGTGATAGGCGTGTCCGCGCGCGGCCTCCAGCCGGATGACGTCGGGCAGGTAGGCAAGGTCGCGCGCCGGCTCGAACGTCGCGACAAAATCGGCGAAATCGTCGCCGTAGAAGAGAAGGAGCGGCGAGCGTGGCGGATGCCGTTCGGCATAGGCCAGCGCCATGGCCGTGAAGAAATCCCCCCCCGACGATACGGCGGGCGGCGGGAAAGCGGGTGGCGAGCGCGCCGGTGAGGCCGCTTGCGACATCGTTGCGGTAGACCGCGGAGCGGCGCTCCGGCCGTGGTCCGCTCCAGGCCGATGTGCCTTGCGGCGGGGGCAGCGCGCGGTCGATGAGCGCTGCGGCGAACCTGTCCTGGATCTCGCTCGACATGGCTGGCCCTCACGCCGCGCGCCGCGCCAGGGCGGCATCGAGCAGCGTTTGCGCCGCCCCGGCCTCGGCGCGCAGCACCGGCCAGGCGGGTATGTCGTTGTCCCATTCGACGAGGGTGGCGACCGGTCCGGTGCGGGCAAGGACGGTCTCGTAAAGCGCCCAGACGGGATCAGTGACGGGGGTGTCGTGGCTGTCGATGAGAAGGGGGAAACCGGCATCGTCGACGGTATCGCAATGGCCGCCGAGATGGAGTTCGCGAACCCTGTCGAGCGGAAACCGGTCGATATAGGCGGCCGGGTCGAGCCGGTGATTCGTCGCCGCCACGAAGACGTTGTTGACGTCGAGCAGCAGGCCGCAGCCGGTGCGGCGGGACACCTCCGCCAGGAAGGCCGTTTCCTCGATCGTGCTTTCGTCGAAGAGAAGGTAGGTGGCCGGGTTTTCCAGCAGCATCTGCCGTTTCAGCGTTTCCTGCACCTGGTCGATATGCTCCGCGACCCGGGCGAGCGTGGTTTCGGTATAGGGCAGCGGCAGGAGATCGTTGAGAAACACCTCGCCGTGCGACGACCAGGCGAGATGTTCGGAAAAGCTCTCCGGCTCGTAGCGGTCGCACAGGGTTTTCAGCCGCGTCAGGTGTTCGCCGTCGAGCGGCTGCATGGCGCCGATCGACAGGCCGACGCCGTGGATGGAGCGCGCATAGTCTTCTCGCAACCGGGCGAGGCGCGCATGCGGCGGGCCGCCGGCACCCATGTAGTTTTCGGCATGGACCTCGAAGAAGCCGAGCGGCTGCGGCCGCGCGTCGATCTTGGCAAAATGCTCGGGCTTGAAGCCGACGCCGGCGCGGCGCGGCAGGCGGGATGCTTTCATGGCGAATCTCCTCGGTTCGGGACGGACGGCGCGGGGCGCGCCGTCCGCATGCCTGTCAGGCCGGGGCTGCGCCCTAGACCAGCGAGCCATGGCCGTTCGGCGTCTGCATCGCCTCGCAGGTGCCGGCGGGCACGAGTTTCCAGGCGTTCTGCTGGTAGTCGATCTTCGACGTGCCGGCGCAGGTGGTGCCGGGGCCGGCGGCGCAGTCGTTTTGCCCCTTCAGCGCGATGCCGTAGCACTTCTCCTTCGCGTCGCTTGCCGCGACGGTCTGAACGGCGCCGATGAGGCAAGATCTGCGCAACCCTGCTCCTAGCGCTCCTCGCCTCCCGCCTCGTCTTCCTGATCGGCCGCCCCGGCGTTCCGTGGCAGGCGGCGGCGCTGGCGCTCCTCCTGCTGGCGGCGGCCGTCGTCGCGGCGGTCTTGCTGGAACTGTTCGCGGTGCCCGCGCAGGGCTGGATGCCGGCGCTGGTCGGTCGGCATGCCGCCTTCTGCGTCTTCTTCATCCCGGTCCTCGCCGTCTCACCGCTTGCGGGGTTCCTCTTCGCGCTGAGGAACGGCGCCCCCGACGATCCGGGGCAGGCGGGAACGGTCGCCGGCTTTGCCGCCGGGGCGATCGCCGCGGCGATCTACGCCTGGCACTGCCCCGACGACAGTCCCTTGTTCGTCGCTGTCTGGTATACGGCCGGGATCGCCGCCGTCACCGCCTGCGGCTTCCTTATCGGACGCCGCTTTCTGCGCTGGTGATCGCCTCGGCGAAGGCTTTGCCCGGTGAAAGAGCCTGCAGGTCGCGTCCGCTCGGGTTTTGGAATACCCGCAGATCGAATTCGGGCAGGATCGCCAGGAGATGATCGAAGATGTCCGACTGGATGCCCTCGTACATTGCCCAGGCGGTCGTGTTGGCGAAGCAGTAGATTTCCAGCGGCAGGCCTTCTGGCTGGGGCGGCAGTTGCCGCACCATGATCGTCATGCCCTGATGGACGCCTGGATGATTGCGCAGGTAGTCCTCCACATAGGCGCGGAACGTTCCGATATTGGTGGCGCGGCGTGTGTTGGCCGGAATGCGGGCGCGCTCGCCGAGCTTGTCGTTCCATTCGGACAGTTCCGCCTGCTTGCGCTTCAGATAGGTCTCCAGACGCTCCAGCTTCGACAACCGTTCCTCTTCCTCCGGCGCGAGGAAACGAATGCTGGTCTGATCGAGATAGATCGCACGCTTGATGCGCCGCCCGCCCGATTCCTGCATGCCGCGCCAGTTCTTGACAGGATCGGTCACGAGCTTGCGGATGGGGATCGTGGTGATCGTCTTGTCGAAGTTCTGCACCTTCACGGTGTGAAGCGCGATCTCGACGACGTCGCCGTCGGCGTTCTGGCCCGGCATCTCGATCCAGTCGCCGACGCGCACCATATCGGTGGAAGAGATCTGGATGCCGGCAACAAGCGACAGCAGCGTGTCCTGGAACACCAGGATGAGCACGGCCGCCATCGCGCCGAGGCCCGACAGGAGGATCAGCGGCGACCGGTCGATCAACGTGGCGATCATGAGCAGCGCCGCGATGACATAGACGGCGATCTTCACGACCTGGACATAGCCCTTGATCGGCTTGAGCCGCGCATCCGGCCGGCGATGATAGAGGGTGTCGACGATGTTGAGGGCGGCGCTGACGGCCATGGCGACCGTCAGGATCATGAACGCACTGGAGACGTTTCGAATGACGACGACGACGAAGGCCGGCAGGTTCGGCACGAGGGCGATACCGGACGAGATGACCAATGCCGGCATCACGTTCGCCAGCCGTTCGACCAGTCCGTGCCGGCGCAGTTCCGGGTCGCGGCCATAGGCGGTGAGGGTCAATACACGGTTGAGCGCACGTACAAGCAGCGCTTTCACCACATAGTTGGCGAACAGTGCGGCGAGCGCGAGCGCAAGAAGTGCGATTCCCGTGGTGAGAACCGGGTGTACGTCGGGGAAATTGGCGATCATAATCCTGTCCGTGGAACTTGGATGCATTCGGCCGGCGCAAGGAACCTCAAGAGCGCCGGCTTGCGGCAAGGTCCGCCGTTACCGGTCGTCCCGGGCGTCGAGGTGTGAGGCGATCGTCCGCAATCGACGGTTCAGCACTTCGACATCCACCGATGCCTGACGGAGTTCCTCGCGCAAGGCGGCCTGCCCGTCCTCGGATTTTTCTTCCAGCGGTCCATGTCCGAAGCCGGTCAGAAGCCAGGACGGGCTGACGCCGAGCACACCGGCCATCATCGTCAGCCGGTTGGCGCGCGGGACATCCCGGTCGCATTCCCATGCGCTCCAGCTCGTGGCGAGGACGCCCAGTCGCTCTGCGGCTTCCTCAGCGGATAGTCCGCAGGCCTCGCGAGCAAACGATATGCGACCGCCAAGCGTGTCATCGTTGTGCGGTGCGGCGTTGTCGCTGAACATGTTCATTCTCCAGTTTCATGAATTTCGGGAAAGCAGCAGGGTGCGATCGCCGTGTCGATGCACGGCGATCCGATCGGATTTTGCTGCTGTTCTCAGGCGCTTTGCAGTCTCGCTCGCTCCGAAGCGAGGCCCTTCCAGAGGGCGACGCACATGCCGAGCAGCACGAGTGCGAAGGGAATGCCGGTGGTGATGGCAGCTGCCTGCAAGGCGGCAAGGCCGCCGGCCAGCAGGAGGACGACCGCCACCAGTCCCTCGAAGACCGCCCAGAACACACGCTGGGGAACGGGTGCATCGACCTTGCCGCCGGCAGTGATCGTGTCGATGACCAGCGAGCCGGAATCGGAAGACGTCACGAAGAAGACGACGACCAGGACTATCCCGAGGAAGGACGTGATGGCGGCGAACGGCATCGCCTCCAGCATGACGAAGAGTTGAAGTTCCAGCGTCGCTTCCGCGACCGCGTTCGAGCCCTGCTCGACGATCTGGTGAAGGGCTGCGCTGCCGAAGGCGGTCATCCAGAGCACGCAGACAAGCGAGGGGATGAGGAGGACGCAGATCAGGAATTCCCGGACCGTCCGCCCGCGGGAAACGCGGGCGATGAACATGCCGACGAAGGGCGACCAGGAAATCCACCAGGCCCAGTAGAAGGCCGTCCAGCCGTCGAAGAAATGCTGGTCCGTGCGGCCGAAGGGGTTGGCGAGCGCCGGCAGGTTTACGACATAGGCTCCCAGATACTCGAAGAAGCCGGTGAGGATGGCGAGCGTCGGGCCGACCAGGATGACGAAGAGCAGAAGCAGGGCCGCCAGCGCCATGTTGATTTCGCTGAGGCGCTTCACACCCGCATCGAGCCCGGCCACCACTGAAAACAGTGCGATCCCGGTGATGCCGATGATGAGCATGATCTTCGAGGTCTCGGAGACGGGAAGACCGAAGAGGTGGTTGAGGCCGGCATTGGCCTGTTCCGCGCCGATGCCGAGGGACGTCGCCAGGCCGAACAGCGTCGCGAAGACCGCCAGCACGTCGATGAGGTGGCCCGGCCACCCCCAGACGCGTTCTCCGAGCAACGGATAGAAGGCGGAGCGGATGGTCAGCGGCAGGCCGCGATTATAGGCGAAGAAGGCAAGCGCCAGACCCACGACGGCATAGATCGCCCAGGGATGGAGGCCCCAATGGAATATGGTCGCCGCCATGCCGAGCCGGCGCGCAGCCTCGACATCGCCCGCAGCGCCCGACAGCGGGGCCCAGCTATCGGCCGTTCCGGCGTCAGTGGCGAAGGAGGCGCTGAAATGCGAGACCGGCTCCGAGACGCCGTAGAACATCAGGCCGATGCCCATGCCGGCCGCAAAGAGCATGGCGAACCAGCCCGTATACGTAAAATCCGGCTGGGCGTCCTTGCCGCCCAGCCGGATGCTGCCGAAGGGACTGAAGATCAGAACGATACAGAAGAGGACAAAGATATTGGCGGCGGTCGCGAGGAACCAGTCGAAGGACTCCGTGACGGCCGGCCTGAGCCAGCTGAAGAATTCGGTCATCGGCGCCTGGAAAGTGGCGGCGAAGAACACGAAAAGAACAATGATGCCGCCCGATATGAAGAAAACCGGATTGTGGATGTCCAGTCCCAGAATATTGACGTTGTCCTGCCCGACTTCATAGTCGGTTTCGTTCTCAATGGTCACGAAAAGTCCTTTCAATTTGAGTCCGGAGGCCAATCCGGACACATTTCCTCCAATACGGAATGTTGAGTGCTCGTTATTTCACGGATTTCCGATCATGGCAAATTCGTGGCGGAAAAGGAACTTCCTCCGATCGCGTTTGCGGAGTGCGGCGATTTAGGTCAGACGCTCTTGTCATGCGCCTGCGGGCTGGCTCATATCGGGGCAGCACTTTTCACCCTACAAGCGAAACGACTGCACTTTTTTCAGGAGAGTCCGATGAAAGCGTCCGAACCGAAAGCGGAGAGAGTGGCTGTCTGGGCTGCCAACGTTGCCTGCGTGATCATCTCTTTCCTGCTGGTCTTCCCGCTGCTCGCCCATTTCGTTTGATTGGTTCTCGCAAAGACAAGGGGCCAAACGCCGCGAGAGCAAGCTGGTTTCTCGCGGCGTTTTCATCGGAACTATCGGACGTCAAGCCTTGATCGATTGGTAAGGGCGCTGAACTGATGGGGTGGATGCCCCCTCCGGCCGGCGTCAGCGTATGATGCCTGCTCAGCGCCATGGTGGCGCACAGGGAGGGAAGGCAGATGTATATCCTCGCGATCGATCTCGCAAAACGGAGTTTCCAGGTCTGCGCAACGGATCGCGGCGGGGCGTGTGTGGATGCCCCCGGTTTGGCAAGAAGAATTTTCTGACTGCTGTCTGCGAACGAGGAATTCTATCGGTCGTGTGTCGGGCCTCATGGAGTGGCCTGAACGGCCACGGGCCGGGATGCAGTTCGAAGAACAGGGTCCACATCGGTTCAGAGAGCTTGGTTGACTCGAGCCCCGGGACTGGTTTGCCCCATTCTGAACATTGAAGTCCTTTCCGCATCGTACCGTCAGTCGATCTTCTCACCGGGGCTGATCACCCCAAGCGTCACCGCATTGCCCTTCGACAAAGGCAGCGGATCACGCCATCCTGTAGTTCTGCTCCCTTGTCATCATTGCCCATATGATGCGCGCCATCTTGTTGGCGAGCGCGACAGCGGCGACCATTCGAGGTTTGCGGCCGGCATGTGCCCGAGCCAGTTGTCGGGAAAGGTGCCCTTGCGGACGATCCATCGAATAATGCTCATGGCCCCGACGACGAGCAACCTGCGAATATCAGTCTGTCCCATCTTGCTGACACCGCCAAGGCGGGTCTTCCCACCCGTCGAATGCTGTCTTGGAACAAGACCGAGCCAGGCGGCAAAGTTTCGACCACTCTTGAAAGCATGGAGGTCAGGCGCAAAGGCGAGGATCGCGCCGGCGGTCACAGGGCCGACTCCAGGAACGGTACAGAGCCGGCGCATCTCAGCGTTCGATGTCGTCGCCTCGCGCAGTTTGAGGCTCAGCTCGTCGACCTTCTCGGAGAGCAACCTGATCTGGTCCAGGTAAAGCCTGCCGATCTCCCGCACGCCGTCCGGCAGATCAACGCCTCCATCATCCAACATGCCTGCAACCGCACCGAGATTGGCCGGGCCTTGCGCAACGACTATCCCAAACTCGGCTAGATGGCCGCGTAGTGCGTTGATGAGCTGGGTACGTTGGCGCACAAAGCATTGGTGGGTTCGGAATGCCACCGCACGCGCCTGATGCTCGGCGCTCTTGACCGCGACGTAGTGTATATTCGGGCGTAATGCGGCCTCCGCGATCGCGGCTGCATCAGCCGCGTCGTTCTTCTGTCGCTTGACGAACGGCTTCACGTAGATGGGCGGGATCAGTCGAACGTCGTGGCCTCGACTTTGCGCGAAGCGGCCCCAAAAGTGGCTGGTGGCACAGGCTTCCATCGCGACAATGCAAGGCGATTGCTCATTCAGAAACTGCTGCAGTCGGGTCCGAGATAGGACGCGATTGAATAGAACCGCCCCGCCGCGATCCGTTGCGCAGACCTGGAAACTCCGTTTTGCGAGATCGATCGCGAGGATATACATCTGCCTTCCCTCCCTGTGCGCCACCATGGCGCTGAGCAGGCATCATACGCTGACGCCGGCCGGAGGGGGCATCCACCCCATCAGTTCACTATTTGTGAGCCCGAATGAAACCTGCACTCGCTTGCGTTAGCGGATATTTAAGCGCATCCTTAAATTGTCGGTAGCAATGTCACGGGCTCTACCGCTTGAGGGCTAGTACCCTGGCCCCAATGAGAGGAGGACGACATGTCTTCCGATCCCAGCTTCACCGACATCTCCTCTGAAGAAATGAAGATGATCAAATCCATCTTGGACAGCGCGGGCTATGACGCCAGTTTACTGAGGGATGATCAACGACAATTCAACGCGGCAGCGCTTCTCTTGATGAAGCTATTTCTGGCGGGGGAGACGTCTCCGGACGCTCTCTCAGCGCAATTGGAGTACAACTTCGGGAAGGCGAGTGTGAACAAGCTTCCCTACAAATCGCCATTTGCGCGCTATGCCATTCAAGGGCTGCCCATCAATCTGAGAGAACTCCGTCCTGTCGTCAGCAAGGCGAGTTCCCGATCCATTCAAGCAGACGAACAGTCCTGGGAGAATGAGGGCGGCGCGGTCGGGCATCCCCGTGCTTCCTTCTCCATGGCCGTCAGGAATGTTCTGACGCGAAAAGGTGACCGACTATGTCTAACCGAACACTGACAGCGACGTTGCTGGTGCTGCTATCAGTCGCGATGGTCTGGACATTCCGACCTGAGCCTGGAGACCACCAAAATCCGGCGACAATGAGTGAGCAAAATTCATCGCAGTAGAACGGCGGATACCGGACATGATAGAGAGAACGACAAACAGCGAGATTACTTTCGCACATCCCTTTGTGCTCAGCGTCTTGGTGGTGCCTTTGCAAGCCGGAACTTATCGTCTCGTCGTGGATGAAGAGCTTATCGACGGGGCCAGTTATGTGGCCTACAGGCGCGTGGCGACCCACCTTGAAATCCCCGCAATTTCCGTTGAGGCGGGCACCCGTCAGTTTCTGCAGGTGTCTGCGGAGGAGATTGCGAGCGCACTTCGAAACGACGCCGAGTTGGCAATGGGCACGTGCTAGGACAATGCGTCATGCTTGATGGAGATGGAAAGACCATCTCCCGTCGCGTTCATTGGCAGCCTGCGATTGCTTTCGTTATCGTCCGCATGGTCGAGGTCACGCCCCGACCCCACTTCGATCGTTTTCGGTCCGACTGCCTTCAACCGGGCTGCTTCCCTTAGCGAAAGACAAAATCCATGACTCTGATGTTTCCAAACCGCAGTCGTAGCTACGATGATGCGAGAAACGCCGTCCGCTTTCTGGGCTACGACGGCATGTTCGAGGTGCCATTCTTCATTGAGGCTGCCGCACTCATAAAGCCAAAATCTTCGGAGGTCCTTGCTTCTGACTATCTGGTGGCATTCGATGCGGCACGAGGGACGATTCTCGACGTGGCGACCAAGGTGTATGCGCGTGGCCGCCGGACTCTCTACGTGCACGATTTCAGATAGTTTTTGCCGCGCAAGCCCGATACCTCCGGGGGAGCAGGGCGGCACCAATCGGCCGATGGTGGGCGGACCGACGCTCAAATATGGCGCACCACCGAATGTCCTCGACTTACCACCGATACACGCGCATGCTGAGGCATGAAAAATGCTCTCAACATCACGTGGTGGCTGTCCGTACTGACCCTCAGCGGAGTTTTTTGCTTTATGATGTTCGTGGTGCTGGACAATATGAACTGGTGATACCAACCGCCACCTATATCCCCAGCCTACTCCTGCGGTTCAGGTCCTTGGCATTCAGGATGGCGCAGAACGTGGTTGATTCGTCAAACGTTAGGTCCACCAAATACCAGCTCGAAGGTTTCGCCGGATCGCCTGTGAAAACGTCATAGACCGTCCACGACTGATCGGCCTCGCAGCGAACCGCGTATCGTATCGTAGAGGCCGCCATAGCCATCTCCAGGAGGGATGGCGAGGGGTTTCTCGCAGCATCGATCAAAGGAAGTCTAGCAGCGCTGCAAGACGCGAACAACGGCACGCCCGGAACAAAAAAGGCCGGGGCGAAAACGCACCGACCTTCCTTGTTGATTTGCACTGAGAGCTGACCTGGGATTGGAGTGAACCCCTCGGGCTGGACCACGGGACACGGAAAAACTGATACGGTCTGCGGGCCTCAATCGGAGAAGGCTCATGAAGTCCCGAGGTCCAGCCCGAGGGGTTCACTCCACGTTTCCACCGAGAATTGACCCGCCTGTTAGGTATGTTTCGGGTCTGCGGTCGTGGTCAAGTTCCTCGTTTTCTCCTTCGCCGTTTTGGTGTCGTGCGCTGAGCTGTTCTTGAAGCGGAAGCTGTCGTTTCCGGCTTCAAGGATGTGGCAGTGATGCGTGAGCCGGTCCAATAGCGCTGTGGTCATCTTGGCATCACCGAAGACGCTGGCCCGGCACTGAACAGATGCTTCTCACAGGTCCTCTACCGCGAACAAATGCGATCGAGCGCATGTCCGCCGCGTCGCCACGCGATACGACCGCCTTGTCGTCTATTTTCTCGCCGTCGGCTGCATCGCAACGACCGTCAGCTATTGTTTATGATTCCGGACCCTAGATTTGACCTGGAGCGCGTCGTTCGACGCCGATCATCGGCAATCCGGAAGCAAAGCTCGATAGCGCGCTTAAGTGCCGGGTTCTCATTGCTTGAACTTTATAACGGTGTCCGATACCTCGCGAGTGGCCGGAAGGTCACACCGGTGTAGATCGTTCCAAGGCTGGGTTCTGTTGTCAATGAAAGCCCAGATCGCTTGGCAACCAGGCCCATCAGGTTTTCTCGCCCCACTCCATGCACAACGATGCTCGGCCGGAAACCGATCGCCCAAAGCTGCTTGATGAGAAAGTCCTGGATTTCAGGGCCGGGGCCGCCGGCGCTGACAATGAAATCCTCGTGGCGGATGTCATTCCGAGCAAACCGTTGCCCATCCAGCTGAACTCCTTCTGCCCCGCCTTACGGCGCTGCTGTATTGATATTGGGTGTATCGCGCCTCCGTCATCTCACTCGACGGGCACATGCTGCCGCGACGAAAAGCGGACGAAGTGGAAAGGGATAGGATGCCTGCGCCTGATTCTATAGACCGCCGCAGGAGGGAGGTTGGCGAGCGTGCCGCCGATCCGTTCCGCCTCGAGGCCAAGATGGTCCAACAGTCTGAGCGAGACCGGACAACGCGGCCCGTAGGTGAACTGGTAGAGCGCGCCGTCCGGCTCCATCTTGCGGAACGCGCCGGTCAGGATGGAGATCACCTTGCGCGGCGGCATCGACAGCAGCGGTAGCCCGCTGACGACGGCGCCGGCCGCCCTTCCGTCGAAGAGGTCGACCGCCCGCAGGCGGGCGGCGTCCATCCAGAGCGTACGCGCGCGCGGATAATGGAAATGAAGCGCGGCGGCGAACTCGGATCCGAATTCAATCAGCGCGAGGTCTTCCTGTCTGACACCCCGGGCGATCAGGGCGCGCGTGAACGCGCCGGTTCCCGGGCCCAGCTCGATTACCGGCCCGGTGTTGTGGGAGATTTCGGAGGTGATAAGGTTCGCTAGCGATCTCGACGATGGCGCGATTGCGGCGACGCGCAGGGGGGTCTTGAGCCACACCTGGAAGAAGCCGAGCGCTTCCGCCATACGCTGGCGTTGGGGCGACGTCGCGGCTGATCGCGCACATCTGCGAGGTGTCAGATCTTGCATAGCACGGTCCCCGCTTTGCGGTGGGCGCCAATCCGTCGCACGATCCAGAACACGGATACCTCCGCAATGAGCAGGCAGCCGAGAGCAGTCAGGGCGAGGACCGTCGAGTTCGCCGACTCGATCGAGTGCGAAGCGTAAAATCCAATGCCGATGAAAAGGCCATTCCAGACCGCAATGCCGGCCGCCGAAGCCGTCAGGACACTGCGGGAGTTCCCGCGCGAAAGGGCGGCGAAGGCCGGAGCGACGAGCCTTACCGTCGGCACGAGCTGGAGTGCGAAGGCCAGCGCGATCTGATTCCGGTGAACGGAAGCGATTCCGCGCTCAACGCGATCGACGGACATGCTGAAGAACCCGCCAGCTCTGTTAAGGAGGCGCGTCGATCGCGCGTCGCCCAGTCCCCGGACAGCGTAGAACCATGCCGCGCAGCCGAAGATGCTGCCAGCAGCCGTCGAAAGGAAGGCAGCCGGCAGTGGCCAGTCCCCGTCCGCCGCGCCGATCCCGACCGCGAGTAGCAGCCCGTAGGACGGGATCACCGGCACGAAGCGCTCGGCCAGGGCAACGGCGAACAGACCGATGAGCCCATAGGCGCCAATCCACGCCATGACTGCTCCAACGGGATCGAAATCCATAGGCAAATCCTCAATTGATGCACGCGGTCAAATTCGCTGGGGCATGGAGGTGTGATACGGTGAAGATGCCCGTTGTCCGGCTGACGGCCACGACTGCTCGAAGCGCCAGGTTTGGATCAGCGGATCTGGCGACGCTTCAGAACCGGTAGGCGATCGAGAGGCCGCCGCTCGGCTGCCAGCGGCGCCCTTCTTCGGTGACGGGGCTGTCGGCGACATCGCCGACGAGGTAGTTGGCTCCGACCCGGCCCGTGACGCCGAAGCGCTCGCTGAACCAGTATCCGGCCGTGACGCCGACACCGACATCCTTGATGCCGGACCCCGGGCTGTCGGCGGCTAGACCGCTTGCAGCGGCCCCGGCCGGGGTGACGCCGAAATAGGTGCGCGCATAGTCCTGGTTCACCCAGGTCGTTTGCGCGTCGAGCGACAGGAAGAAATCGTCGCGACGAACCGCAGCGTAGCTGGCGCTTGCTGTCGCGAGCATCCCATCGTGGACGCCCGAGACATCGTGGACGACGGAAAGCTCCATCGCCAGCGAACCTTGGCCGCTCTCGTCGCCGCCGAAGCGATAGCCGATGAACCCGCCCGCTTCGATCGCCGTGTCGATATCCGGCAACAATCCCACCGGGCCATCCACGTCGCTTCTTGGCAGGCGCGCACCAATTACAGGTCCGATCGAAAGGCTCGGATCGGACGCGAGATCGGCCCGCGCCCGAAGCCCGCGGATTTCCAGGTTGATGTCGCCCCAGTGGACGTCCGCCTGCACGAAGGGGATCGCGCGGAGATCCTCGGACCCGTCATATTCGGGAACCACGCCCGCACCGATCGCGACGACGCCGTGGGGGCCGTTGTCCGGCGGCGCTGCCTGGGCATTGGCGCTGGTGGATGACAAGGCTGCGCCACCGGTGAGCAGGATGGGAAGGACTACACGCATTGTCGAAACTCCTTATGGAGGGAGGTGGGGTCCCCGAAGGCGCCCGCCTTGTTCGGGGTGCGCCTTCGGGGGTTTTGAAGGCCGCCGGTGTAATGGGGGAGCGGCGGCCTCCGATCGGATCGGCGGGAGTGGGGCGGCTAACCGCGATCCGGGTTCAGTTCGAGGCGATCGAAGCAGCGATGGCTGGCTTCGGCCGCCCCACGGGTGTGTTGTCTTGCGGCTCGCGATCGCCTTAGAAGAAGCCGCCATTGGCGAACACGAGCTGCCCAGGAGATCTATGGCGGCCGGCGAGCTCCTTGGCGAGGCAGCCGGCATAGATCTCCCGGGCGGCCTTGGTCGCGGGATAGCCGCCATGGGTCGGCCGACGCGCGCGGATCGAGGTCGAAGCGAGCGTGATGATGCGACCGCCGTCGCGGGTGCGCCGCGCCGCCTCCCGCAGCACGTTGAAGCTGCCCTTCACATTGGTGGCGATCATCCGGTCGAAGGCTTCGTCTGTGAACTGGGCGAAGGGTGCGACGTTCATGATCCCGGCGTTGCTGATCACCACATCGACGCCGCCGAAGGTCTCGTCATTGGCGTCGAACAGGGCCTTGACCGCCGCCGGATCGGCGACATCGGTCTGGCGGAAGATGGCGCGGCCGCCGGCCGCCTCGATATCGCGCACGACCTGAGCGGCCAGATCGCGGTTGGTAAAATAGTTCACCGTCACCGCATAGCCGTCGCGCGCCAGGCGCTTGGCGGTCGCGGCGCCAATGCGCGCGACGAGCCTGTGACGATGGCGGCCCGCCCAGTGCCAGGCAGTGCGCCGGTAGCAGTCTCGGAGGTCTGTGCCGAGGCCACACCCCCGAGGGCGAGGGCTGCGGGCGCGGCGGCGGTGAGCGCCAGGAAGGTGCGGCGGGCGTTATCGGTATCGGACATTGGAAAGTCTCTCTTTCTCAAAAAACTCGCGAAAGCTTGTTGGTGCGGCCATAGGTTCGCGTTCGGTCGTTACTGCCGCCCGAGCCAGGCGGCGATGCGCTGGTTTGCGATCAGCATCGCGACGCCGGTCAGGACGCTTGCGACGGGCACGATGAGCAGGCCGAGCCCCAAGCCATTCGAAATCTCGGCGGCTGTCGCTCCATCGCTGATCATGCCTACGATGAGAGGACCAAGCGCTGGCCCCAGAAGCCCGGAGCCGATCATCGCGAGGCTCGTCGCCATCGCTTCCTTGCCCTTGCTGGCCACCAGGTGTGCAGCGCCGAAGCACCAGGGCAGCAGAAAGGCGAAGGACAGCATGCCGGGCACGAAGAGCAGGATGGAGAGCCACCCGACCGGTGCGAACAGCGCCGCAGCGGTCGTCATGCTCGCGACCATGAAGAGGATGGCGGGCGGACCGAGAACGCGGCCGGTGCCGGAGCGCACAGCGCGGTCGAACAGTCGCCCGCCAATCAGGGTTCCGCAAATTCCCATTGCGCCCTGCAGCAGTCCAAACGCCAGTCCGGCCTCGCTGGCGCTATAACCGTGGGTGCGGATCAGGAAGGGAACCGCGAAGGCGTAGAAAGGTGCTGCGGCGAAGCCGAGTGTGACCGAGCCGATGAACAGCCAGCGGAATGGCGGGGACGAAAGCAATCGCAGGCTCGCCGTCAGGAAGGGCTCGCTATTGGCGATCGAACGTTTGAGCGGCGGGGTCGGGCCGATGACGACGAGTGCCAGCAGACTGATCAGCGCGCTCATAGCGCCGGCCCCGACCAGTGCTGTCCGCCAGCCAAGGGTGTCGCCGATCGCGCCGCCGACGGCGAAGCCCACCATGGTGCCGAGCGGAATGCCCATTGAGAAGATGCCGATCGCCAGACCGCGGCGTTCGGGCGGGATCTTGCGGGCGATGATCGCATGGCTGGAGGGCGTGCCCCCGGCCTCGCCAAAGGCGACGCCGAAGCGGGTGAAGGCGAGAAACAGGAAACTCATCGCCATGCCGCCGAGCAATGTCATCGCGCTCCACAGCAGGATGCACAAAACGAGGACGAAACGGGGCGATCCGCGATCGGCGATGCGGGCGAGCGGCATCGACAGCAGCGTGTAACAGACCGCAAAGGCGATGCCGGTGAGCAGGCCCACCTCGGTATCGCTCAGATCGAGGTCTCCCTTGATCGACTCTGCCAAGACGAACGGAAGCATCCGGTCGATCTGGGAAGTGGCACTGACGAGAAACAGCGTAATAAGCAGCACCGGAACGCGCCACCCATGAACGTGTTCATCGCCGATCGTCTTCGATACAATGGGCAGTCTATTCTGCTGATCTATTGACGACGCGGCGGTTTCTGTCATGTTTGGAGCGTCCTTGGCTGTGACTGGCATCACCAAGCTAGAGGAAGTCACTAATGACCAGAATGCCGAATATCTCAAGAAACTTGCCTATTCCTACAAGCCGCGATAGACTGCCGGCTGACGGGCGAGTGCTGCGCTGGTCTCGAAACCCAATGGAGGCTCGCGTGTCGTCATCGCTTCTGGGCGGGATCACCGCTTACATCGAAAGCCAGGGCGGCGGTGAAGGGCTATTCCCGACGCCGATCGAGAGCGTTAATATCATCCGTTCCTACCAGCAGCGGATGCCGATGCGGCAGATCTACCGGCCGTCGCTCTGCGTCGTGGCCCAGGGAGCAAAGGAAATCCTCTTCGGCGACGAGACGCTCCGCTACGGCGACATGGAGTGCCTGGTCGTCAGCATGGAAATGCCGGCGAGCGGGCGGGTCGTCGAGGCGACCGAGCAGTCGCCCTATATCGGCGTCACCATCGATCTCGACGTGACGATGCTGCGCGAGGTGCTGGAACAGTTGGAGACGCCGCCCGTCCCACCTGCCGCGCCGGGTCCATGCGTGTTCGTCGGCAAGGTTGACGAACCGCTGGCGGAATGCGTGCTGCGCCTGATCCGGATGTCGCAGACGCCGAAGGCGATCCCGATCCTCTATCCGTCGGTCATGCGCGAGATCTGCTACTGGCTTCTGAGCGGCCCGCACGGGCCCGAACTCTGCAGCCTGGCCGTGCCGGAATCGAATTTCATGCGGGTCGCGAAAGCGATCTATTTTCTGCGCGCCAATTTCGCCCAGACGCTGCGTGTGGAGCAAATGGCCGAGGTGGCGCGCATGAGCCCGTCATCGTTCCATCAGCACTTCAAGCAGCTCACCTCGGTGACGCCGCTTCAGTTCCAGAAGCAGTTGCGCCTGCTCGAGTCGCGGCGGCTGATGGTGGCGGACGCTGCAAGCGTCGAGGAAGCCGCCTACAAGGTCGGCTACGAAAGTCCGTCGCAATTCAGCCGCGAATATTCCCGCATGTTCGGCGTTGCGCCAAAGCAGGACGCGCTCAACCATCAGCGGATGTACAGCCAGTACGCCAGCCGCAAGGCGCGAACTGCCTAAGCGCGTGTTGCGGGAGGCGGCTCCGTGCCGGTGCGCCCGGAGCGGCCTTTCCGATCTGCGAACAGAATTGCCAATACCGGCGCTGACGGGGAAGGATTCGTCGGGCTCTCAGTCGTCGCCGAGCGCACATCACATCAAGCCTTCCTGTGCGGCCTGGTGGACGGTCCTCACAACCGGTTGGAAGCCGAGGCTGCGGGCAAGCGAGACATCCACGTGGAGGCGCCAGGGATTGGCAAGCGGCTCCGAAGACGGTTCCATTGTTCCGCCGACCAGGGCGACGAGCTCGTATATCGCGGTCGGCGCCTCATCCGCGATGTTGACGATGCGCCCATCCATCGCGCCGGTCAGGGCAAGGTTCATGGCGGTGGCGATATCGCGATGATGAACCATGCTCATCCTTTGGGCCGGATGCATTTTGAAACTGGCGACTAGCCGGGGCAACTCTTCGAGATGTCCGTCCTTGTCGCCATAAACGAAGCCCAACCGCTGGATCGACCAGTTCAGCCCGCTTTCACGTAGCGCGTTCTCGGCGGTGAGCTTGCTGGCCGGATAGGCCTGTTGCGGGTCGGCTGCGTCGTCCTCGCGGCCAGGGCGCAGGCTGTCCGCGTCATAGACATTGGACGTGCTCGCCAGGATGAACCGCGCCTCGGGCGCATGCGCCCTTGCCGCGGCGATGAGGTTGCGCGTGCCCTCGAGGTTGCTTTTCCAGATCAGGTTGGTGTCGGGCGTGCGAAAAACTGCGGCGAGATGGATGATCGCCGATACGCCCTCTACCGCTCGCATGAGTGAAGCAGGATCGAGAAGGTCGGCCTCCACCGCCGTCACGCCTGCGGGCGCCTCTTTTCCGCCGCGCAACAACGCGCGGCAATTCAGCCCAGCTTCGACAAGGCGCGGAAGAAGACGGGCTCCGACGAGCCCTGTTGCGCCGGTTATCAATACTGTCATGACGCTGTTCCTTTCTGTAGGAGGTTTTCAAGACGCTCCGTTGCGGTTTGAAGAACCCGGACCGCGACGGCGATTTCGGCATCGTCGACGCCGTCGAAGGCGACCGAGCGGATGAAAGAGAGATCGGGCAAGTCGCCCCAAAGCGTCGCGCCGGCGGCGGTGATGCGCAGGAGCTTCTGGCGCTGATCGACGCGGTCGGCCTCTTGCTCGACGAGACCCTTGCGCACGAGCGTTGCGACGATGCCGGTCATTGTCGCCCGTTCGATCGCGAGCAACCGCACGAGATCGCGCTGCATGGTCGGCCCGACAGTCGCGAGCTGGTAGAGCACGTACCACTGCACTGAGCCGAGATCATAAGGGCGCAGGACAGAATCCATGACCGCCCGGCCAGCGAAATAGCACCGCTTTGCCCAAGCTCCGATGAGGTCGCGATCCGCGCTTTTTCGCCTCTCAACCATCGCTGCGCCTCCAATCTCGCTAGCTACCTAGCAAATATGTAAGGTGCCTAACAAGTGTCAAGGGGTCCGCTTCGCTCGACCGCGTTTTCAGATGGCTGGGTGCCGGTCCTCGAATCCTGTCCCGTCGAGAATTTGGGCAAGAACCCACCGGCCAGGACTTACCTCAATCCAGCTGGAGGATCAGGCAGGAAATTCGCGGTAATCGGTATTCGCCATCGTACAGCCGGCGGGTAGCTTCACGGCGCATTGCCTCGGGAGCAGTGGGCTCGGTTCGACATCGCGCTTTCTCGACGAGGTGAACGGCGGATCACTCCGCAGGCATGAAGTTTCGGGCGGCGCGAAATCTTTCGCGCCTATCCCACACGCGCCAACCCATCAGAAAGGAAATGCAGGATGCTCAAATCGGTAAGAGGGCCTTTGCTGGCCGCCACGCTCGCCACGGGAATGACAGGTCTCCCGGTTGGAGAGGCTTTCGCACAGGCATCTTCGCCGGATCAGATTGTCGGCGTCTGGGAGTCCGAGGACGGCAATCTTAAGCTTGAGATGTTCGACGCCGGCGAAACCTATGCCGCCCGGGTCCTCTACGGAAAGCTTCTGATGGAGGCCGACGGCAAGACCTTCAAGAAGGACACACTCAATCCGGACCCGAACCTCAGAAGCCGCTCCCTGGAGCGAGCCGTTCTCGTGACCAACCTCAAATGGGATGCCGCTGACGGTCGCTGGGAAGGCGGTAATTTCTACAGCGGCGCAACTGGTCAGACCCACTCTGCTCGAGCAACGCTGGTGAGCGGAAAACTGGAACTTCGCGCATATATGGGCACCGCCATACTCGGTCGGACCATGGTGCTTCGCCGCGCACAATGAGTGCAGGATTTAAGACGATCCCCATGGCGGATAGTTCATCGATCGTTGATCGTGAACCGGCCGAGCCAAATGGCGGCTCTCATGGTGCAGCCCTGCGCTGGAGCGCTCGGCTACTCGTGGCCGCGAGTTGGATCAGCGGTGCCATCTTCGCCACCTACATCCTCGCTTTCTTCGGCGGCGTCGCGTTAGGCGGAGCTGCCGATCGATGGAATGAGTCTCTTCCCGATTTATACGAAGGGAGCGCGCTGCTTTCTACGGCAGCCATCGGCGCGCACTTCATGGCCGGGGGCGTGCTCCTGTTGCTCGGACCTGTTCAGTTGATCGGGAGCGTGCGCGATAATGTGCCCGGCCTCCATCGTTGGCTGGGCCGAATCTACGTCATTTCGGCCGGCTTGGCTGGTCTGGGTGGGCTTGGCTTCATATTGGGAAGAGGCACGATCGGTGGCCCGCTGATGGATACGGGCTTCGGCATCTACGGCGCGTTGATGGTGCTCTGCGCCGCCATGGCCTACGCCCGCGCCCGGGCTGGCAGTTACGACGAGCATCGTGCCTGGGCGATCAGGCTGTTTGCTCTGACGGTCGGCTCCTGGCTGTACCGGATGGAATATGGCGCCTGGTTCCTGGCATCCGGTGGCATTGGAACGGCGAGCGGCTTTACCGGCTGGTTCGACGCGATCATGATGTTCTTCTTCTACGTACCCAATCTCATCGTCGCTGAACTCTTCATTCGGGCGCGCTGGCGGGATCGAGGAGCGGTTGCCAGCTTTGCGGCAGCATCGGTGCTCTTGGCTGCAACCGCCTTCATAATCTTCGCGACCTGGAGCTTCACCGCTCGCAGTTGGGGGCCGAGAATGATCAGCGGCCTCACGGACGCAGCACTGTAGGCCATCCGCCAAGCTGTACTGCCATGCCAGATGATCCTGTTACCGTGCGCACCTGAGCACCATCAGGACATCTGCCGTTACTTGCCCTCCCCGGGCGCGGTGCAAGCTGCACAAACGTAGGATCAGGCATGCCTTTTACTGGTTCCGGCATGGAGGGTTGCCGCGCTTCGGGCAACCTGCCGAACAGGACAAAAAGGCGGGTGCGTAGAAACCATCAACGCTCGAAATCTCCGCCGAGCAGTCGAAAAGGCAAGGATGATTGATGACCAACTGGACGACAAGTAACATTCCACCACAACACGGCCGTTCGGCAGTCGTCACCGGCACCGGAGGGCTGGGTTTCGAGACGGCGCTGGCCCTGGCGCGCGTCGGCACTAACGTTGTGATCGCCGGACGCAATCCCCAGAAGGGTGCTGATGCCGTCGCGGCGATCAGAAATGTCGTCTCTGGCGCGCAGGTTCGGTTCGGCAAGCTGGACCTTGCGAACCTTACTTCGATCGCTGAATTCGCCGCGCAGCTCGCACAGGAGCAAGATGGCCTCGAGCTCTTGATCAACAACGCCGGCGTCATGAGAACGCCGAAGCGTCGCGAGACCAGCGATGGCTTCGAGCTACAATTGGGCACGAACTATCTCGGCCATTTCGCTCTTACCGCGCATCTGCTGCCGCTCATGAAGAGGGGGCAAAAGCCGCGCGTCGTGACTGTGGGCAGCGTGGCGGCGCGGTGGGGAGCGATTAACTTCGACGACCTTCAGGCCGAGGGCGGTTACAAGCCGATGCAGGTTTACAGCCAGTCGAAGCTGGCCTGCATCATGTTTGCCTTTGAACTGAACCGACGGAGCGAGGCGGCCGGATGGGGCGTGCAGAGCCTGGCGGCGCATCCCGGCATCTCGCGCACCGACCTGATACCGAACGGGCCGGGCTGGTCGAGTGTACCGGGGTTCGCGCGGCGCTACTTGTGGTTTCTCTATCAGCCCGCATGGCAGGGCGCCTTGCCCACGCTCTTTGCGGCGACAGAACCGGCGGCGCGGAGCGGCGCTTACTACGGGCCTGACCGGCTTGGCGGGACGCGAGGCCATCCGATCCAGGAGAAACCTCCTCGCCAAGCGCTGGACACAGCCGTCGCGGCTCGCCTCTGGGAGATTTCGCTGGAACTGACCAACGTGGACATACTTGTAGGACGCCCGCAGGCCTTGACCGCGCCAACTTGATGGCCTCGGCCAGTCGGCATCTACTTTCTTTCGATATTCCTCGACAGCCAAATGGATGTAGGAATAGGCATGTTTTTTGCCAATTCAGGCATGGAGGTTTAATGCCGTAGCCGTTCTATTGAGGGAGGTAAAAAGCGGGCGCGTTGAGACAATCCTCACCCGAAGTCTCGCTGAACTTTTGAGAAGGCGTGGACTTCATAATGACCAAATGGACGACAAGCAACATTCCACCGCAACACGGCCGTACAGCGGTCGTCACTGGCACTGGAGGATTGGGCTTCGAGGAAGCGTTGGCCTTGGCGCGAGCCGGTTCAAGTGTCGTGATCGCCGGGCGCAACGCGCGGAAGGGCGCTGAGGCCGTGGCCGCGATCAAGAAAGCTATCCCTGGCGGACAAGTGCGGTTTGGGGAGGTGGATCTTGCCAACCTCGCCTCGATCGCGGCGTTCACCGAGCAACTCGCACAGGAGCAGGACAGCCTCGATCTCCTGATCAACAATGCCGGCGTTATGACGCCACCGACCCGTCGCGAGACCTCCGACGGCTTCGAGCTGCAGTTCGGCACCAACTATCTCGGCCATTTTGCGCTTACGGCGCATCTGATGCCGCTCCTGAAGAAAGGGCAGAACCCACGCGTCGTGACCCTCGGCAGCGTCGCGGCACGCCAAGGAGCGATCAACTTCGACGACTTGCAAGCTGAGCGCGACTACAAGCCGATGCCGGTTTACAGCCAATCGAAGCTCGCCTGCATCATGTTCGCATTCGAATTGAGCCGGCGCAGCAAGGCGGCCGGATGGGGCGTCGAGAGCCTGGCGGCCCACCCCGGTATCTCGCGCACCGATCTGCTCCCGAACGGAGCCGGACAGACGAGCGCGCCCGGAATGGCGCGCCGCTTCCTGCCGTTCCTGTTCCAGCCCGCGTGGCAGGGCGCATTACCCACGCTGTATGCGGCGACCGATCCGGCAGCGCGCGACGGCGCCTACTACGGACCTGACAGGTTGGGCGGGACGCGTGGCTATCCGACCGAAGAAAAGCCTCCCATGCAGGCGCACGATGCCTCAGTGGCGGCGCGCCTCTGGGATGCGTCTCAGGAGCTGACGAGCGTGACGTTCGTGTGAAACGTCCAGGTGGTGGTCACCGTTTTACGTCGGGAGAGCAGTGACACCTTGACCTTAACCCGGCGACGATCAACCGGATGCTCCCGGTCATGCTGATCGCAAACGAGTGCATCGTCGCTGACCCTTCGCAACACTGACATCGCCCAACCATCCAAAATTCCATTACTCGGAAGGATTCCTGAAATGACAGACACGCGCGGAGGGAATGGGCCTGGCAAAGCCAAAGCTTCGGGGTTGTCGCGCCGTTCATTTGTTCGATACGGCGCGGCCGGCCTTGCTGTTGCGGCTGTGGGCGGCGGCGTCGCCGTATGGGCGAACAGGCCACCCGTTTCCCCGCGTCAGCAGGGACTGCCGAGGATCCCCGATTGGACGGCGGCCGACATCCCCTCGCTGCGAGGGCGCTCGGCGCTGGTCACCGGTGGCAATGGCTATCCCGTGGGCGATCGAAGCGGCCTGGGCTTTCATGACGCCCTTGAACTCGCTCGCGCCGGGGCGGACGTAACCATCGCGTCCCGGAAGCAAGAACGGGGCGAGGAAGCGGTCAGACACATCAGGAGCATCGTTCCCGGCGCTTCGATCCGCTTCGAGACGCTCGATCTTTCAGACCTCGCTTCGGTCGCCGGATTTGCGGAGCGTATGCGCGCGTCCCGAGGAAGTCTGGATATTCTCGTCAACAATGCCGGCGTCATGGGGCGGAAAAGCCGCGAAGTGAGCGCCAACGGATTCGAGCGGGTTTTTGCCACGAACACGCTTGGTCATTTTGTGTTGACCGCCCTACTGTTGCCGCTGCTTCGCGAAGGCCAATCCCCGCGCGTCGTCTGGGTTTCCAGCAGCCGCTCGTTCATGGGTGCTATCAACTTTGCCGACCTGCAACTGGTTCAGGACTACGACTATGGGGCGGCCTATGACAACTCCAAGCTCGCCCTCCTCATGGTTGCCTTCGAGATGCAGAGGCGCAGTGCGGTGGAAGGCTGGGGTATCTCGGCTATAGCCGCCCATCCGGGCATCGCCCGCACGAACCTCGTCCCGGACGGCCCAGGCCCCGACAGCCTGGAGGGGCGCAATCATCGATACATGCCGTTCATGTTCCAGACGGCAGCCCAGGGCGCCTTGCCGACCCTGTATGCGGCAACGTCGCCGCAAGCGGCGGCTGGCGGATATTACGGCCCCAACGGGGTGATGGGGCTGGGCGGCTTACCCGGCTGGGCCGGGATTCCTGAAAAAGCCGACGACCAGCAAGTTGCGGCGAGGCTGTGGACCACACTTGAGCAACTTGGCGACGTGACATTCGGGCGAATGGGCTGATGCACAAAGTTCTCGCTCGATGCGCGATCCACTGTGCGCGTTGATGCTTGCGCACAACCTCGACGAACTGCTGATCGCGCTTGGCGGCCCAGACGGCAGCGAAATGGCCGACAGCCCAAAGGCCCAGGCCGACGAGCCAGAGGCGGAGACCCAGCCCGAGCGCGGCGGCGAGCGTGCCGTTGAGAATGGCGATCGACCGCGGAGCGCCGCCGAGCAAGATGTGCTCGGTCAGCGCCTGATGGACCGGGACAGAGAAACCCGGCAGCTCGCCGCCATGATGATCGGCGCCGTCGGCCATCAGAGCGCTCCGCCGCCGAACGAGAAGAACGACAGGAAGAAGCTCGACGCGGCGAAGGCGATCGATAGGCCGAACACGATCTGGATCAGGCGGCGCGCGCCGCCGGATGTGTCGCCGAAGGCGAGCGTCAGGCCGGTGATAATGATGATCATCACGGCGATGATCTTGGCCACCGGCCCTTCGATCGATTCGAGGATGGATTGCAGCGGTGCTTCCCACGGCATCGACGAGCCGGAGGCGTGGGCGGCGGGCGCGAGCGTCAACGTGATGAAGGTGACGGACACCGCCGTGGCGATGTGGCGGCGGATGCGCAAAGCATGCTGGATCATGACGGGTCTCCTGTGAGGGGCTGGGTTGCGGGGGTGACGCGGTAGTCGCCGTCGGGGCCGAGGCCCTCGATGCGGGCGAGTTCGGCGAGGCGGCGCTGTGAGCCGCGACCGGACAGGACGGCGACCAGATCGATCGTTTCGGCGATGAGCGCGCGCGGAACGGTGACGACGGCTTCCTGGATCAGTTGCTCCATCCGGCGCAGGGCGCCGATGGCGGTGCCGGCGTGGATGGTGCCGACGCCGCCGGGGTGGCCGGTGCGCCAGGCCTTCAAGAGATCGAGGGCCTCGGCGCCGCGCACCTCGCCGATCGGGATGCGGTCGGGGCGAAGGCGGAGCGAGGAGCGGACAAGGTCGGAGAGCGAGGCGACGCCGTCCTTGGTCCGCATGGCGACGAGGTTGGGCGCGGCGCATTGGAGCTCGCGGGTGTCCTCGATCAGAACGACGCGGTCCGAAGTCTTCGAGACCTCGGCCAGAAGCGCCGCTCGGCGACAGCGCGGCGCAGCGCCTCGGCCTGGCTCGCCGCCATGATTCCGGCGGCCACGTAATCTTCCAGCGTGAAGACCGCGACAGCGGGCTTGCGGATCGCGAAGGTTGGCGCCTGAACGACGGGCGGCAGCAGGCCCTCGAACCGCTCCCCCGTCTCGGGCAGTTCGGCCGACACGCGCGGCGCGCCGGGATGAACCTCGGCGCCGACATGGTGGGCGACCAGGCGGATGATCCGCTCGCCGTCAGACGGCGACAGCAGCTCTCCCGTGTTGGACAGTCCCTCGGAAAGCCGGTCGACCCAGAGCCGCCCATCGGGGTTGAGCATCACCTCGACGATCGCGGGGTCTTCCAGAAACCGGGTGATCGCCGGCCCGAGGGCGGTGCGCAACATGCGCGCGCCGCGAAGGATTGCCTCCGATTTCTGGTGAGTCGCCGCCACGTCGTCCCCGTTCTCTTGCGGGTCCGCGACATGCGGCCCTGGATCGGGGACGAGTAGAAGAGGCAGAAATCAGGGGATTACAACAACCGAAAAGTGGTCGTCGTACTGTGGCGTATAAAGACAGGGAAACGGCGGAATGAAGCTGCACATGCATCGAGCTTAGTGATGCGAAGTTGATCGCGACGCCACCGCCGGCTGGCTTAACCAGTGTGGTCGACAGGGGAGTATAAACAGCACCGACCTTGATCAGCTGGCACCTTTCATCACGTCGATAAAGGCACGGAGGGAAGCGGGCACATGACGATGGCTTGAATAGTAAAGCCGCAGTCCCCCAACCGGGGGCGACCAGTCTTCCAAGAGTGCGATCAATCGCCCGGCTTCCAGCCATGGTCGCGCCGCCGTCTCGGGCACATAAGCAATACCAAGCCCGTCGGCTGCCGCCTCGATCATGAGCATCGTATGATTGAGCGTCATAGCGCCTGAAACATCGATTGCAATCTCCTGCCCATGCCTCTCAAACTCCCACCGGTATAGCTTGCCGATCGGGAGACGCTGTCGAATGCATTGGTGCTGTCGCAGATCTTCTGGTGTGAGCGGCTGGCCGGCTTTCGCCAGGTAGGTGGGCGCGGCAACAGCCAGAAAGCGAAAATCCTCGCTCAGCGGAACCGCTATCATGTCCTGTGGCACCGCTTCGGCAAGCCGGAGGCCAGCATCGAACCCTTGCTCCACGATGTCGATTAGGCGCCCGTCAGTGACCAGGTCGAGCGAGACTTGCGGATAACGCCTTAAAAAGACAGGCACGACCAGCCTCAGTAGCTGGCGCATGGCTTCCTCGCCGCCATTGATGCGCAGCGTGCTGCTCGGATGCGCCCCATCCTCGGCAACTGCGTCGAGGGCCTGATCAAGATCCTGGAGCACCGGCGTCAGCCGTCGAAGAAGATGCTCTCCCGCTTCCGTTGGCGCGACGCTGCGGGTCGTCCGATGAAGGAGCCAGGCCCCAAGGTTGCGCTCAAGCGCTGCGATCGCGTGGCTGAGCGAAGAGCGCGAGACGCCCAGCATGTCGGCCGCTTTTCGGAAGCTCCGGTGCTCTGCGACCGCCACAAGGGCGGCCAGATCCGTCAGTGTCGGCCTCGCCATTGGTCATCCTTGCTCACCAGCTCATGCAGATTAGAGCGCATTATCGCAACAAAGTGGAGTGGCTACATTGTCCTCAATCAATCGAGGATCATGCCATGACGAAAACTTGGTTTATCACGGGGGCTTCCTCCGGACTTGGGCGCATCATGACGGAGAAGCTGCTCGGCCGCGGCGACCGCGTCATTGGAACCGTACGGCGCACAGACGCGCTGTCACACCTCGCGAGCGCCCATGCCGATCAGTTCCACGTAGTCTTGTTGGACCTGATCGATACCGGGGCGGTCCGCGCAGCTATTGACCAGGCGTTCGAACGTGTCGGTCGGATCGACGTGGTGGTCAGCAACGCTGGCTATGGCTTATTCGGCGCGGGGGAGGAACTCAGCGACGAGCAGATTGATCGTCAGCTCGCGACGAACCTCACCGGTTCGATCCAACTTATTCGTGCCAGCCTACCGCACCTGCGATCTCAGGGCGGCGGACGTGTCGTCCAGGTTTCCTCCGAGGGCGGGCAGATCACATATCCGGGCTTCAGCCTTTATCATGCCAGCAAGTGGGGTATCGAAGGGTTCGTCGAGACCGTTGCCCAGGAGGTTGCACCATTCGGGATCGATTTCATCATTGCCGAGCCAGGCCCCACCGATACGAATTTCGGCGCAGCTCTCGATCCGGCGGAGCCCTTCGGGATTTACGAGGAAACGCCCGCAGGCGAGGTTCGCCGGCTCGTCGCTGGTGGTGAGTTCGTGATCCACGGCGATGCCGGCAACACCGTTGACGCAATAATCGAGGCGGCCGACTCGGATCATCCGCCATTGCGGCTCGCGCTGGGCAGCACTGCCTTTGAAAATATCCGCGCCGCGCTCACGAAGCGACTAGAAGCGCTCGAAGCCCAGCGCGATGTCGCCTTTTCCGCCGATCGAAAGGAAGATTGACATGATCAAGCGCAGAGGAATGCTTGTTGCCGGCGCGGCCGCGATGGTCCTTTCCATCGCCACCCCTGTGGCGGCCCAAACCCCGAACAAGGTCATCGGGACTTGGCAGATGACCGCCGCGACAGTCGAGGTGAATGGGACGACGTCGCTTCCCTATGGCCCCGAGCCACAGGGAAAACTGGTGTTTACTAGCGATATGCATTTCGCGGAGTTCCTGCACGATCCGCGCATTCCCCGCTTCAAGTCGAACGAGCGGGGAGGCGGGTCAAACGAGGAGAATAGGGCGGTCAGCGCCGCCTGCGACATCCCATGTAGCGCAGACTAAAGTGATCTTCTGAGTTGAGCATTACTCGACGATTGGAACCCGTCTGTAATCGCGGACGTAGTCGAGAAAAGCCCGCACGGCCGCGCTCGTATGCCGCCGGCTCGGATAATACAGATACCAGCTCGGCAGCTTTTGCTTCCAGTCTCTGAGCAATTCGATAAGCCTGCCTTGTTCGACATCATCACGGACATAGTCCTCGAACAGGTGGGCGATTCCCGATCCCGCAAGTGTGGCTTGGAGCTCTTGATGCGCTGAGCTCAGCGTCAATCGACCTTTCGGGGTGATTTCCACTTCGTCGCCGTCCCTCTCAAATTTCCACGTCACCATGGTTCCGCCGGGGAAACGACGACGAATACAGTCGTGCTGTAAGAGATCGCGCGGTGTCTCGGGCCGACCGCGCTTGCGAAGATAATCAGGCGAGGCCACGATCGCATATTGCAAGGCGGGGCCCAGGGGCATGGCGATCATGTCTTGAGCGAGCTGGTTCCCGAAGCGCACGCCAGCGTCGAAACCTTGCTCCACGATATCGATGATCGCGGCATCACTGACGATCTCGACGTTGATGTCGGGATAGATTTTCATGAATTCAAAGGCCAGAGGGCAGAGAACGTGGTCGGCGGCCGGACCCGGTGCATTGATCCGCACGGTGCCGGATGGGCGCTCGCGAAGCTGATTGAGATCGTCGATCGCTGTTCTGATGTCGTGCAGGGCGGGCCCCAGTCGCTGGAGAAGCTGCTCGCCCGCTTCAGTCGGCGCGACGCTCCGTGTCGTTCGGTTCAGCAGTCGGATGCCCAGCGCTTCCTCGAGCACGCTGATCGATTGACTGATGGCCGACGACGAAACGCCCCGTCCAAGCGCGGCGGCTCTAAAGCCACCGCAGCGGACGACCTCCTCAAATATCTCTAGGCGGTCCAGGCGTAGTGGTCGCATTGCAAAGTCCTACTTAATAAGCTGATCCATTTTGATTAGCTTATCCGCGCGCCGGCTCTGTGTCATCCTTAGAAAACAGTCGCAAGGCGGCGCCACGGATAGTCGCGCCCCCCACCGCCGATGCTGAAATCAAACGGAACCTGCGATCAGGTATTTGGATGGGATCAAAACTATGGGTGAAATCAGACTGAATCGTCGGAAGATCATGCTGACAGCCGCATCGGCCGTCACGGGGCTGATCCTGCCGACCGGCATGGCCTTTGCGCAAACCGCTTCCGCCACGGCCCAGGCTGGAAATGCCGGCCATTACCGCTTTCGCGTCGGCAACATCACAGCGACCGTGTTGAGCGACGGGCTGATCGGCGGTCCCCCGCGGGTCTACGCCAGCGATGCGCCGGAGGTAGAACTGCAGGAGGTTCTGAGGCACGCCTTCCTGCCGACCGACCGACTGACGCTCAATCTCAACACGCTTCTTATCGAAACGAATGGCAGACGGATCCTCCTCGAAGCCGGAGCCGGGCAGACCATGGGTCCTCAAGGCGGTCGCGTTTTCGAGAACCTGGCCGCCATCGGCTTGCTGCCCGAGGACATCGACGTTGTGGTTGTCTCGCACACGCACCCGGACCATGTCGGCAACCTTCGGACCGCCGACGGCGGTAAGGCATTTCCGCGGGCGACCGTCTTTGCGCCTCGTGCCGATTGGGACTTCTTCGTCCGCAACGATCCGGACCTTTCCTATATGCCAGTGCCCGAGGAATTCCGCCGCAATTTCGCTGCGGCCATCAAGCGGAGTGTTGAGCCCGTCGCGAACGGGATCGAGTTGTATGAGGCCGGCACGGAGATCGTCCCCGGTCTGACCACGCTTCCGGCGCTCGGCCACACCCCCGGCATGGCAAACTTCCTCGTTCAATCCGGGAACGATCAATTGCTGTTGACGGCGGATCTCGCCTACCATCCGATCGTCAATGTCGACCGGCCATGGCTGCCCGGGCCAGACCGCGACAAGGATACCGCTCTCGCCTCCCGACGCCGCATCTTCGACATGGCGGCGACAGACCGGCTCCTCGTACTCGGCTTCCACTATCCGTTCCCGGGCCTTGGTCGGATGCTCAAGACGGACGCAGGCTATTCCTGGGTGCCGGCCAACTGGCAGTTCTAATCCGGTGTGTGATGGAGGCTCCGCAATGACGACATCGAGGCGCACGCTCCTTTCGAGTTTTCTTGCCATGCCGCTCGTGCCGCTGACTGGCGCGATCGCTTTCGGGCAGCAGGCGCCGTCGCTGCCGCTGACGCGCGCCTGCGCCGACGAAGATGAACCCACGCTTGCCCGTGAGGCCGGTCCGTTCTTCAAGCCGAACTCACCATCGAAGCGGGATCTTTATCTTGAGGCGCCGCGCGGCGAGCGCATCACCATCGCCGGCTACGTCCTGGATGATCGCTGCCGCCCTGTGCCGCGTAGCCTCGTTGAAATCTGGCAAGCCGACGAAAACGGCGAGTATGATCGTCAAGGCTTCCGCTTGCGGGGACATCAGTTCGCCGACCAGCAGGGACGCTGGTGGTTCAACACCGTCGTGCCGGCGCTGTATCCGGGGCGCACGCGACACTTCCATTTCAGGGTTCAACGTCCGGGCGGAGATCTTCTCACGACGCAGCTCTTCTTTCCAGGCGAGCCAAGCAATGCGCGCGATCGAATATTTGATGAAACGCTGCTCGTGACGATCAGCCCTGCGGGTGACGGTCAGTTCGCACGCTTCGACTTCGTGGTCTGAGCCTGGGTATTTCAGCCTACCAGATCGCACTCGTCACCGGCTCCTGACAGCGGCGGCTTCGAGAACTGCCGATCCGCATCGAGCATCTTTTCCAGGAGGTTCGATCGCCCAGCCAGAGGCACGCCGAGGTACGCGTATGGGGCAAGCTTTTAATAGAGGAGACTATCGAATGAGCGAACAGCAGGATTCTGGTTTCAGCCGACGTGCCTTTATCGGTGCTCTAGGCACGGGAGCCACCATAGCGGCTACAACGCCTTTCTTTTCTGCTGAAGCCCAAGCCCAAGCAGGAGGGCCAGCGACGGCCTCCATGACACATGCACGAACGCGAACGATTCCGAGAACGGAGCAGACGCTCACCACACTCGGTCTCGGCACGTTCCTAACCTTTGACACCCGCCCGGGCGACGATCGCAGGAATCTCGGCGAGGTCTTTCGGCGCTATGTCGCGGGCGGTGGCCGAGTCATCGACACGTCGCCCCTCTACGGATCGGCGGAAGTCTCCGTTGGCGCGTTCCTTGCGGGCACGCCGGAGGCATCCGAGATTTTCGTCGCCAACAAAATCTGGTCGACCGGCAAATATCTCGGCGATGAAAGCCATGCAGTGGCAAGCTTCGAGCAGTCGAGGCTGCGCATCTGGCGCGACACCATCGACCTCATGCAGTGCCATAGCATCGTCAACGCGCCGGTCGTCATCCCGTTGATGCAGGCCTGGAAGAAGGAAGGTCGCATTCGCCATGTCGGCGTGACCCACCATGAAGCAGGCGCGCAAGATCAGCTCGCCGAACTCGTCGAGCGTGGCGGTGTCGATTTCATCCAGACGAACTACTCAATATTCGACCGCAGCGCCGAGCGGCGCCTGCTTCCGGCGGCGGCAGCCCGCGGGATTGGAGTCCTCATCAACCTTCCGCTCGAAAAGGCGCGCCTAATGAAGGTGGTGGAAGGTCGCTCGCTGCCGGACTTCGCCCGGGAATTCGAAGCGGCGACCTGGGCGCAGTTCTTCCTCAAATGGGTCATGGCGCATCCGGCAGTCACAACGGTGCTGTGTGGCACCTCGAATCCGGAGCATGCCGAGGACAATGTCCAGGCCATGTACGGGCCCTTGCCGGACGAGGCGATGCGCCGGCGCATGGTGCAGCATATGGAGACGATCCCGGGCTTCGCCGATATCGGACGGATGCCATGGTATCCTGGCAAAGACGCCCAATATCAGGGACTGATCCGAGCGGCACAGGCGACAGCTCGTGCTCGTATAGGCCATTGAGCTTTCGAATTCGCGAAGCAGTTGCTCTCGCGAGCTTTCCTTACAATGCGATCTTCGCGGACGGTATCCGTCGCGCAGGAGCTCAGGGGTGCCCAACCGGTCGCTGCTCGACTAGGGAGCGAGCATCCACGGCTTTGGAATAGCGGCGCGGCGACAACCCCATGACACGGGTAAAAGCGGTGTTGAATGCGTTCTCTGATTCGTAGCCAACAGCGCGCGCGATATGCGCCAGCGTCTCACTTCCGCTAGCAAGCCGCTCGGCGGCCAGCATCATCCGCCAGCGTGTGAGATAAGCGACCGGCGTCTCTCCCGTTTTCTCGCGGAAACGTCGCGCAAAGACGGTTCGTGACATGCCGACATGCACGGCAAGTTCTTCGAGCGTCCAGCCGCGGCTCGGATCGGCGTGAATCGCGCCGATGGCGGAGCCGACGTTCGGGTCGGCCAAGCCGGCGAATAATCCGATTTCCGTGCCGGACTGCTGCGTCAGATAAAGGCGGAGCGTCTGCGTCAGCATTATATGTGCAAGATGCTGCGCTACGAGAGACGCGCCCGGCTGCGCTTCCCGCAGTTCCTGCATCATCAACTCGATCGACCAACGGAGCGTCGCCTGGTCCGCGGCAGCCTTCAGGTGCACGACGGGCGGCAGCGTTCGGAGCAGCACGTCGGCATGCCGACCGCTAACTTCGAACCGGCTTCCGGTCAGCAGCACGTCTCCGCCGCCGTTGTAGATGACAGTCTCTCCGTCTCGGTCCGGCGCAAGGGCTTCGCTTGCGAGCGTCGGCGCCAGCGCTGGGTCGCTGGAAATCCGCACCGGGCATCCGCTCGGAAGCACGAAACAGTCGCCGGTGACGATCTGGACCGGCTCTCCCGCGTCCTCAAGCGCCAGCCAGCAACTGCCGCGCATCACCGCGTAGCATTTGATGCGGCCGGCAAGATCGTCCAGCCGCAGCGACCAGTCGCCGCCGGCGTCGAACCCGGCGGTGATGTAGCTGCGCGGCTTCAGGAGCGAGAGAATTTCGGAAAGTGGATCCATGGAACGGTACGATCGCGAAGAAAAATGATATCACCAGCTAGAGAACGTACCGCGGATCCGGGCTATTTGCATCTCCGAACCGACCGGTCATCGGCCGATAAGGAGAAAAAAGATGAAAGCAGCAGTCGTCACAGATTTCGGAAAGGCGCCAGCCTATGGCGATTTCCGGGACCCCGTCGCGGGGGAAGGAGAAACGATCGTGCGGGTTCACGCTGCGCCTTTGAGCCCAATCGTCAAGGCCCTGGCTTCAGGCAGGCATTACACAAGCGGCGCCCAAGCGGGTTTCGTACCAGGCGTGGACGGTGTTGGCACCGACCCGGAGGGCCGACGAGTATATTTCCTGTTCCCCAAAGCCCCCTTCGGCTCGATGGGCGAACTGGCTGGTATCGGATGAAATGATCGTTGCCATACCCGATAAAATATCGGACGTGCGCGCTGCCGCGGTTGCGACCGGTGGCTTGGCGTCCTGGGTCGCCCTGACGCGGAGGGCGCCGCTTCAGCCGGGCGCCACCGTTCTCGTCAATGGCGCGACGGGTGCTGCTGGGGGGATGGCCGTGCAGATCGCGCGGCACTTCGGCGGGCACAGGGTTATCGCAGTTGGTCGCAACAAGACGACGCTGGACCGGCTCGATGTCGAGTCGCGCATCGCTCTCGACGGCGGCGCCGACGAGGCCTTGCGCGCGGAATTCGACCGCGGGGTCGATCTCGTGCTTGATTTCCTATGGGGCGAGCCCGCCGCAAGGGTCATTGGCGCCGCAACGAAAAACCGGGGGGCACGAAACGGCGAGCCGCGTGTGCGCTACGTGCAACTCGGCACAGTGGCGGGCGATGAGATTTCGCTCCGTGGCGATGCTTTGCGCAGTTCGGGGATCGAATTGATGGGCAGCGGCATCGGCAGCGTCGCCATCCGGGAATTGTTGGCCGGCGCGCGCGAGCTTCTGATGGAGACGAACAAGGCCGGATTCGACGCGCCGGTCACTACGCTGCCGCTAACCGCCGTAGGCGAAGCTTGGGCGGGCTCATCTGATGTTCGCTATGTGCTCTGCCCAGCGCTGGCATCAAAGTAGCTTGCATCAATGATGTCGGCCAAAAGTCCGGGGCCTGTGGGGTTCCAGTTGAGGCGGGCTCGTGTCCAATCGCTTGAGGCTGGCTGGCCAATGGAGGCGAAGCCGAAGAACCAGCCGAAATGCTCCTGGGCTTCCTCCACGGATAGCGACACGCACGGAATACCGAGACCTCCGGCAATCGCTTCCGCGATCTCCCGGAACGGAATGCCCTGTTCGGCCACGGCATGATATGTCTCGGCGCTCGCGCCGCCTTCGACAGCAAGCCGAAAGGCGCGGGCGGCATCGTCCACATGCACCGCCGGCCAGGCGTTGTGTCCATCTCCGATATAGGCCGATCGGCCCGTCCGTCGTGCGATATCGATCAGCATTGGGACAAAGCCATGATCACCCTTGCCATGCACGGATGGAGGCAGGCGCATGATGCTCGTCGGGATGCCGCGATCGGAAAGCGCCTTGGCCGCCGCCTCAGACGCCCGGGGATAAGTGCCCGACGGCGGGAAGGCCGGATCGGCCTCGACGGTGAGAGGCCCCGCTGCATCCAGGAAGGCGACGCCCGCCGTGACGATAAATGGCTTTTGCGTGCTCTCGATAGCTGCCCCGAGCGTCTCGATCGCCGTTCGGTCGATCGCGCACGCTTCGGCGAAACGCGAGAAGTCGTGCACGAAGCCTGTATGAATAATCCCATCTGACGTCCGGGCACCCTGCCGAAGCGTTTCAGGCATTTCGAGATCACCGCGGAGGACCTCCGCGCCCATCTTTGCGAGTGCATCCGCACTGCGGTCGGAACGGGCAAGCCCCAGAACCTGGTACCCCTGCGCGAGGAGTTCCCTCACTACGGCAGAGCCGACAAATCCTGTTGCGCCGGTAATAAACATTTTCATGGCCAAATTCCTTCTTGTTCATGAGAAGAATATCGGGCAAAGTTATCCTGTTAAATACGTGACGTTATAGTGGTATAATGACTGACAGGCTGGATGCCATCGATAACGGAAATCGCCTCGGTGCGTTCTTGAAGGACCGCCGACAGCGGCTCGATCCCGTAGCGCTTGGTTTTGGAGGTCGCCGCCGGACGCCGGGCCTGCGGCGCGAGGAAGTTGCTCTACGGGCTCATATCAGTACGACATGGTATACTTGGCTGGAACAAGGGCGCGGTGGCGCGCCATCGCCGCGTGTGCTGGATAGCCTCGCCGACGCGCTCATGATGACCGAAGCGGAGCGGGAACATTTGTTCCTTGTCAGCATTGGCCGTCCACCGAAAGCCCCTGCCTTTGCGCGTGATGGCATATCTTGGCGACTACAGCGGTTCCTCGACGCCATGCCTTTGATCCCCGCAACGGTCGCGACCTCGACTTGGGACATCGTTGGCTGGAATCGCGCGGCGAAACTCGCTCTTACAGACTACGAAGTGCTACCGCCGGGCGAGCGGAACATCTTGCGGCGGATGTTTCTCGACCCGGCAGCGCGTGCCGCGCAGAGCGACTGGGAGTCCGTGGCCCGGTTTCTAGTCGCAACTTTTCGGGCGGAAACCGCTCGCGCTGGCGAGGACAGCCGTGCTGCAGAAATCGTGGCCGAGATATCTGAGAAGAGCAGCGATTTCGCGCGCATGTGGACAGAAAATGACGTGCAGACGACCGGCGAAGGGGCGAAGACGATCCGCCACGCGATTGTTGGCGAGATAACCTTCGAGTTCTCGTCTTTTGCGATCGATGGCCGACCGGACCTCAAGTTGATGATCTATAATCCGGCAGGCGAAGCCGATCTGGAAAAGATGGGCAAGCTCTGCGGCTGAGGTCGAGTTGCTTGCGGCTGGAGTGTATCGGAAGGCCGGCTCAGCCGAGTACGGCGACCTTGAGCGTGTCCTCGCACCACTGGCGAAAGGTTGTCGGCGTTGAGTTTTCCGGCGTCCTCGACACTGCCAGGTCGAGACCCTGACCCTTCGCCCGGGCCATGTCCGTCATGCCCTGTGCCATGGCCTCTGACATGCCGAACTGCACGAAGCGAGCCTTATAGGCCTCGAAGCTGATCTGCTGGTAGGTCACCACCTTGCCGAGCACATCGGATATGATCCCGGCCATGTCGTTGAACGAAATGTCCTCAGGCCCGAGGACCGGCACCTCGCTCTGGCCCGTCCAACTGTCATCAAGCAGCCAGCGGGCCGCGACCGTTGCGATGTCGCGTGTCGCAACGCTGGGAAGCTTGAGATCGCCGGCGATCGGCAGGAAGAACTTACCCTGATTTCTGATCGCAATTGCCTGGCGGACGAGATTGTCCATGAAGGATGGCATGGCCAGGGCACGGAATGGGACCCCCGTACTGGCGATCAAGTCGTCCATCGCCAGCGAGCCGGTGACAAAGCCCGCCTTGTCGGCGACGGGTGAACCGCGCCCGAGCGCCGTGATCGAAACCACGCGCTTGATATCTTGCTCCTTCAGAATCGCTGCCGCGGGACGGGTGAAATCGACGTAGGCCGCCTTGACCGAAACGGCCTTCGGGTCGGGAGGCACGAGCCAGAATACCGCGTCGGCGCCGCTGAACGCTTGATTGACGACGCCAGGATCCCCGTGAGAGCCTTTGAGGACCTCGACGCTATTTCGCACATCTTCGGCCAAGTGTGATGGATCGCGCACAATCACTCGGATTGGCGCGCTCGACATGAGAAGATGTTGAACGACTTGACGGCCAATATCGCCAGTGGGGGCAGTTATAACGATCATGTTTTACTCCAGTGTTTGAAGGTGCAAGTTCGGCCGGCGCGTCCCGCACCGGGCTGACCAAGCAAATGTGCCGTCGCTAGCATTTATGTTCGGCCTCGAAATTATGCCGTTGCCTTAGGACGGTCTATGCTTCATAAGCCTCATTATCTTTGCAATCGTCCGAGACGGCTCATGGATCCACTTTCAGACGTCCTTTCTCTGCTCAAGCCACATGCCTACGTCTCATCCGGCTTCGACGCCGGCGGCGACTGGGCTGTCCAGTTCGGCGACCAGCACAAGCTCATCAAATGTTATGCGGTCGTGTCGGGTGACTGCTGGCTCACCGTGGACGGTATTGCCGACCCGGTGCGCCTTGTGGCGGGGGATTCTTTCGTGCTGCCGACCGGTTGCCCATTCCGGCTTGGCAGCAGCATCGATGGGCCCGCCGTTGGGGCAGGGGAGATATTCCCGGCCGCGCGAAGGGGCGGCGTCGTCACGCTTAACGGCGGCGGGGGATTGTTTCTTGTCGGCAGCCGCTTCGGCGTGAAGGGTAATCACGCCGATATGCTGCTGGGCCTGCTTCCGCCGATCGTGCACATTCACGAGCAACCGGAGCAGGCAGCCCTGCGTTGGTCTGTCGAACAAATGATGAAGGAACTGCGTGAAGAGCAGCCTGGCAATGCCCTTGTCGCGCAGCATTTGGCCCATATGATGCTCGTGCAGGCACTACGTGTGCACCTGGATACGGGCGGCGGCGACCGCGTCGGCTGGTTCTTCTCTCTGGGGGATAAGCAGCTTGGCGCCGCGATCAAGGCAATTCATGCCGAGCCCGCTTATCAATGGACCCTTCAAGAGCTTGGTGAGATTGCCGGCATGTCGCGCTCGACTTTCGCGCTCAGGTTCAAGGAGCGTGTCGGCGAGCCGCCGATGCAGTACGTGGCGCGATGGCGGATGCTGCTTGCCTGCGACAGGCTGGAGAATTCAAGCGATCCCGTCGCGACGGTCGCCGCTTCGCTCGGCTATGAATCGGAAAGTGCATTCAGCACGGCCTTCAAACGCGTCATGGGCTGCTCGCCTCGCCAATACGGGCGCTTTCGGAAGGCGGGGCCGGAGGCGAGTTACGTTGCCGCAAGCTCGCGGTCCCATGAGCGGCGCCCGGATTCAGAGAATGGTAGCCGTCGCGTTCAGCACATTATTGCTGTGGCGGCAGCGGACGGGCGACGTGCGTCGGATCAAAGGCCTGCCCCGGCCAGCCGCTAAGATTGCACGGACACGTCCGTATTGCTGCGCGCGTTTCCATCGAGGAACGGCAGGCGTGATGTTGGCTGCCCAGTCAATGCCAGGATCGCGTTCGCGACTGCCGGTGCAGTTGGCGCTACCCCCGGCTCCCCCATACCGGTCGGCCGGCCCGTGGAGGCGATAACGTGGGTTTCGACGACCGGCATCTCGTTCATACGCACAACCAGGTATCGATCGAAATTGGTTTCCTGAACGATACCGTCCTTTAGCGTGATGGCGCCATACAGGGCAGCAGACAGACCGAAGCCGATGCTCCCCTCCATTTGCGCTGCGATCTGGTCGTGCGCTACGGCGATACCGCAATCGACGACAGCAACAACGCGGTGGACGATGGGCCGGTCGTCGACCAATCGCACCTCGGCGACCTGGCCAACGATCGTGCCGAAGGCTTCATGGATAGCGAGCCCGCGCGCCCAGCCGGGCTCGATCGGACCGCCCCAGCCGGCCCTCAGGCAAAGCTCGTCAAGAACTGCGAGCCGTCGCTTGTCCCCCGCCTTCTCGTAAAACACACGCCGGTACGCTGCCGGGTCGAGACCGGCGCGCCGGGCAAGTTGATCGACAATATGCTCCATTACCAGGGCGGTATAGGAATGACCGACTGAGCGCCACAGGCCGACCACGACCGGAAAAGTTGGGGTGAAGATCTTGCCCTCGACGGTCGAAGCGGTCGAGAAATAGGGCGAGTGGGTGATCCCTTCGGTCGCGAGAGAGTTCGGCCCAACGGGAAGAAGCGATTGGCAGACGCTGTGGATGCGCCAGCGCGTCGGAAACCCGTCCGGACTCAATTGAACCCACACACGGTGATGCGACATCGGCCGGAAATAGCCGGATGCTATCTCGTCCTCGCGGCTCCACATCAGCTTGACAGGGCGGCCATCGGTCCGCTTGGCGATCCGCACACATTCGACGAGATAGTCAGAGCTCAGAACGCCGCGGCGGCCGAACGACCCGCCGGCAGGCACCACTTCGATGTCGACCTTGCCGGGAATGGTGCGGGCGGCAAACGCAGCATAGACCTGGTCAACCGTCGCCAGATGCGCGCCCGATGTGATCGAGACGTCCCAGCCATTCACCTGGGCAACACAGTCGAGTGTCTCCATGGGCGCATGCGCGAGATAGGGAAAGTCGAAGGCGAAATCCGCGACATCACCATCGAACGGGACCTCAGGATCGTCGCCCTTGGAATCGAACTCGGCCGGTTCCACATCGCTGCGTCCTGCCGCGATATCGTGATAGTAGCGGACGAGTTCGTGCGTGGAGCGCGTTTCGGCTTCGCTGTCGTCCCATTCGATGCGAAGCGCATCGCGCCCCTTCCATGCGGCAAAGGTCGTTTCGGCGACCACGGCAACGCCGGTTTCGATCGCGAAGACATCGACGACACCCTTCACCTTGCGCGCGTCGGATGCATCGAACCGCGCCAGCGTGCCGCCGAAGCGGGGGCTATGCGCGACCATCGCGACCAGCATGTCCGGGCGCTGGATGTCCTGCGTGTAGACCTGGGCGCCCGTGCTCTTCGAAAGGCTATCCTTGCGCCGCACCTTGTCGGTGCCGATCAGCCGATAGTCCGCTGGCCGTTTCAGCACGGGCGACTGCTGTGGTTGCAGGCGAGATGCGTCGGCGAGCAGTTCGACGAAGGTTACGGCGCGGTTCGAGCCGGGTTGGGATACAATCCCGTCGCGCACCGTGATCGCGCCGATTGGAACGCTCCAGCGAAGGGCGGCCGCCTCGACGAACATGGCGCGCGCCGCAGCACCGGCATTGCGCATCAGGTCCCAATTGGATGCGATGCCGTTTGACGCTCCTGTCATCTGTGGGCCGTAGGCGCGAAAATTGCTGCGTGAATCGACGACGCGCACTCTGTCCCAATCCGCGTCGAGCTCCTCGGCGACGATCGCAGCGAGACCGGCATGGATTCCCTGGCCCAGTTCTTGCTGCTTGTTGACGATCGTTACCCAGCCGTCATCGGTAATACGGATGAAGGGCCCGAAAGCGCTGGGCTCGGGATCGTCACCGCCTCCCTGAAGGATCGCGCCGGCGACCTGCATCGGGTTGGTGGCGATGTAGCCGACGACCAGCGCGCCGCCGATCAGCGATCCACCCAGGATCAGCCGGCGGCGCGTCAGCCGGAAGCACGATTTCTTTTCAGATGGATCGGTCATGGGCGTCGTCCTATCGGGGTTGGTGCGTTCGGCTCATGGTGGGCAGACGGCATCGGTTTCCAGCCAGGCCTTTATTAGCGCTCCGAATTCCGCCTGCGTGCCGGGCGCAGCTCTCCGGTCTGCCCCCGGGGTCCATGCCCAGCCGACCAGTTCGTCCTCTGTCATGTGGCGGAGCAGTTCTTCCCGCGTCATATGCGAGCGCGCCGGATCCAGAAGCTGCCTGCAGATATCGCCGAGCGTCTTGCCCTGCCAGGCCATCTCGATGGGAGCGAGCTTCCAGTCTATATTGCCTGGAACACCCGACGCTTCGAAATTCTCGGCCTGATGGCAGGTGCTGCAGCGCAGCGTCGGTGCGCCACCACCATCAACGCCGCGTGTGACCCAAGGCGTGTGGGGGCGCAGGCTATCTGTCTGCGTTGGCCGATCGGTTCGCGGATGACAGTTCATGCAGCGCGGGTGCTGGATCACGCGACCCGCTTCCTCGAACAGCGCTATCGATCGCGCCCGTGGATCGGCGATCGCATCAAAGTAGGCAGCCAGACGCAGGCGCTCGATCTCGACAGGCAGCAGCCTGGCCGCGAGCGCCTGTGTCTGCGGCATGGTCCGGGGGTATAGCGCGTAGGCAAGGCCGCCCGCACCCACCACCACCACGATCAGCCCAAGTAAAGACAAGACGCCAACCTTAAGTCGGCGACGCCAGTTCCCGAAGGCGGGTGCATGCCAGCTCATGTCGGTGAACCCAACTTCGACGCCGCGTCGTGGATTGCGGCACGAATACGGTTGTATGTCGCGCATCGACAGAGGTTGCCGCTCATGGCCAGATCGATATCGCGGTCGGTTGGTTTCTCGGTGGCGCGAAGCAACGCGATCGCGCTCATCACCTGCCCTGATTGACAGAAGCCACATTGTGGGACGTCGTGCGCAACCCAGGCGTCCTGTATTGCTCTCACGTCGGCGCCTTCTATCGCCTCGATCGTGATGATCCGCGCGGAGGAAGCGACCTCCAGCGAGAGTGTGCAGGAACGCATCGGCTGGCCATCGACATGCACCGTGCATGCGCCGCATTGCGCAGCACCGCAGCCATACTTAGTGCCGGTCAGCTTCAATGTATCGCGAAGCACCCAGAGGAGGGGAGTTTGTCCGTCATCTTCGACGTGGTGAACCTGGCCATTGACGGAGATCGCATACGACATGAACAACTCTCGGGATTAGCTATTTCACCTGAGAGGCTATTCTTTTCCGGCTCAAACGAACACGCGCGATCCTTTAAATAATTTGCCCATTCCTACAAATGGATAATTGGCCGCCTTGATGGGACGAGGGAATCGCCGCACCCTTCAATTCGAGAAAGTGGGAGAGTCGCTTTCACCGGAAGCCTTTTCAAGCGGTGGGAACGCCCCCGAGACAAGATGATAAAGGCCTGCAGCTAAGGCGGCGCAGAGATTAAAAAGGAGCCCCCCATAGCTGCGATGTCGCGCGGCTATGTGGGCTGGGCCAATCCACCAGGTGGCCGAAGAAGGTCAGGCTTCCAGCGCTGCCTTAACTCGCTCTGGAGTGAACGGATAATGGCGAAGCCGCAGACCCCCGGTGAGGCGCGCGACAGCGTTTGCGATTGCCGGACCCGTGGGAGGGAGGCCAGCCTGACCAATGCCGCCAGAAGGACTCCCGGGTGTCGGCACCACGGCGACCTCGATCTCAGGCGCCTCGGACATGCGGATCACCCGATACGTGTCGAAATTCGACTCCTGAACCTCGCCATTGACGACGTTGATCTGCTCGAACAGGGCATGGCCGGTACCGTTGGTGATGCCGGTCATCATCATGGCTTCGATATGGAGGGGCTGGATAGCCACGCCGGGATCGATCGCGCACCAGACCTTGTGCACCCGGATTTGGCCAGTGTCGCGGTTGAGCGAAACCTCGGCGACCTGGGCGCAATGCGAGCCGAAGGCATCGGAGTAAGCCAAGCCGAGCCCCCTACCGTCCCGGGCGCGATCCCACTCAGCCATCCGGGCAACGGTCTCGATCACCTTGCGCGCGCGCGGCTGGTCCTTGAGAAGTTCTAGGCGCAGCGCGGCGGGATCGATGCCTCTGGCGGCTGCAATCTCGTCGATGACACATTCGATCGCAAACCGCGTATAGCCGACCCCCACCGCGAACCAGAATCCAATGGCGAGACCCTTGTCCTGCCGCAAGTATTCGATCTGGTGGGCCGGCACGGCGTAGTTGAATTTTGCGCCTTCGGTCACGACGTCGTCGTGACCGCCTGCCTCTGCGAAGACGGGCGGCAAAGTGCGTGCAAAGATCGAGTCGGCTACGATGCGATGCCGCCAGCCGACGATGTTCCCCTCGGCATCGAGCCCGACCTTCACGTGCTGTGCCTCGAGTGGTCTGAACGTGTCGTGCCGGACGTCATCTTCACGGCTCCAGATGACCTTAACCGGCCGGCCCTCCACGGCCTTGGCCAGCGACACCGCATCAACGATGAAATCTGCCTCCGCCTTGCGCCCGAAGCCGCCGCCGAGCAGGGTTGTATTCACCTTGACCTTATCGGGCGTGGTGCCCACTATCTCTGCCGCGAACCCCTGTGTGCCTGTCGGACCCTGGGTCGGCGCCCAGATCTCCACCCTGTCGCCGGTGACGAGTGCTGTGGCGTTCATCGGCTCCATGGTTGCGTGGGCGACATGGTCGCTCATGTAGTCGACCTCGATCACCGTCGTGGCCCCGGCGATCGCGGCCTCAGCATCACCATTGGTGTGCGCAGGAACACCTTGCTGGCTAAGGTCGCGGCCGACGGCGCGATACTCGTCGAGCAACCGCTGGCTTGTATAATTTCTGACCCGTGATGTCGTGCTCCAGGTCACCTTGAGCAGATCCTTCGCACGCTTCGTAGCTTCAACTGTTTCTCCGATAATGCCGACGCCGTAGGGCAGCGCGACGATATGGGTGATGCCGGGAACATCGCGCGCTTCGGCGTCGTCGATGGTCTCCGGCCGTTCGTCCTGAACCGGCGCCCGCAGAACCGCTCCAAAGAGCATGTTCGGAAGCTGGACGTCGATACCGAAGACGGCGGTGCCATTGATCTTCGAGGGCACGTCTATGCGCAGGATTGTTCTGCTGCCAATATAGCGCCACCTGTCGCTTGGCTTTAGATCAACTTCAGTCGCCTGCGGCAGTGGATCCGGAAGTACTGCTCTAGCGGCGATCTCACCGTAGTCGAGCGAGCGGCCCGAGGGTGGATGCACGACCTTATGGGGCTCGGTCTCGAGTTCCTTCACTGGCACGTTCAGCATGCCAGCCGCGCCTGCAAGAAGGACCAAGCGGGTCTGGGCGCCGGTTAGCCGGAGCAGTGCATTGTAGCCGCGCGTAGACTCGCTACCACCGGTGAGTTGTATCCCGTAGAAGCCGGGATTACCGTAGGTCTCGGCATCGGAGGGTGCCTGCACGACCCGCACACGGTTCCAATCGGCATCTAGCTCCTCGGCGACGAGCAGCGGCAGTGTTGTTGTGATGCCTTGGCCCATCTCGACCGCAGGCGAGATGATGCTGACTGTGCCGTCCGCCGCGATCGTGACCCAGGCGTTAGGACGGAAGTCACCTTGGGCGGAGGGGGCTATGTCTGCACCGTATGCAAGGCCGGGCGGTCTCCCGAACGCGACTGCGATCCCTAAGCCACCGACAGTGACGAGGAAGCTACGCCGCGACAGTGCGCGGCTCTGAGGCTGCAAGATGTGGGTCATGGCTCAGCCCTCCTGTGCTGCGCGTTGGATCGCGCTGATGATGCGGACATAGGTCCCGCAACGACAAATGTTGCCGTCCATGTGAGCGATGATCTGCTCGCGAGTGGGGGCGGGAGTGTGTTCGAGGAGTGCTGCCGCCTGCATAATCTGGCCGGACTGACAGTAGCCGCATTGCGGCACCTGCTCGGAGATCCAGGCCTTCTGCAGTGGATGGCTTGCGTCCGGCGATAGACCTTCAATGGTGGTCACTTCTCGGCCCGCAACGTCTTCCAGGAAGGTCTGGCATGAGCGTGTCGGTTCTCCGTCGATATGGACAGTGCACGCGCCGCATTGCGCAATCCCACAGCCGAATTTGGTGCCGGTGAGCTTCAGATGCTCGCGGATCACCCAAAGGAGCGACGTATCGGGTTCGGCGGCGACATCAACCGCTCGCCCGTTGATCGTGAAGGTCGTCATGAATGCTTCTCCTCAATCTGGTGATTGGCTTTCGAGATAATTGATAATTGCAGCCCGTTGTGCGCCATCGGGGATGCTGACGGTCATCCGTGTCCCCCGGATCATTTGGCGCGGCGCGGCGAGAAAGGTCTCGAGTGACTGGGGATCCCAGGTGATGCCGGAAGATTGCATGGCCAGGGAATAGTTCGCGCCTTCGACGCTGCCGGCAGTCCGGCCGATAACGCCAAAGAGTGAGGGTCCCATTTTGGTTTGTCTCGGCTCGATGTTGTGGCAGGCGGCGCAACGCTGCCGGAACAAGCGCTCTCCATCTGCCTCCTGAGCGGCAGCTGAAGACGCAAAGAACAGCCCGAAAGGCAAAAGAATTGTAAACAGAGCGCCCGCCGGTCCTTTGATCCGACCTGCTGCAGGAGCGGTTATGGAATGGATCGTGGTGCAAATCATTGTATCGCCTCCATAGTCAGGCGATACGATAGTTATGCCTGTAGAAACGATCTATGCTCGGAAATCCGTGATATCTTTTCGATCGTCCGAACTTGATGTTTGATATCCTGATGGATGCGCTCACTACTGTAGCCGTGTTGGCACCACGTTTCAGCCGATATGCAGGACGTCTCGGCGACTATTTCGCCAATGTTAACGCACTGTGCAGTCTCTCCCGCCAAGCCGAGTCTGCGTGCTCGCCATTACTATTCTGGCAGTTGAGGCCGTTGTCCTAGACGGACACTTTGTCCTGTTAGCGCTTTCGCCGACTCCTCCGCGAGCCACGCGTTGGTCGAAGAGTGAGCCACGCCGCATGAGGATTGCTTGGAGCTGGCTAGCCGTGGTTGCATCGCGCTGAAGGGGCTCGCAACGCCGGCCCAGTGCCCCGGCTAGCCGCACGAGATGTTGTCAATCCTTCGCGTTTCCTGATTGTAGGAGACCCAGATCTGAAGTTCTTGCGCACGCTGAATAGGACAGACGCCATGTCGCATCTGCTGGTTTTGGAAGCGAATCTAGTGGCTGTCAGACGAAGCGCTGAAATTCCGACGCTCGGCACTGGTTGCCAAAGTAGAATTTGCGCGAGCCGTCTGGGGACTCCGCAATCCAGACACCCGGCTGACGTGGATGGTTCCGGATGGTCGAGTTTTCAGGAGCCCAGTACGTGAATGGCGGCCGCGGATCGGCAACCATCACGACGTCCGGTGTGGTAAGCGGAGAGGCCGCAACCGGAGTCACCCCTGCAGACGTGCAGCTGATCATGGCCGGCACGAATGCGACTGCCATGCCGAGGAAATAGAGCGAAGGCCGGATACGCATAACGAACCTCAACGGCAGGTATTCTGGCCGATGCGCGGGCGCTGGGACGAAAAGTGCGTGGCATGGGCCTCGATATCGTCGCCTTCACGCCGGAGCAGTGCATCTATCCAATCAATATCTCGGCGAAGGAAGCGGAGCTGCGCGACCGTTCGGTGCGCTATTTCCTGGAATCCATGGAATTCGCCACCGAATGCGGTGCCCCGGCACTTCTGGTGACGGCAGGCGGCGGTTACCGCGACGAGCCTGCGGAACAGGCGCTGGAGCGCTGCGTCGATTCCATGGGCCTGCTCTGCGACCGCGCGCAAAAACTCGGAATCGATCTCTGGATGGAATCACTGCCGGATTCCTTTGCCAACATCATCCGGTCGGCCAAGGAAATCCGCGACCTGATGGACACGCTGAACAGCCCCGCGCTGCATGCGGTCTATGACGTGGCCGGCGCGGTGATGACGCAGGAGACGCCGCAGGATTATTTCACCCATCTCGCCGGCCGCGTCGCACATGTGCATTTCACCGATTCCGATTCCGGCGGTAGCCATCTCGCCTGGGGCGACGGCATCATCGACCTCGACGGGCTGGTCGCCTATCTGCGCAGCCAGAATTATGAGGGTTCGCTGACGGTCGAGCTGACCAACTGGAAGTACAATGTCGATCCTACCCTGCCGCTGAAGCAATGCGTCGAGGCCATGCGCAAGGCCCTCGAGCCGGTATAGGCGGTGCGGGCATGGAGGAAAAAAATCTAGCCGTTGCGCCGCCAGAGAAGACCGATCCGTTGCTGCGGCCGTTGCAGCTTGGCCGGCTCACGCTGCGCAACCGGATCATGAGCACCAGCCACGAGACCGCCCTCGACGAGGGCGGCCATCCGCTGGAGACCTATCAGCGATATCACGAGGAGAAGGCGAAAGGCGGCTTGCGCTGACGATGTTCGGCGGCTCGGCGCGCGTCTCCGCGGATACGAGTTGGGGCGGCACGCAGCTCGAGGTACGAGCGATGCGATCATCCCGGTGTTCCGCGTCTTCTCCGAACGCATCCATCGCTACGGCGCCGCGCTAGTGTGTCAGATCTCCCGTGTCGGCCTGTGGGCCAACGCCACGGTGGGCGCCTCGCTTCCCGCCCTCGGCCCCACCCATTCGCGCGAGGACTATAATCGCAGCTTCGCACATGAGATGGACCGCGACGATATCGCGCGCATCGTGCGTGACTTCGGCCAAGCGGCGCGGCGAGCGCGCGAGGGTGGGCTCGACGGTATCGAGACGATGACCGGCGGCGGCGTTGTCACGTTGTTGGTGGCTTAACGGTTGGTGGCTAATCGATCACTATGAACACGCCAACCGTCAGCTACAAGAACCACCGCTTTCCACCGCAGATTATCGCTCATGCGGTTTGGCTGTATTTCCGATTTCCCCTGAGCCTGCGTCTGGTGGAGGAAATGCTTCTGGAGGGCGGTATCGTCGTGTCTTACGAAACGATCCGTCGATGGGGCCGCAAGTTCGGCGCGGCCTATGCCAAGCAACTGCGGAGAAAGCAACCGTGTCGAAAGGATATCTGGCATCTGGATGAGGTGGTGATTCCATTGGCGGCCGTAAACACTGGCTGTGGCGTGCTGTCGATCAGGACGGCTACGTTCTCGATGAGATCGTGCAGGGTCGCCGCGATTCCAAGGCGGCCAAACGGCTGCTGGTCAGGCTGTTGAAGAGACAGGGTCTGGCACCGAAGCGCATCGTCACCGACAAACTCCGTCCTACGGCGCGGCCAAACGGACCATGATGCCCGCGATTGAGCATCGATCACACAAGGGTCTCAGAAAAACTTCACGGGCGCCGACCTCGTCAAATTCCCTGACAACAACTCCGCCGTGGCCGCCCTCAACAACGGTACTGGGATGCGCATTTCCTCGATTTCGAGGCGGCGAAGGACTATTCCGGCCGTTATCCTGAGCTGAAGATCGCGGTCAACATCCCAAGCTTCGACGCGCCTGCGGGCTTCGTCGTGCGCAAGGGCAACGATGCGCTGCGTGAAGCGCTCAACAAGGCGCTCCATGAGGCCATGTAGGATGGCACCTGGAAGAAGATCCACGAGAAGTGGTTCCCCGGCACGCCGATGCCGGCCGAATATCTCCCCAAGTCCTGACCTCGTCTCCTGGTCCGGCCGGGCGGCCGGACCAGGCTCTGCCTGAAGGACCGCCTAATGAACTGGCTTGAAAACCTGCGGCGCAGTTTCCTCGACTGGAACGCGATGGCCGAAGTCCTGCCGACCATGATCACGGTCGGCCTCAAGAACACGCTGATCCTTGCGGCGGCCTTGACAGTGCTCGGCGTCGTGATCGGCATGGTGCTGGCCATCATGGGCATTTCCCGTTCGCCCTGGCTGCGCATTCCGGCCCGCATCTGGCGCTCAGCCTCATTGCCGGCGCCTATATTGGGGAGATCTTTCGTTCGGGCATCCAGAGTGTCGATCGCGGTCAGATGGAAGCCTGCCGGGCGCTTTCGATGAGCTATGGCCAGGGTATGAGGCTGATCGTCGTGCCGCAGGGGGTGCGCCGCGTGCTTCCAGCGCTGGTTAACCAATTCATCGGCAACGTCAAGGATTCGAGCCTCGTCTACTTCCTCGGCCTGCTTGCTTCCGAACGCGAGATCTTTCGCGTTGGCCAGGATCAAGCGGTGGTGACCGGCAATCTTTCGCCGCTGCTCCTTGCCGGCGTCTTCTATCTCGTCGTCACCGTACCGCTTACTCATTTGGTGAACGCCATCGACAACCGGCTCCGGATCGGCAAGCAGCGGCCTGCGACCATCTCCAGCGGGCTTGAGGAGGTCAGCGAACTCGACGGAGCGAAAAGACCCTCCGAGGCCGAGTTCACCGGTGGCAGCCTCGACGTCCGCAATCTCGGCATGGCCTATGGCGAACTCGACGTGTTGAAGGGCGTCGACCTTTCGGTCAGGCCCGGCAGCGTCACCTGCATCATCGGGCCGTCGGGTTCCGGAAAGTCGACATTGCTTCGCTGCATCAACCGACTGGTCGAGCCAAAGAGCGGCTACGTCCTTCTCGACGGCGACAGCATCCTTGCCATGAAGCCGGAGCGCCTGCGCCGCCGGGTGGGTATGGTCCTCAATCTATTCCCCGACCACACCGCACTTGAGAGCGTCGTGCGGTCGCTGACCAAAATCAAGGGCCTGCCAAAGGACAAGGCTGAGCATATCGCCAGGGCAAGGCTTACCGAGGTCGGTCTCGCCAGCCGCGCGCATCACCGTCCCGGTGGGCTCTCCGGGGGGCAGCAGCAGCGCGTTGCGATCGCTCGTGCGCTTGCCATGGAACCGGAGGTGATCCTCTTCGACGAGGTGACCAGTGCGCTCGATCCTGAACTGGTCAAAGGCGTCCTAAATCTCATGGCCGATCTCGGCGGGCGCGGCATGACGATGGTCGTTGTCACGCATGAGATGGGCTTTGCCCGGCGGGTAGCTGACAAGGTCGTGTTCACGGACGAGGGCCGAGTCGTCGAGGCGGGCGCGCCGGAGGCGATCTTCGACTATCCACAGAGCCCGCTCCTGCAACGCTTCCTTGCGGAAGTTCTCTGATCCGCTCGGAGACGAGCCGACGCTGACATTTCCTTCACCATCTCGACTGTCCCAAGAATTGAAAGATAACGACTATGACAGACAAAGGCATCACTTCGGCGGTCATCATCGGCGCCGGTATTTTCGGCGTTTCCACAGGCCTGCAGCTTGCTCGGCGCGGTATTGCCGTAACCATTCTCAACGACGGTCCGCCAGCCAATGGAGCATCTGGCCGCTCGCTCTCCTGGTTGAATTCAGCGCGCATGCGCTCGGAGCCTTATCACCGCTTACGCATGGCCGGCATCGATCGATAACGCACACTTTCAGCACGCTTTCCCGATGCGGATTGGCTTAGCTTCGAAGGAGGGCTGACCTGGGATGCCGATGACAAGAACAACGAGATTGACGCCGCATACCGCCACGAGGTCTCGCTTGGCTACGACGCCCAGCATCTTTCGGCCGTTGATGTCGCGGCGGCGACGCCAGGGCTAGATGCGCGTGCAATCACGCCGCAAGGGGCGATCTTCAACCCGGGGGAGGGGTGGGTTGACCTGCCAATCCTGATCGACGTGCTCCTCGAGGAATTTGCTGCTCTCGACGGCAAACTCATCACCGACAAGGGCGCTGCTAAGATCATTGTCGAAGCCGGCCGGGCCGTCGGCGCCGAGACGGCAACGGGTGGCCGCTTCCTGGCTGATGCTGTCGTCCTTGCCACCGGTCCGGCCGTACCGAAAATGGCGGCGGACGCGGGACAGGCAATCGGTGACGGAACGCCGATCGCGCTGCTGGTACAGACCAAGCCGCTGGCCCATCCTTTGCGCGCCGTCCTCAACACCCCGCGCGTTGCCGTTCGTCCAGCGCCGGGTGGCGCCTTTTCGGTGGATGCCGACTGGGCTGCGGATGAGGGGGTGAAGCTTCGAGGGGACGGCAGCTACGATATCGACGATGCCGTGGTCACTGCCCTGCTGGCTGAGGCCTCCAGTGTGCTGGAAGGCAACCCAAAGCTTGAAATCGCCTCCGTCGGCGTTGGTGGCAAGCCTATACCGCGTGACGGCGAGCCGGTTGTCGGCGCCCTCAAGGCCATACCCGGCGCCTGTGCCGTCTTCAGCCACAGCGGCGCGACGCTCGGTCTAATTCTGGGCGAGCTATTGGGCTACGAGGTTGCGACGGGAGCGGAGCATCCGATGCTCGCAACTTTCCGGCCTGAGCGTTTCGCATCGCAGTAAGGCAATAGTCCTTTCGGACCAGGCCACCGGCGCTCGGCCGGCGCTGCGGTACACCGGTGGGCTGCTTTCCGTCGCGGCGTGCCTATGCGAACCGTCGACCCGACGCTACAAGAAGGATCGTAGTAGATTCTGCCTGCGATGGCGAAGGGTGAAATGGTTCGGAAACCGGCGACTTTGAAGGATGTGGCGGCACTGGCGAGTGTGTCGCGTGCAACGGCTGCCCGTGCCCTGAACAGTTATGGTTATGTCGGCGACGTAACCGCGCAGAAGGTTCAGGCCGCTGCGGAAAAGCTCGGCTATCGCGGCAACCGCCTGGCACAGGCGTTGCGAAACGGGCAGTTGCCGATCGTCGGCTGCATCCTTGGCGATATACAGAACCCCTTCTTCGCCCGCATCGCGCACGACATCGAGGTCCTCGCCCGCGAATGCGGCCACAATCTCATCATTGGCAGCAGCGAGGAGGAACTCGGGCAGGAAGTTTCCTTGCTGGCGAGTCTCCAGTCGCTCAGCATTCGCGGCTTCATCGTCGCGCCGACATCCGCCGAGAACAACGCCCATCTGCAGCGCCTGATTGGCGAAAGCGTGCCGCTGGTGCTGATCGACCGTGTCGCGCAGGACGTCGATTGCGACAGCGTCGTCGTTGACAACGAGGGCGGGGCACGCAAGGCAGTCGAGTACCTGATCGCGATGGGCCATCGCCGGATCGGCCTGCTGCAGGACGACATGCGCATCTTCACCTCGCGCGAGCGCATGAGCGGCTACCGGGCGGCACTTGCCGCAAGCGACATTGCTCCGGACGACCGAATGGTTTCCGTCTCGCAATCCACGGTGGAACACGCCGTAGATGCGACCATACGGCTCTTCAGCCAGAAGAACCCGCCGACCGCCCTTTTCACGGTCGACAGCTTGATGACGCAGGGCGCGCTTCTGGCCTTCCGTTCCATGGGTACTTCGATTCCTCATGACGTCTCACTGATCGGTTTCGACGACTTCAATCTCGCGACGTTCACCGATCCGCAGATCACGGTCGTGTCGCAGCCGGTTGCCGAAATCGGGCGCGCGGCCGCCCGGTTGCTGTTCGACCGGCTCTCCGGAAGAAGCGGTCTTCCACAGAAAATTCGCTTTGAAACCAAGCTGATAGTTCGTGGCTCAGTCAGCCGTCGAAGAGACGCCTGAGGGGGCAGCCACGCCCGTCCCGAATTTTTTGAGTTCCCTACTTGCCAGCGCAATACTCTTGTGCGCTAAATACGTGTGAGATCGATCTCACACGGTCTCAAAGATCATAGGCGCAAGACGCGGTCTCGCTAGGAAGGCGATCTTGCGAGGCGCAAAACGGGAAGGTTCTAATGCTCAATTTCGATAGAGATCGCTTTGTTAAGATTCAAAGCGGCGCAGTTGCAATCGCGCAGGACGTGCGTCAACTGATGCGCGGACTGCTGAACGACGGTCTGGAACGCATATTCTTCATGGGGACCGGCGGCGTGCAGTTTCTCACCCAGCCGGCGATCGAGCTTGCGCGGAACTCGACGCTTTTCCCGGTTTCGGCCGCCTACTCCGCGCAGGTCGTTCTGGAGCCGCCGGCCGGCTTGAACGAGAAGGCGCTGGTCATCCTGCCTTCGCTGTCGGGCACGACCAAGGAAAGCGTGCAGTTGTTGTCCTTTCTCAAGGAACGCGGCGTGAAGACGTTGTCCTTGACGGGACACAAGGACACGCCTCTCGGTCGCGATGCAGACTACAACTTCACGAACTTCGCCGAGGACGACACCTCCTCGGAATCGTTCTACCTGCAGACCCTGATCATCGTTCTCGCCCTTCTCGCAGAACGCGGCGAATATGCTGACTTCGACGCGACGGTGGCCGAGCTCAAGTTGCTGCCGGAACTGTTGGTCTCGGTGAAGGAAAGCTACGAGGCGAACGCCGCAGCCCTTGCCAAGGAAATCAAGGACGAGACCTATCACATCTTCACCGGTGCAGGCTCCGTCTGGCCTGAGGCCCATTATTACGGCATGTGCATTCTCGAGGAGATGCAGTGGATCCGCACCCGTCCGGTGCAGGCATCCGATTTCTTCCACGGCACGCTGGAACTGGTGGAGCCGGGTGTTAGCCTCTTCATCTTCAAGGGAGAAGATGCCAGCCGGCCGCTGACCGACCGGGTGGAAAACTTCGCCCAGCGCTACACCGACAAGGTGCGCGTCCTCGATGCGGCTTCTGCCAGCCTACCGGGCATCTCCGCCAAGACCCGAAGCCTCATTTCGCCTGTCGTCCTGGCAACGATGCTGGAGCGCCTGAGTGCACATCTGGAAGTGCTGCGCGATCATCCGCTGACCACGCGCCGCTACTACAAGCGCGTCGAGTACTAAGCGTTTACCGGTCCGGCGTTCGCGCCGGACCGGATCCCGGACCTTAGCATGCCCTAAAGAACCAACGACAACAGAGAGGAACTGCGAAATGAAAGCCGACACGTTCTTGAGCACGACAAGCCTCGGATCGCTCGTTGTAGCCGCATTTTTCATCGGCGGCGCCAGCACCGTGGCTGCGGCGGACCCGGTCGTGGCCGATCCCGCTGCTACTGTCGAACATTCGGGCACGATCAGTGTGCTGACGAAATTCGGCCTGCAGCAACTCTCCCCCTTCTTCGTCGATGCGGCAAAGGCCTACGAGAAACTTCACCCCGACGTGAAGGTCGAGCTCATCCAGGAAAGCGACGACAGCGTGAAGGGCAAGACGAAGGCCCTGGTCGCCTCCAATTCGCTGCCTGACATCTATTTCACCTGGACGGGCAGCTGGGGCGAGAATTTCGTGCGCGGCAATCGCGCCGTCGACCTGAGCCCGGTCATCGGCCCAGAGACCGAATGGGGCAAGACGCTTGCGACCGCCGCAGTCTCGGCCTTCCAGTATAATGGCAAGCTCTTTGGTATTCCGCTTTATCTCGATGCGAAGTTCATGGGCTACAACAAGAGCCTGTTCGAAAAGGCGGGCGTTGCCGAACCGACGAGCTTCGAGGAGCTTCTGGGTGCCTGCGCGGCCTTGCGCAAATCCGGCGTCACGCCGATTTCCTTCGGCAACAAGGAAGGCTGGCCGGGCGTTCACTATGCGGGCCAGTTGCTTGCCTACAACGTGCCGCAGGCGACTCTTGAGAAGGACTTCGTGCCGGCCACGGCCGAATTCAGCGATCCCGGCTACGTCGTCAGCCTGACGCAGTTCAAGCAATTGATCGACGAATGCTCTGACGGCGCCGGCACCAATGGCTCCTCGTACGCATCGGCCTTGCAGCAGTTCAGCAATGGCAAGTCCGCAATGTACTACCAGGAGATCATTGAATTCGACCAGGCCACAGCCGAAGGCGCGTTGAAGCGCGAGGATTTCGGCTTCTTCAAGCTGCCGGCTCCGAAGGATGCCAAGGGCGACGTCAAGGCTATCGAGGGCGCGCCGGAAGGTTACATGATCAGTTCAGCCTCGAAGAACATTCCGCTCGCGATCGATTTCATGCGGTTCGTCACCTCGGCTGAAAACGGCAAGGTCTTGTCGGCTCCGCCTTACGGTCAGCCGAGCGCAACAGTCGGCGGCTATTCGGCGGAAACCATGAACCCCGCCGTCGTCGATGGCCTGAAGATGATTGCGGATTCGTCCTATCTCATGCCCTGGCTCGATACCGCCAACCCCCCGCGTGTGGCGGCCGCCTGGCTCTCGGGCCTCCAGGCGCTGATCGGCGGCACCATGACACCTGAAGAGGTGGTGGAGCGCGCGAAGGAAGCGGCGGCTTCGTCCAAATAGGGATAGGGCCAGTGATGACTGCCATGAAGCATGACTACAAGGGTGAAGCCGTCAAAATCGGCTTCACCGGGTCGGGCCGGCCTGAAAGGGCCCGGCTCGGCCCGATAGCCGGGATCCTGTCGTTCCGTTGGATCGTGATCGCCTTCGTGCTGATCCTCTGGTTCGTCTACTATCCGATCATCGACAATTTCCTCGTCAGTACGAAGAACCAGGACATCTTCACGGGCGAAACCGCCTTTATCGGTCTGGACAACTACCGGCGCCTGCAAAACGATCCCGTGGTTGGAACGGCGATCGTCAACAACACGCTCTATGCCGTCATCTCTGTCGTCTTCCAGGTTTTCGGGGCCTTCGTGCTGGCTGCGCTGATCGAGGGGCTCAGCGATGAGAAATGGCGCCGGTTCTGGCGCGCCATCTACTTCATACCCTCGGCCATCTCGATCACTGTGACCGGCCTGCTGTTTTACTTCATCTATCAACCCGATATCGGTCTCCTCGACTCGGCCCTGACGCAGATCGGCCTTGCGAATTGGTCGCGCGCCTGGCTTGGCGAAGAGGGGACCGCGATCTACGCCATCATCGCCATGAGCCAGTGGCAGGGCTTTGGCTACTCGACGCTGCTGTTCGCCATCGCCATTCAGAAGATCCCGCGTGAACTTTATGACGCAGCGATCATGGACGGGGCCGGGACCTGGCGGCGCCTTTGGAACATCACATTTCCGCTGACCCGCGAAATGACGGGGCTAATGGTGATCGTCACGATCACCGGTGCTTTTCAGGTCTTCAACGAGGTCATGGTCATGACCGGCGGCGGACCCAACAACAGCAGCCAGGTGCTCGGGACATGGCTCTATCAGCAGGGCTTCATCGAAAATGATTTCGGTTATGGCGCGGCCATCGCATCGGTCATCTTCGTCATCACGCTTTTGACCGGCTTTGCGCAGCTCTGGTACACGAAGAGACGGAGGGTCGACCTGTGAGCGTCTCCATTCAACCCCGGGAAACGGAGCGTATCGACTTCGTCGCCGTCCTGGCGAAGGTCTGCCTCGTCACGTTCCTGATTAGTCTCGGCATTGTCGTCATCTATCCGCTTTTCTGGATGGCACTGAACGGCTTCAAGAGCAATGCCGAAATCTTCGGAAACCCGTTTGCGCTGCCGAGCGGCTTCAGCTTTGCCAATTACGTATCGGCCTGGAACCAGGGCATCCGGAACTACATCGCAACCAGCGTCATCGTCACGTTGGGATCGGCCGTGTGCACCGTGCTGCTCAGTGCCTGGACCGCCTACGGCCTCACCCGGTCGAAACTACCGGGCAAGCCGTTCTTCGTCGGCATCGTGCTCGGTGGACTCATGCTGAGCCCGACTGTCGCTGTCATCCCGCTGGTGCGAATGATGCAAGACTTGGGCCTCTACAACACCTATTGGGCCCTGATTATCCTCTACACCGCCTTTCGCATTCCCTTCACGACCTTTCTCATCCGTGCCTACATGCTCGGCTTGCCGCGGGACCTGGATGAGGCGGCCATCATGGATGGTGCCAGTGAGGGACAGATCTTCTGGCGGGTGACTTTGCCGCTGTGCAAACCGATCCTGGTGTCCTGCGTGATCCTGCACGTCCTGTTTGCCTGGAATGAGTATCTGTTCGCGATGATCTTCACCAGCGGGGCGGACCTCCAGACGCTGCCGGTCGGCCTTACCTCCATCATGGCCAAGCACGGAACGAACTATGCCGTCGTCTTCGCTGCAATGACGCTCTCAGCACTCCCCATCGTCGTCACATTCTTTGCGGCCCAACGCTTCTTCATCCGCGGGCTTGCCGAAGGCATCGGGAAATAGGGGGCGGGCGCATGTTGAAACGCGAACAACTCATCGGTGCGGATTTTTCCTCTCAGCGCCATCCGTTCCGCGGGGCCAGGCATTTGGACGGCATCTGCGTTCGGCGGACGGAACTTTGGGGTATCACACCCAATTTCGATCAAGTGGAAGAAGCATGAAGAACGTCAATCCCAATCTGATTGCCGTCGGCGACAACTGCCTCGACGCTTACCTGACAAAGGGTTTTGTCACCGTGGGCGGCAACGCGCTCAATGTCGCCGTGCAGTGGCGGCGGCTGGACCTCAATGCGCGATACTTCGGTGCCCTGGGACCGGACGAGGAAGCGGAAATCATGTTCGCCGCCATCAAGGAGGCTGGACTTGATCCTGAGGATGTCGAGATACGCCCGGGCGCTTCAGCCGTGACGCTGCTTGCAGACGATGCGGGCGAGCGGCGCTTTCTTCTTGAATCCCTGGGCGTCGGGGAGGACTATGTCCCGAACGCCGAGCGCTATCAGGCGCTGCTACGGGCCGATTGGGTCCATCTCGGCACGAATTCCAGCGAAGCATTGGTCCGCCGTCTCGTTGCAGATGGGGTGCCGTTCAGCATCGACGTGTCCACACGGCACTTCGACCTTTCGCTCGACGGCGTACCACTGGTCTTTGCCTCCGGCCCGGACGATCCGGCCGAGCCTGTCGAGCCGCTGATCGCTCGGCTCAAGGCGGACGGCGCACGTCAGGTCGTGGTGACCTGTGGCCGGCGCGGTTCCTTCTTCGACAATGGCAGAGAGGTATTTTCCGCAGGCTCGGTGCCGGTGACGGTGGTCGATACCTGCGGCGCGGGGGACAGCTTCATCGCGACCTTCCTCGCTTCGCGCTTCCTCGAAAATCAGTCAGAGCAGGTCGCCTTGGAGCAATCTGCCGTCAACGCCGCGGAAACCTGCACCCACCTCGGTGGATTTCCCCAGCCGATCCGGGCGATCCCCCAGTGGCTGCTGGATAAATACGACGGCGTCATCCGCACGACACAGAGGGCCTGAGCATGAACACCATCAAGATGAGGCCGCCTGTGGCAGCAGCAAAGGGGGACCGCTCCTTCTGGCTGCAGAGCATCAATGCAGACGCCGTTACCGCTCCGTTGCAGGGCAGCGAGGACTGCGAGGTGGCGATCGTCGGCGGCGGATATGCCGGCCTCTGGACGGCAATCCGGATAAAGGAGCAGTCTCCGCACACGCGCGTGACCGTTCTCGAGGCAGATTTCTGCGGGTCGGGGGCCTCGGGCCGCAATGGCGGCCAGGTCCATAGCTGGTTTGCGGAAATCGACATGCTGCGCGCGCTTGTCGGTGACAATGACGCGCTCATGCTCTGCCGGGCGACGGCTGATGCCATCGAGGAACTGAACGGCCTGCAGGCCGCCGGCACCATCGACATGGATCTGCGGCTTGACGGCTGGCTGTGGACGGCAAGCTCGGCTGCGCAAGAAGGCGCCTGGGCGCAGGCGCTCGACCTGTGCCGTGCGCTCGGCGAAGAGCGCTTCCGGCCGCTCCAGCGCGCAGACATCCTTGCCCGCACAGGCTCTGCCGCCTCCTATGTCGGTATCATGGAGGAGAGGGCCGGGACGGTACAGCCCGCCAAGCTCGCCCTCGGCCTGCGCCAGCTCGCCCTTTCTAGAGGTATCGTCATTCACGAGCACAGCCCGGTTCTCGAAATCGCGCCAGGCGACCGCCCGCAACTGCGCACAGCGAAAGGCACCCTGTCGGCCGGCAAGGTGGTTCTTGCCGCAAACGCCTGGCTGTCGGCCATTCCGGAGCTGCACCCCTATCTCTATGTGGTCAGCAGCCAGGTCATCGCCACCGCACCTGCGTCCGATCTACTGAACGAGATCGGCTGGACAAATGGCGCCTCGATCTGCGATGCGCAGCATCACGTGCTCTACTACCAGCGAACACCGGGCGGAGAGGTCATTTTCGGGCGCGGCACGGGCGGCATTGCCTTTGGCGACCGCATTGACGACCGCTTCAACCGCAGCGGGGATGCGGGTGCCGACAATATCCGCGAAATGCATCGGGTCTATCCGCAGCTCAAGGGCGTTCCCGTTCATTATGATTGGACCGGGCCTATAGACTGCACGGCGCAGCACCTGCCGGTTTTTGACCACCTCAGGGATCACCCGAATATCTTCTATGCCATGGGTTTCAACGGCACGGGTATCGCGCAAGCTCCCGTCGCGGGCCGCGTCATGGCAAGCCTTGTCCTCGGACGCGACGATGCGTGGAGCCGCTGCGGGCTGGTCGGCATCGACAAGAGGACGCGGCTGCCGCCGGAGCCCCTGCGCTACGCCGGCGCCAGGGTCGTCCGCCGTGCCATTCGCCGGAAGAATGACCTCGAAATCCAGAACAGGAAACCGGATCGGATAACGCGCTTCCTGGCCGGACTCGCGCCCTGACGGCGCGGTCTCATCACGGATGAAATCAAGAAAAAGGAGCGGGAACGATGGCTGATCTGTCGCTGAAAAACATACGTAAGACTTACGCCGATCTCGAAGTCCTGCACGGGATCGATCTCGATATCAAATCGGGGGAGTTCATTGTCTTCGTCGGGCCCTCCGGCTGCGGAAAGTCGACACTGCTGCGCTCGATCGCTGGCCTTGAGACGATCACCTCCGGCGATCTCGTCATCGACGGAGAGCGGATGAACACGGTGGCGCCTTCCAAGCGCGGCATCTCCATGGTCTTCCAGTCCTACGCGCTCTACCCGCATATGACGGTCTATGAAAACATGGCGTTCGGATTGCGCATTGCCGGCGTGCCGAAGGCCGAGATCGACGAGCGGGTTCAAAAGGCCGGAGAAATCCTGCAACTCAGCAAGTATCTCCAAAGGTTGCCGAAAGCGCTATCTGGCGGACAGCGGCAACGCGTCGCCATCGGCCGCGCCATCGTACGCAATCCACGGGTTTTCCTCTTCGACGAACCTCTTTCCAATCTCGATGCGGCGTTGCGCGTGGCGACGCGGATCGAGATCGCCAAGCTGAAGCAAAGCATGCCGGATGTGACCATGATCTATGTGACCCACGATCAGATCGAGGCCATGACCTTGGCCGATCGCATCGTCGTGTTCAAGGACGGGAACATCGAGCAGGTGGGAACGCCCCTCGAACTCTACAAGCGGCCGGCGAACCTTTTCGTCGCCCAATTCATCGGCTCGCCCGCAATGAACATTCTCGAAGGCACCGTCGTCGGGAAGTCGGAGGGCGTCACGCATCTCATGCTCGAGTGCGGCGCAGCGCTGGACGTGTCTGCCGATCGCGGGGCGCTGTCAGTGGGCGAAAGGATCAGTGTCGGAATTCGCCCTGAAAACACGCAAATCACCGCGTCAGTGGAAAGCGGTCCGGTGCTCACCGGCACGGTCGATTTTGTCGAGCATCTGGGCGAAGTTCAGATTCTTTACGTCGATGTGGCCGGTTCTGCTCAAAAATACCTGATCAAGACAGCGGACGACAAAACGTACGCAAGGACGGACATCATCCGTTTCACTGCCCGAGCGCACGACATCCACATATTCGACGCGAAAGGTCGCTCGATCGCCGGGCGTGTTCTGGAGGCGGGGGCGCTCACGCAATAGTGCCTTCCACGAATTGTCTGTGTCCGAAGAACGTGTTCGGTTGCGTACGGCTTTAGATGGCGTTGTCTCGCGCAGCCAGCGTGGACGCATATGCTCACCTCAAACGAAAAGGACCGCCCGCGGACATCGCGCCGCCGGGAGCAAAGGCGATGCCGCTGGCACGCAAACACCGTTCTCCGGGCCAGCGCAAATCTGCGGAGGACCGGTTGCCGGAGCCATCACAAAACAGCATAGGCTCATCATATCCTTTCATGGTTCGGCAGGGGGGCTGCGCTTGACTCAAACCCGACCATCTTCTCTAAATTTAGTTGTCAGACGACTTACAAAAGCAAGAACCTTTCGCTGACCCATCAACCAGGAGGATCTCGTGAGAAAACTGCTAACACAGCTTGCCATCGGCGTTGCAACACTGGCGTTCGTCACCGCCGCACAGGCAGGCGAGACGCTTGACCGGGTCACCGGCAAGAAGGCCATGGTGGTCGCCACCAACAGTGGCTGGCCACCTCAGAGCTACCTTGACGACAGCAACGAGATGGTCGGCTTCGACATCGATGTCGCCAGGGAAGTCGCAAAACGCCTTGGTGTCGAGGTCAGCTTCGAAACGCCGGACTGGGCAACGCTTACGGGCGGTCGCTGGCAGGGGCGCTATGACCTCGGCGTCGGCTCGGTCACGCCCACCAAAGCGCGCGCCCAGGTGATCGATTTTGTCGGCATCTATTACTACAGCCCCTACGTCTACGTGGTTCACAAGGATAGCGAAGCGAAGTCGGTTGACGACCTCAAGGGCAAAATCATCGGTGTAGAGACTGCGACGACCTCCGAGGATTTCGTCAATCGCCGCCTTGAAATCGATGCGCCTGGCCTCCCGCCGATCGAATACAAGCTGGAACCAGGCGAAGTCCGCACTTTCGCCGACTCCATGCTTCCCTTCGATGATCTGCGTCTTGGAAGCGGAGTTCGCCTTGACGCCGTCATAGCGCCCGAGCAGACCGCGCTGAACGCGATCAAGAACGGCTATCCGCTGCGCGTCGTTGAAGGCGACTACGCATTCAGGGAGCCGTTGGTTGTGATTGCCGAAAAGGCCGACCCCGAATGGACGAAGAAGGTCGGCGACATCATCGCCGAGATGAAAAAGGACGGCACCCTCGCGAGCCTCACCACCAAATGGTACGGCAAGGACTATAGCGCCGACTAAACTGGAAACCGTGCGGGTGGCGTCCATCGCCGCCCGCAATCTGGTCAACCGTTATTCATTCGAGTGCAAATGTCGTATCCAGAGACCTATTACAAACAGACAATGAACGACCGCAAGGTCAGGCCAGTTCTTTCTGGAAGCATCGAGTGCGACACCGTTGTTGTCGGCGGTGGCCTCGCTGGTCTGACAACTGCACTCCAGCTCGCGCGGGCGGGCCAATCGGTTGTAGTGCTGGAGGCGGAAAGCGTTGGCTTCGGAGCCTCGGGCCGTAACGGCGGTTTCGTCAGTCCCGGATTTGCGACTGGCGGCGAGAACATTGCCAGAGCGGCGGGATCGGAGGCGGCGGCGAAAATCCATCGCCTTTCTATCGAGGGCGTCGATTTTGTACGCGAGACGATCAATGCTCTCGAGATAGAAGGTGCGACCGCGCAGTCGGGCATCACCAGCTTGTTGCGCTATGACGACGGCGAGGCTCTCAAGGCCTACGTTGATGCAATGCACACAAAATACGGTTACGAACTTGAGTATCTCGGTACCGAGCAGGTCCGATCCGTGTTGAAGTCAAGGCGCTACTTCCAGGGCGTTCGTGATCCGAATGCGTTTCATATGCACCCGCTCAATTATCTGCGCGGCGTCGCCGACGAGATCGAGCGGCTCGGCGGGCGGATCTACGAGGGGTCGTCTGCCGCGAAGGCAGTAGTCGATGGGGCCGAGAAAACCATCAATACGGCGGGTGGCCGTGTGAATGCGCGTCGTGTAGTGTTCACCACGGGTGGCTATACCGGATCGCTGAATGGTCGGCTCAAGCGCTCCTTCTTGCCGATCGCCACATACGTCATGCTGAGCGAGGTGGCGCCGGACCTGCTGGCCACGGCGATATCGACGAAGGATGCTATCGGCGACAATCGTCGCGCCGGCGATTACTATCGCCTCGTCGATGGCGGCAAGCGCTTGCTCTGGGGCGGGCGGATCACCACGCGCGCGGCCTCACCTTCGGCACTCGCAGCTGAGTTGCGCCGCGAAATGACCGGCACTTATCCGCAGCTGAAGTCGCTGAAGACCGAACTCGCCTGGTCCGGGTTGATGTCCTATGCACGTCACCTGATGCCACAGATCGGCGAAATGCAGCCAGGCGTGTGGCATTGCACGGCGTTTGGCGGGCATGGGCTAAACACCACGGCAATCGGCGGCAAACTGGTGGCTGAAGGCATTCTCGGACAATCGGACCGATACAAACTCTTCAAGCCTTTCGGGTTGGTGTGGGCGGGCGGTTATGCCGGTCTCGCCGTCGCCCAACTCACCTATTGGAAACTGCAGGCACAGGATTGGTGGCGCGAGCGCGCGGCTTGACCCCGGAGACAATGACATGATTGGCCGTCTGATACTGACCTATCCGGATGCTGCGCGACGTTCGGGGATGTTTCTCTTGCTGGCGCTCGTTACGCTGGCGATATACGGGCTCGGCGTCAGTCCGGCCTGGATTGGCCATCTGCTGCCGACATCGTCGGCATGGCTCGAGGCGAATCCGATGCTTAGCCGGCTGGTCGGCGCATTGATGATAGCCCTCATTGCGGCGTTGAACTGGAAGGCATTAAGGCAACTGCCGCGCACCTGGCAGGTCATCGGCGTCTGGATCGAGCTCTTTGCGCTTCTGATGCTGTTCTTCTACTCTTTCGACCTCTCCTTTGCCTTCATTGCGAAGAAGATCGGCTTTCTGATCTCCCAGGGTGTCGTCACAACGCTCTACATCTCCGTCGTCTCCATCGCCATCGCCACGGTCATCGCCCTTGCGGGCGCGCTCGCGAAACTGTCCAAGAACGGGGTGATCTACGGTCTTGTCACGTTCTACACCTCGCTGTTTCGCGGCCTGCCGCTGCTGATGCAGATCTACATCATCTACCTCGGCCTGCCGCAGGTGGGGTATGTCATTGGGGCCATACCGGCCGGCATTCTCGCGCTGTCGCTCTGTTACGGTGCCTACATGACGGAAATCTTCCGGGCAGGCATCGAGAGTATCCCGCGCGGCCAGAGCGAGGGCGCTACAGCCCTCGGCCTCAGCCCGAGCCAGACGATGGGCCTCGTAATCCTGCCCCAGGCTATGCGGGTCATCATTCCCCCGACGGGGAACCAGTTCATCGCGATGCTGAAGGACTCCTCGCTGGTCTCGGTCGTAGGCGTCTGGGAGCTGATGTACCTCGCCCGCACGCAGGGTCAGACGGAGTTCCGCCACATCGAGATGCTGATCACCGCCTCGATGATCTACTGGATCCTCTCGATAGGGCTCGAGTTCATTCAATCGCGCGTTGAAGCCCGGTTCGGACGCTTCAATGTCCGTTGACGGAAATGTTGTGCCGGCGACAGCCGGCACGCACGCCAACTTGCGCGCAGCGGCATTCGGTTTTGCTGCCTTTGCCGTCTTCTCTGGGGCTGATGCGTCGGTCAAGCTTCTGGCGGAGCGCTTCGCCGTACCGCAGGTGACGTTCATGCTGACGATGGCGGCATTGGTCATGCTCTGCGTGCTGGCAGGCGCGAAAGGCTCGCTGAATTCGCTGTTTCCACGTTATCCGGGCCTTGCCCTGCTCCGTGCTTTGCTGCTCGCGATCGATACGATCCTGATCCACTATGCATTTTCAATGCTACCGCTTTCCGAAGCTTACCTGCTTGCATTCATGACCCCGGTCCTTGTCGCGCTGCTGGCATTGGTCCTGCTTGGAGAGCGATTGTCGCTGCTTGCGTGGTGCGGGGTCCTGGTCGGCTTTTTCGGCGTCACCGTTGCGTTGCGACCCGGGTTCGTGACCCTCAATCTGGGGCATGCGGCGGCGGCGGGATCGGCGCTTGTCTTCGCGCTTTCGCTCGTTCTCCTGCGGCGCGCCAAGTCGGCGGAATCGGACGTCGCCCTTGTGTCGACACTCCTTGTGGTTCTCGCCGCGGTCGCCTTGGTTGTTGCCATTCCATCTGGCGGCCTCGTTTCGGTCGGCCCCCTGGATCTCCTCTACGTATTTGCCGGCGGTCTTTTCCTGCTCGGCGGACACATGCTGCTCGTGCGTGCCTTTCGCACCGGCGATGCCTCGGTCGTAGCCCCGCTGCAATACAGCCAGATCATCTGGGGTTGCCTTTACGGGGCGTTGTTCTTTGCCGCCCCCGTCGAGCTTCACACGCTGGGCGGGGCCGTCATTATCATTCTGTCGGGCTGGTTGGTCCTCAAATAAATCCTGGAGAATAGCGAATGCCCACCTCGATCGACATGGTCTCCTCGGACATCACCATCAGCGGCGTGCATAAATGGTACGGGCACTACCACGCGCTGGACGACATCAATCTTTCGATCGCTCCGCAGGAGAAGGTTGTGATCTGCGGTCCGTCGGGCTCGGGAAAGTCGACCTTGATCCGCTGCGTCAATCGCCTTGAAGAACACCAGCAGGGACGAATCGTCGTCGGCGGGATCGAGCTCGGCGAGGACGAGCGCAAAGCAGATGCGGTGCGCCGCGAAGTTGGCATGGTATTCCAGCAGTTCAACCTGTTCCCGCACCTTACCATCCTCGAGAACTGCGTTCTGGCGCCGATGTGGGTCAAGAAGATGCCGCGCAAGCAGGCAGTCGAAATCGCAATGCATTACCTCAACCGCGTCCGAATTCCTGAACAGGCCGACAAGTTTCCGGGCCAGCTATCGGGCGGGCAACAGCAGCGTGTAGCGATTGCACGAGCGCTTTGCATGAACCCGAAGGTCATGCTGTTCGACGAGCCAACCTCGGCGCTCGATCCTGAAATGGTGAAGGAAGTGCTGGACACGATGGTGGCGCTGGCGAGCGAGGGCATGACGATGGTTTGCGTCACTCACGAGATGGGGTTTGCCCGCCGGGTCGCAGATCGTGTCATATTCATGGATCGCGGTCGGATCGTCGAGGAGGGCGCGCCCGATGAATTCTTCGCCAGTCCGACGACGGACCGCGCCTGCCAGTTCCTGAGTCAGCTCCTGCACTGAGCATAAGGGCTGCGGCTTTGCTGCGATGCCCCGTCCAATGGGTGGCTGTGATTGAGGGTGATGGTGCCGAAGTTAAGTTATAAGACAACAGACAACCACCCGACTTTCGCAAGGCGTATCTCGAGAGGATCGGGCGGTTCGAACATCGATAGGGCTGCCCTGTCGGGTCAAGGCACTGAGCTTGGCCTCGCCAAATTCGTCAGACAAGAACATCGAACTGCTATTCACTTGGAGTGAGAGGATTGGACGAACCCCTTCGCGACACGCGCACCCTGGTCATCCAGCTTCGCGACCGCATCGCAGACCTTGTCCGCGAGGAGGGGCTCAATCCCGGTGACAAGTTGCCCACTGAGGCACAACTGACGCAACGCTTCAAGATCTCCCGCCCAGCCTTGCGCGAGGCGCTGAAACTGCTCGAGCAGGACGGAATCATCTATGTTGAGCACGGGCGCGGCCGTTACGTCTCGGCCATGTCTGCCGTCCAGGTGGACAGGCCGATAACGGTATTCGAAAGCGTCACCGACATGGCGCGTCACTATGGCTATGCGACGACCAACAAGGTGCTGTCGATTTCTGAGGAGCTGCCCGATGCGGTCATCGCGGAGCAACTGCGGCTAGCGAAGGGGGAAAGGGTCATACGGCTCGAGCGGCTACGGCTGCATGAGGAGGAGCCGATCCTCTACTGCATTGACTATCTTCCGCGCCATATTGTGCCGGTTCGCCTCTACGATATCGACTGGAGCGGTTCGCTGCTCGAACTGCTTGACCACTATAGGAACAGGCCGCGGATGTCGGCCGCAAACGTTTCCGCGGTGATGCTCCCGGAGGAGGTGGTTCAACGCAACGATCTGCGGGACTTTGGACCGGCGCTGCTTATCCGTGAGACCTGCTTCAACGCGGCTGCGATACCCGTGATATACGCCCTCGACTATCACCGCGGCAGTCACTTCGCATTCCGCCTGGCACGCAAGTAGCCCCCATCGGAGAAAAGATATGCTGGAGAAAGACGCTGTAGCGCGCGCAGACCTGCCAAGGCCTGATGTGTCGGTGGCGGACGCGCAGGCGATCTTTCGCAACCACTATGGTCTGGTCGGCAAAATCGTGGAGCTCGGCAGCCAACAGGACCGGAACTTCCGCGTTGATGCCGGCGGCAAGCGGTATGTCCTGAAGATATGTCACGCCGAGTATCGGCGCATCGAACTCGAGGCCCAGAATGCGGCGATGCTACATCTGGCTGCCTCTGCCTCCATGCTCCGCTTGCCGCGGGCAATCTTCGCCAGCTCAGGCGAGGCGATCCTGTCAATCGACATCAACGATCAACCCTGCCAGGTGCGTCTGCTCGACTACCTCGATGGTGAACCGCTGACGCGGCGCAAATTTCTGCCGGCGATCACCGTCGCCGCACTCGGCCAGGTCTGCGGCCAGGTGGCGAGGGGACTCGAAACTTTCACTCACGGCGGGCTCGACCGACAGATCCAGTGGGACCTTCAGCAGGCACAGCCGGTCGCCATGGCGCTTTTGATCTCCGTGCCGGACAAACGGGCGGCTACGCGCATTGCCACTGCGCTCGATGAGGCCGAACGCCATATCGCACCGCTTCGCAGCGCGCTGCGCAGTCAGGCGATCCATAACGACATTACCGATGACAATACCGTCGCCACGCCAGATGCCGACGGCAATCCGATCCCACGAGGGGTGATCGATTTCGGCGACCTGACGCACGGATGGCTGGCAGCGGAGCTTGCCGTCTGCTGTTCCGCATTGCTGCACCACTCGGGAGGCGACCCATTCGTCATCCTGCCCGCCGTCCGGGCCTTCCATGCCGAGCATCCGCTTAACGAGGTGGAGCTCAGGGTGCTCTGGCCGCTTATCGTGCAGCGGGCCTGTGTCCTGGTGGCAAGCGGCGAATATCAACTGGCGTTGGAACCGGGCAACGAATACGCCGCCGGCAACATCGAGCATGAACGCGTGATTTTCGCGGTCGCGACCAGCCTGCCGATCGAGGTCATGCAAGCAGCGGTGCTGGAATCGGTCGGCATGGCCGACGCCGGCCCCAGGCCGCTGCCGGCGATGCGGCGCCTATTGCCGAACATCGAACCTGTTTCTTTTAGAACGGTGCGCCTGGATACGTTGAGCCCGCTCTTCGAAAGTGGCAATTGGCTCGACGAGGGCATCGAGCAGAAATTGCTGCAGGAGGGAGCGGCGGCAACAGGCGCTGCCATCACTCGCTACGGCGAGTTCCGGCTGCCGCGCGCCCGACACCACGCCGCGACCGCCGCGGAAACCCATGCACTTTGCATCGAGGTGCAGGTTCCCGCCGGTTCCAGGCTGGTTGCGCCCTTCGCCGGTGTCGTCTCCGGTCAATCGGGTCACCTCCGCGTCGATGGCGACCACGTATCACTGTTGATCGACGGTGTCGGGGAGGCAGACGTCGAAGGCCGGATTGTGGGGGCTGGTGACGCGATCGGCCGGGTTGATGCTTCCGGCCAATTGCGGGTGCAGTTCTGCCGGGCAAGGGATTTGACTCCGCCGCCATTCGTCATGCCGCATCAGGCAAGCGCCTGGTCGCATCTTTGCCCGTCGCCATCAGCCCTCTTTGGCAGCAATTTCGATGCGCCCGGGCTGGAGAGCGAAGCATTGCTTGAAATCCGGCAAGCGCATTTCGCCAGACCGCAGAAGAATTATTACCAGCGGCCCCCGCAAATCGAGCGCGGCTATCGCGAATACATGTATGCCATGGATGGCCGGGCCTACCTCGACATGGTCAACAACGTCGCGATCCTCGGTCACGGTCACGAGAAGCTCGCCACAGCCGTTGGCCGGCAATGGTCGCTTCTGAACACCAATTCGCGCTTTCACTACGCCGGGATTGCGCAATTCTCCAAGCGCCTCGCCGATCTCGCCCCCGAGGGGCTGGACACGGTGTTTTTGGTCAACTCCGGCTCCGAGGCCAACGACCTGGCTCTGCGGCTTGCTTGGGCCTATTCCGGCGCCCGCAATATCATAAGCCTGCTCGAAGCCTATCATGGGTGGACGGTGGCGAGCGACGCCGTCTCGACCTCGATCGCCGACAATCCGCGCGCCGTCACCACGCGCCCGGCCTGGGTGCATGCCGTAACATCGCCCAACACCTACAGGGGTGCCCATCGCGGCCCGGATTCGGCGGCCGGCTACATCGCCGATTTCGAGACGGCGATCGAGGCGATCGAGGCCAGGAGCGAAAGGATCGCTGGCTTCATCGCCGAGAGCGTCTATGGCAACGCCGGCGGGATCCCGCTGCCACATGGATACCTCAAGGAAGTTTACCGGTTGGTGCGCGAGCGCGGTGGAGTGACTATCGCGGACGAGGTGCAGGTCGGCTATGGCCGGCTCGGCCACTATTTCTGGGGTTTTGAACAGCAGGATGTAGTGCCCGACATCATCACCATCGCCAAAGGCATGGGCAACGGTCATCCGCTCGGCGCCGTCATTACATCACGAGCGATCGCTGAGGCGCTGGAGAAGGAGGGGTATTTCTTCTCTTCCGCCGGCGGTAGCCCGGTTTCCTGCACCGTCGGCATGACCGTGCTCGACGCGATGCGGGACGAGAAGTTGCAGGAAAACGCGCGCGCTGTAGGCGATCACCTCAGGAGCCGCCTGGGGGCGCTTGCCTCGCGCTTCTCGATCGTCGGAGCCGTGCATGGTATGGGCCTTTATCTCGGCCTCGAATTTGTCCGTAACAGGGCAACGCTAGAGCCGGCCTCGCAGGAAACAGCCGCCATTTGTAACCGGCTTCTCGACCTCGGCGTCATTATGCAGCCGACCGGCGACTATCTGAACGTGCTGAAGATCAAGCCCCCGCTCTGCCTGTCCCGACAAAGCGCCGATTTCTTCGTGGAAATGCTGGCAAGAGTCTTGGAGGAGGGGTGGTAGATGTGACGTGTATCGCAGCGCTCCCTCGGGCGGGATCTGTCGCTGTCATGCACGACAGGGGAGGGGAGCCTTTGCAGCACGACCGGTACAGCAGAAGCTTGTCGAGATCGTCATAAATAGGTTGACGTTGCCAGGTCCGCGAAGGAGGAGTGTTCTCAGGCTCGTGCCACGATTGGGGTGGCCAGCGGGATATGACCTTCGGACTGCCGATCCCCAGCCGGTCACCCAGATAGTGCCAGAACCACAGACCCAGTTTCTGGCACATCTTCATCTGGCTGGAGTGCCCTCCGTTTGACCGGACATGTCGGCTAGTTTGATTTAGCCCTGATGAACTGCCGAGGGGAAGCCATCTTGAGCGCGGAATGTGGATGGATTTCGTTGTAGTCCTCGATCCATCCGTCGATGAGCCGGAGTGCCGTTTCGGCATCCGGTAGTGCAGAGATGCGGACGTAATCCCGCTTCAGTGTTTTGACGAACGCCTCGGACATGCCGTTCGACTGCGGACTGGCGACCGGCGTGAAGCAGGGCGTCAGATTGAGTGCCTGAGCAAACAGCCTTGTATCCCTCGCAGTGTAAGCCGAGCCATTGTCTGAGAGATGCTCGATTGCGTGCGGGGCTCGCGTTGCCGCAAACCGCTTCTCGACCGCCTCCAGCATCATGTCGCGCACGTCAGAGCCGGAGATGCCTGCATTGGCGACCGCCGTCCAGGCGATGATCTCGCGGTCGAAGGCGTCGATGATAAAGGCGAGACGAATGACCTCGCCATTCCAACAGGTGAACTCCAGACCGTCCGAGCACCAGCGCAGGTTAGAGCGCATGACCATGACTTTGCCGTCGTGAAGGCGACCTTTGCGAACGGCCGTATGCTTCTCCAGCAGCATGGCGTGGTTGCCCATGATGCGATGAACCCGCTTGGCGTTGACGACAGGCCTATCGGCGGCTCGCCTTTCGCGATTGAGGAGCGCGGCGATCCGCCGATAGCCATAGGTTGGTCTTTGATCCACCAGCCTGCGGATGATCGGCAGCAACTCCGCATCCTCGGCCTTCCGATAGGGCCCGCGCGGCTTTGATCTGCCTTTCAGCCGCTCGATGAGGTTGGAACGGGAGACGCCCAGCGTGTCGGCGACGGCCTTCATCGGGAACCGCCCTTCGGCAACAAGATCGGCCGCGATATCCGTTTTTTTGAGTCCGCTTTGGACAATGCTTCGCGGAGGATTTCGACCTCCATCGTCTTGCGGCCGAGCATGCGCTCCAACTCGCGGACGCGATCCTCCAGCTTCTTCACTTCCGAATTACCGACAACCGGCTCATCCGAATCCACGGCTGCAGCACCTCCCTCGCTCAACAGCCTGCGCCATCGGTAAAGCAGATTGGGCGCAACGCCATGGCGGCGAGCGGCCGAAGAGACCGTCTCGCCAGGTTCGAAACTCTGCTCGATGACGTCAGCTTCTGCTCGGTTGTCCACCGCCTACGGCGGACAACACCCATCAGCAATTCAACATGTCGATACTCGTTAGACATAAGCCTGATGGAGTGGACGCCTCCTTCGCCAGCCTTGTGGCAGAATTGAAGGTGCCCAGCACCAGGAGGTTGACCCAATGAGCAAGATCGTTCTTATCGGCTTGGATGTCGCCAAGCATGTTTTCCAGCTGCATGCCGTAGCTGCAGACGGACGTGTCGTTTTCCGTCGACAGGTCCGGCGCCCGCAACTCACCACGCTGTTGATGTCAATTCCCTCCTGCAGGATAGCGATGGAGGCTTGTGGCACCGCACATTATTGGGGGCGGCAGCTGGAAGAACTGGGCCATGAAGTGCTTCTGATACCCCCAGATTACGTCAGGCCATTTGTGAAGAGGCAGAAGAACGACGCTGCTGACGCTGAGGCCATCGCGGAGGCGGCGCAGCGGCCGGACATGCGCTTCGTTCGTGTGAAGAGTGAGGTGTCGCAGGCCGCGAGTATTGTCTTTCGCGCACGAGATCTGGTGGTGCGCCAGAAGCCCCAGCTTCTCAATGCGATACGAAGCCATCTGGCGGAATTTGGTTACATCTTCCCGCAGGGTGCAGCCGCTTCTGCAAAGATGCAGGAGGTCATCGAGAGTGATGATGATCTGCCGCCCGCAGCTCAAGGCATCCTGCGTTCGTTGTGGCAGCATCTCTCATCGTGTGAAGCTCAGCTAGGAGAGTTCGACAAGGAAATCCAAAAGCGGGCGCGTGACGACCTTGATGCGCGTCGGTTGACTTCTGTGCCGGGGATCGGCCCCGTGACAGCGGCGGCAATCGCTGCCCTTGCTCCCGATCCCGCGACCTTCCGCAAGGGACGTGACTTCGCGGCATGGGTTGGCTTGACCCCGCTTGAGCGATCCACCGGAGGAAAGCAGCGGTTCGGACGAATATCCAAAATGGGCGAACGGACGCTCAGACGTCTGCTGATCATGGGCGCCAGTGCCGTCGTCTCCTGGGTGAGGCGTGGAAAGATCAATCCAAGCGCTTGGCCGGCAAGCATTCTGCACAGAAAGCCACCGATGCTAGCGATCGTGGCGCTGGCGAACAAGATGGCTCGCGTCGCCTGGGCAATACTGAAGCACGGAGGGTCCTACATGCAGCCAGCCTAGTGAATACCCGCGCAGCAATGAAGGTCTGAGGATCGCATGGCCGAAGTTTGAACGAGGCTCGGAGAACCAGATTGAGGATAAGTGCTGGCAGCACGTAAGCCTGAAGTGGACCGAGCTCGCGTAATCCATACTGGCTGGCGGCAGTGTTTCGCCGCAAAAGAAGCCGAACACATGTCCGCACCAAACTTCTACGCCATCACACAAAGATTCTTCTTGCGCACCCGGAGGCGTCCACACATGTCCTCAAGCCTGTGCTTGAGCCTTTCTGCTTATGCCGACTGTCCGGTCGAAATGGGGGGCAGTTCACTGGCCGAGCAGCATGTTCGCGGGCAACGCGCCGTCACGGCTCATCGTGCCACCAGCGAGTTCGCTTGAGGACGAAGCTGCGGAGGTCGTTTTTCCGACGCATTGGTGTGAAGCGGGATTTCCGGACGCACCCAGCACCACGACCTTCTTGAGCACGGGGAGTCCTTCTGTCGAGGAGAGCCCTACCGCAAAATACGGGAGAATGTTCCGGCCCCGGCCGACTCGATTTTCGGGACAGCCGGCTGGCCATCGATAACGGCCGACCTCCGACCCCGCACCAGGCGGTAGAAGTTCCGCCCCCGGGGATTGGAAAAGTCGGACGTCTCCCATGCCTTCTGCCGCTTGGGCACCGGATGCGTTCGCTGGCGCCGAACAGCGCGCGACGGTCGCCGGCCGGTCGTTCTGATTACGAAGGCACGCGCTCTTCCGCTAGGCAGTAGCGACCAGCATGACCGAACCGATGGCGATCATGACCACGCCCAGCCAGTTTCTGCTCAGCCCAAAAAACGCGAGCCGCTGGCCGCGGGGTTCGAGCGTGGGATGCCCTCCCCGGGAGCGGTGGGCGTCGCTTAGCGGCCGGCCACCGAGGGCTTCGTTCGCCAACACGACCATTCCGGCAACCACAAGGGCCGCGCCGATCAGGACTCCATACATGGCAGCCTCCCTTTTCAGCTCCTGTAGGGCCAAAACTGGACAAGGCAGGTTTTGTTCCTTCGCCATCCACCGCCGCTTCGGCCGGGGAGACACAGGATTGAGGGATGGACCGGGCCGGAACCAGAGCTTCGTCTTCGACGGGCGGCGGCGCCCCCGGCTCTCCTGATCCTCTTCGGCGACCGCGATCTTCCAATCCCACTGCCGTGCCGATGCCGGGGCGCCCGAGGGCTGCCGCGGTCGCGGTTCCCCGACGCTATTCCTGACCACCAGGGTCGCACCGCCGCCGATGAACCGCATCCCCGTGATCAACCACTCCACGACGCGCGCGATCGCCTCCGCGCTGCCGACGGTCATGGCCTCTGCAGCCTCCACGAAACCGGTGTTTGCGATGAGCCACGAGCGGGAAGGTGCGCAGTCCGGTGCTCTCCTCGTGTTCGCGGTCCCACTCGTTGGGAGCGCCAGCTCATAAGCCGCCACAAGAGCTGCGAGATGCGGTATGATTTGGAAATTGGATGCGACCGACGTCAACAATTCAGAAATTTCAGCTCCCGATCCAGCAATGGCGTTAGCGACAATGCAGCGTGCGCGGGGTTCCACCACGTCTGGAACAATCGGGGCCGGGTCGCAGTTCGTGGCAGCGAACCTTTTTCGACAGCGCCCCGCGAGGGGCACGAACCGGATCATGAAAGGAGATTTCGATGACCTATGTTCCCTTTCCTGGCCACTCGGACGATCCGCAGGCGCGCGACAGCGACCTTCGACAATGTCTCGAGACGGCCCGGCGCCGTCTGAACGAGACGTCGGATGCCGCCGAGACCGAAAAGACGGAGATGCTGGTCGCCTCGGCCGTCGAAGCGGGCTGGGGCGAAGGCGAGGTCCGCCGCGCGCTGATGGCACAGGGATCCGGATAGCCTCTTGCTGACGGCGGTTCTGTGAATTGACTTGGCCGGGCGGCCCTGCCGTCGACCGATAACGCGATCAGGAGAACGAACATGGCCAAGCAGACATCCCACGCAACAGCAGGACCTCGCGCCCTCCCGCCCTTGCCCGATCCCGAAATGCACGGGCCCGACGAGCAGGCCGACAGGACGGATCGCATCCGCAGGCGCGCATTCGAACTGTGGGAAGAAAACGGCATGCCCGAGGGCAAGCATGACCAGCAGTGAGCAGCAGGCCGAGCGCGAGCTCAACGACACGACCGCCGTCGAGCTCGCGCAGGACGATGCCGAATCAACCGTGACGCTTCCGGTAGGAGCGGTCGTTCGACCTAGAGATCAAGAGGGAGGTTCAAATGGCCGACAACGAAAAGGCTTCTCCGGCTGTGAAGTCGATGAGAAAGGAACAGGCGGAGCAGAAGCGGCGACCACCCGGTGAACTTGAACAGGGACTTGAGCACACCTTTCCCGCATCCGACCCGGTGTCGGTCACGCGGTCGTCCATCCCGACCGGACAGGTGGACCCCGCCAAGGCAGCCGAAATCGACGCCGCCGAAAGCGAACAGCCGGCGAAATCGGATCCTTATCCACATACACCTCCATAAGCCTATGCGGCTAGATCAGCTTGGAAACGGCCTTCTGTCGACAGATCAACGATCTGAAACCGGCGTGGTGTCGCTTTGCAAATCGGGAAAGGCAGTGCTGGTCGTGACGAAACTGGCCCATGCGAGGGCGGGAAGGAAGGCAAGGCTCAAGCCGATCTCAGCAAGTTCGTTCCAAAGGTACAGCCCGTTTTGTGAGACGGCTTCCCGCACCGGACGCGGTACTATGGGCTGCGTGCGCTATCGCCCCGCGAGGGATGGGCTCACCGATGGGATTGAGGGTCATTGCCTGATCTCCATTTCCATGATCGCAACGAAAACCAAGTCTGGGACCGGATGTTCCCCGTCATGCGAATTTTGCAGGGCGATGATGGTTGCGCGCAGATGAGTATTGCGCTTACCCCTTGCGCTTGGGCGATGAGACTGCCGGCCAGTAGATGCCATCTGAGTGAGACGTGTCGAATGGAGCGGTCCTCGATGTTGTAAGTCGATCCTGCGCTATCTATCTCTCGGCGTGTATTTCAGAGGGCACGACATTGGCGAAACGCGCAGGAAGCGCCGATCTTCCCCTTCATGGTGGAAAGGTTCCGAGATGGCTCGGGGACCGTATGACGCGGCTCGGCGCGGTCATCACCGAGGCGATCGTTTATCACTATGGGCGTGACGAATATCTGCGGCGGCTGGCCAATCCCTTCTGGTTCCAGTCCTTCGGCGCAGTCATGGGAATGGACTGGCATTCCTCGGGCATCACGACCAGCGTTCTCGGCGCTCTGAAACGTGGTCTGGTGCCGCTCTCCGGCGAGTTGGGCCTGCATGTCTGCGGCGGGCGCGGCGCCCAGTCGCGCAAGACGCCAGGCGAACTGATGAGCATCGGCGATCGCGTCGGCCTCGACGGCGCGGGGCTTTCGACGACGAGCCGATTGGTCGCGAAGGTTGACAGTGCTGCCGTGCAGGACGGGTTCGACCTCTATCTGCACGGATTTGTGGTTGCCGATGACGGCAAATGGGTTGTTGTGCAGCAGGGCATGAACGGTGACCGGCGGCAGGCTCGGCGGTATCACTGGCTATCCGAGGGGTTGACCGGTTTCCTTGACTCGCCGCATGCCGCCATCGAGGGGAGAGACCAGGGAGCAATCGTCAATCTCGCTGACACGCGCGCCAAGCTGTCGCGTGAGGGTCAGCTCGATCTTCTTGCAACGTTTGGGCCGGACCGTATCCTTCATGAACTGGCCCGGATCGAGAAAGCGCCGGCGTGCGGCGTGAAAGAAAACGGCGCGCAACTCGTCTTGCCGCATCTCGTGATGCCTGCACATCATGATGTCCGCGAAAGCGACGTCAACATGCGGCGCCTGCACGGCAATCTCGCCGCGGCAGCGGAGCGTGGACCGGCCGACTTTGAGGACCTGCTCCTCACACCAGGCGTGGGCGCGCGCACCGTTCAGGCTCTGGCCCTGGTGGCCGAGGTTGTGCACGGCGCACCCTGCCGCTTTTCCGATCCCGCCCGCTTCTCCCTGGCCCATGGCGGCAAGGACCGGCACCCCTTCCCCGTGCCGTTGAAAGTCTATGACGAGACGATCGGCGTGATGAAATCCGCGGTCAGAAAGGCGAGATCGGGGTTGGACGAGGAGTTGCAGGCGCTGAAGCGGCTTGACGGGCAAAGCCGGCAACTCGAACACTACGTGACGGAGCCGGAACTCAAGGAGATTGTTGCCGGTGAATTTCGCCATTCGGCCGCCTTCGACGGCCGCAGCGTGTTCGGCTGGGAACGTGATCTCAGGAAGTCGAATTGACGGCTGGGCTTTTGCGGACGCGATGGTGTCCATGCGACGAGCAGTACATCGATCCGTCGGCTTTTTTCCATCATGCAGTCTGGTAGAAGAAACGCAGTCATTGCTTCCGCCAGGTCCTCTGGCGCTTCTTCCGCCACATGGTGCCCACAATCGATGCCGCGTCCCGTTACCTGCAATTCCGCCCAAGGCTGCCACACGGCAAGGACATCGCCGTAGATTTTTGCCGTCTCGTAGCGACCAGATGACGTGCAGCGGGCAGGCTAACTTCCGTTCTGCGGCGCATGGCTTGCTCGACTAGCCGAAGCCGCGGAGATCAGGGCAGACGACGGTGACGTGCCGGGCGAGGAGCGGCGCGACCCGATACCAAGTCGTATGGGTACGTAGATGACCGTGAAGGAGGAGAAGAGGCGGGCCGGAACCTAAGTATCGAACACGCAGCGTTGCCTCCGGCAGGGCAATCCTCTCAAGCGTGAAAGTTTCAAACATGGGCGACTCGTTGGCACAGGGTGGAGGTGCGATCGGAACCTCAAGACTAGCTTGGCGGCAAGCTTCCGTTTCTCGACTATTTCTGTCTTGGCTGTCTCAGGCTGGCGCCCGCAGCGACTTGACGTCCGAGCCGCCTGGCGGCCGCGGCTTCGTGCAGCGTCCTTGAGGCATTGCGGACCTCGTCCTGAAACGCGTGATCGTTTTCGTATGCAACGTGATTGGTTGCATAGGGCTCCCAATAGCCGATGTACCGATCCACCTCGGCCAGCGTGCCGGCCGGTTCGAGGTCCATCGATTTTAGCCAGTCGGAGATGGAGCGGCGCACATTCTCCGTGCCTTCCGTGTCGCCATGCACGATGACCGAGAAGACACGCCCCGCCAGGTGGCGGGGATAGTCCCACCCCTTCATCTCGATCTCCTTGGCTTCCTTAGCGTGCTTGCCGTGGGTGGAAGTCGGATCGGGGTTGCCGCCATCGGCGCAGACAAGGCGATCCATCATCAGCTTTAACGGTGACGACGTCTGATACCAATTGACGGGCGTGATGATCATGATGCCGTGCGCTTTCACCCACAGCGGGTAGATCTCATTCATCCAGTCATGGACCTGTCCCAGTGAATAGTTCGGATAACAGGAACACGGCCAATGACAGAGCGCTGCCGACGTCGAGAAGCAGGCTTTGCAGGGGTGGATCTGCCGGCCATATTCGGATGCGAGACGACTGAGGTCGAGAACGTCGATACTCACGCCGATTTGCTGCTGCAGTTCCTCTCTCGCGGCTTCCACCATGCGGTAGCTTTTCGACAATTCGCCGGGACAGGTATGCTCACTGCGGGAGGAACCGTTGATCAGCAGAAATCTGAGCGGACCATCAGGATCTTCGTGGCGATGCTGGGCTGCGTGAATCGCTTCGCGGGCCGCAATCCAATCCAAAGATAGATCGTATTCAGGATGGGCGTAGCCGGGTCCGGCTTTCCTGGTTTTGGGAGACTTTCGGGAGTTCGCATAGGCATCCCAAGCGGCGGCTGCGACTTTGGCGAGCTCAGGCGACAGACTGTCGTAGGCGGGATCCTGAAACTGGTTGAGGAAACGGCGCTTGAACTCTTCTTCCGAAAGGCGGGGGCTGGGGCTGCCTTTTCGCGGCTCGAGGTCTGCGGGGGAATGCGGTTCTGGCGCTGACATCGGCTGCTCCGTCGCTGAGGAGCATGAGAAACGCCGATGGCCGCTCTGCGTTCCTCAAGACGCGAACCGCATAGAGCGGACGCGGAAGTTGCGGTAGGAGCGGTCGCGACAGCCTCCTGGTAGAGAAGCCGTCGCTTTGTGTTGTGAGAAGCCAGCATATCCATGCACGGCGCAAACTCGATGCCCTAAACTTAATGTCCGGCCGAGGCCAAAAACGCGGCATGCTCCTTGTCGTGCAGAGCGAAGCGGTCGAGCATATGCGCACTCGCCTCGTTGACGCCGATGACGGCAACCTCAATGCCCAGGCGACGGTATTTGAGGACGGATCTTGTCGAGCGCGCCGACGGCCGTGATGTCCCAGAGATGCGCATCCGCAACATCGATCGTCACCTTGCGCAACGTGTCGGTGAAATCGAAAGCTCTCCGCCGACGCAAAAAAGATCTGGCCATCGACATGATAGGTGCGCTCCGTGCCATCAGCACTCTCCATCGAGCGAACGAGGAAGAGCTTGGCAACCTTGCCGGCGAAGAACACGCCCGAGAGCAGCACTCCGGCGAGCACGCCCTTGGCGAGGTCATGCGTTCCGACCAACTTCGCGACCGTCGCCAGCATAACAAATGGAAGACGATGGTGGATTGCGGCGCAGATCGAGGATGGAGCGCCAGGAGAAGCTGCCGATCGAGACCATGGTCATCACTGCAACAAGTGCTGCCATCGGAATGATGCGCACGAGATGGTCCAGCACGAGGATGAGGAACAGCAGGAAGGCGCTGGCGACGAAGGTCGAGAGGCGTCCACGACCGCCGGAGGTAACGTTGATCACCGACTGGCCGATCATGGCACAGCCGCCCATGCCGCCGATGAGGCTAGAGGCTATGTTGCTCGCTCCTTGTCCAATACACTCCTGGCTCTTCGAGCTCGGTGTGTCCGTCATGTCGTCGACGATCTGTGCCGTCAGCACGGATCCAGCAGGCCGACAGCGGCAAGCGCGATGGAGTACGGGAAAATGATCTGCAGCGTCTCGAAGGTCAGCGGCACCTGCGGCAGCGCGAAGATCGGCAGCGCGGAGGGCAGTTCGCCGAGATCGTCGACCGTGCGCAGGTCCAAGCCACCCCAATAGGCGACGCCGGTCAGCACGAGGATGGCAACCAGCGGCGACGGGATGGCGCTGGTGATATAGGAGAAGAGATAGATGATCGCGAGGCCTGCGGCGATCATGGCATAGGTCAGCCCCGGCACGCCAATGAGTTCCGGCAGCTGCGCCAGCACAAAACCTCGCCCTGTCACGGGATCAAACACAACCTGTTGTTTACTGGGTTCATCAATCATGGGCCTAACATATCTGTCATCTCCGTCCTCCTCTGGGCGGTGGATATTGCCGGTCGCGGCCAATCGCAGCGTCTTCGTCGCTGTCGAGCAGAATTCTGGCGGCGGCTCCATCTAGATCCTCGTATTGTCTCGTTCGCAGAGACCACAGGAAAGCGAGGAGCCCACCGACACCCATGATGATCGAAAGCGGAACGAGCACACTCATCGCCGTCATGCGCTCGCCTCCGCGGCGAGTGGCGCCGCGCTAGATCCCGGCGTGCGACCGGCGCAGCGCGTTGGCGACCACGAGCCGTGCATGCTCGGCCCTGATCGATCCGGTGTCGTCATCGACAGTCTCGCCGCGAAAAAAGGCGGCGCATCATGTTTGCTCCCGCGCGCAATCGGTGGTCTCGCTCGGGCTTTTCCGCCCTTCGCGACGACGCTCTCGTTCATGGCTTCTCCACTGCCGACCGCAATCCAACCCAGCCGGCCGGGGTGCATTTCCGCGAGCGTTTCGATGAGATGAGCGAGCACGGGGTATCGCCAGCCGCCGGGGATCGCGAGGCTGTCGATGGGTATCGACGTCGATGCGAGTGCCGCCCCGAGCCATGGCAAATTGTTTCCCGGAATTGCCTTGCCGCTTGCTTCACGATGATGTCCCAGGGAGTGGTGTAGCTTCGGCGCTCGCCGTGCCTTCCGGACAGAGCCGGGAATGGGTCAGCCCGC
>NZ_JAOXHF010000016.1:0-109485 GCF_025780115.1 Rhizobium sp. TRM96647
GATCGGGGGCTGATCATCCGTGCCAGTGTCGCGTTTCTAACTGGCCGACAGCGTCGCAGCCCTATTCAGCTTTGACATTACATGTAGCCCGGGTACATTCTATTTCCAAGTTTGAAGCGCGGCGGCTTCCGAACTTCGGCCTCCAGAAGGTCGAGCTCGATCCGCGAGGTCCCCTCGCGGATCGAGGCATCCTCCGTCAGGCCGCTTTGACGTTGACGGTGACCGGGATCTCGATGTCGACTTCGAGGGTGGTCACGTGTTCGCCGCGTTCCATCTTCACGCTCACGCGTTCGTCGTCGATCTCGACGTGCTTCGCGATGACGGCGAGGATTTCCTCGCGGAGGATCGCAACGAGGTCCGACTGGCCGACGGACGCCCGTTCGTGAGCCAGAAGCACCTGCAAGCGTTCCCGTGCCGTCGGCGCCGAGGTCTGCTTGCGGAAGAGGTTGAAAATGCTCATGCTGCCCTCCGTCCGAAAATCTTGCCGAGGAAACCGCGCTTCTCGCCCGGAATGGTCATCGGCACGGTCTCGCCGGCCAGGCGGCGGGCCGCGTCGAGATAGGCGAGCGCAGGCGCGCTGCGGTTATCGGCCAGCGTCACCGGCGCACCGATGTTGGAGGCCTTCAGCACGTCCATGCTTTCGGGAACGATGCCGAGCAGCGGGATCGACAGGATTTCCAGGACGTCGTCGACCTTCAGCATGTCGCCGCGTTCGGCCCGCAGGGCGTCGTAGCGGGTGAGCAGCAGGTGTTTCTCCATCCGCTCGCCGCGCTCGGCCTTTTCCGTCTTGGCGTCGAGCAGGCCGATGATACGGTCGGAATCGCGAACCGACGAGACCTCCGGATTGGTGACGACCACGGCGACGTCGGCGTGCCGCATGGCCAGCGTCGCGCCGCGTTCGATGCCGGCGGGGCTGTCGCAGATGATCCAGTCGAACTGTTCTTTCAGCTCGTTCATGACCTTCTCGACGCCCTCGGGCGTCAGGCTGTCCTTGTCGCGGGTCTGCGAGGCCGGCAGCAGAAAGAGCGTGTCGAGCCGCTTGTCGCGGATCACCGCCTGCGTCAGCTTCGCATCGCCTTGGATGACGTTGACCAGATCGTAGACGACCCGGCGCTCGGCGCCCATGACGAGATCCAGGTTGCGCAGACCGACGTCGAAATCCACGACGACGGTCTTCTCGTTGCGCTGGGCAAGAGCTGCCCCGAGCGCGGCGCTCGAAGTCGTCTTGCCGACGCCGCCCTTGCCCGATGTTACCACGACTACTTTCGCCATCTTCCCGCTCCTGTTGCTGGCCGGCAGCCGGCTCAGTTGAGTCTTTCCGCCTTGATCGAATCGCCCTCGAGCCAAAGCTGCACCGCCTGGCCGCGCAGATCCGGCGCCATGTCCTCGGCGGTCTTGTAGACGCCGTCGATCGCCAGCAGTTCCGCTTCCAGTCTTCGGCAGAAGATCCGCGCCCCGGTGTTGCCGACCGAGCCGGCGAGCGCCCTGCCCCGCAGCGTGCCGTAGATATGCACCGACCCGCCGGCGATGATTTCGGCGCCCGAGGCGACGGATCCGATCACCGTGACGTCGCCTTCCGGAAAGATCACCGACTGGCCGGAACGCACCGGATCCCTGACGATCATCGATGCGGGCGCCCTGGCGATCTGCACCTCCTGGCGGACGTCTGCCGGCTTTGCAGCCTCGACTGTTGCCGGCTCGACCGCCGGCACCTCGATGTCCGGGGCGGGTCGCCCGCCCCGCATCGCCGGGGGCATGCCGGGCTCGAACAGCGACGGCCGCCCGCCCTCGATGCCCATGACGCGCACGTTGCGTCCGGCAAGTTCGTCCAGCAAGGCCTTCAACTGGTGCCGGTCGATGTCGAGATCGGCGACGTCCAGAATGATCGGCCGCTCCAGGAAGAAGCCCGCCGAACGACTTGCGAGGTCGTCGAGGCGCGCCAGCCATTCGTTGAGCGGCAGCTCCGGCGAAAGCATGAGCGCCAGGAAGGAGCGGCCCTTGATACGGATCGAGCGAGCGTCTGTTAACACGTTGGAAATCTTCGTTAATTTTTCGTTCTCGATACCTACGCGATTCACGGTTAACAAAAGGTTAACATGGCCTCGTTCGCCACCGGTCGCGTTAGGAAAATTTGGCCGTCGGGGACCATCCGGCCAGCGACGGTTGCGCGGTCGCCGGGCATGCGCGCGCAGCGTCAGGCGCTGCACCGTCAACCCTCTCCGAACCGCGAGCCAGGCCACTGCGTGGTACCGCGACGTTGTCGCAACCACAGGCATCGCCGGCTGAACAGAGCGTTCTGTTTTCCAAGGCTGTCGCCCTGTCGCGTCTTGTGTCATCAAGGGCCTGACACAAGGCAACACCGGACGAAAAGATCATGAAGAAAATCGGCTTCCTTTCCTTCGGCCACTGGGCCCCCTCTCCCCAGTCGCAGACCCGCTCGGCGGGCGATGCGCTCCTGCAGTCCATCGATCTCGCGGTTGCGGCGGAAGAGCTCGGCGCCGACGGCGCCTATTTCCGCGTCCATCATTTTGCCCGGCAGCTCGCCTCCCCCTTCCCGCTTCTGGCTGCCGTCGGCGCGAAGACGAAGACGATCGAGATCGGCACCGCGGTCATCGACATGCGCTACGAGAACCCGCTCTACATGGCCGAGGATGCCGGTGCTGCCGACCTGATCGCCGGCGGCCGGCTGCAGCTCGGCATCAGCCGCGGCTCGCCCGAGCAGGTGATCGACGGCTGGAAATACTTCGGCTACCAGCCGCAGGAGGGCGCGACCGACGCCGATATGGGCCGCAATCACGCCGAGGTGCTGCTCGAAGCGCTGAAGGGCAACGGCTTCGCAAAGCCCAACCCGCGCCCGATGTTCCCCAACCCGCCGGGCCTTCTGCGCCTGGAACCCTATTCGGAGGGCCTGCGCGAGCGGATCTGGTGGGGTGCGGGCTCGAACGCCACGGCCGTGTGGGCGGCAAAGCTCGGCATGAACCTGCAGAGCTCGACCCTGAAGGACGACGAGACGGGCGAACCGTTCCATGTGCAGCAGGCGGCCCAGATCCGCGCCTATCGCGAGGCGTGGAAGGAAGCCGGCCATGCCCGCACGCCGCGTGTCTCCGTCAGCCGCAGCATCTTCGCGCTCGTCGACGATCGTGACCGCGCCTATTTCGGGCAGAGCGGCAAGGAGCAGGATTCGATCGGTTTCATCGACGAGAACACGCGGGCGATCTTCGGCCGCTCCTACGCGGCGGAGCCGGGCCGGCTGGTGGAGCAGCTTGCCGCGGACGAGGCCGTCGCCGAAGCCGATACGCTGCTCCTGACCGTCCCCAACCAGCTGGGCGTCGACTACAACGCCCATGTCATCGAGGCGATCCTGAAGCACGTCGCCCCGGCCCTCGGCTGGCGATAGCGGCCGGCATCAGTCGGGCGGACCGCAGCGGACGATCGTTCAGACGGCGCCGGCGCGGCCGATGATCGCCGTGAGCTTCGGGAAGTCGCCGTCGTAGCCGGCCGTCCGGGCAAGCTCGATGAAGGCGACGATCCGGCGCTGGACCTTCTGGGCATGGCTCTGGGCGATGTCCGAAAGCTTGTGGTCGAGGAAGGGATTGGCAAACCGCTCCAGCGTGGTCGCAAGATAGGCCGCCGCCTCGTCGCGGCGACCAAGGGCGCCGAACGCCGGCAGGACCTCGCTGCGGTAGATCTCCCCAAGCTCGGTCTCGACCTCGGGCACGGTGATGAACTCACGAACGATCGCCTGCGCCGGCGCGCCGCGCCGGGCCCACAGGTCCACCAGAGCGGTATGGCCGAGATTGAGGATGTGCAGTTTCAGCGTCTCGATCTCCCGGAGATCGTCGACGAGCCGGATCGCAGGGTGCGCGCACGGCACGACCAGGCCCGGCGTCCGCTCGATCGCCCATAGCGCATAAGGCTCGGCCACCGCACCCGCCGGCTCGATCGGCGCTGATACGATGCGGTCGACGAGGCTCGAGGCCCAGATCGTCTCCTCCCCGATATAGCGCAACAGGTCGGCGGAGGCGTTGTTGGCCGCGGCGATCGCCAGGACCAACCCCTGAAGCACCTTGCCATTGTCGGCAATCAGTTCCATCGGCAGGATGGTCAGGGGACGTCCGCCCTCGGCGTGGCGAGCGGCCAGGAGATGGTAAAGCTTGGCGGGAAAGCTCATCGCCGGCGAGAAGGCGGAGAGTGCGTCCTCCGCCTTGCTTTCGTATCCGGAATCGCCGGTGTTGGAGAGGACGTAGCCCGCCTCTTCCACGAACACGCGCCGGACATCCTCATAGTCCTCCGTCATCGACAGGCAGCGTCTGACCGAGGTGACGCGATGCTCCTCATCGACCACCTGGCCGTCCTGCCGGCCGCGGATCCGGACCGGATAGCCTTCCGGCGCGGCGAGCGCGGCAAGCCGCCCTGCCCTTGCCGGATCGCCCGAGGTCTGCACGACCGTGATCGTCCGTGCCGGCGTTCCCTCCGACAGGAACAGGTCGGCATGGGCCTGCAGGAACCGGCTGGTGCCGAACTGGATGACGGGGGTCTTCATGGTCTGCCTTTCGTTGCGCTCAGAGCGCCAGTTCGCGGCGAAGTGTCTCCAGCCGTTCCATCGCCACGACGCCGTCATGGATGGTGGGGGCAGCGGTCTCCGCACCGCCGAGTGCGGGAATGACGTCGGCCAGCAGCGAGAAATAGCCCTTCGGGTCCTCGTTGGCGGCCGCGGTGAAGTTCGGTTTCCATGTCAGGCTATCGACCGTATCGGAAAGCGTCGCCAGCGGATCGTCCACCTTGAACGGCGGATTGCGGTTCCAGCGAACCTCGATGACGTTATCGACCTCGATGCGCTGGTGATCGCCCATGATCTCGATGCGCTCGACAGGTGCACCGCGTGACTGGATCGTGCCCATGGCGACGGTGCCGATCGCGCCGCATTCGAAATCGAAGTTGATATGGAACAGCACCTTGCCGGGATCCTTCTCCACCTTGCGGGCCGAAAGCTTCTTCACCGGGGAGACGAGGAAGGAGACGAGGTCCATGTAGTGGACGCAATGGTGCAGGAAGAAGCCGGTATAGTCCACGTTCCCCGCGAAGTAACCGGGCGCGGTCATGTAGTAGCCGGTGAGGCCCAGCACGTCGCCGAAGCGGCCCGAGCGCAGGATGTTGGCGGCGATCTTGTTGCCGGCCGAATAGCGCTTCATGAAGCCGACGAGAAGCGGCTTGCCGGATCTCTCCGATGCCGCAAGCAACTCGCGGGCGCCGGCGGCGCTGCCTGACGGCGGCTTTTCCATGAACACCGGCAGCCCGCGCTCCAGCGCCATCTTGCCGAAGGCGAGATGCTGGTCGGGGCCGACCGCCATGCCGACCGCGTCGATGCCGCGGGTGCCGATCAGTTCCTCCGCATCGCTCGTCAGCCTCGAGACGCCGAACTGCCGGCCGGCGGAGGCAAGGCGCTTGCCGTCGATGTCGCAGAGTGCGACCAGCTCGACGTCGTGGCGGACGAGCTGGGGCAAAAGCATCTGGGTGGCATGGATGCCGCACCCGATCCAACCAATCTTCAGTGTCATCGGCGATATTCCGTCAGTGTGATGTGGGACTTGATGAATTCGGCAGAGGCCGCAAGCCGCGCGCTCTCGTCCTCGTGCGGCGGGCGCCACTGCGCAAAGGGAACGCCGAAGCGGTCGTCGTTGCGGCGGAAGGGCTCGAGCGAGACCGGCCCTTCATAGCCGATCTCGTGCAGCGCCCGGAACACCTCGACCCAGTCGGTCGCGCCCGTGCCGGGAAAGCCGCGATGGTTCTCGTTGGCCTGGAAATGGACGACACGCTTGCCGCCGAGCCGGATCGCCTCGGCGATCGAAGCTTCCTCCATGTGCATGTGGAAGGTGTCGAGCATCAGCTGGACGGCAGGATGATCGACGGCATCCAGAAGCTCGATCGCCTGCTGCGTCGTGCAGAGCACGTCGCTCTCGAAGCGGTTCAGCGGCTCGACCGCAAGGATCACGCCGAGCTTTTTGGCATGATCGCCTGCTTCCTTCAGGCCGGCGACGCAGCGCGCCTTGCGGGCAAGCCGTTCCTCCTCGGAAACCGGCTGCGGCGGACGGCCGGCGAAGACCAGCGGATTGCCGGTGAGCGGACCGCCGACGATGGAGCAGCCAAGTGCGGCCGCGCAGTCAGCCGCATATTTCAGGTAGTCGATGCCGGCGCGATGGGCGACGGGGTCGTCGGAAGAGAGGTTGCGCTGCAGGTTGACGCGAGCGGCCAGTACGACGGAGAGGCCGGCATCGGCCAGCGCCCTCTTCGTGTCCTCGAGGTTCAGCTCGCCCGGCTCGGGCACCAGCAGTTCCACGAAGTCGTAGCCGAGTTCGCGCATCTGCGAAAACAGCGGGAAATGCTCGGCCGTGAAAGGCCGCGCATATTGCATGGAGATCAACCCGACGGGGTTCATGGTCAGTCCTCTTCTTTGAAGTTCAGCCCTTCACCGCACCCTGCGTGAGCCCGCCGATCAGGCGGCGCTGGACGAGAAGGAAAAGGATGGTTGCGGGCATGGCGCCGACGACCGCGCCGGCGGCGAGCAGTCCCCACTCGATCTGGTACTCGCCGATCAGCGTCTGGATCGCGACGGTGACCGGGCGGACGTTGCGGCCGCCGAGCGTCAGCGCGTAGAGATATTCGTTCCAGGCGGTGATGAAGATGTAGATCCCGGTGGAGATGATGCCGGGCATCGTCAGCGGCAGCACCACCCGGCGCAGCGCCGTCAGCCGCGAGCAGCCGTCGATCATCGCCGCCTCGTCCAGGCTCCTGGGGATCGCCCCGACATAGCTCGTCAGCATCCATACGGCGAAGGGAATCGCGACCGTGGCATTGGCGAGGACCAGCCCGAAATGCGTATCCAGGATGCCGACGTTCTTCATCAGCACGAACAGCGGCAGGATCAGGAGCACTACCGGGAACATGTTGATCAGCAGGAACTGCAGCATCAGGAGCTTGCGGCCGGCGAAGCGGAAGCGCGAGAAGGCGTAGGCTGCGGTGACCGCCACCGCGAGCCCGAGGATCACAGTGCCGCCGGCGATGATGAGGCTGTCCATCATGTTGCCGAGGAAGGACGTCTGGCGCAGCAGCCGGACGTAGTTGTCGAGGCTCCAGCCGGCGGGCGAAAGCGACACGCCGGTCGCGTTCAGCGCCGCCGTCGGCGTCAGCGAGGTCAGGACCATCCAGGCGAACGGCGCCATGGCGAAGAGCACGATGACCAGAACCGGAAGGTCCGTCGTCAGGATGCGGCGTGCGGTGCCCGGCTTGTTCATCGCTCAACCTCGCGCATGGTGCGGACCAGATAGACGGCGACGATCGCGCCGAGAAGGATGGTGAAGGTGACGGCGATCGCGGTGCCATAGCCGAAGTCCAGGTTCTGCCGTGCCCGCACAAACGCATAGAGCGGCAGCGTATGGGTCGAATAGCCGGGGCCGCCGCCCGTCATGACGAAGATCACGTCCATGGAATTGGCGACCCAGATCACCCTGAGCAGCCCGGCCGTCGCCAGCACCGGCGCGATGCCGGGAAGCGTGATGTGCAGGAACTGCCGCCAGGCGCTCGCGCCGTCGATCGAAGCTGCCTCGTACTGGCTCTTCGGAATGCCCTGCAGTCCGGCCAGGATCATCACGGCGAAGAAGGGAAAGCCCTGCCAGGTCAAGGTGGCGATGATCGCGTAGAGCGCGAGGTTGGGATCGGCGAGCCAGGGAACGGCACTCTGCACGATCGAGAGATAGAGGAGGATGTCGTTCAGCACGCCCGTGTTCGGATCGTAGATCCAGCGCCACATCAGCGCGATTACGACGCTCGGCAGCGCCCAGGGAATGATGATCAGCGCGCGTGCGAGACCGCGCCAGGGAAACTCGCGGTTCAGAAGCAGCGCGGTGACCAGGCCGAGGCCCATCTGCAACGGCACCGTCAGTCCGATCCAGATCGCGGTGTTCCAGAGCGCCGTCCAGAAGACCGGATCGGCGAACAGCTTGACGTAGTTGCCGAAGCCGACGAAGCGGCTGGCGTTGGGCTTCCACAGGACGAGGTCGTAGAAGCTGGTTACGACCGCCTGCACCATCGGCATGAAGACGATGAATACCGTCACCAGCACCGCCGGCGCCAGGAGCATGTAGGGCATCAGCCGCGTGCTCCAGGGGGACGGGATCGCTTTGTCGGCAACGGTGGTGGTGATCGCGGTCATCGGATTTCGGTTCCTTGCCCTTCGAGGCTGGGATCGATCCCCCACCCGCCCTGACGCTGCAGGTGGGGGATGTGCTGGAGGCTGCGGCGTTTTACTGCGCGAAGAGCCCTTCCAACTGCTCCATCATCTGCTGGGACGTGATCTGTCCTGTCAGCGCCTGCTGCATGGCGACCTGCCATGCGGTGTTGACGAACTCCGACGTCGCCGGCGTCTGCGGCAGCACATGCGCAAACGGCAGCGACCGCACGGTGGCATCGACGAAGCGGCGCTCATGCAGGTTCCAGTTTTCCGAGCCGCTCTTGGTCACGGTCATCTGGCCGGTCGCCTTGTTGAAGGCGACGTTGTTCTCGCCCTCGGCGAGGAACGAGATCCACTTCCAGGCCGCATCCTTCACCTCCGACGAGGAGAAGATCGCCAGCGACTCGTCGCCGTAGGACGTCCAGCGGTTGCCGCTGCACTCCGGCACCGGCACGGCCGAGACCTTGTCGCCCAGCGCCTTCACCATGTCGTTGGACGAGCCGATATGATGGATGGTCATCGCCGTGGTGCCAGCCTTGAAGGCGCCGGTGATTTCCTGGAAGCCGTCGTTCGGGGCCGATGGCGGAATGACCTTGTCCTTCTGGAAGAGGTCGATCAGCCACTGGTTGGCTGCCACCGCCTTCTCGTTGGTCAGGCCGCCGGGCTTCAGCTCGCCGCCCTGCGAAAGCACGAAGGCGCCCCACTGGTCCCAGCCGCCCTTGCCGCCGCGCAGGCCGAAGCCATAGGTCGTCGGCGCCTTGGTCAGCTTGATCGCCGCGTCGCGGAACTCTTCGCAGGTCTTCGGCGGCTGCAGGCCGGCCTGCTCGAAGAGGTCGGCGCGGTAGTAGAGATAGAGGACGACGTACTGGATCGGCAGGTAGTATTGCTGGCCGTCCGGCCCCTTGTTGAGCTCCAGCAGGTTGTCGAGCAGGTCGGCCTTGCCGGCCCACGCATCGATCTTGTCGCCGAGCGGCTCCAGCGCGCCCATCTCCGCCAGCCGCGGCTGGGCGAACAGCTTCACCATGGCCGCGTCCGGCGCGTTACCGCCGACGAGCGAGGTGTAGAGCGTGTCGTAGTAGCTGTTCCACGGCACGTTCTCGGCCTCGATCGTGATGCCGGGATTGGCCGCCTCGAACTTGGCGACGAGATCGGCCATCGGGTTTTCCGGATTGTCGAAGTGGTACCAGAAGCGCACCGTCTCGGCGGATGCCGTGGACGCCAACAGCGTTGCCGCGAGTGCAACGCCCATGCTGATTTTCCTGAAGTTCATTGTCGTCTCCTCCGTTGAATTCTTGGCCGGCTAGACCGTTGCGGCAGCCATCTTCCGTGCTGCGATCCCGGCAGCGGCAAGTGCCTCCCGTGCCGCTGCGAGATCGATCGTGTTCTGCAGGAACCCGTGCACCACGCCCGGAACGACCGTGACGGTCTCCTTCCTCCCGAGCGCCTGCAGACGTTGGTGTAGCCTCAGCGTGTCGGACAGGAGCGGGTCGACCCCTCCCGCCATCAGGTGCAGTGGCGGCAGCGCGGCAAGCGCCTCGTCGCCGGCTGTGAGTGGACAGGCGAGCGGATCGCCGGATATGTCGGCACCGGCCGGCGCATACCAGGCCCAGTAGCGCTGCATCCTGGCGCGCGTCAGGCCCGGGCCGTTCTCGAACGCCTCGTAGGAAGGCGTGGCAAAGTCCATCGCGTAGTTGCCGTAGAAGAGCAGTGCGCCGGCAACCGGGGTTGGCGCGGCCTCGCGTTGCTCATGAAGCAAGGCTGCCAGAGCAAGATTGGCGCCGGCGGAATCGCCGGCGACGATCAGCGGGCCCGGGAGGACGCCGGCATCCTCCGTTGCCGCAAAGGCCGCCCGCAGGCAGGCCACCACGTCCCGCAAGCCGGACGGATAGGGATTTTCCGGCGCGAGCCTGTAGTCGGGCAGAAGCACCGGCATGCCTGCTGCGACGGCGAGCACACGGGCACAGCGCTCGTGCGTCTCGGGGCTGCAGAACGCGAAACCGCCGCCATGGACATAGAGGATCGCACCGGCAGACCTCCCCTCTGGCACGAGCACGCGCATCCGGCAGCCGGGCGAGCCCAGCGCGGCATTGGCCTCGACCCGGCAGTCCGTCGCCGAGGCCATCGCCGGCAGGTCGATGTTCCAGCGGCGATTGCCCTCCTCCGACAGCGCGCGCCCTTCCGCCGGCGGCAACAGCGTCGGGTCCTGCTGGGGGCCGGCCGCCGCCAGCCGCTCCAACAGGGCGGCCGTTTCCGACGAGAGCGTCGCGTCGAAAGTGCCCGCGCCGGTCATTGGACGAGATCCGGGAAGACGCTGGGACCGAGATCGACGATGGTGGCGATATGGTGACGCAATGCCTCGTCGGCGCGCGCCGGATCGCGGCTCTCGATCGCCTCGATGATGACGGCGTGGCGCTGGGCGGTCGCAAACAGGTCGCGCGGCAACGTGCTGCGGGAAATCTTGAAACGGTGATTGTGGACGAGGCAGCGGTGGAGGATCGGATCGAGCGCCGGCAGGCGCGCATCCTGGAAGATGCGGCGGTGGAAATCGCGGTCCGCGGAGGCAAGCTCCAGTTCGTCGTCGCGCCGGGCCGCGTCCAGCATCTCCGAAAACAGCGCCTTGAGGTCGGCGATCAGCGTGCGGCTCGGCGCCTGGACCACGCGCAGGATGCCGTTGCACTCGATCTGGCGGCGCACGCGGAACATCTCCACGGCCTCGTCCTCCGTGCATTCGGAGACCTGCGTGCCCCTATGCCCCTGGCGCAGTACGAGCCCCTCCTCCTGCAACTGCAGCAGCGCCTCGCGAACGGTTCCCTGGCTGCAGCCGAAATGGGCGGCCAGCTCGAGTTCGGTCAGCGCAGCTCCCGCCGGCAGCACGCCGAGCATGATGTCGCGCTTCAGCGCATTGAAGGCCGCCGCCGATTTGGCGGGCTTTGCAGCGCTTATCCGGACACTCGGCCTTGTCGAAAAATAGGACATCGCAGCTTCCACGGAGTTGCCAATCGACGTTTGTATCATTATTGATATTGATATCGATAGTGTTGGTCAAGAGCCAACATGGACTGCCGGAGGAGAAAACCGTGACCGCCATCGCCTTGAGAAAGATCCGCAAGACATACGGTTCGCTCGCCGTCATCCATAACATCGACATCGACATAGAGAGCGGCGAATTCCTTGTTCTTGTCGGCCCTTCCGGCTGCGGAAAATCGACGTTGCTGCGCATGGTCGCCGGGCTGGAGGAGATTTCCGGCGGCATGCTCGACATCGGCGGCAAGGTGGTGAACGCGCTGCCGCCTTCCGAGCGCGACATCGCCATGGTCTTCCAGGACTACGCGCTCTATCCGCACATGAGCGTGCGCGAGAACATGGCCTTCGGCCTGAAGATGCGCGGAACCGGCGAGAAGGCGATCGACGAACGGGTCTCGACGGCAGCCGACATCCTCAAGATCACCCCCCTCCTCGACCGCAGGCCAGCCCAGCTTTCCGGCGGGCAGCGCCAGCGCGTGGCGATGGGACGCGCGATCGTGCGCGAGCCCTCCGCCTTCCTCTTCGACGAGCCGCTTTCCAACCTCGATGCCGCCCTGCGCGTCGAGATGCGCCTCGAGATCGCCAAGCTGCACAACCGGATGAAGGCGACGACCGTCTACGTCACCCACGACCAGGTCGAGGCGATGACCCTTGCCGACCGGATCGTCGTCCTCAATGCGGGCCGGATCGAGCAGATCGGCAAGCCGCTGGAGCTCTATCACAGGCCGGAAAGCCTCTTCGTTGCCCGCTTCATCGGCAGCCCGACGATGAACACGCTGTCCGCGCAGGTCACGGGCACCGACGGCGTCGAGACAAGACTGACCGTCGCCGGCAGGCAGATCGCCTTGCCGGCAACGACCCGGCCCCAGGCGGCCTCGTCTGGCATGACGCTCGGCATCCGGCCGGAAGACCTCGTTCGCTGTTCGCCGGAGGACGCCTGGTTCACCGGCGATCTCGCCGTCGTCGAACGGCTGGGGAGCCAGACCTACGGCTATGTCGAGATTGGCGAGAGCCGGATGCTGACCGTGGAATTTCCGCGCGAAGCCGAGATCAGGGTCGGCGAGCGGATCCACGTCCGCGGCAATGCGACTGGCACGCATCTCTTTGACGGCGCCAGCGGGTTGCGCCTCAACTGAGGACCGAGCCCGCTGCCAGACGGCGCAACACATTGCATATTTTTCGACCTTCCTGCCCAAATTGGATCAATTTTGCATGCTCACGCGAAAGGCAAATGCTATCTGATCGACCAAATTCCAGCCGCATATGCATTTCCTGCGAGTCTTCATGTCCAAGGCCAGTGCTTTTCTGAAGCGCCTGATCCCCGATATTGCCCCGACCAGCCGGCACGAACGCTTTCGATCGTCCGTGGGCGCGTTCGTGGGCGTTCTCCTGACCGGCCTCGTCAGCACGATGGCCGTGGGGTCCGGCGATGTGAGCCTGCCGCTGCTGATCGCACCCATGGGGGCGTCCGCGGTCCTGCTCTTCGCCGCGCCCACGAGCCCGCTCGCCCAGCCCTGGTCGATCCTCGGCGGAAACACGATCGCCGCCTTCATCGGCGTGAGCTGCGCGCTCGTGATCGGTGACCCGGTCGCCGCCGCAGCGGTCGCCGTGGCACTTGCCATTGCAACCATGATGATGATGGGCTGCCTGCACCCGCCGAGCGGCGCGGTCGCCTTGACGGCCGTTCTCGGCGGCCCGGCGGTTCACGAGGCGGGGTACTGGTTCGTCCTGACGCCCGTCGGCATCAACTCCGCTCTCATCCTGCTCGTGGCCTTCGCCTTCAACAACGCGACCGGGCGGCGCTATCCGCATCTTGCGCCATCAGCCGCCGCCAATCCGCACAACACCGCCGATCCGGTCCCCACGCAGCGGCTGGGCGTCGTGCCGGAGGACCTCCAGGCCGTGCTCGCGCAGTATGACGAGGTGGTCAACATCAGTTCCGACGTGCTTGACGAGCTTCTGCACCAGGCGCAGATCAGGGCCTATCATCGCCGGTCCGGCGAGATCACCTGCAGCGAGGTCATGTCCCGCGACGTGGCGACGGTTTCGCCGCAGACCTCGTTGCGGGAGGCTTGGCGCCTGTTGCTCGAGCACCGGATCAAGGCGCTGCCGGTGGTGACGGAAGCGGACGGGCTGGTCGGCATCGTCACCCAGACCGATTTCATGCACAATTCTGCGCTTGGACGAAACGGACAGTTGCGGTTCGGATTCGGCGACAAGGTCCGCCTCGTCCTCGGAGGCCGTTCGAAGACGCCGCGCACTGTCGCCGACATCATGACGCGGCGCGTCCAGTCGGCGCTTCCCGGGACGATGATCGCCAAGCTGGTGCCGCCCATGGCCGACATGGGCCTCCATCACATGCCGGTCGTGAACGAGCACAACCGCGTCGTCGGCATCGTCACCCAGTCCGATCTGATCGCCGCCCTGTTCCAGCGCCGCACCGAGCAGGCGTCTGCCGACGAGGAAGAAGGCCCCCGGGCCAACGTCGCCTGACCTGCCGCGGCAGGACCGTGGCAGGCCTGTTCGTCAAAGCGGCGATGCCGACGCGCAAGCGCGGCATCGCCGGCGCCACGATCAGCGGGCGTTGTACTTCGCGTCGACGGCGTTGATCGCCTCGACGTTGCCGGCCGAGCGTCCCTTCTCGTCGAAGGTCTGGGCGAGGTAGGCATCGGCGATGGCCTTGGCCAGTTCGGGGCCGATTACCCGGGAACCCATGGTGATGATCTGGGCATTGTTGGAGAGCGCCGCCCGTTCCGCCGAATAGGTGTCGTGGGTCAGCGCCGCACGAATGCCCGGCACCTTGTTGGCGGAGATGCAGACGCCGATTCCGGTGCCGCAGACGAGGATGGCCCTGTCATAGGTGCCATCGATCACGCCCGAGGCCACGCGGTCGGAAAGGTTGGCATAGAAGGCATCGGGACCGGCATCCGTGCGCGAGACCTCGTGCACGTCGAAGCGTTCCTTCAGGTGATCGGCAAGGACCTTGGCGAGGCCTTCGCCCGCGCTGTCTCCGGCTACTGCAAGTTTCATGGCATATCCTCCTTAGAGTTTGGCGGCGCACTTGCCGAGGATGTCGAGGTAGCCTTCGACATTCCAGGCGGAGCGCCCGATGAAGAGCCCGTCGATATGGGGGCAGGTGATCAGTTCCTCGCAGTTACCCGGATTGACCGAGCCGCCGTAGAGGCAGGGGATCCTGCGGCCCAGCACTTCTTCGGCAACGGCGATGATTTCGGCATGGCGCGCGTCGGCATAGTCGGACGTCGCCGGAATGCCCTTTTCGCCAATGGCCCAGACGGGCTCGTAGGCGAGAAGAATCTCGGCCTTCTTCTGCTCCGGCGACAGTTTCGAAAGCGCGCCTCGCACCTGCTGTGCGAGAACCTCGGCGGCGCGGCCGCCTTCGCGCTCCTCCAGCGTCTCGCCGATGCAGATCAGCGGGATGAGACCGTGGCGGACGGCGGCCTCGGTCTTGAGCCCTACCGTCTCGTCGGTCTCGCCGAAATGCTCGCGGCGCTCGGAATGGCCGAGTTCGACGATGTCGAGATTGCAGTCCCTGAGCATCACCGGCGAGACCTCGCCGGTCCACGCACCCTGGTCCGCCCAATGCATGTTCTGCGCACCGACCTTGACCGAAGTATCGGCCAGCATAGCCTTGACTTCGCGCACCGCGGTGAACGGGGGAATGACGAAACGCTGGATCCGCTGGTCACGCGCCCCGTCGGCGGCGCGCAGGCCCTCGGCGAAGACGCGGGCTTCGGCGAGCGTCTTGTTCATTTTCCAGCTGGTGCCGATCCAGAATTGCGGTGCAGTCGTCATGTTTCACGTCCCATGTTGAGGCAGCGCCCGGCGCCGCCCGATGTGTGGTTCATTCCGTTTCGAGAAGCGCGCGGGCCGTGCGCTCGTCCGTGATCAGGCCATGCAGGCGGCGGCTGTTGAGCACAGCCCTGATCGCATTGACCTTGACCAGTCCGCCGGCGAGCGCCACCAGCCGGTCCGTCTTCGATTGCGGGAAAGAGGCGGCGAGCGTGCGGGCGGTCAGCGTCGTGTCGAGGATACGCCCGCGCCCGTCGAAGAAGTAGCCGAGGATTTCGCCGACGCCGCCGGCAGCGGCGATCTCCTCGATCTCCCGCGCCTCGATCATGCCCGACTGGACGAGCTGGGCCTCGGCATCGACCGTTCCCATGCCGACGAACTTCAGGTCGGTATTGTTGGCCATCTCGAACACCTCGCGCACGCCGCGCTGCGCCAGCAGCACCTCGCGGTCGTCAGCGGTGTTGGCGAAGAACGGCACCGGCATGACATAGGCCTGCGTTCCGGTCTTCTCGGCGATGCGGTGCATCACGTCATAGGGGTTGGCGGTGTAGTTCCGCGTCAGGCCGCCCAGCAGCGAGACGAAATGCAGGTCCTTGGCATGAAGGCGTTGCATGTGGTGCACCGCGGCCGAGAGCGTGCGCCCGTGGCCGAGCCCGATCACCCTGTGCTCGCCCCGTTCGATCTCGCGCTTGAGGAAACCGGCGCCGGCCTGGCCGAGCGCCCGAAACGGAACGCCCTCCTCGCCGAGATCGGGCGCCACTTCGCAATAGGCCAGCCCGAACCGTTCGGCGAGCTTCATCTCCAGGTCGACGCACTCGACGATGTCGCCGTCGATCGTCACCTTCACGACGCCGTCCGCCACCGCGCGGGCGATCATGCGGTGTGTCTTCACCGACGGCAGCCCGAGCCGGCGGGCGACCTCGGCCTGGGTCATCCCGGCCACGTAGTGGAGCCAGGCCGCGCGCACGGCAAGTGATTCGTCTGCTTCCGTCATCGGTCGCTACCGGCTTCCTTCTCCATGGCGCTCTTCGCCCGGCATGCCTGCCTCCCGCTTCGTCGAAGCGGTTGATAGAACTGTTCGGTCCCGGACGTCGACCGAAAATGACGATGCACCCGAAAAATCGAGGCCCCGCCAGCGCGTTGCGTGTCGGCTAGACCTTCAGGTCGGCAGCGCCGGTGTCGATATGCGGCGCCCAGAACGCCACGCTCTCGGCGATCTGCCCGATGACCTGCCGGTCGTTCGGCTCCCGCTCCTTGAAGGACAGCTCCAGGCAGATCTCGTTGTCGACGGCACCGCCCTCGGCAAAGGCGGCCAGCAACGGTTCCGGCTGGATGCGGCCCCTGGCATTGAAGTCCGCCGTGAACGGACGATGTCCGCCCTTGTCCATCAGGCTCTGCTTGATGTGGATGATCGGCGACACCTTCGGTACGGCGCGCGCCCAGGCATAGGGGTCGTAGTCGTCGGGGTTGTCCGAGGTGACGTCGCCATGGTCGATGTCGGCCATCATCCACATCGGGATCGCCATGTCCGCCGCCGTCAGCCGTTCCTGCAGGCCGAGGCAGGCGGCAATGGTCTCGCCGAACTCCCGACCGATGCTCATCGGCTCCCAGAAGACATAGTCGAGCCCGGCGGCCTTGCCGTGCTCGGCCACTTCCGCCCAGCAGTCGATCGCGATCTCGATCAGTTCCTCGCGGCGGGCCGGATCGTCGTAGTCCTTGTAGGTGAAGATCGCGAACTGGGTGCCGACCGACGTGCCGCCGAGATCGGCGGTGATGTCGGCGAAGGTCTTGAACCAGTCGACATAATAGCGCCGCACGTCGCGGTCCGGATGGCCGAAATGGTTCAGCCGGCCATAGGGGCCGGTCATGCCCGAGGTCACGCGCACGCCGGTGCGCTGCAGGGCCGCATCCATCTGTCGCGTCAGGCGGCGGATCACCGGCGCCGGCCAGCTCGGATTGATGAACTCATGCGTCAGTTGCAGGTCGCGGATCTTCAGGTCGCGCGCCACCGTGTCGATCAGGCCGTCGGGATCGGCGAACCGGTTCACCAGCGGGTTGGTGTTGAGGGATAGCGTCAAGGCCATGTCGTTCTCCTGTCGGTCCGGCTTCACGCGGCCTGCGCGATCTCGGTTTCGAACCAGGCCCTGAAATCGGCCTTCTGCTGTTCGTTCATGTGCAGGCCCTGCTTGGTGCGACGGACCAGGATGTCGTCCGCACGGCGGGCCCACTCGTTCTCGACCAGGTAGCGGACCTCGGCCTCGTAGAGGGAAGCGCCGAAATGACGGCCGAGACCCGCGACCGACGTCGCGCCGCCGACCACCTTTCCGGTGCGCGCGCCGTAGAGGCGGCCATAGTGGTTGACGAGATCGCGCGGCATCCAGGGATAGCGCTGGCGCAACGTCTCGGAGAAGGCGATGTAGTCCGCATTCGGGATCTCGCCGCCGGGAAGGCTCGCGGCCGCCGTCCAGTCTCCGCCCATCTGCGGGAAGAACTTCGCCAGTCGCTGCAGGGCATGCTCGGAAAGCTTGCGGAAGGTGGTGATCTTGCCGCCGAACACGTTGAGCAGCGGCGCGCCGCCGGTCTCGTCGAGGTCGAAGACATAGTCGCGGGTGACGGCGGACGGGTTGCCCTTGCCGTCGTCGAAGAGCGGGCGAACGCCGGAGAAGCTCTCGATGACGTCGGCGCGGCGCAGCTTTTCCTTGAAGTAGCGGTTGACGGCGGCGAGCAGGTATTCGATCTCGCTCTCGTCCGCCGTCACCTCTTCCGGCTGGCCGTCATAGGGGATGTCGGTCGTGCCGATCAGCGCCTTGTCGCCCTCGTAGGGATTGATGAAGATCACCCGCTTGTCGTGGTTCTGGACGAGATAGGCCTGCTGGCCGCTCCAGAATTTCGGCACGATGATGTGGCTGCCCTTGACGAGGCGGACGTTGCGCCGGCTGTTGGAGCCGGCCACGCGCCCGACGATGTCGTTGACCCAAGGGCCGGCGGCGTTGACGACCGCCTTCGCCCGGACGGTGCGGACCTCGCCGGTCGTCTGGTCGCGCATTTGCACGATCCAGGCGCCCTGGTCGCGCTTGGCGCTGAAACAGGCCGTGCGGGTGAGTACCGTGGCACCCTTTTCGGCGGCGTCGACCGCATTCAGGACGACGAGGCGCGCGTCGTCCACCCAGCAGTCCGAATATTCGAAGCCCCTAGTATATTCGTCGAGGATCGGCGCACCTTCCGGATCGCGCCTCAGGTCGAGTGTGCGCGTGCCCGGCAGGCGCTTGCGGCCGCCGAGATGATCGTAGAGGAACAGGCCGAGGCGAACCAGCCAGGCCGGCCGGTCGTTCGGGCTGTGCGGCAGGACGAAACGCATCGGCCAGATGATGTGGCTGGCGGAATTCAGCAGCACCTCGCGCTCGATGAGGGCTTCGCGGACGAGACGGAACTCGTAGTATTCGAGATAGCGCAAGCCCCCGTGGACCAGCTTGCCGGAACGCGAAGACGTGCCCTCCGCCAGATCGTCCTTCTCGCAGAGGATGACCGACAGACCGCGACCAGCCGCGTCGCGGGCGATCCCGGCACCGTTGATGCCGCCGCCGATGACAACCAGGTCGTAGATGGTGTTCTCTGTCATTTCCTGCTCCTTCGGATGCGCGTCCGGCATCCCGTGTCGTTCCGTTCCGCCGGTCGCGACGGTTCGCCGATGCTGCTAGCGTCCGGCGAGCGCGTCCCATACGGGCACAAGCCCCAGCCGCGCCTGCCGATAGGCGCCGTAGAGGCGGTCCATGCGGTCTGCCTGCTCGGCATCAGGCGGCTCTGGGCGGCCGAGAAGCGGCGTCACCCATTCGGCAATGCAATCGTCCATCGTGGGGTAGGCGCCGATCGCGACGGCCGCCATCATCGCAACGCCCGCAGCCCCCGCCTCCTCGCGCCCGGAGACGCGCAGCGGCGCCCTGACCGCGGCCGACAGCACGCCGCGCAGGGCCGACGAGCGCGAAGCCCCTCCGGTCAGGCGCAGCTCGGCCGGTGTGTCGCCCATCGCCGCGTAGCAATCGCGCGTCGCAAGGCCGAGCCCTTCGACCACGGCGCGCACCAGGTCCGGGAACCGGTGCCGCGAGGACAGGCCGATGAAGCCGGCCCGGGCATCGGCATTGACGAAGGGACCGCGTTCGCCGGCCTCGGAGATATAGGGGTGATAGAGCACGGCCCCCGGCGCGCTGGCCGCAAACCAGCCGTCGATGCGGGGAATGAGATCGGACAGGTTCGTCTCGCGGCCGCCCTCCGCCATCAGGTCGGCGGCAAGCTGCAGCACCCAGTCGATATTGATGGTGGCGCTCATGTTGGTCTGGACTTGCGTGACGATCCCCGGCAGCGGCAGGGCGATGACATAGCCGGTGCCTTCCGCATTGAGCTGCACGTCGGGAACCGCCTTTGCGCGCATGTGCACGCCGGTCGAACCGACCGTCGAACAGGCGGCGTTCTCGCCGCCGGAGCGCACGCCGGCGCCGAGCGCCGTCATCACCATGTCGACATAGCCGAGACACACCGGCGTTCCGGCCAGCAGGCCCGATGCCGCTGCCGCGGCGGGCGTCAGCGGATGCGTCGTCTCGGTCCCCTCGATGATCTCGGGCAGGAGCGCACGCCGGTGGGACAGGCCGAGCGCCTCGATGACGGTGTCGTCATAGCGGCGGCTGCGGAAGTTGCCGAAGGTGAAGCTCGCCTCGGAGGGATCGGTGGCACGCACGCCGGTGAGGTTGAGATAGAGCCAGTCCTTGCAGTGCAGGGCGACCTCCGCCCGGCCCAGAAGATCGGGCACATGGCGATCCATGTGCGCCATCTGCGTTCCCTGCTGGCAGGTATTGAGGCCGGTTCCCGTCGCCTCGAAGCGCGCCCGGTTCATGGCGCCGGCGGCAAGCTGCCGGACCGTTGGCGCCGCGCGGGCATCCAGCCACAGCCAGGCATCGCCCACCGGCTCGTTGCCGGCGCCGACGAGCCAGGTGCCGTCGCCCTGGCCGGTCACCGCGATCGCCGCCGTGCGCCGGGCAAGGCCAGGCAGCTTCTCCGAAAGTCCGCGAAGCGCCGTCAGGCAATCCTGCCAGGTCTGCGCCAGCGACTGCGTCGCCGCGCCGTCCTCCGCCATGGAATAATTGTTGCGCGCCGATGCCACGGCGAGCTGCCTGCCGCCGATCTCGAAGGCAACGGCCTTGATGACCGACGTCCCCGCATCGATGCCGATGATCACCCGGCTGTCGTCAGCCATGAACAGCCCTCCCGCCGAGCGGGACGGACGAGGGCATGAAGGCGCCCGCCAGAAACATGTCAAATCCTCCCTGCCCGCTCAGGCCCGCCGGAGGCAGGCACCAGGCACGATCAGCTTCGATGCGCCCTTCCCGCGCACCCTCCCCGGCAAGAGCGGGGAGCCATACGAACAGACATTCGCCGTCCCGACTGTCTTATATCACAAACATATCACCATCAACGTAATATTTTTCTGGCGTCGTAATTTTTTTCATATAAGATAGCCGACACCAAATGAGAAACCCATGCAGCACAGCTTGACGGGATCTCGGCACGTCCGCCGGCAAGGCGGCATCAAAGGGAGAGGGACAACAGACAGTCGGGCGGATCATAATCCCTGTATTTCAATGCTTTATATCATCGTCCGACATTTCGATTTCTTGCGGGATCAGTAGTTGCCGGACGGCGTTGCAGCAAAAATCTTCGGTTGCGCAGCCGCGTCATCGGGCGCCGGGGCAGCAGGAAGCGCAGGCGGAAGCGAGACGCAGGAATGATCGCCCGGTTGAAACGGGTCCGGTAATTATAACATCATTGGCGACATTGGTACCATTTTGATATCATATGTCGCCGACGTGGCGGGCAGAAATGCCCTTCGACAAACGGGCGAGTGGAGGAAACGGCGCGCCCGAACCACAGGAGGAGGCAATCCCAATGATCATCGCCGACGCACGGGCCCTCGCCCGCCGGGACACCCTGCGCACAGCGTCCGGACGCACATCCTGACAGGCTGAGCGGCCTGGCGCCGATGGCGGCCGGTTCCCGCACTGCCATGTCGGGCGTCGCCGGCCGCATCGCCGCATCGTCAGCATTTCCAGTGAAGGTCGATTGAAATGAGCACACCAACCGAAGTCACCATCCGCAAGCCGACCCGGTTTTCGCCTGCGTTGCTCACCAGCCTCGCCGCGGCCGTCGTCGTCCTCGGCGCCATCGCCATCGACACGACCGTGGTCCGGATCGGCTCGGAGAACGACGTCCGCCAGCAGGGCTTCTCGGCCGAGACCTACGGCGCGGAGGAATTTCCGAAGGTGAAGGTGAGCATCGAGGAGCGCGCCGCCCCGGCCGTGGAGGTCGCGACCGCGATCGCCGCCGACAAGGTCGCCGCCGGCGAGAAATACGGCGTAGCGACGAGCATCGGCCCCGTCATTCCCGTGACCTTCACCGCGACCGTGGGCGAGCGCAAGTCCAACTACCACACGATGACGATCGACGGCCTTCCGGGCGAACTGACGGTCCGCGTCCAGACGGGCCCGGCGGTCAACGGAACGGATCTGCGCGATGCGACCGGTACAATCGAATTCGGCCAGTTCAAGAACCAGATCGAGTATCAGGACGCCGGCTCGGCCCTGAACAACGAAATGAAGAAGGCCGTGCTGGCCGGCGTCGACGTCGAGAACCTCACCGGCAAGACCGTGGATATCACGGGCGTCTTCAAGCTCGTCAACCCGAAGAGCTGGCTGGTCACGCCGGTGAAGCTGGAAGTGAAGTGAGCATGAGCCAGGTTCCCTCCTCCCTCGACGATCCGCGCGAGGTCGTTCTCGCCGCCCGCAACATCGCCAAGTCCTACGGCAACGTCCATGCGCTGAAGGGCGTCAACTTCGACGTCCATCGCGGCCAGGTCACCACGCTGTTCGGCGAGAACGGCGCCGGCAAGTCGACGCTGATGAAGATCCTCTCCGGCGTCGTGCAACCGTCTTCCGGCGAGATCCTCCTCGACGGCCAGCCGGTCAGCTTCTCCTCGTCCTCGGATGCGCGCGACCGCGGCATCTCGATCATCCACCAGGAGCTCAGCCTCGCGCCGAACATGAACGTGCGCGACAACATCTTCATGGGCCGCGAGATCACCACCTCCACCGGCGTCGACTTTGCCGAGGAGGAGCGCCAGACCCGCGCGCTGATGGAAGAACTCGAGGAAGACATCGATCCGCTGACGCTGGTGGAAGACCTCCGCCTCGGCCAGCAGCAGATCGTCGAGATCGCTCGCGCGTTGTCGGTCAACTCCCGTATCCTGATCATGGACGAGCCGACCTCGGCGCTGAGCGCCACGGAAGTCGAGGTGCTGTTCAAGGTCATCCGCGACCTCAACAGCAAGGGCGTGTCGATCGTCTACATCTCCCACCATCTGGAAGAAGCGCTGCAGATCACCAACCATGCGGTGGTGCTGCGCGACGGCAACATGACGGCCTTTGCCAAGCGAAAGGACATCGACCTCGAATGGATCGTCCGCAACATGGTGGGCGAAAACTTCGATCTCGGCTCCCCGCCGGAGGGCCACGAGATGGGCAAGGTGGCGCTGGCGGTCGAGGGGCTGACGGTTCCCGATCCCGCAGGCGCGGACTATTCGGTCGTCGACAGGCTGTCGCTGAACGTCAAGGCTGGCGAGATCGTCTGCATCTACGGGCTGATGGGTGCCGGTCGCACGGAACTTCTCGAATGCGTCGCCGGTCGCCTCAAGGCTTCGAGCGGCCGGGTGCTGCTCGAGGGCGAGGATGTCTCCCACCTCAGCATCGCCGACCGTATCGAGCTCGGCCTGGTGCTGGTCCCCGAAGACCGCCAGCGCGACGGCCTGGTCCAGACGATGACGGTCGGTCGCAACCTCTCGCTCGCCAGCATCGGCGCCTTCACCAAGGGCCTGTTCACCTCGCGCAGCAGCGAAGGCGCCCTCATCGACGAGTCGATCCGCAAGGTGCACATCAAGACCGATGGCGGCGGGGCGGCGATCGGATCCCTGTCCGGCGGCAACCAGCAGAAGGTGGTCATCGGCAAGATGCTCGCCACCAATCCGAAGGTGATCCTTCTCGACGAGCCCAGCCGCGGCATCGACATCGGCGCAAAGGGCGAGGTGTTCAAGCTTCTGGCGGAGCGGGCCAGGCAGGGCCTCGCCGTCCTCTATTCCACCTCCGAGGTCGGCGAATGCCTCAGCATCGCCCACCGCATCATCGTCATGCACCGCGGAAAGATTTCCGCCGAGTTCGGATCGAATGTCACGAAAGAGAAGATCATGGCCGCTTCGGGCGAGGCCGTGGTCGCTCACTAGACGGAAATCATGGAGCACTGACATGTCAGTCACAAGCACAACCGACAAGAAATCCGTCGCGAACGGCACCAAGCGCAAGACCAGCCTCGTCCAGCTGCTTCTGGAAGGCCGCGCCTTCTTCGCGCTGATTGCCATCATCGTCGTCTTCTCGATCCTTTCGCCCTACTACCTGACGGTCGAGAACTTCCTCATCATGTCCTCGCACGTGGCGATCTTCGGGCTGCTGGCGATCGGCATGCTGCTGGTCATCCTCAACGGCGGCATCGACCTGTCGGTCGGCTCGACGCTCGGGCTCTCGGGCGTCATCGCCGGCTTCCTGATGCAGGGTGTGCAGCTTGAGCAGCTCGGCGTCATCCTCTATCCGCCGGTCTGGGCCGTCGTCGTGCTGACTTGCGCGCTCGGCGCCTTCGTCGGCGCCGTCAACGGCGTGCTGATCGCCTACCTCCGGGTGCCGGCCTTCGTCGCGACGCTCGGCGTGCTCTACTGCGCCCGCGGCGTGGCGCTGCTGATGACCAATGGCCTGACCTACAACAACCTCAGCGGCCGCCCCGAACTCGGCAACACCGGCTTCGACTGGCTGGGCTTCAACCGCCTGTTCGGCATCCCGATCGGCGTGCTGGTGCTTGCAGCACTCGCGATCATCTGCGCGGTGGTGCTGAACCGCACCTCCTTCGGACGCTGGCTCTATGCCTCGGGCGGCAACGAACGCGCCGCCGAGCTTTCCGGCGTTCCCGTCAAGCGCGTCAAGATCACCGTCTACGTGCTGTCCGGCATCTGCGCCGCCATCGCCGGCCTGGTGCTGTCCTCGCAGCTGACCTCGGCGGGACCGACCGCGGGCACGACCTACGAGCTGACGGCGATCGCCGCCGTCGTGATCGGCGGCGCAGCACTCACCGGCGGCCGCGGCACGATCCAGGGCACCATGCTCGGCGCCTTCGTCATCGGCTTCCTCTCGGACGGCCTCGTCATCATCGGCGTATCCTCCTACTGGCAGACCGTCTTCACCGGCGCCGTCATCGTGCTCGCCGTCCTGCTCAACAGCATCCAGTACAGCCGCCGTTAGCCGCGGCCGGAGGGATCAAGAGACCTTGTCCGCAACGGCCAGTGAGGGTCCAGAGGGCCAGCCGATTGCGGAAAGCAACGCCGGGCGACCGGCACCACCATCCTGATTGAAAGGGAGAGAGACATGTTCAAGAAGGGAATGCGCATCCTGTTCGCCGCCGTCGCAGCGGCTCCGCTGCTGGTCAGCACCGCCTGGGCGGAAGGGCTGATGACGATCATCGTCAACGACCCGTCCAACCCCTACTGGTACACCGAGGGCGAAGTCGCCAAGGCGACGGCCGAGAAGCTGGGCTACACGGCCACCGTCGGCGCCCACAAGGGTGACACCAACACCGAGAGCAACCTGATCGACACCGCGATCACCAACAAGTCGGTCGCGATCATCCTCGATCCGGCAAACGCCGACGGCTCCGTCGGTGCGGTGAAGAAGGCCGTCGCCGCCGGCATCCCGGTCTTCCTCGTCAATGCCGAGATCAACCAGGAAGGCCTCGCCAAGGCGCAGCTCGTCTCCAACAACGCCCAGGGTGCCGCCCTCGGCGCCACCCAGTGGGTCGAGAGCGTCGGCCAGGAAGGCAACTATGTCGAGCTGTTCGGCGCGCCTTCGGACAACAACGCCGCCACCCGCTCCAACGGCTACGAGACCGTGCTGACGCAGTATCCGGACCTCGTCAAGGCCGCCCGCGAAGTGGCCGACTGGGACCGCACCAAGGGCCATGCCAAGATGCAGTCCATGCTGCAGGCCAACCCGGATATCATCGGCGTCATCAGCGGCAACGACGAAATGGCGCTGGGCGCCATCGCAGCCCTGAAGGAAGCCGGCAAGCTTTCCGGCATCAAGGTCGGCGGCTTCGACGGTTCGCCGGATGCGGTCGCAGCGATCAAGGCCGGTGACCTCCAGTACACGGTCCTGCAGCCGGTCGCCATCTTCTCGGAGGAAGCGGTCAAGCAGGCCGACAACTTCATCAAGACGGGCGAAACCGGCGCCAAGAGCGAGAAGCAGCTGTTCGATTGCCTCCTGATCACCAAGGACAACGTCGACAAGTACACCGCTCCCTTCGTCCTGTCGGAGTGACATCCATGAGGAGGGGCGCCGCCCGGCGCCCCTCTTCCGCTACCTGCGAGATGGCCATGCCTGTCGAAAGGCCGGCATGGGTCGCCGGCAAGCAGAATTTCCCATCGGACAACGTCTGGCTGACAGCGTGCACGCCCAGGCGAATGGCGGAGCGATCGTGACCAGGAAAGCGAATGTCGAGCAGCTTCTTTCGGAACCGATGCCGAGCGACAGTCGGCACGCCCGCCAGCTGGTGCGCCGGCAACTGATCGCCGAAACGGTCATGGCCGAGGGATCGCTGCGCATCGAGGACCTCACCGGACGCTTCGGCATCAGCCTGATGACGGCGCACCGGGATGTCGACGACCTCGTCAGCCGCGGCATCTTCCGCAAGTCCCGCGGCATCGTCTCGGCCGCCCCCACCAGCCTGATCGAAGCCAGCGACGTCTATCGCGCCAACCGTCAGGCGGCGCAGAAGAAGAACCTCGCCGAGGCGGCCATGCGCTACGTGGAACCCGGTCAATCGATCTTCCTCGACGATTCGACGACGGTCCTCCAGATGACCGCCCACCTGCCGGCCAAGGTGCCGCTGACGGCGATCACCAATTCGCTCAATGTCATGAACGCGCTGAGGGGCGTGCGCGACCTGACGCTTCTCGGCCTCGGCGGGCAGTTCTACACCTGGTGCAACGCCTTCATGGGCCACATGACGGTCCGCGAGATCCGCCGGTTGCGGGCCGACATCGCGTTCATGTCGATGTCGGCCATCACCGACGACTTCGTGTTCCACCAGTCGGCGGAAATGGTGGAGACCAAGCGGGCCATGTTCGATTGCGCCGCCCGGCGGATCCTGGTGGCAGACCACACCAAGTTCGAGCGGCGCGCCTTGCACAGTTTCGCCGCCCTTTCGGAATTCGACGTCGTCATCGTCGACGAGGATACGCCGGTCGAGCACCTCGACCGGCTGCAATCGAAGGGCATCAACGTGGTGGTTGCCGGATCCGGCGCCGCCCGCCCCTGACGGAAGCCCGACTCCACAGGGCGCCGCCGCACGTCAAGAATGGTCCTCGCGTTTCGCCGCAGGACGGGAAAAGAGCGGTCCCCCGCGTCCGCCTGGAGTTTACCATGCCAAGCATCCTCGGCATCGACAGCGGCCTGACCGTCACCAAGGCCGCCATCTTCGACATCGACGGCACGCCCGTCGCCGTCGCCCGTCGCCGGGTCTCGCAATCAATTCTCCAGCCCCGCCATGTCGAGCGCGATATGGATGAACTGTGGACCGCAACCGCCGAGGCCATCGCAGAGGCGATCCGTGCGAGCGGCCGGCCGGCATCGGATATCCAGGCCATCGCCGCCACCGCGCATGGCGACGGCGTCTACCTCCTCGACGCCGATGCAAGGCCGCTCGGTCCGGCGATGCTGTCGCTCGACAGCCGGGCGGGCGCGATCGTCGAGCGCTGGCAGGAGGACGGCACCGCCCGGCAGGCGATCGAGCTGACGGGACAGGGTCCGCACGTCTCCGCGCCGGCAGCCCTGCTCGCCTGGGTTCGCGACAACGAGCCTGAGCGATTTGCCAGGATCGCCCACGTCCTGAGTTGCAAGGACTGGCTGCGCTACTGCCTGACAGGCACGATCGGCGCGGACCGGACGGAGGCCAGCACGTCCTTCACCGATGTCCGGACCCAGGACTATTCGCAGGATGCGCTTCGGCTCTTCGGGCTGGAGGCGCTGCGCAATGCGCTGCCGCCCGCCGCCCGTTCCGACGAGGTGGTCGGCCGGGTGACGGCGGAAGTCGCCCGCCGCACCGGGCTTGCCGAGGGCACCCCTGTTGTCGCCGGATTGCACGACGTCACCGCGTCTGCGCTCGGGATCGGCGGACACAAGCCCGGCATCGTCGCGGTGATCGCCGGAACCTATTCGATCAACGAGACGGTGTCCTTCGAGCCCCGCGTCGACGACCGGTGGTTCTGCCGCAACGCGATCGTTCCGGGCCAGTGGCACAACATGTCGATCTCGCCGGCCTCGACCGCCAACTACGACTGGTTCCTCGACAGGCTCTGCGCGGCCGAAGTCGCGCAGGCCGAGGCGACCGGCCGCTCGGTCCACGCCCTGCTCGCGCCCGAGATCGAGGCGGCCTTCGCGCGGCCCTCGACGGCCTTGTTCCATCCCTATCTGTTCGGCTCGCCCTACGGCGCGGCCGCCAGTGCCGGCTTTGCCGGCCTCGGCGGCTGGCATGGCCGGGGCGACATGCTGCGCGCGGTGCTCGAAGGCATCGCCATGAATCACCGCATCCATGTCGATGCCCTGCGCGCCGGCTTCTCCTTCGAGGAGGCGCGCCTCACCGGCGGCATCTCCCGCAACCCGGCCATTGCCCAGATGTTCGCTGACGTGCTCGACATGCCCGTCACCGTCACCGATACGGACGAAGCCGCGGCCTGGGGTGCGGCCCTTTGCGCGGGCGCCGGCGTCGGCATCTTCCCCGACCATCAGAGCGATCCGCGCGATCTCGCAGGCCTGTCCCGAACCTGCCGGCCCGATCCCGTCCGCAGCCGTCACTACGAGGAGCGCTACCGACTGTTCTGCGATATCGCGCAGGCAATGACGCCGCTCTGGCCGCGCATCTCGCAACTCACCGCCTCCGACGGCCCGCCGCGCGGCTGATCGCCCGACGACACCTGCTTCTCCCCCTCCCCCGTCCCATGCCTGAAGACCTGGAATATCCGAAATGACCGAGACCGCCGCCGACATGGACCTGCGCCTTTCGAAACTGGCCGAGGACGGCGTCGACGTCGTCATCCTGGGCGCCGGCGTCAACGGCGCGGGGCTCTTCCGCGACCTCAGCCTGCAGGGCGTCAGCTGCCTGATCGTCGACAAGGCCGACTTCGGCTCCGGCACGAGCGCGGCACCATCGCGCCTCATCCATGGCGGCCTGAAGTATCTGGAGACCGGCGAGTTCGGGCTGGTGGCTCAGTCGACGCTGGAGCGCAACCTGCTCCTGAAGAACGCGCCGCACTGCGTCACACCGCTGCCGACCTTCATCCCGGTGTTCTCCTGGACGCGCGGGATCTGGGCCGCCCTTCGCACGCTTTTCGGCTCGACCACCGCGCCGCGCAGCCGCGGCGCCGTGCTCGTCAAGATCGGGCTGGCGCTCTACGATTTCTATGGCTCGCGCAACCAGGTGATGCCGCGCCACCGGCTGCTCCTGCGCCGGCGCGCGCTGGCCGAAATGCCGAAGGTCACACCCGACATCGTCGCCGGCGGCATCTACTACGATGCGAAGATCAGTCGGCCGGAGCGGCTTGTCTACGAACTGGTCGCCGACGGAATTGGCGCGAACCCGAACGCGGCGGCGCTGAATTTCACGACGCTCCTGTCGTCGAAGGACGGCAGCCTGGATTTCCGGCGCCCCGATGGCAGCACGCTATCCGTCCGTCCCAGGCTCGTCGTGAACGCCGCCGGTCCCTGGATCGACCGGGTAAACGAGGCGCTCGGCGCGCCCTCTCACCTGATCGGCGGAACCAAGGGATCCCACATCCTGCTCGACCATCCGGAACTGGTGAAAAGCCTCAACGGCCACATGATCTATTTCGAGGCCGACGACGGACGCATCTGCCTCGTCTACGACTATCTCGGCCTGGCGCTGGTGGGCTCGACCGACATTCCCAGCGACGATCCCGACGATGTCCGTTGCGAGGAAACCGAGACGGCCTATTTCCTGGAAAGCCTCGCTTCGCTGCTGCCCGCCCTTTCCTTCAGCCGTGACCAGGTCGTCTACAGCTACAGCGGCATAAGACCCCTGCCCGCCTCCGACGCCTCCGCGCCCGGACTCATCAGCCGGGACCATTCGGCGCCGATGCTGGAGCCGGAGGCGGACCGGCCCTTCGCCATCGTCTCGCTCGTCGGCGGCAAGTGGACGACGTTCCGCGGCTTTGCGGAGGAGGTGGCCGACACGATCCTCAAGCGACTGCAGCGCCCGCGCGGCAGGTCGACCCGCGACCTCGCGATCGGCGGGGGCAAGGACTTTCCCCCCGGTCCGGCGGAACGGGCCGAATGGGCAAGAGAGGTCGCGTCCAAGACGGGTCGCCCGCAGGAAAGGGTGGAAGAACTGCTGTCGCGCTACGGAACCACGGCGCGCTCCATCCTGTCGCATCGATCGCCGTATTCCGATCTGGAACGGTTGCCGGACGCGACGGGCTACAGCCTTGCCGAGATCGACTGGATCGCACGCAACGAGTTCGTCGAGCATCTGGGCGATATCGTGCTGCGGAGGACGACGCTGGCGATCCAGGGGGCCCTGACCGCGGCCGACCTAGCAGCGATCGCCACGGTCGCCGGTGCTGCGCTCGGGTGGGACACGGAACGCAAGGCCGAAGAACGCGCAGACGTCGTCCGGACGCTCGAACGCTATCACGGCCTGAAGCTGCAACTGGAACCGGCGACTTGATCGCCTACACCTTCGCCGCCCGCCGCCGACCTACCGGATATCAACGCCCCGCATCACGTCTTCCGCGGCAAGCGCTGCGGAAAGCAGACGCAGGTCTTCATGGGCCAGCGCCGCGACCTGGAACCCGACCGGCATGCCGGCATCGCCGACACCGCACGGGATCGAGACGGCACACCAGTCGAGGAAATTGCCGATCGACGGATTGCGCAGGGTCTGCCCGTTCGTCCTGAAGAACAGCGCATCGTCCTCGATCAGCGGCGCGATCGGCGGGGCGACGTGCGGCACCGTCGGCGACACGATCAGTTCGCCGGGGCCGAGGCCGGCTGCGAACTCGGCCATCAGCCGTTCCCGCGTCCGCAGGATCTCGATGTAGCCGGCCACGGTGATCTTCTCGCCCAGCCGCGTGCGAACGACGACGCGCGGATCCATGCCTGCAGCCTCGGGTCCGGCAAGGCGCGCCGCATGGACGGCAAAGGCTTCGGCCGTGACAAGGGCGCCGTTTTTTGCGGTCAGTTGGAAGATCTCCGGAAAGACGGGAAAGGCCTGACGGCGGATCTTCGCCCCCGCCCGGGACAGCCGTTCCAGCGCCTGCTCGAACGCGGACGCGACCCCGTCCTCGATATCGTCGAACACCACGGTTTCCGGCACCACCAGTGACAGTCCGCGAACGCTCCCCCGCGCCACCTCGGAAGCGGTCCGTCCCCGCATCGCCGCATCGATCCAGATCGCGTCCTGCACGGTCCGGCAGAGCGGCCCCAGCGAATCGAGGCTGCCGGCCAGCGGAAACACGCCCCGCATGTCGTAGCGCCCGCGCGTCGCCTTGTAGCCGACGATGCCGTTGAAGGCGGCCGGGATGCGCACGGAGCCGCCGGTGTCCGTGCCGATCGAGACCGGGACGAGGCCGGCTGCGACGGCGACGCCCGACCCGGACGACGAGCCCCCGGGCAGGCGGGCCGTATCCTTCGAGACCGGATTGCGCGGCGTGCCGTAGTGCGGATTGATGCCGAGGCCCGAAAAGGCGAACTCGCTCATGTTGACCCGACCGACCGCCACCATGCCCGCAGCCTTCAGTGCGCCGACGATGGCCGCGTCGCCGGTGGCGGGTTCGGCGGAAGCCAGCACCTTCGAGCCTGCCGTCGTCGCAAGACCTGCAAGGTCGAACAGGTCCTTCCAGGCAACGGGGATGCCGTCGAGAAGGCCGAGCGACCGGCCGTCGCGAACACGCCGCGAGGCCGCCCTGGCCTCCTCCAGCGCCCGCTCCCGCGTCAGCGCAACGAAGACCGATCCGTCCCCGTAGCCGGCGATGGCGTCGAGCGTCTCCTCGGCCAGGGCGACGGGATCCAGCGCCCCCGACTGGATGCGGGCCGAAAGCGTCGCAATCGACTGGCCGATGTTCCTGGTCATCTCCGCGTCCTTTCCTGACCGCCACCGGGCAGCCGGCGGCGCAGATGGCAATTCCTGTTCGCCGGCGCGGCGCTCCGCATGCCCTATCCGGCCGCGGCACCGCGTTGCGAACACAAGCAGCGTTCAACAGTCTGAGGCCGGATTCGTCAACCGCAAACACGGAGGACAAGCATTGCAGCGGCGTGTCGTTGCCGGACGAGGCATAGCATCAGTCCTCTTCCTGGAAGACCTCCTCGCGCTTTGCCTTCACCGAAGGCAGGAACACCACCACGAGCACGGCCAGCGCGATCAGGAGCAGGATGGCGCTGATCGGGCGGGTGACGAAGGTGGTCGGGTCGCCGCGCGACAGGATCATGGCGCGGCGCAGGTTCTCCTCGAGCAGCGGCCCGAGCACGAAGCCCAGGAGCAACGGCGCCGGCTCGCAGCGCAGCTTGACCAGCACGTAGCCGACGAAACCGAAGAACGCGACCGCGTAGAGGTCGTAGACGTTGGAATTGACGCTGTAGACCCCGATCGAGCAGAAGGCCATGATGATCGGAAACAGCACGTAGTAGGGGATGGTGAGCAGCTTCACCCAGAGGCCGATCAGCGGCAGGTTGAGAACCACGAGCATCAGGTTGCCGATCCACATCGAGGCGATGATGCCCCAGAAGAGGGCGGGCTGCTCGGCGGCGACGTTCGGACCCGGCACGATCCCCTGGATGATCATCGCGCCGACCATCAGCGCCATGACCGGGTTGGCCGGGATGCCCAGCGTCAGAAGCGGAATGAACGAGGTCTGGGCGCCGGCATTGTTGGCCGATTCCGGCCCTGCCACGCCTGCGATCGCGCCCTGCCCGAACTCCTGCGGCGTGTCCGAAATGCGCTTCTCCACCGTGTAGGAGGCAAACGCCGCGAGGATGGCGCCGCCGCCCGGAAGGATGCCGAGCGCCGAGCCGATCGCCGTGCCGCGCAAAACGGGGCCGAACATGCGCCTGAAGTCGTCGCGCGTCGGCCACAGGCCGCTGACCTTCGCCATCAGCACCGTGCGGGTCTTCTCGCCTTCCAGGTTGCGCAGGATCTCCGCCACGCCGAAGACGCCGACGGCGACGGCGACGAAATTCAGCCCGTCGGCATATTCGCGGATGCCGAGGGTGAAGCGGGGCGTGCCGGTATAGATGTCGGTGCCGACGAGGCCGAGCAGCAGCCCGAGGGTGACCATCGCCAGCGCCTTGACGATCGAGCCGTGCGCGAGTGCCACGGAGGACACGAGGCCGACGACCATCAGCGAGAAGTACTCGGCCGCACCGAATTTCAGCGCGATCACCGTCAGCGGGATGGCGAAGATCGCCACCAGGAAGGTGGAGACCGTGCCGGCGAAGAATGAGCCGAGCGCCGCGATCGAAAGGGCGGCACCCGCCCTGCCCTTCCGGGCCATCTGGTAGCCGTCGATGGCGGTGACGGCGGAGGACGATTCGCCCGGCATGTTGATGAGGATCGCCGTGGTCGAGCCGCCGTATTGCGCGCCGTAGTAGATGCCGGCCAGCATGATCAGCGAGGAGACGGGCTCGAGCTGGAAGGTGATCGGCAGGAGCATGGCGATCGTCGCCGTCGCGCCGATCCCCGGCAGCACGCCGATCAGCGTTCCGAGCAGCACGCCAATCAGGCAGAAGAGAAGGTTTTCAGGTGAGGCGGCCGTGTAGAAGCCCAGCGCGAGATTGCTGAAGAGATCCATGTGCGTCTCCTAGAACCGGACCCAGGGGCCGAAGCGCTGGAAGGGCAGGCCGAGCGCATAGCTGAAGACGACCACGGAAAAGAGGGTGATCGAGATCGCGAGAACGACCGCCATCGGCGCTTTCATTCTCGCCGAGGCGAAGGCGGCGATCAGGGCGATGAGGAACAGAGAGGGAACAAAGCCCAAGCCCCGCACTGTCAGCCCGAAAAAGATCGGCGCGGGCAGGATGAAGGCTATGCCGCGCAGCGCGATCGGCCCGAAGGGCTCGCCCTCGACCCGCGTCGACTGCACGAGAATGACCGCGCCGAGAAGGGTGAGGATGACGGCCAGCACCAGCGGGAAATAGCCGGGACCCATCCGCAGCGCGGTGCCGATCTCGAGGTCCAGGCTCTGATAGATGAAGAAGCCGCCCAGCCCGATGAAGAGCGCGCCGCAGAGCGCGTTGGCGCTGTCGAATGTCAATGATCTCATGTTTCCCCCTGGGCGCGGCCGCGACCGCCATGTGCCGCCGGTTTCGGACAGTCCGACGCGGCGGCCTGCAGAATTCTCCATCGCGCCCGCAGCCTCACTAAGGTGATCGGTTCATGCCGGCGCCGGATGCGGCATGGCCGCCCGCAGGTCTCGCGGGCGGCCATGTACGTTCAACGTCAGTCGGCGTACTGGCCGGCGGCCTCGATCACCGGCTTCCAGCGGGCGATCTCGCTCTCTAGCTTGGCCTTGAGGGCTGCCGGCGTCGCATCGGCTTCCGGCGAGGGAACCGTGCCGAGTTCGCCGAAACGGGCGACGACGTTCGGATCCTTCAGTGCCACCTGCAGCGACTTCGACAGGCGTTCGCCGATCTCCGCAGGCGTGCCCTTCGGGACGTAGACGCCATGCCAGATGCCGACCTGGAAATCGGCCAGCCCGCCTTCGGCTGCGGTCGGGATCTCCGGCAGGACTTCCAGGCGCTCCGGCGAGGTCACTGCATAGGCCTTGATCGTTCCGCCCTGGATCTGCTTCGTCGTATTGGTGGTCTGGTCGCACATGATGTCGACCTGGCCGCCGAGCAGGTCGGTCATGGCCGGACCCGTGCCCTTGTAGGGAACCGTGGTGAGCGGCGTGTCGATCGCGCTCATCAGCAACATCCCGCACAGGTGCGAGGCGGCGCCGATGCCGGCATTGGCAACGGTGACGGTGTCCTTGTTGGCCTTGACGTATTCGACGAGGCCCTTGAGGTCGGTCGGTTCGAAGTCCTTGCGGGCGACGATCGTCATCGGCACGTCGGTAACGAGGCCGACATATTCGAAGGCGTTCAGCGTATCGTAGGCGAGCTTGCGGTAGAGCGTGGCGCTCGTTGCCATGCCGATATGGTGCAGCAGCATGGTATAGCCGTCCGGATCGGCCTGTGCGACGCGGCCGGCACCGAGCGTGCCGCCGGCGCCGCCGACATTCTCGACGACGATCTGCTGGCCGAGGTCCTTGGACATGGATTCGGCGACGAGGCGCGCCACGGTGTCGGTCGGACCGCCGGCGGAGAAGGGAACGACCATGGTGATCGTCCGGTCCGGATAGGTCTGCGCGGATGCCGACGTGGAAATGAGGGCGATGGCGGCGGCTGCCGTCATGCCGAATACGGTGTTCAATACCTTCATTGCGATCCTCCCCGATATTGGCCTGCCGGCGCGGCTCCCTCCGCCCCGGTCATGGATGCGGAAACTGTGGGACAGCCGCCCCATGGAACAACCGACCAGCCCGTTCCGGCATGCGAAAATCTTACGGCATGTATCGCTTCATGTGTGGGACCGGGGACAAACGGGCCCTGCAATGGGTGGATTTCCACCCATTGCAGGGCGCTCAGGCGTGGACGCCATCAGGCATAGTCGCCTCCATCGGAGCGAATGTTCTTGTCGAGGCCGTGCTTCTGCATCTTCTCGTAGAGCGTCTTGCGCGAGATCCCCAGCATTTCATAGACCGGGCGCAGGCTGCCGCCATGGGCAGAAAGCGCGCTGGCGATGAGGCTCCGTTCATAGGCGGCGACCTTGTCCGACAGCCTCTGGCTCTGTTCGACGCCGTCCTCTCGCTGCGGCTCGAGGCCGAGCACCAGCCGGTCGGCAGCGTTGCGCAACTCGCGCACGTTGCCGGGCCAGCTGCGCCCGGCGATCTCCGTCACCGTCTCCGGCGGCACCTCGATGTCGCTGCGGCCGTAGCGGGCGGCCGCCTCGCGGACAAGCTGGAGGAAGAGAAGGGGGACGTCGGCCCGGCGCTGGGCGAGCGACGGCACGTGCAGGGTCGCGACATTGAGCCGGTAGAGGAGATCGGCGCGGAAGCGGCCTGCCGCCACCTCGCCTTCCAGGTTCACCTTGCTCGTCGCGATGAAGCGCACGTCGAGCGGCACCGGCTCGTTCGAGCCGAGCCGCGTGATCACCCGCTCCTGCAGCACCCGCAGGAATTTCGCCTGCAGTTCGATCGGCATCGAGCCGATCTCGTCGAGCAGGATGGTTCCGCCGCGCCCGTGCTCGAACTTGCCGTAGCGCGGACGCAACGCCCCCGGGAAGGCGCCGGCCTCGTGGCCGAACAGCTCGCTCTCGATCAGGTTTTCAGGCAAGGCCGCGCAATTGATGGCGATCAGCGGCCTGTCGGCGCGAGCGCTGATGTCGTGCAAAGCCCGCGCCACGACTTCCTTGCCGACGCCGGTATCGCCGATGATCAGCGTATCGGCGTCGGTCGCGCCGATCGCGCGCAGGCGATAGCGCAGGTCCACCATCACCTGGGTGCGTCCCGGCAGCCGTGCCTCGACGTCGTCGCGCTTGCCGGCGACCGCGCGCAGCCGGCGGTTTTCCAGAACGAGGCTGCGCCTGTCCAGCGCGCGCCGGATGATGGCCGCGAGTTGCTGGGCGGTGAACGGCTTTTCGACGAAGTCGTAGACGCCGGCGCGCATGGCGGTGACGGCGAGCTGCACGTCCGCATGCCCGCTGACGAGGATCACCGGGAGTTCGGCATCCATTTCGCGGATCCGCTGCAGCAGCGTCATGCCGTCCATTCCCGGCATGCGGATATCGCTGACCACTACGCCGTCAAACCCGTAGCCCACGCGCTCGAGCACCGGCTCAGCATTGGCGAAGGTCACCACCTCCAGCCCGAACAGGCCCAGCGCCTGCGCCGAGGAACGGCGCATTTCCTCTTCGTCGTCGATGAGGAGGATGCGGCTTGCGCTCATTCGGCGGCCTCGCTGAGGGCCGGAGCGGCGTCGAGCACGATGCAGAATTCGGCGCCCCCGTCAGGCGGATTGGACACCGAGAGGCTGCCGCCGAAATCCTTGACGATGTTGTAGGAGATCGAAAGGCCGAGCCCAAGGCCACGGCCGACACCCTTGGTGGTGAAGAAGGGATCGAAGATGCGTTCCACGATCGCCGCGGGCACGCCCGGCCCGTGATCGCGGATGGTGATCGCCACCCTGCTGCCACTGCGCACGGCATCGATGTGGATGCGGCGGTCCGCCAATCCTTCGACCGCGTCGGCGGCATTCGTGATGATGTTGACGAGCACCTGCTGCAGCCGCACCGAGCCGGCATGGACCACGGCGGGCGTCTCTCCGAGATCGATCAGAAGGGTCGCATCGGCGGACTTCAGGCGGGCGGCGACGATCTCCAGCGTATCCGTCATCACGGCCGAGAGCGCGACCGGGCCGAGCTTTTCGTTGGGCTTGCGGGCAAAGTTCCGCAGGTGCCGGCTGATCGAGGCCATGCGGTCGATCAGCCCGGAGATGCGCCGGACATTGTCGCGGGCTTCGTCGACACGGTCGCGGTCAATCAGCATCGCCGCGCTGTCGGCATAGGTCTTGGCCGCCGCCAGCGGCTGGTTCAGTTCGTGCGACAGCGCCGCCGACATTTGGCCGAGACCGGCGAGCTTGCCTGCCTGGATGAGGTCGGCCTGGGTCTCGCGCAGCTTCTGCTCGGTCATTCGGCGCTCGGCGATTTCCAGTTCGATGCGCCGGTTGACGCGCGCCAGATCGGCGGTGCGCTGCTCCACCCGATGCTCCAGCTCGTTGCGCGCCTCGATCTGCATGCGCATGCGCTCCTGCGCCCGGGCGCGCCGCTGGATCACGATCGCGACCGCAAGCCCCGCCAGGCCCAGAAACAGGAGCACCGCGATCAGCATCGTGCGCGTCTGGGTGCGCACCGAACTCGTGTCCATCAGGACGCTGACGGTCCAGTCGGCCTCGGGCATGTACTGGGACAGCGCCAGGTATTCGCGCGCAGCACCGCCGTCGGCAAGCGTGATCAGCCGGTGCCCCGTCGTCTCGTTTGCGTGAAAGGGCAGCGGCTTCAGCACCGCCTCGGCATAGCGGCGCGAGGCCTGGGTCCGTTCGAGCCGCTCCGGCGTCAGCGGCAGGATGGCCGAATAGAGCCATTCAGGGCTGCCGGTCATGAAGATGATGCCTTCCGGGTCGGAGACGAAGATCTTGTACTCGCCGCCCTGCCAGCTGGCCTCGATGGTATCGATGTCGACCTTGAAGACGATGACGCCGCGGATCTCTCCGTCCACGCGGATCGGCGAGGCAAAATAGTAGCCGCGCTTCAGCGACGTCGTGCCGAGCGCGTAGAAGCGCGACTGCCCGCCCCTGGCCGCGTCCTGGAAATAGGGCCGGTAGCTGAAGTTTTGCCCGACGAAGCTCTTCGGCCCGTCGAAATTGCTGGCGGCGATCGTGTCCCCGTCCATCTTCATCACATAGATGTCCGAGGATTCCAGCAGGCCGTTGATATCCTTGAGATAGGCGTTCGCCGCCTGGCGCAGCGTCCTGTCGTCGGGGTCGCTGATCAGGTGCTTGATATCCTCGTGATCGGCGATCAGCGCCGGCAGCGGCTCGTAACGGCTCAGGTGCCCCCGCAGCGCCGAAGCGGCAAGGCGAAGCGCCGAACCCGCCTGCAGCGATGCTTCGTCCATGTAACTGCGGGTCGCGAGCGCTCCGCCCGGCACGATCACCGCAGAGAGGACGGCCGGCAGGAGCACGAGCCAGACAAGGATACGAAAACGCTGCTTCACGAAACGCGGGCTCCTCCCTCCCTCGCCGCGGCCTCCCGCCGCGGGCGAAGTCTAGAGAGCAATGCCGCATTTTCCAAGAGACGAGTAGGCCCGTCGTTGTGGGCGAAAGACCGAAGGGCGGCGAGGCGACAGCCTACCCTTAGTTGCCGAGAGTGGGACAATTAGTGTCGCGAGTTAAGCAAGCACTAACCTCCGCTGGAAATACTGTATGCAGAATGCAACACGGGAAGGGGTTTGTGCAGTGAAGACGGAAACGAAGGTCGCCCGACCGCTCTGGATGGTCGTCACGGGATGCGGTTTCGCCGCGGTCCTGTTTGCGAGCAGCGTGATCGGGGGCATCGGCTGGCATCGGCAGGTCAGCCTCATCGAGCAGGCGGTGAAGGACGAGTCGAAAAACGACCTCGGTGTCCTTCTTTCCAGTATCGACGCCCAGCAACGCGCCAATCTCGGCCTTGCGGTCGCCGTGGCCGGGCAGCCGACCATCATCGAGATGATGAAGACGCGCGACCGCGAAGGCATCGTCAGGACGCTCGAGACCGGCTTCGCGCAACTGAAGGCCCGCGGCGACGTCCAGTCCATCGGCTTCGCAGATGCCGGCAGCACGGTGATCGCGCGCGTCCACGATCCGGAAAAGGCCGGCGACAACAACAAGGGCCGGCGCAAGGGCATCGAGACGGCGGTCGCCGAGGCCAAGCCGACCTCCGGCATCGAGCCCGGCAAGGCCGGCATCGCCATCTTCGGAACGGCACCCGTCATGGACGGCACGACCGCCATCGGTTCGGCCGACGTCGGCACGCAGCTAACCGTCGACTATTTCAGCCGCCTCGCCGAGAGGATCAACGGCGCGTTCTCCGTCTACGTCGCCAAGGACGGTGCGCTCCAGCGGCAGGCTGCGACCTATGAGGGCGAGCCGCTCGTGGCGATCGAGGAACTGCAGGCCATGGCGCAGGGAACCGCGCCGGGCCGGTACGCCTATGCGGACGATCGCACCCTGTTCGTGACGGCGACGCCGCTGGTCAATTTCTCCGGCGAGACGATCGGCCTGATCGAGGCCGCATCGGACGTCACGGCAACGGTCGCCAGCGGCCGCTCCGCACTCACCATGTCGCTGCTCGCGGCAGCCGTGACCGCGCTCCTGGCGCTGGCCGCCTTCTTCCTCTTCGCCCGCAGGCTGGGGAATGTCATCCGCCGCCTGAACGGGACGATGACGGAACTCGCAGAAGGCAATCTCGACGCCGTCGTCGAAGGTCGCGACCGCCGCGACGAACTGGGCGCGATGGCGAACACCGTCCAGGTCTTCAAGGACAACGCCGTCCGGACGCGCGAGCTGGAGCGGGATGCGCAGGAGCAGCGCGAACGCACCGACGACGAGCGCCGGATGACGGCAGCGAAGGAGCAGGACCGCTCCGCCGCGATGTCCCAGGCGACGAACGGCCTCGCCACGGGGCTGAAGCACCTGGCGTCGGGCGACCTGAGCTTCCAGCTCGACGAGCCCTTCGCCGCCGATTTCGAAAGCCTGCGCGCCGACTACAATCGGGCCGTCGAACAGCTGCGGCAGACCTTGACGGCGGTGGCGAACGCCACGAACTCGATCGACAGCGGCTCGCGCGAGATCAGCCACAGCGCCGACGATCTCTCCCGGCGCACCGAGCAGCAGGCGGCCTCCCTCGAACAGACTGCGGCCGCGCTGGACGAGATCACCGCGAACGTCACCAGCTCCACCAAGCGCGCCGAGGAAGCCCGTGCCGTCGCGATCCACGCAAACGAAAGCGCGCGGCAATCGGGCACGGTCGTTGCCAATGCCGTCGATGCGATGAGCCGCATCGAGCAATCGTCGAACCAGATCTCCAACATCATCGGGGTCATCGACGAGATCGCCTTCCAGACCAACCTGCTGGCACTCAATGCCGGCGTCGAGGCGGCACGCGCGGGCGAGGCCGGCAAGGGCTTCGCGGTCGTCGCGCAGGAGGTCCGCGAACTCGCCCAGCGTTCCGCCCAGGCGGCCAAAGAGATCAAGGACCTCATCCGGCACTCCTCCGGCGAGGTGGAGAACGGCGTGCAGCTCGTCAGCGAGACCGGCGAGGCGTTGAAGACGATCGAAGGTTATATCGTCACGATCAACCAGCACATGGACGCCATCGCCACCTCGGCGCGCGAACAGTCCGTAGGGCTCAGCGAGGTGAACACCGCCGTCAACCAGATGGACCAGGTCACCCAGCAGAACGCGGCGATGGTGGAGGAAAGCAACGCCGCCGGCGCGACGCTTGCCATGGAAGCGGCGCGCCTGAAGGAACACGTCGAGCAGTTCCGCCTCAGCGGGAATGCCGCCTCCCCGTCCGGACAGCGCGAAGCATCCGGGCGCCGGGCGGCATAGGCGGTCGGCGGGGCCGATCGGCTCCACCGACCATCACAAGGCTCTTTGTGCCAAGGCTCGCCGCGCTGCGGTGAGCCCTTCGTCGTTCCGGTGCCGTCGCCCTTCCCGGATCGCCGCCCGTCAGAGACGGTCGCGCATATGGCTTTCGACGCTGCGCAGATGCCGGCGCATGGCGTCGGCGGCGCCCGCGCCGTCGCGGTCGGCGATCGCAGCCACGATGCGGGCGTGTTCCTCGAAGCTGTGGTGGTCGGCCGGCGGGCGCAGCGGTGTGTCGCGCAACCGCCCCCAGGTCACGGCCCGGCGGACGGCGTTCAGCGTATCGAGCAGGCCGAGCAGCAGCGAATTCTGCGACGCCTCGCCTATCGTCCGGTGCAGCTTGTTGTCCCATTGCTCGTACTGGCGCCAGGTCGGCGCCTGCTGCGCTTTCAGCATGCAGTTGCGCATCTCCGCGACCTGGCCCGCCGTCGCATAGAGGGCGGCGCAGCGGGCCACCTCCGGCTCGAAGGCGATGCGCGCGCCCATGACCTCGAGCGGATTGGTCCGCTGGACCATGGCGTTGACGTCGGCGACCGTGTCGATCGGCCGTTCGCCGGTGAAGGTACCCTTGCCGACATGCCGCCAGACGACGCCCTCCGACTGGAGGGTCGCCAGCGCCTTTCGCAAGGCGCCCCGCCCAACCTCGAGCGACTGCGCCAGCTCCCGCTCGGGCGGAAGCCGCCCGTCGTCGGGCAGGTCCGTCGTGGCCAGGAAATCGCGCAATCTCGTCAGAACTGCCGCATCGGTGATTTCGATCATGTTTTCGCCAAACCAATCTTGAATTGGTTTTGGTTATAAGAAACTTCGCCGTACCTGTCAACGCAATCGGCAGCGCTGAAATTGAATTTTATTTCAATTATTAAATTCATATACTTACGAGACATTCAGGCCGCCCAGGACACCATGATGCTGCCGTGCAGCAACACTTCCCCGTTGACACAATTCGATATTAATGAAGAATTGGTTCCAGATTGGGTCGAGGAGCCCGATTTCTGGGAGGAACGAATATGAACATGTTTGCCAGACGAATGAGGGCGTCGGCGGCTGCCGCCGCTTTCTGCCTTGCCACCGCAATCCCGGGATGGGCGCTTGCCGATCCCATGCGCGTCGCCTTCGGCGATATCGCCACCGTCGAATCCCTGCACCTTCTCGCCGCGCTCGAGCGGGCGAAGGAAAAGGGCGTCGACGTCCAGGTCACCTTCCTGAAGAGCGAGGACATCGCCGCCCAGGCCGTCGTCAGCGGCCAGGCCGACATCGGCGTCGGCGGCCCCTATGCGCTGCTGCAGAAGGTCAAGGCGCCGATCCGTATCTTCATGCAGCTCTCCAAGCTGCAGTTCTACCCGGTCGTCAATTCCGAGGCCTACAAGGAGTGGAAGGACCTGGACGGCCAGGAGGTCGCCGTTCACTCCCGCGGCTCCGGCACGGAGGCGATCATGAGGCTGATGGCCGACAAGAACGGCATCACCTATTCCAACATCTCCTACGTGCCGGGCGCCGAAGTGCGGACCGGTGCGCTGCTGCAGGGCAACGTCAAGGCGACGATCGTGGACTCGTCCGGCAAGCGCATTCTGGAAAAGGAGGCCCCCGGCAAGTTCATCTTCCTGCCGCTGGGAGAGGTCAGCGCGACGGACGAGGCGCTCTTTGCCAACACCGACTATCTGGAAAAGAACAAAAAGGACGTCGAGATCCTCGTCGAGAGCATCCTCACCACCTGGCGCGAGGTCGCGGCGGACCCCAAGGCGGCCATCGCGCTCCGTGACAAGTACAAGCTCCTGCCCGACGCCACGCCGGAAATGGTTGCCGACATCGAGCCCTATTTCACGGAGGTCGCCACGACGCTTCCGCTCAACGGCGGCGGCACCGACGCAGCCCGCGACGACTTCGACTTCTACACCATCTCGGGCGCGCTGGAAGGCAAGGCCGAGGACCTGAAGGTCGAGGACTTCTGGGATCTCACCGCGCTGGACGCGGTGCTCGCCAAGACTGGAACCAAGTAGATGCACATGGCCGCTTCACCGCAAAAGGTGAGCGCGACGGGAGGAGCCGGCAGCGGCTCCTCCAGCATCGTCGAAGCGCTCGCCGACTTCGCCCGGCGCCGGAAATCCTTCTGGGTCGCCGTGTCGCTCGCAATCCTGTTCACCGCATGGGAAATCGCCGGCCGGGTGCCGATCAGCTTCGCCTTTCCGACGTTCTTCGAGACGCTGTCGGCCCTGATCGAGATGGCGCTCGACGGCACGCTGCTGCCCGCCTATTTCATCACCTTCCAGCCGCTTCTTCTCGGCGTCGCCATCTCGGCTGTCCTCGGGATCGGCCTCGGCATCATCATGGGGCTTTCCGACAAGGCAGAATGGCTGCTGGCCCCCGTCTTCATCGTGCTCCAGGCGGCCCCCATGGCCGCGCTCGTGCCGCTCGTCACCTTCGTCTACGGCATCGGCCTCGTCGCCAAGACGCTGGCGGTGATCATGCTGGCACTGCCCGTGATCGTGCTCAATTCGTACAAGGCCGTCCGCCACGTCAATCCGTCGCTGGTCGACATGTGCCGCTCGTTCCAGGGCACGCGCATGCAGCAGATCTTCAAGATCGTCATTCCGGATGCGACGCCGGTGCTTTTTGCCGGCCTTCGGCTCGGCATCGCCGCCGGCTTCATCGGCGTCATGCTCGCCGAACTGCTGATCACCCCCACCGGCATCGGCGACCTCATCACCTATCACCGCTCGGTCGCCAACTACGCCCACATGTATGCGGCCGTGGCATCCATTATCGCCGTGTCGACGCTGACGCTCGCAGCCCTGCAATATGTCGAACTGCGCTTCCTGCGTCCCGAAAAGAGGAGAAAGTGACATGGCCAACCCCATCCCCCTGCGGACGGCCGACAACGCCACGCCGGACGCCATCGTCGAAGTGCGCGACATCTGCAAGCGCTACGGCGACATCGAGGCCCTTCGCGGCATCAACCTCGATTTCGAGCGCGGTAAGCTGACGACCCTGCTCGGCCCGTCGGGCTGCGGCAAGACCACGCTTCTGAAGATCATCGCGGGCCTCGTGCCGGCGACCTCCGGCCAGATCCGCATCAACGGCAGGGTCGTCACCGGACCCGGGCCGGAGCGCGCCTTCGTCTTCCAGGATTTCGCGCTGATGCCCTGGGCGACCGTGCTGCGCAACGTCGCCTTCGGCCTCGAGTTGAAGGGCATGCCGCAGGCCGAGCGGCACAGGATCGCAAGGCACTATATCAACGAGGTCGGCCTGTCCGGCTTCGAGGAGAAGTATCCGCACGAACTGTCCGGCGGCATGCGCCAGCGCGTCGGCATCGCCCGGGCATTCTCGGTGAACGCCGACGTGCTGCTGCTGGACGAGCCGTTCTCGGCTGTCGACGAGCAGAACCGGCGCAAGTTCCAGGAAGACCTGCTCCGCCTGGTCGACAAGGAGCGCAAGACCTTCCTGTTCGTCACCCATTCCATCGAGGAAGCCGTCTACGTCTCCGACCGGATCGTGCTTCTGTCGCCGCGCCCAGGCCGCGTCTCCCAGATCATCGAGCCCGCCATCGACCGCTCCGCCGCACCGGACGTGATCCGGCGTGACAAGGGCTATCTCGATGTGGTCGAGGAGATCTGGCAGGGCCTCAGGCAATATGCGGAGTGAGGCGCCATGAAACTCTTCGGCATCAAAATTCCGATGATGACCTCGCTGATCTTCTGGGCGCTGGTCTGGGAAATCGTTGGCAGGATGGACGTCATCTTCCTGATCCCGCCGATGACCTCGGTGATCGCCGCCGGCTTCGGGCTGGTGCAGACGGGCTCGTGGCAGAACGCCACACAGATCACGCTCCGCTCGTTTGCCCTCGGCATGACGCTGGCGATCGCCGTCGGCGTGCCGCTCGGGGTGGCCATGGGACGGTTCAAGGTCGTCGACAACATCTTCGGCCTGTGGGTGAACATGTTCGTCAGCGCGCCGCTGTCGGCCCTGGTTCCGATCCTGATGATCCTGTTCGGGCTCGGCGAGACGACGGTGTTCGTCACCGTCTTCCTGTTCGCCGTCTGGATCATCGTGCTCGACGCCCGCGCCGGCGTCATGCAGGTGCCGCCCTCGCTGATCGAGATGGGACGCTGCTACGGCGCCTCGCGCTTCACGATCTTCACCAAGATCATCCTGCTCTCCGCCCTTCCCGAGATCCTCGCGGGCATCCGCATCGGGCTGATCCGCGGGGTCAAGGGCGTGGTCATCGGCCAGATCCTCGTCTCCATCATAGGTTACGGCGAACTCTTCGAGCTCTATTCCCGCAGCTTCGACATGGAGCGGTTCTGGGCTCTGACAATCATCCTCTTCGCGGCAGCCATGCTTCTGTCCGCGGCCGTGGAACACTTTGAAAAACGCATCGAATATTACGCAGGAGCGCGATAATGAACGACATGACCTCCATCAACGCCGCATACGTCTTCAAGCCGGCGCCCGTTCCCACCCTGCCGGTCGCAGGCAGCCAGGCGCTCTTCCCGGTGCACCGCATCTACTGCGTCGGCCGGAACTTCGCCGACCACGCGATCGAGATGGGCCACGACCCGAACAAGGAGCCGCCGTTCTTCTTCCAGAAGAACCCCGACACCCTGGTCCGGCCCGGCAACGATTTCCCCTACCCCTCGGAGAGCAACGACGTCCATCACGAGGCCGAACTCGTCGTAGCGCTGAAGAGCGGCGGCGACAACATCCCCCTCGATAAGGCGCTCGATTGCGTCTATGGCTATGCCGTCGGCCTCGACATGACCCGGCGCGACCTGCAGGGCGAGGCCAAGAAGCTCGGCCGCCCCTGGGAAACCGGCAAGGCCTTCGAAGGCTCCGCCCCTTGCGGCCCGCTGCACCCTGTCGAGAAGATCGGCCATCCGACAGAGGGCGCGCTCTGGTGCAAGGTCAACGGCGAGCTTCGCCAGAGCGGCGACCTCAACCAGATGATCTGGAAGGTGCCGGAGATGATTTCCTACCTGTCGAGGCTGTTCACCCTTCAGGCCGGCGACCTGATCTTCGCCGGCACGCCCGCCGGCGTCGGCGGCATCGTCCGCGGCGACGTGATGGTCGCCCATGTGGACGGCGTCGACGAGATCACCTTCAAGGTTGCCTGAATGCTTCGGGCGCGCTCCGGCGCGCCCGTCCCCCTTCTGCCGTGGCCCAACGGCCCGCCGCATCTTGCCGAAATTCCCCTGAGGCCGCCCGCATGCGCGGAAATCGCAGCGGCCCCAGCTTGCCGGCTCCGCTTCGCGAACTATCTGCTTGCGGACGGGAGGACAGGATGGCCGAGCGAAGCGACGAGTTCCGAGACCTTGACGTGCCGTCGCTGCAGGGCGCACGGCCGAACATGCCCACCCTCCTGACCTTCGTCGGCGCGGTCGCGATGCTCTATCTGGCGCGCGACGTGTTCCTGCCGATCGCGATCGCGCTCCTGCTCACCTTCGCGCTCGCACCGGTCGTGACCATGCTGCGCAGGGTCGGCTTTTCGCGGGTGCTGGCGGTCATCTCGACGGCCCTGTTCGCCTTTTCGCTGATCGCCGTCGTCAGCCTCGTCATCGCGCTGCAGGTGACCCATCTGGCCCGCAGCATCCCGACCTACCAGGCAAACGTCGTCAGCAAGATCGAGGCCATGCGCGAGGCCGGCTCCGGAACCGGCGTGTTCAGCCAGATCTCGTCCGTGCTGGAGCGCATCAGCAAGGAGATCAGCGAGACGAACAGCGAAGCACCGAACGAGGACGACACCCCCACAAGGCCCGTGCTCGTCGAGATCTACGCGCCGGATCATCCGATCCAGGTGCTGACCAACCTGATCGTGCCGATGCTGGCGCCGGTGGCGATGGCGGGCCTCGTGATCGTCGTCGTCATCTTCATGCTGCTGGAACGGGAAGACCTGCGCGACCGCTTCATCCGCCTCGTCGGCTATGGCGACCTGCATCGAACCACCGAGGCGCTGGAGGACGCCGGAACCCGCGTCGGGCACTACCTCCTGATGCAGCTCGTGGTGAACATCCTCTATGGCGTGCCGGTGGCGATCGGGCTTTGGCTGATCGGCATTCCCAACGCGATCCTGTGGGGGCTGCTCGCGATCGTCTTCCGCTTCGTGCCCTATATCGGCCCGATCATCGCGATGATCCTGCCGCTGTTCCTCGCCGTGGCCGTCGCCCCGGGCTGGACGATGCTGATCTGGACGGCGGCGCTCTTCATCGTCATGGAACTCGTGATCAACAACGTGGTGGAGCCGACGCTCTATGGCTCCAAGACCGGCCTGTCGCCGCTTGCGATCATCGTATCGGCGATCTTCTGGGCCTGGATCTGGGGACCGGTCGGGCTGGTTCTGTCGACGCCGCTGACAGTGTGCCTGGTGGTGCTGGGCAAGCACGTTCCGCAGTTCGGCTTCCTCCAGGTCCTCTTCGGCAGCGACCCGGTGCTCGCCCCGCATGCAAGGCTCTATCAGCGCCTCCTCGCCGGAGACCCGGACGAGGCCACGGACCAGGCCGAGGAACGGCTGGAGGAGGACTACCTGATCGACTACTACGCGACCGTGGCGATCCCGGCACTGGCCCTGGCCGAGCACGATCGCGCCCGGGGCGTGATGAGCGAGACGCAGCGGCTGCGGGTGGCCGAAAGCGGGATGACGCTCGTCGCCAACATGGACGACATCGCCCTCGAAGAGGCGCAGGAGGACGACGGCGACGACGCGCTCGTCGATCCGGACGAAACGAAGGAGGCGGCAACGGAGGCCGGCGACCGCCTGCGCATCCTCTGTATCGGCGGTCGCGGCGAGCTGGACGACGTGACCGCGGCGATGCTGGCCCAGGTCCTTCGCGTGGAGGGCGCACAGGCGGTCGCAGAGAACCATCGCCTGATGGAGCCGGCGCGCATCCGCCAGATCCCGGTAGCCGATCTCGATACGATCGTCATCTGCTATCTCAACCAGGATTCTCTGAAGCATGCCCGCTTCGCCGTCCGTCGCCTGAAGCGGATCAACGCGGCGCTGCGGGTAGGCGTGGCGCTGTGGAAGCCGGAGGTGAACGAAGACGAGGAACCCGATCTCGAGGCCGCGGTCGAGGCCGGTGCGTCACTGAACGCCGACTTCCTGTGCGCCGACATGACCACCGCTGCCGTCGCAACACTGACGGTAGCGCCCGTGGTACCGCTCGCCGTGCCGGACAAGGTCAGGCCCAGGCGACGCCTCGTCCCCGAACGGGCGAAGGTCGTCAACCTGAGTTGACGGCGACCGGAGCGTTCCGTGCGGGCCGCGGCGAAACAACGGCTTGACCTTGACATGATGGGAAGGTGCATGATGCTTCCAACATAAGGAATCCGCATCATGCTCACAGTCAAGGAACCCCAGGCCGCAGCCCCCCTTCCCGCCCAGACGGTCAAGCTCGCCATCGAGGACATGACCTGCGCCTCCTGCGTGCGCCGCGTCGAGAAGGCGATCTCTGCCGTTCCCGGTGTCGCAAGCGCCCGGGTCAATCTCGCCACCGCAAGGGCGGACATCGGCTTCGACGGCAAGGCCGATATCGCCGGCGTCGCGCAGGCTGTCCGGGCGGCCGGCTACGGCGTCGGCGAGGAGACGCTCGAATTCCCCGTCGAGGGCATGACCTGCGCCTCCTGCATCGCGCGGGTGGAAAAGGCGCTGAAGGCCGTGCCGGGCGTTCTGGACGCCACCGCCAACCTCGCCAGCGAACACGCTCGCGTCCGCTTCCTGCGCGGCACCGTCGATTTCGACGATCTCGCCGCCGCCATCGAACGGACCGGCTATCACGCCCTGCGCGCCGCCGCCGCCGAGACGCCGTCGGATGAGGACCGGCGCGCGGCCGAGGTCGCGAGCCTCCGCCGCTCGCTCATCCTCGCCGCCCTGCTGACCGCTCCCCTCTTCGTCATGGAGATGGGCTCGCATGCCGTGCCGGCGTTCGGGCACTACATTCACGAGACGATCGGCATGCAGGCGAGCCGTGTCATTCAGTTCGTGCTGGCGACGATCGTGCTCGCTGGACCCGGCGCGCGCTTCTTCCGCAAGGGCGTGCCGAGCCTCCTGCGCGGGGCGCCGGACATGAACGCGCTGGTCGTGATCGGCACGGCCGCCGCATGGGGCTTCTCGACCGTCGCGACGTTTGCGCCGGGCTGGCTGCCGGGCGGCACCGCCAACGTCTACTTCGAGGCGGCTGCCGTCATCGTCACCTTGATCCTCGCCGGCCGCTTCCTCGAAGCCCGCGCCAAGGGCCGGACGGGCGAAGCGATCCGCCACCTGGCCGGGCTGCGGGCGACGTCGGCCCGCATCCTGAAGGATGGCCAGCCGGTCGATGTCACGCTCGAAGCGGTCATGCCGGGCGACATCGTGCTGGTGCGGCCCGGTGAAAAGGTCCCGGTGGACGGCGACGTCACCGAGGGGCGCTCCTTCGTCGACGAATCCATGATCACCGGCGAACCGATGCCGGTCGAGCGCAAGACCGGCGATCCCGTCACCGGCGGCACCCTGAACACGACCGGCTCGTTTTCCTTTCGTGCCACGCATGTCGGCACCGATACGGTGCTGTCGCAGATCATCCGCATGGTCGAGGACGCGCAGTCCGCCAAGCTGCCGATCCAGGCGCTGGTCGACCGCGTGACCCAGTGGTTCGTGCCGGCGATCATCGCCACGGCGCTCGTCACCTTCGGCCTCTGGTACGCACTCGGCCCCGACCCGGCGCTGGCGCACGCGCTGGTGGCGTCCGTCGCCGTCCTCATCATCGCCTGCCCCTGCGCCATGGGCCTTGCAACGCCCACCTCGATCATCACCGGCACCGGGCGGGCGGCGGAACTCGGCGTGCTGTTCAGGCAGGGCACCGCCCTGCAGACGCTCGAGACGACCGACATCGTCGCCGTCGACAAGACCGGCACGCTGACGCTCGGCCGGCCGACCCTGACGGAGATCGTCCCGGCCGAAGGCTTCGACCGGCAGGAGGTCCTGGCACTCGCGGCTGCGGCCGAGGTCCGCTCGGAGCACCCGATCGCGCTCGCCATCCACGAGGCGGCGAAGGCGGAAGGACTGGATCTTCCGCTCGCCGATGCCTTCGAGGCGACATCCGGCCGCGGCATTTCGGCAAGCGTCGCCGGGCGCCGGATCGAGATCGGCTCGACCGGCCACATGGCCGCACTCGGCCTTGATACATCACCCTTCGCCGGGGATGCGCAACGGCTGTCAGGCCAGGGCGCCTCGCCCCTCTATGCCGCGATCGACGGCCGGCTCGCCGCCCTCTTCGCGGTGACCGATCCGGTGAAGCCCACCACCCGGGAAGCGATCGCGCAGTTGAAGGCGCTCGGCATCGAGGTCGCGATGATTACCGGCGACAATCGCGGTACTGCAGACGCCGTGGCGGCCGACCTCGGCATCGACCAGGTGATGGCCGAGGTCCTGCCGGACGGCAAGGTCGCAGCTGTCAAGGCGCTGTCGCAAGGCGGCAGCCGGAAGGTGGCCTTCGTCGGCGACGGCATCAACGATGCCCCTGCCCTTGCCGCCGCGGATACCGGCATCGCCATCGGCACGGGAACCGATGTCGCCATCGAGAGCGCCGATATCGTACTGATGGCCGGAGACCTGCGCGGCGTCGCGACCGGGATCGCCCTCTCCCGGGCGACCATGCGCAACATCCGCCAGAACCTGTTCTGGGCCTTCGGCTACAACGTGGCGCTGATCCCGGTTGCCGCAGGCGTGCTCTACCCGGCCTTCGCCATCCTGCTGTCGCCTGCGATCGCGGCGGGCGCGATGGCGCTCTCCAGCGTCTTCGTCGTCAGCAACGCCCTCAGGCTGAAGCGGTTCCGGCCCGCCGGCACGCACCACGCAAGCAGGGAGGACAGGACATGAATATCGGCGAGGCTGCGGCCGCCAGCGGCGTCACCGCCAAGATGATCCGCCACTACGAAGCGATCGGCCTGATCCAGCAGGCCGATCGCACCGGGGCCGGCTATCGCACCTACGGGCCGAAGGACCTCGCCACCCTCTCCTTCATCCGCCGCTCGCGCGATCTCGGCTTTTCCATCGCCCAGATCCGCGATCTCCTGGCGCTCTGGCAGGACCGCAGCCGCGCCTCCGCGGACGTCAAGCGCATCGCCGGCGAGCACATCGAGGAACTGACGGCGAAGATGCACCAGTTGCAGGAGATGGTGATGACCCTGCAGCACCTTTCCTCCCATTGCCACGGCGACGACCGCCCGGACTGCCCCATCCTCGAACGGCTGGCGACGGGGCTGGACGACGACTGCTGTGCACCCGGCACGGTGGCGAACGGCCGGTCGTAGCGCGCCCGGCGTCCGGCCGCGGCGATCGATCGCGATCAAATTCTGTTGAGTTCCTGTCGCTCCCGCCTGCCCCTAAAGTGCAGGCAGCGCCATGGAACGGGAGGGAAACGTTGCGTCTGCACCTGCTTTTGATCGTCCTTGCGGCCGCGTTTTCGACCTCGCCGGCGCAGGCGTTCGCGCAAGCGGCGCCGCCGGTAGCAGAAAGCCAGAGTTCGGGGCTGCTGGATCTTTTGCCGGCGGACGCCGTCACCCGGCATGTCCTCAAGCGCCCCGACGGCGATCTCCCCTACACTGCCACAGCCGGAACGATCGACCTGCGCGGGCAGGACGGAAAGATCAATGCCGGGCTGTTCTACACCGCCTACGTCGCCGACGACGGCGGTCCCGACCGGCCCGTCACCTTTGCCTTCAACGGCGGGCCGGGGGCGGCCTCCGCCTACCTGCACCTCGGGCTCGTCGGCCCGCGGATCCTCGAGTTTCAAGGCGCCAACGGGGATGGAACGCAGCCGGCCCTTTCCGACAATCCGGACAGCTGGCTCGACTTCACCGACCTCGTCCTGATCGATCCGGCCGGGACCGGCTGGAGCCGGGTCGCCGACAAGGCGGCGGAACCAGCGTTCTACGGCGTGCAGAGCGATGCGGAAAGCATCGCGAAATTCATCGCCCTCTATGCCCAGAAACAGGGCCGCCTCGCCTCGCCGAAATTTCTCCTGGGCGAGAGCTATGGCGGCCTGCGCGCCGCAAAGGTCGCAAGCGCGCTGAAGGACAGCCAGGGCATCCTCGTCTCCGGGATTGTCATGATATCGCCCCTGATCGAGGGCAGCTTCATCTTCCGCCCCGGCAACGATCCCCTCGCCGCCGCGCTGCAACTGCCCTCGCTCGCCGCAGCCGAGCTGGAGCGCAAGGGCAGCTTCACCGAGGAACAGGTGGCCACGGCCGAGCGATGGGCCATGCGCGACTATCTGGTCTCGCTGGCCGGCCCCGCACCTGCCGGCGAGGAGGCCGAACAGCTCTACGGCCGCATTGCCGACATGACCGGCATCGCCAGGGAGGATGTCGCCCGCGCCCGCGGCTTCGTCGGCGATCTCTACCGGAAGAGCCCCGGCGGCGCGACCGGCAAGGTCGCCAGCCCCTATGACGCGGCGTTCCTGTCGGACGACCCCTACCCCGAAAGCCGTTCCGGCCGCGGCGACGACGCCATCCTGGACGGCTATACGCGGGCCTATGGCGCGGCCTTTGCCGCCTATGCCCGCGACGAGTTGCGATACGTCACAGAGATGACCTATCGCCTGCTCGATACCGGCGTGAACCGCCAATGGGACTGGGACGGATCGCGATCCACCACCGGCGCGACAGACGAGTTGCGCACGCTCTTCTCGGTGATCCCCTCCTTCCGCCTCCTCGTCGCCCACGGCTACAGCGATGCGCTCACCCCCTATGGCGTGAGCCGCTACATCATCGAGCACATGCCCGCCTCCCTCGTCGAGGACCGCGCGGAGCTGAAAGTCTATCGGGGCGGCCACATGTTCTATACCGATGCCGAGGAGCGGCGGCGGTTCAGCGCCGCTGCCCGCGATTTCTACCAAAGACCGCCCGGCGGATAATGCCGTCGTTCTTGCAAATCGGCCCGGCACCCGGCTATTGTCCGGCAGGGCTGAGGCGGCCCGCTGTCCGCGCCCATCGATCCGGGCATGGCGAACGCCTCCCTGATCTCTCCTGACCGTTTCACCGTCGGGCGAAGACGTCGGCAACGCGGACACTGACGAAGGCTTTGCCCTGACAGGGGAACGTTCATGCGCGACTATCGCGACGCGAAGGCAATGGCGAAAGCCTTGCGAGAAGCACTTGCCCGCCGCAGCCTCGAAATCACCCACAGCGAAGCGCTGGAAATTGTCGCCCGCCAGTTCGGTCTGGCGAACTGGAATCTGATGTCCTCCCGCATCGAGGCTGCTGCGGACGAGGCGATCGCCTTCGAGCGGGCGGTGCCGATCATCCGGATCTTCGACGTTGCCAAGGCGCACGAGTTCTATCTCGGCTTCCTCGGCTTCACGGTCGACTGGGAACATCGCTACGGTCAGAACTTCCCGCTCTACACCCAGATCTCGCGGGCCGGCCTTCATCTTCATCTGTCCGAACATGCAGGCGATGCGACGCCAGGCGGAAACATGGTCGTCTACATGAAGGGCGTGCGCGACCTGCAGCAGGAACTGGCCGCAAAGGACTATCGCTACATGAAGCCCGGCCTGCAGGATACGGACGGAAGGCTGGAAGTCGAGGTGACCGACCCCTTCGGCAACCGTATCCGCTTCATGCAGATCAAGGCCGGCTGACGCGGCCTGTGCCGTCGCAGCCACTTGCGCTTTTGCCGGCAGGGGACCATCCTCCGCCAGGCCTGTCAGTCGACAATGGCAGGGGACAGCGAAAAGAAGTTGGAATGGGAGAGTAGCATGCTCGACAAGCGCAAATTCTACATCGACGGCAAGTGGGTCGACCCGATCCGGCCGAACGACCTCGAGGTCATCAATCCGGCCACCGAGAAGCCAGTCGCCTGGATCTCCATGGGCACCGCCGCCGACATCGACCGCGCCGTCGCTGCCGCGAAGAAGGCGTTTTCCAGCTACAGCCAGACGAGCGTCGACGAGCGCATCGCGCTTCTGGAAAAGCTGCTGTCGATCTACAAGCGCCGCTACGACGAGATGGCCCGCACGATCACGCTCGAACTCGGCGCTCCGATCACCATGAGCACGGAGCAGCAGGCCGACGTCGGCGTCGGCCACCTGCAAGGCTTCATCGACGCGCTGAAGCGGCTGAAAGGCCGCGAGGTGCTGCCGAACGGCGACGTCGTCCGCCGCGAGCCGATCGGCGTCTGCGGCCTGATCACGCCCTGGAACTGGCCGATCAACCAGATCGCGCTGAAGGTCGTACCGGCGCTCGCGACCGGCTGCACCTGTGTGCTGAAGCCGTCCGAGTTCACCCCGCTCAACGCGCTGCTCTATGCCGAGATGGTCGACGAGGCCGGCTTCCCCGCCGGCACGTTCAACCTCGTCAACGGCGACGGCATCGAATGCGGCGCGGCCCTTTCCAAGCACAAGGACATCGACATGATGTCGTTTACGGGCTCGACCCGCGCCGGCATCGCCGTCAGCAAGGACGCGGCCGATACGGTCAAGCGCGTCACGCTCGAACTCGGCGGCAAGTCACCGAACATCGTCTTCGAGGATGCCGACCTCGAGGACAGGGTCGCCGCAAGCGTCGCCGAATGCTTCAACAATTCCGGCCAGTCCTGCGATGCGCCCACCCGCATGCTGGTGCAGCGCTCGGTCTACGACAAGGCGGTCGAGATCGCCCGCAAGGCCGGCGAAGAGGCCCGCGTCGGCAATCCGGAAGACGAAGGCGGCCATATCGGTCCGCTGGTCTCGCACATCCAGTTCGGCCGGGTCCAGGCGCTGATCGAGGCCGGCGTCGCCGAGGGCGCGCGCGTGCTCATCGGTGGCCCCGGCAAGCCGCAGGGCTTCGAACAGGGCTATTTCGTCAAACCGACGATCTTTGCCGACGTCAGCAACGACATGCGCATCGCCCGCGAGGAGGTGTTCGGCCCGGTGCTCGCGATCATTCCCTTCGACACCGAGGAAGAAGCGATCGCGATCGCCAACGACACCAATTACGGCCTTGCCGCCTATGTCCAGACCGGCAATGCCGAGCGCGCCGAACGCGTCGCCGCCAGGCTCCGGGCCGGCATGGTCCACATCAATGGCGGCCCGCACCGCTACGGCAGCCCCTTCGGCGGCTTCAAGCAGTCCGGCAACGGCCGCGAAGGCGGCATCTTCGGGCTGGAGGATTTCCTCGAGGTCAAGACGGTCCACCGCCCGGACGCCGCCTGAGGCGAAAAATCGCTCCCAGGCCACATCTGGTACACACTTCGGGCGCATCGCAGGATGCGCCCGAATTTGCATAGGAGCGCGTTCACGCGTCGCCGCACGATGAAAACCCGCCCATTCAGCCTAAAAATTATGCATGTCAAAAAAATGCTTGATTTTTAGTCCTTCATCGCGCATTCAAGGACGACGGCTCTGGAGCGGACTGCGCCGGGGGTAACAGGACGACACTGCGGGCATGTCACCTTTCCAAATCCCCCCTGCGGTGCGAGCATGGTCCGGCGCTCTCGACACGAATGACCGGCAGTAGTTCCGTGACCAGCCGAACTCCGAAGCCCGCGAGCCTCAGCGTCCTCGTCATCGATGAGAACAGCATCCGTGCCTCGATCATCGAGGTGGGCCTGCGCGAGGCCGGCTACGACAACGTCACCATCATCGACGACATGAACGGGCTTGCGCGCCGGATCATGGAGATCAATCCCGACGTCATCGTCATCGATATCGAGAATCCGAACCGCGACATGCTGGAAAGCATCTTCCAGATTTCCCGGGCGGTGAAGCGCCCGATCGCGATGTTCGTCGACAAGTCGGACGAGGATTCGATCGTGGCCGCGGTCGATGCCGGGGTTTCGGCCTATGTCGTCGACGGCCTGAAGAAGGAGCGCGTGAAGCCCATCCTCGAGATGGCGGTCAGCCGCTTCAACGCCTTCAGCCGCCTGCAGCGCGAACTGGCCGAAGCCCGGTCCGCCCTGGAAGAGCGCAAGATCATCGATCGCGCCAAGGGCATCCTGATGAAGATGCGTGGCCTGTCCGAGGAAGAGGCCTTTGCCCTCCTGCGCCAGACCGCGATGAACGAGAAGAAGAAGATCGCCGAGATTGCCCAGAGCGTGGTGACGGCAGCGGGACTGCTGATGTGACGGCGGACGGCGTGCCGCCCGGCAGCGGGCGCCCCGGGCGGAGGAAAGCGAAATGGTGATGACGATGAACGACAGCAACACGGACGACCTGGCTGCACCGCCCCGCGCCGCGACCGAGGGATCCCGGATCGTGCGGGCAGGCTTCATCCCGCTGGTCGATGCCTCGGTCCTGATCGCCACGGCGGAATTCGGCTTTGCCGAGAAGGAGGGCATCAAGCTCGACCTCGTCAAGGACGTGTCCTGGGCGAACGTGCGCGACCGCCTGGCCTTTCGCCAGTTCGACGTCGCCCACATGCTCTCCCCGATGCCCGTGGCCTCCATGCTCGGCCTCGGCTCCAATCCCTCTCCGACGATCACCCCCTTTTCGCTCGGGCGCGGCGGCAACGCGATAACCCTCTCGACACGATTGTTCGATCGGATGACGGCCACCGCCGGCCTGCCGGAAACGGCCGGCGCGCTCGAGAATGCGCGGGCGCTGGCGATGGTCATCAGGGATATGAAGGCGCGTGAAGAAACCCTGCCGACGCTCGCCATGACCTATCCCTTCTCGTCCCACAATTACGAGTTCCGCTACTGGCTGGCGGCCGGTGGCATCGATCCGGATTGCGACGTCAAGCTCGTGGTCGTGCCGCCGCCGCTGACCTCCGACGCCCTTGCAGCCGGCGCGATCGACGGTTTCTGCGTCGGCGCGCCGTGGAACATGGTCGCCTCCGAGCGCGGCGTCGGCCGCATCGTCGCCGCCAAGCAGGATATATGGCCCTCCGCCCCGGAGAAGGTGCTGGGCATGCGGCCGGACTGGGCCGAAAGTCACCCGGAAACCGTCTCCCGGCTGATCGTGGCGCTCGATGCCGCCGCGCGCTGGTGCGATCGGGTGGAGAACCACGACGCGCTTGCCGCAGCACTCGCCGACCAGCGCTACATCGCCGCTCCCGTCCAGATCATCCGCCACGTCCTTGCCGGAGAATTCAATCTCGACGCCAAGGGGAACCGGCGCGTCATCAACGACTACTTCCTGTTCCACGGCGGCTCCGCCAACTATCCGCGCCCCAGCCAGGCCCTATGGATCTACAGCCAGATGGTCCGCTGGGGGCAGGCTGAAATGAGCGCCGCCAACGCGCGCACCGCCGCATCCGCCTATCGCCCCGACCTCTATCGCACGGCACTGGGAGAGGCGAGCGGACCGCCGGACGCCGATTTCCGCATCGAGGGCGACAAGGACGGCGACAGCTTCATGGACGGCCACGTCTTCGATCCCGTCCACCTCGCCGACTACGTTTCCGGCTTTGCCGTGCGCACCGTCCGGCCCGTCGACCGGGGAACGGAAGAGACCTGACGCCTCCACCGCAATGCACAATTTGCTTGCAGGGGCGAAAGGCCCACCGGCAGCATTCGCACAAAACATCGGCACAAATCGCAATCGCACCAGAAACAGGCATTCGCCCGGCTGCAACGATTTCCCTTTTCGTTTCAGCGCCCTAGAAGCCGCCCGCAAAACTGGCACACCGCTTGCAGAGCCTATTTCGCACCGGTCAACGGCGATCGGAGCGAGATGAGCGCGCGATAGGCGCTCACAAAAGACATCGACGTCGCAAGGTTTTTGCAGTCCGGGATCCTCCCTCCCGAAGACGCATCAACCGAGCGGCGTTTTTTTATTCCCAAGATCCGGCACAAGCAGAGGGAACTCGGTATGCAGAAGACTTTCACGACCGGCATCACCCGTCGCAGCATCCTGAAGACGACGGCAACCGCGGCCTTGATCACCGCAGTACGGACAGCATTCCCGTCCGGCGCCTTCGCCGCAACCGCCACGCCGGAAGTGACCGGCGCCAAGCTCGGCTTCATCGCCCTGACCGATGCGGCCCCGCTGATCGTCGCGAAGGAGAAGGGCCTGTTCGAGAAACACGGCATGCCGGACGTGGAGGTGCTGAAGCAGGCCTCCTGGGGCGCCACCCGCGACAACCTCGTGCTCGGCGGCGCGTCCAACGGCATCGACGGCGCCCATATCCTCACGCCGATGCCCTACCTCATGCACACCGGCAAGGTGACGCAGAACAACCAGCCCGTGCCGATGGCGATCCTCGCCCGGCTGAACTACGACAGCCAGGGCATTTCCGTCGCCAAGGAATATGCGGAAACGGGCGTGCAACTGGACGCCTCCAGGCTCAAGGCCGCCTTCGAGAAGAAGAAGGCCGAGGGCGGCGAGATCAAGGCTGCGATGACCTTCCCCGGCGGCACGCATGACCTCTGGCTCCGCTACTGGCTCGCCGCCGGCGGCATCGATCCCGACAAGGACGTTTCGACCATCGTCGTTCCGCCGCCGCAGATGGTGGCGAACATGAAGGTCGGCAACATGGATGTCTTCTGTGTCGGCGACCCCTGGAACGAGCAGCTGGTGAACCAGGGGATCGGCTTCACCGCCGCAACGACCGGCGAACTGTGGAAAGGGCATCCGGAGAAGGCGCTCGGCATGCGCGCTGCGTGGATCGATGCCAATCCCAATGCCGCCAAGGCCCTGCTGATGGCCGTGATGGAAGCCCAGCAATGGTGCGACAGCATGGACAACAAGGAGGAGATGTCGACCATCCTCGGCAAGCGTCAATGGTTCAACGTGCCGCCGAAGGACGTTCTCGGCCGCCTCAAGGGCGACATCAACTACGGCAACGGCCGGGTGGCCAACGGTACCGACCTGCAGATGAAGTTCTGGGCAGGCGGCGTCTCCTATCCCTTCAAGAGCCACGACACCTGGTTTTTGGCGGAGAACATCCGCTGGGGCAAGTTCACCCCCGACACCGACATCAAGGGGTTGGTCGACACGGTCAACCGCGAAGACATCTGGCGCGAGGCCGCCAGGGACCTCGGCGTCGCCGCGGCCGATATCCCGGCGACGAGCTCGCGCGGTAAGGAAACCTTCTTCGACGGCAAGGTCTTCGATCCGGAAAACCCGTCCGCCTACCTCGACAGCCTTGCGATCAAGGCAGCGTCCTGATCCCACCGCCGGCGCGCACGGGGCGCGCCGGTCTCCCAGATCTCATGAGGAGCGCTCCATGTCCGCCCTGGCCAAGAAAGAAATGATCGCGACGGCCGCTGCCGCGCCCAAGACCGCCACTATCCTGCCGCTCGCCAAGCGCCCGGTCGCCAAGTTCGACGCAGCCAAGATTGCCGCGTCCGTCGGCCGTAACGTGCTGCCGCCGCTGGTGGTGCTCGCCATCCTGCTTGCCGTCTGGCAGGTGCTCTGTTCGTCGCCCACCGCCTCGCTGCCGTCGCCGCTGCAGGTCTGGCAGGAGAGCTACGACCTGATCGCCTATCCCTTCTTCGAATACGGCTCACAGGATATCGGCCTCGGCTGGCGTGTGATCGTGTCGCTGCAGCGCGTCGCCTATGGTTTCGGCCTCGCGGCCGTCGCGGGCGTGATCGTCGGCGCCGTCATCGGCCAGTCCGTCTGGGCCATGCGCGGCCTCGACCCGATCTTCCAGGTCCTCCGGACGGTCCCGCCGCTCGCCTGGCTGCCGCTGTCGCTCGCAGCCTTCCAGGACTCGAACCCCTCGGCGATCTTCGTGATCTTCATCACCTCGATCTGGCCGGTCATCATCAACACCGCCGTCGGCGTGCGCAACATCCCGCAGGACTATCGCAACGTCGCCCAGGTGCTGCGGCTGAACCAGCTGGAATTCTTTTGGAAGATCATGCTGCCGTCGGCAGCCCCCTACATCTTCACCGGTCTTCGCATCGGCGTCGGCCTGTCCTGGCTCGCGATCGTCGCCGCCGAAATGCTGACCGGCGGCGTCGGCATTGGCTTCTTCATCTGGGACGCGTGGAACTCCTCGCGCCTGCCCGACATCATCGTCGCCCTCGCCTATATCGGCGTCGTCGGCTTCGCCCTCGACAAGCTCGTGGCAGCGGCAGGACGGCTGATCACCCGCGGCGCTTCGGCCAACTGAGAGGAACGATCATGACCGCCTATCTCAAGCTCGACCATATCGACAAGCACTTCGACCGCGGTGGCGTTCGCGCCGAGGTCCTGAAGGGCATCAACCTCTCGATCTCCAAGGGCGAATTCGTCTCGATCATCGGCCACTCCGGCTGCGGGAAATCAACGCTGCTGAACCTGATCGCCGGGCTGACGCCGGTGTCCGCGGGCGCCGTGCTCCTGGAAAACCGCGAGGTCAACGAGCCCGGTCCGGAGCGCGCCGTCGTCTTCCAGAACCATAGCCTGCTCCCCTGGCTTTCGGTCTACGAGAACGTCAACCTCGCCGTCTCCAAGGTCTTCAGCAGCACGAAATCCAGGGCCGAGCGCCACGACTGGGTCATGCACAACCTCGATCTCGTGCAGATGGCCCATGCGAAGGACAAGCGCCCCTCGGAGATCTCCGGCGGCATGAAGCAGCGTGTCGGCATCGCCCGCGCACTCGCCATGGAGCCGAAGATCCTGCTGCTCGACGAGCCCTTCGGCGCGCTCGATGCGTTGACCCGCGCCCACCTGCAGGACGCGGTGATGGAGATCCATGCCCGGCTCGGCAACACGATGGTGATGATCACCCACGACGTCGACGAGGCGGTGCTGCTCTCCGACCGCATCGTAATGATGACCAATGGCCCTGCGGCCCGGATCGGCGAAGTGCTCGACGTGACCATGCCGCGCCCCCGCCATCGCATCGAGCTTGCCTCCGACCGCACCTACCTGAAGTGCCGCGAGGCCGTGCTGAAATTCCTCTACGAACGCCACCGCTTCGTCGAAGCCGCGGAGTAAGACAATGGCTGAAAAACTCGTCATCATCGGCAACGGCATGGCACCCGGGCGCATGCTGGAACACCTCTTCGAGAAGGCGCCCGGCCAGTATCAGGTCACGATCTTCAACGCCGAACCGCGGGTGAACTACGATCGCATCATGCTGTCGCCGGTGCTCTCCGGGGAGAAGACCTACGAGCAGATCGTCATCCACGGCGACGGCTGGTACATCGAGCACGGCATCACCCTCTACAAGGGCCACAGGATCGTTGCGATCGACCGCGCGGCCAAGACGGTGACCTCTGATCACGGCGTGACGGAAAGCTACGACAAGCTCGTCATCGCCACCGGCTCCGTCCCCTTCATCATCCCCGTTCCGGGCAAGGACCTGCCGGGCGTCATCACCTATCGCGACCTCGACGACGTCGAGGCCATGCTGCTCGCCGCCCAGTCGCGCGAGAAGGCGGTCGTCATCGGCGGCGGTCTCCTCGGCCTCGAGGCAGCCGCGGGTCTTGCAAACCGCGGCATGGACGTGACCGTTCTGCACGTGATGCCGACGCTGATGGAACGCCAGCTCGACCCCGCCGCCGGCTACCTGCTGCAGAAGGCGGTGGAGGAGCGTGGCATCAAGGTGATCTGCAAGGCCAACACCAAACAGATCGTCGGCAACGGCAAGGTCGAGGGCATCGAGCTCGACGACGGCCGCATCATCCCGGCGACGCTGGTGGTGATGGCCGTCGGCATCCGCCCGAATGTCGGCCTGGCCACGGAAGCCGGCCTCGCCGTCAACCGCGGCATCGTCGTCGACGACGGCATGCAGACCTCTGACGGCAGCATCCTGTCGGTCGGCGAATGCGCCGAGGTCGGCGGCATGGTCTACGGTCTCGTCGCCCCGCTCTACGAGATGGCGCGCGTCGCCGCCTCGCATCTTTCCGGCGACACCGCCGCCGCCTTCGTCCACTCCGACACGCCCACCAAGCTCAAGGTCACCGGCATCGAGCTCTATTCGCTGGGCGACTTCGCCGACGGCGACGACCGCGAGGAGATCGTGCTGCGCGATGCCAGCGCCGGCGTCTACAAGCGCCTCGTGCTGAAGGAGAACCGGATCATCGGCACGGTGCTCTACGGCGAGACCGCCGACGGCGCCTGGTTCAACGACCTGAAGAAGAAGCAGACCGACATCTCCGAGATGCGCGAAACACTGATCTTCGGACAGGCCTACCAGGGAGGGTCGCCGCTGGACCCTATGGCGGCCGTTGCAGCCTTGCCGGATGATGCGGAAATCTGCGGCTGCAACGGCGTCTGCAAGGGCAAGATCACCGCGACGATCACCGCCAAGGGCCTGACGACGCTGGACGACGTGCGCGCCCATACCAAGGCGTCCGCCTCCTGCGGCTCCTGCACCGGCCTCGTCGAGCAACTGATGACGCTGACGCTCGGCGACAGCTACAATCCTGCCGCCGTCCAGCCGATGTGCACCTGCACCGAACTCGGCCATGACGACGTCCGCCGCCTGATCAAGGCCAAGGGCCTGAAGAGCATTCCGGCGGTGATGCAGGAACTGGAGTGGAAGACCTCCTGCGGCTGCGCCAAGTGCCGCCCGGCGCTGAACTACTACCTCGTCTGCGACTGGCCGGACGAATATGCCGACGACTACCAGTCGCGCTACATCAACGAGCGCGTCCACGCCAACATCCAGAAGGACGGCACCTATTCGGTCGTGCCGCGCATGTGGGGCGGCGTGACGAACGCCAAGGAACTGCGCGCCATCGCCGACGTGGTGGACAAATACGACGTGCCGCTGGTCAAGGTCACCGGCGGCCAGCGCATCGACCTGCTCGGCATCGAGAAGGAAGATCTGCCGGCGGTCTGGGCCGATCTCGGCAAGGCCGGTTTCGTGTCCGGTCAGGCCTATGCCAAGGGGCTTCGAACCGTGAAGACCTGCGTCGGCTCCGACTGGTGCCGCTTCGGCACGCAGGATTCCACCGGGCTCGGCATCCGCATCGAGAAATTCATGTGGGGCTCGTGGACGCCGGCGAAGCTGAAGATGGCCGTCTCCGGATGTCCGCGCAACTGCGCCGAGGCGACCTGCAAGGATATCGGCGTGATCTGCGTGGATTCCGGCTTCGAGATCCATTTCGCCGGGGCCGCCGGCCTCGACATCAAGGGCACCGAGGTGCTCGGCCTGGTGAAGACCGAGGACGAGGCGCTGGAGCACATCGTGGCCCTGACGCAGATGTACCGCGAGCAGGCCCGCTACCTGGAGCGCATCTACAAGTGGGCCAAGCGTATCGGCCTCGATGAGATCCGCCGCCAGATCATGGGCGATGCGGACAAGCGCAAGGCCTTCTATGAGCGCTTCGTCTTCTCCCAGAAATTCGCCCAGGTGGATCCCTGGTCGGAGCGCGTCTCCGGCAAGGACAAGCACGAGTTCCGACCGATGGCCTCGGTCGGGTTCAACGAGGCCGCGGAGTAGTTTCCCTCTTCCCCCCTCGTGGGAGGGGAAGAGCAATGCCATCGACAAGGAGCGCATCAGATGAACTGGCACCCAATCGGCGACATCTCCGACATCCCCCTGCGCGGCGCGCGCTGCGTGAAGACGCCGCAAGGCAAGATCGGCGTCTTTCGCACGGCCGAGAACGAGGTCTTCGCCATCGAGGATCACTGCCCGCACAAGGGCGGCCCCCTCAGCCAGGGCATCGTGCACGGCAATTCGGTGACCTGCCCGCTGCACAACTGGGTGATTTCGCTGGAGACCGGCAAGGCGCTCGGCGCCGACGAAGGCGCGGTGCGGACCATCCCGCTCAGAAACGAGGACGGAAAGCTCTTCATCGCGCTCGAAAGCCTGATGATCGCGGCGGAGTGATGGCCTGATGCCGGCAATATCACCCCCCTCTGTCCTGCCGGACATCTCCCCCTCAAGGGGGGAGATCGACCGGTGGCGGGCGCCTCGCCTGAAAGCGACTTCGGAACATGCGGATGCAACAGCCGGATGGAAAGTGATGTGGGCGCTCCATCCGATCTCCCCCCTCGAGGGGGAGATCGGATGGACAGAGGAGGACATCCCGGCATCTCCGGATTCCGCGGGAGGGTCGAATGCCCATTGAAACGAAAACCACCTGCCCCTATTGCGGCGTCGGCTGCGGCGTGATCGCCCGCGTCGACGATGATGGCAGCGTCTCCGTCAGGGGCGATCCCGAGCATCCGGCAAACCTGGGGCGCCTGTGCTCAAAGGGCTCGGCGCTGGCCGAGACGCTCGACCTCGACGGACGCCTGCTCCATCCCGAAATCGGCGGCCGACGGGCCGGATGGAACGAGGCCCTCGATCTCGTGTCAGCACGCTTTGCTGACGCCATCGCCGAGCACGGTCCGGATTCGGTCGCCTTCTACGTCTCCGGCCAGTTGCTGACCGAGGACTACTACGTCGCCAACAAGCTGATGAAGGGCTTCATCGGCTCGGCCAATATCGACACCAATTCCAGGCTCTGCATGTCGTCCTCTGTCGCCGGCCACCGTCGCGCCTTTGGCGCCGACACCGTGCCGGGGACCTACGAGGACATCGAGCTTGCCGATCTCGTCATCCTGACCGGCTCCAACCTCGCCTGGTGCCATCCGGTGATCTACCAGCGGTTGGCCGCGGCCAAGGCGGCGCGGCCGGGCATGAAGGTGGTCGTCATCGATCCGCGGCGGACCATGACGAGCGACATCGCCGACCTGCACCTTGCGATCCGCCCCGACGGCGATGTGGCCCTGTTCAACGGCCTGCTGGCGCATCTGGCAAAGGGCACGGCGATCGACGAGAACTATGTCGCAGCCCACACGGCCGGCTTCGCGGAGGCCTTTGCCACTGCGAGCATGATGACGTTCCCCGCGCTGATGGATCGAACCGGGCTCGGCGCCAGCGAGCTCCGCCGGTTCTTCGGCCTGTTCGAGCGGACCGAGAAGGTCGTCACCTGCTACAGCCAGGGCGTCAACCAGTCGTCTTCCGGCACCGACAAGGTCAACGCCATCATCAACTGCCACCTCGCCACCGGCCGCATCGGCCGTCCCGGCATGGGGCCGTTCTCGCTGACCGGCCAGCCGAACGCCATGGGTGGCCGCGAGGTCGGCGGGCTTGCCAACATGCTGGCCGCGCACATGGCGATCGAGAATCCGGAAGACCGCGACCGGGTGCAGCGCTTCTGGAGCTCGCCGACCATCGCCACCCGCCCCGGGCTGAAGGCGGTGGACCTGTTCCAGGCCGTGGCCGACGGCCGCGTCAAGGCGCTGTGGATCATGGCGACCAACCCGGTCGTCTCGATGCCGGATGCCGGCGCAGTCGAGGCGGCCATCAAGGCCTGCCCCTTCGTCGTCGTTTCGGACATGCTGACGACGACCGACACCGCCCGCCACGCGCACGTGCTCCTGCCGTCCGCCGGCTGGGGCGAGAAGGACGGCACCGTCACCAATTCCGAACGCCGCATCTCGCGCCAGCGCCCGTTCCTCGTCGCGCCCGGCGAGGCCCGCGCCGACTGGTGGCAATTGTCAGAAGTGGCTCGCCGCATGGGCTTTTCCGGCTTCGCCTACGCCTCGCCGGCCGACATCTTTGCCGAGCATGCGCGGCTGTCGGCCTTTGAGAACGACGGCAGCCGCGACTTCGACATCGGCGCCCATGCCGGGATCGCGCCGGCGGGCTATGACGCCATGGTTCCCTTCCAGTGGCCGCAGCCGGCCGGCAAGATGAATGCGACGACGCGCTTCTTCGCCAAGGGCGGCTTCTATCATCCGGATGGCAAGGCGCGCTTCGTCGCCGTCGTGCCCTCCGAGACGGACCGCACCAGCGCGGCCTACCCGTTCACGCTCAACACCGGCCGTATCCGCGACCAGTGGCACACGATGACGCGGACGGGAAAGAGCGCCCGCCTCTCCGCCCATATCGCCGAGCCCTTCGCCGAGATCCATCCGCGCGACGCCGTGGACGCCGGCATCGGCAATGCCGGCCTTGTCGAGATCGAGAGCCCGTGGGGCAAGGCGATTGTCCGTGCCCTCGTCACCGAACGCCAGGCGCGCGGCAGCGTCTTCGTGCCGATGCACTGGAACGACCAGTTTGCGGCGAAGGCCCGCATCGACGCGCTCGTGCCGCCCCTAACCGACAGGGTTTCCGGCCAACCGGCCTCGAAGAACGTCGCCGTCGCCATGCGCCCCTTCCCCGCCTCGGCCTACGGCTTCGCTGTTGCCACCAGCAGGCCTGCGGTACCCGCGGCGGACTACTGGGCGATGGCCAAGGCCGAGGGCGGCTGGCGGATCGAGCTTGCCTTTGCAACGCCGGCCGAGGACTGGACGGCATGGTGCCGCGCCACCTTCGCCCTTCCGGACGACGTCGAGCCCCTCGGCTATGCCGACCGCCGCACCGGAGACCTCCGGCTCGCCTTCTTCGACGGCGACCGGCTGCTTGCCGCCCTGTTCCTCGCCCCCGAGCCGGTGGCCGTGGCCCGCGCCTGGGCGGTGTCGCAGCTGAGCGCGGCGCATGGCGACCTGCGCAAGCGCTTCACCCTCGTCGCCGGGCGCCCCGGCGCCGGGCGGCCCGATCCGGGCGCGACCGTCTGCTCCTGCTTTTCCGTCGGCGTCAACCAGATCGTCGCTGCCGTTCGCGGCGGCTGCCACACCGTCGAAGGTATTGGCAAGGAACTCAATGCCGGAACCAATTGCGGCTCGTGCCGCGCCGAGATCAGGGGGATCATCGATGGATGTCGTGCAGCCGCCGCGGAATGACAGCCCTGCCCGCATGGAGCCGCTTGCGAAGCTCCCGGTCTTCTGGGGGCTTCAGGGCAAGCGGGTCATCGTTGCCGGCGGTTCCGAGGCCGCTGCCTGGAAGGCCGAACTCCTGGCGGCCTGCGGCGCCGAGGTGCATGTCTATGCCGAAGACCTCGCCGAGGGCTTCGGGGCCCTGATCGTGACGAACGCAAATGCCGGCACGGAGCTGAATGGCGGCAAGGGAGATCGACCCGGCCACTACGTCCATCATCCGCACGCCTGGCACGCTGCCATTTTCGCCGACGCCGCGCTGGCGATCGCCGACTGCGAGGACGAGGGCGAGGCCGAAAACTTCTTCGACGCGGCAAGGGCGGCCGGCGTCCCCGTCAACGTCATTGACAGGCCGGCCTATTGCCAGTTCCAGTTCGGCTCCATCGTCAACCGCTCTCCCGTCGTCGTCGCCATTTCCACGGACGGTGCAGCCCCGATCCTGGCGCAGGCGATCCGGCGCCGGATCGAGACGCTCCTGCCGCAAAGCCTGAAGTCCTGGGCCGAGCTCGCCCGGTCCTTGCGGGAGCGCGTCAACGAAAGATTGCTGCCCGGCCCCCGGCGTCGCGCCTTCTGGGAGCGCTTCGTCGACCGGGCCTTCGCCACCATGGCTACGCCGGAGGAGGGCGCAGGCGGGGTGCTTCTGGCCGATGCCGAAAGGCTCGCGGAAGCCCCCGCCACCGGTCGCGTGACGCTGGTCGGCGCAGGCCCGGGCGATGCGGAACTGCTGACGCTCAAGGCCGTTCGCGCCCTGCAGGCGGCCGACGTCATCCTTTTCGACGATCTGGTATCCGACGACGTACTCGAACTCGCCCGCCGCGAAGCCAAGCGCATGCTGGTCGGCAAGCGCGGCGGCCGCGAAAGCTGCCGGCAGGAGGACATCAACGCGACGATGGTCAGGCTGACCAAGGCCGGCAAGCGGGTGGTGCGGCTGAAATCCGGCGATCCGATGATCTTCGGCCGCGCCGGCGAGGAGATCGCCCATCTCAATCGCGAGAACATCGCCGTCGACGTCATCCCCGGCATCACGGCTGCGAGCGCGATGGCCTCGCGCCTCGGCATCTCGCTGACGCACCGCGACCATGCCCAGTCGCTCCGCTTCATCACCGGCCACTCGCGTCACGGCGGGCTGCCGGCGGACGTGGACTGGCGCTCCGTCGCCGATCCGCGCACGACGACGGTGTTCTACATGGGCGGCCGCACCGCGTCCCTGATCGCCGACCGGCTGATCGCCGAGGGCCTGCCGCCTGCGACGGCGACGATCGTCATCAGCGACGTCAGCCGGCCGGGCGAGCGCAAATGGATAGGCACGCTCGCAAGCCTGCCGGACGGCATCGCCGAAATCGGCTACGACAATCCGGTCCTGATCGCCATCGGCAGCGCGCTGGCAGCCCGCGCAACCGACCGCGACAGCCGGATCGAACCGCTGGCGCAGGCCCGGGCGGCCGGCTGACGACTGCCCGCGAGAATACGCTTCCGTTCTGCCCGCCTCCCTGCCGGTCGGCTCGCCCCCGCCTCAGTGGTTGTGGCGCGGCGGCGTCCCGGCGATCTTGCGGAAATCCGCCGCTCCCTCGATCACCGCACCGTCGGAAAGCTGGGTGACCGTCTTCCGGTAGAGCCGCTGCCAGGGCGTCGCGTCGGCGGGCACGGGCGGAATGCCGTCGCTGCGGCGCCGCTCGATTTCCGCCGCCTCCACCAGCATGTCGCAGCGGCCCTCCGTCAGGTCGATGCGGATCGTGTCGCCGGTTCGCAGCCAGGCGAGCCCGCCGCCGGCCGCACTTTCCGGCGAGGCATTGAGGATGGAGGGGCTGTCGGCCGTCCCCGATTGCCGGCCGTCGCCGATCGTCGGCAGGCTGGTGATGCCGCGCTTCAGAAGATGATCCGGCGGCTGCATGTTGACCACCTCCGCCGACCCCGGCCAGCCGAGCGGACCGGCGCCGCGGATGACGAGAATGCAACGGTCGTCGATGTCGAGCGCGGGATCGTTGATGCGTCGGTGATAATCTTCCGAACCGTCGAACACGATCGCCCGGCCCTCGAACACGCCTTCCCGGCCCGGTTCGCTCAGGTAGCGCTGGCGGAATTCCTCCGAGATCACGCTGGTCTTCATGATGGCGAAATCGAACAGGTTGCCCTTCAGCACCAGGAACCCCGCCCGCTCCTTCAGCGGCCGGTCGAACGGCCGGATCACCTCGCGATCGGCCGCATGCCGGCCTTCGAGGTTCTCGCCGATGCTCTTGCCCGTCACCGTGCGACAGCTGCCGTCGAGCCTGCCGGCGTCGAGCAGTTCGCGCATGATCGCCGGCACGCCGCCGGCGCGGTGGAAACGCTCGCCCAGGAAGCGGCCGGCCGGCTGCACGTCGGCCAGCAGCGGAATATCGTAACCGTGCTCCTGCCAGTCCGCGGGGAAAAGTTCGACGCCGGCGTGCTTCGCCATGGCTGCCAGATGCGGTTGAGCATTGGTGGAGCCGCCGATCGCGGAATTGACGCGGACGGCATTCAGGAAGGCTTCGCGGGTGAGGATATCGGACGGGCGGATGTCCTCGAGCACCAGTTCGACGGCCCGCCGGCCCGTCCGGTAGGCCATCTGGCCGCGCTCGCGATAGGCCGCGGGAATGGCCGCGCAGCCCGTCAGCGACAGCCCGAGCGCTTCGGCGAGCGCGTTCATGGTCGAGGCCGTGCCCATGGTGTTGCAGTGGCCGATCGACGGTGCGGAATCCATCACCGCATCCACGAACTCCACCGCGTCGATCTCGCCTGCCGCATATTTCCGGCGCGAGCGCCACAGCACGGTGCCCGAGCCGACGAGGTCGCCCTCGTGCCAGCCGTCCAGCATCGGCCCGCCGGACAGAACGATCGCCGGGATGTCGACCGTGGAGGCCGCCATGATCGCCGACGGCGTGGTCTTGTCGCATCCCGTCGTCAGCACGACGCCGTCGAGCGGGTAGCCGTACAGGATCTCGACGAGGCCGAGATAGGCGAGGTTACGGTCGAGTGCGGCCGTCGGCCGCTTGCAGTTCTCGAAGATCGGATGAGTCGGAAACTCGATCGGGATCCCGCCGGCATCGCGAATGCCGTCGCGCACGCGCCTGGCGAGATCGACATGGTGGCGGTTGCACGGCGTCAGGTCGCTGCCGCTCTGGGCGATGCCGATGACCGGCTTGCCGGAGCGAAGTTCCTCCGGCGTGATGCCCTGGTTCATGAAGCGCTCGAGATAGAGCGCCGTCATGTCGATATGATCGGGATTGTCGAACCAATCCTGCGAGCGCAACCGGTGACCGGCCCCGTTGTTTCCTGTCATTGCCTCTTCCCTGACCTTTTTCCTGTCATCCGGCGCATGATGCGGTTTGCGCCTCGTCCTCGAAGCCGACCATTTCATTGCTTTGCGACCGGATCAACGGCGCAAGCCATTCTTTTCAACATTGGCGGCCATGCTTCATGCACCGCCCTTATGAAGTCATCAGATATGCTGACTGGATTGCCGCGTCGAAATGTGAGAGAGGCGATAATCTCACTCTCGCTGCGGGCAGGTCCATGCCGGCGTGGCGCCCAACCTGCCGGACCTTGACCATGACGGACATCGCAGCCCCCTCCCCGTCCCTCGCTGGCGGAACGCGCCTGGGCGTAGCCCTGATGCTGCTCGGCATGGTGATGTTCACCCTGAACGACGTGCTCGGCAAATGGCTTGTCGCGACCTATTCGGCCCAGCAGGTCATGCTGGTCCGCAGCCTTGCGGCTCTCATCGTGCTGCTGCCCTTCTTCTGGCGCCATGGCTGGCTGCGGATCGTCCGGGTCGAGCGGCCGCGCCTGCAGGCGCTTCGCGCCCTGCTCGCCGCCGTCGAGGCGACCGCCTTCTACTTCGCCGTCGCCTACATGCCGCTGGCCGATGCCATGACCTACTGGCTCGCAGCCCCGATCTATATCGCAGCGCTTTCGCCGCTGATGCTCGGCGAGCATGTCGGCTGGCGGCGCTGGACGGCGATCCTGATCGGCTTTGCCGGTGTGGTCATAGCGCTGGAGCCGTCGGCCGCGAGCTTTGCCCTGCCCGCCCTGATCGCGCTCAGTGGCAGCGTCGCCTATTCCTTCGCCATCATCTTCAGCCGCTCGCTGAGGGCGACGCCGGATACGACGCTGGTCTTCTGGCAGATGGCGGCCGCCGTGATCGTCTCGCTCATCGGCATTGCCGTCCATCCGGCGAACTGGACACCGGTGCCGCCGCTCGACCTCGGCCTGCTCGGCCTGCTCGGCGTCGTCGCGATGAGCGCGCACATGCTGGTGAACCGATCGCTCAAGCTTGCCGACGCCGCGACCGTGGTACCGCTGCAATATACGCTGCTGATATGGGCTGTGCTGTTCGGCTGGCTGTTCTTCGGCGACGTGCCGCGCCCGGCGATGATGGTAGGCGCCGGCTGCATCGTTGCCTCCGGCCTGTTCATCTTCTTCCGCGAACAGAAACTCGCCCGCGCTGCGCGGCGCTGATATCCGACGCTGCCGCAGCAGCATCGCGTGTCCGGCTCATTGACCAATGAGATCACAACTCAATATAAGTGATCACATTGAGATGGCTGGACCGCAGCGATGCACAACCGGCCGGGGAACGAGCCAGGCGGGGGAAGCATCATGTCGGCGAAGGGTCCGGAAACGGCGACGACGGAACTCGAGGCCCGCGCGGTCGTCATGCTGCAGACGGAGCGCGCCCTGTTCGAAAGCCGGCGGCCGCTGGCTGCGGCAGTTCATGCCGCGGCAGGCCCAGGCTTCTTCGATGGCGTTCCGCAGCACTGGATGCTCGACTGGCCCACGCCGTTTCCGCCCGTCATCGAGGCCGCCACCGGCGTCACGCTCACCGATATCGACGGCAACAGCGTCATCGATCTCTGCCTTGGCGATACCGGGGCGATGTTCGGGCACGGACCGGAGCCCGTCCTGCGCGCGCTTGCCGGAGCCGGCACGCACGGGCTGACCACCATGCTCCCCTCATCGGACGCGCCGGCCGTCGGCCGCCTGCTCGCCGAGCGCTTCGGCCTGCCGCGCTGGCAACTGGCCGCGACGGCGAGCGACGCCAACCGTTTTGCCATCCGCATCGCGCGCGCCGTGACCGGCCGGGCCCGGCTTCTGGTCTTCGACGGCTGCTACCACGGCGCGGTCGACGACACGCTCGTCGATCTCGTCGACGGGCGGACGGTGTCGCGCCGCAACCTGCTGGGCCAGGTGCGCGATCCCGGCGACCTGACCGTCTCCATTCCCTTCAACGACGAGGACGCCCTTGCTGCGGCGCTGGCGAAAGGCGACGTCGCCTGCGTCCTCGCCGAGCCGGTGATGACCAATTGCGGCATGATCCTGCCCGACCCGGGCTTCCACGCAACGCTACGGCGGCTGACGCGGGAGGCCGGCGCCTTGCTGCTGATCGACGAGACGCACACGATCTCCAGCGGCCCCGGCGGCTATACCCGCCTGCACGGGCTGGAGCCGGACCTGATGGTGATGGGCAAGCCGATCGGGGGCGGCATTCCCGTCAGCGTCTGGGGCATGACCGAGGCGGTCTCCGATCGCCTGCGCGCCGTCCGCAGCCGGCAGAGCGGCCACGGCCACTCCGGCATCGGCACGACGCTGTCGGGCAGCGCCATCCAGCTCGCCTGCCTGCGTGCCTGCCTCGAGGAGGTGATGACCGACGAGGCCTATCGGCTCATGAACGCCCGGGCCGACCGGATCGAGGCCGGGTTCAAGGCCGCGATCGCCGAAAACGGCCTGGGCTGGACGGTCTCGCGCGTCGGCGCGCGCCTCGAGATCGTCTTCTCGCCGCGACCGGTGCGCAATGCCCGGGAGGCCCGCGAGGCAGCGTCCGACACGCTCGAGCAGGCGTTGCATCTTTCCATGCTCAATCTCGGCTATCTCCTGACCCCGTTCCACAATATGGTCCTCGTCAGCCCGGCCCTTTCGACCGGACAGGCCGATGGGCTGGTCGATGTGTTCGGCACCGTGCTTGCGCGGATGACCGGGAGGGAAGGCGCATGACGAGGGATACCGCCGCCCGTCCGCAAGGCGCAGCCGACATCGCAGAGGCCGAGGCCTTCCTGGCAGCCCACCCGGAGATCGGCGCCTTCGATCTGGTCCTGATCGACATCAACGGCATTGCCCGCGGCAAGATCATCCGCCGCCACGAGTTGCTGCCGATCTTTCGCTCCGGGCGCCACCTGCCGGGATCGATCCTCGGCCTGGACGTGTCCGGCGAGGACGTGGAGGAGACGGGCCTCGTCTGGTCTGACGGCGATGCCGACCGGCGCGCATGGCCGGTATCGGGCTCGCTGGTGCCCCTGCCCTGGACGGATCCGCCGCGTGGCGAGGTGCGGCTCTCCCTCTACGAACTCGACGGCACGCCGATGGCCGCCGACCCGCGGCATGCGCTGGCCCGGAGAGGCGCCATGCTGGAGGCCGGGGGCTTCCATCCGGTGCTCGCCTACGAGCTCGAATTCTACCTGCTTGACCGGGAGCGCGAGGCGGCCGGCAACTTCCAGCCGCTGCGGCTGCCGCTCACCGGCGAACGGCCCGAGGGCATCCAGGTCTACGGGGTCAGCGAACTCGATCGCCTGGAGCCGTTCATCGACGCCGTCTATGCCGCCGCCGAAGGGCAGAAACTGCCCGTCGAGACGATGATCTCGGAATATGCGCAAGGGCAGTTCGAACTGACACTGCGCCACGGCAAGGCGTTGCGCGCGGCCGACGACCTCGTCATGCTCAAGCGCCTCCTGCGCGGCATCGCGGTCCGTCACGGCATGATGGCCTGCTTCATGGCCAAGCCCTTCGCCGGCCGCGCCGGCTCGGGGATGCATGTGCATGCGAGCCTTGCGGACGAGACCGGCGAAAACCTCTTTGCGGATCGCGGGGACGCGTTGTCGCCCCTCTTGAGGCAGGCGGTGGCCGGGCTGCTCGAGACGATGGAGGAATCCATGCTGGTCTTTGCGCCGCACCTCAACTCATGGCGCCGGTTCTCGGCGCAGAGCTATGCACCGACCACCCCGACCTGGGGCGCCAACAACCGCTCGGTCGCCGTGCGCATTCCGGCGGGATCCGGTTCCGGCCGCCATCTGGAGCAACGCGCCGCCGGCATCGACGCCAATCCTTATCTCGTCGGCGCCACCGTGCTTGCGGCCATGCAGCGGGGTATGGCCGCAAACGCCGACCCCGGCCCGCAGACGACCGCCTATGCCGAGGGCCGGGACGACCAGCTTCCGCCCGATTGGCGCAGCGCCATCGAGAAGGCGGCGGGATCCGCCTTTCTCAAGGACGCGCTCGGCGAGCGGCTGCATTTCGTTCTGCTTGCATTGAAGCGCGCGGAATACCGCCGCTTCGCCGCCGAGATCACCGCGCTCGAGCGCGCGCTCTACGGCGAAGTCGTCTGAACCGCCACCAGGGCAGCGGGCGACGGCCCGCCGCCTGTCAGGCGCTGGGCCGCTCTTCCGCGAGCGGATCGACCGGCATCGCCGAAACGCCGGTCCAGATGCCGGACGGCTTGACGAAGCCGACCATTTCGGCCGCCATCAGCGTATCCACGAATTCGGTGTACTCGATGATGCGGCCATCCTCGAAGGTCAGCTTGTCCAGCATTTCGGTATCGATGAAGACATCCTTCGGGATGAAGCGGACGGGCCCGCTACGGTGAACCAGCACCGTGTCCCCGTCGACATGGACGCTCTCGACCTCCATGTCCGACAGATCCCAGGTCGCGATCAGGTCGCTGAACCGGGCGCGGATTTCCGTCTCGCCTTCCACCATATGGGTCAGGGGGCCGAGCCTGTAGCTGCCGGTGATCCGAAAGCTGGCTCTTGGGTCGACGCAATTCATGATCGCGTCGATGTCGTTGTCGTTTCGCGCCCTGTAGAACGCGCGGACAGTCCTTTCGAGTTCTCTGCGATCCGTCATGGATGCTTCCCTCCGTTAGAACGGAGGGAGTGTGCGCCGCTTTCGCCGCCCGGGCAATTCGGAATGCCCCATCCAAAAGTATTAGCTTAACCTAATATGAATCGATGGAGCGATTCCGGACGGACGGCGCGCGTTCGTCCGGCGCCGGTCAGATTTCCTGATGCAGGTTGCGGCGCGACAGATTGCGCACGTCCCGTTCGCCGCAAAGCGCCATCGTGATGTCGAGTTCCTTGCGGATGATCTCCAGCGCTTGCGTCACCCCGGATTTGCCGCCGGCGCCGAGACCGTAGAGGAACGGCCGGCCGATATAGGTACCCTTGGCGCCGTAGCACAGCGCCTTCAGCACATCCTGCCCCGACCGGATGCCGCCGTCGAGATGAACCTCCATGTGCCCGCCGACGGCATCGACGATGCGCGGCAGCATGCTGATCGAGGACGGGGCGCCGTCGAGCTGCCGGCCGCCATGGTTGGAGACGATGATCGCGTCCGCCCCCGTCGATACTGCCATCCGCGCATCCTCCTCGTCGAGGATGCCCTTCAGGATCAGCTTTCCGCCCCAGCGTTCCTTGATCCAGGCGACGTCCTTCCAGGACAGTTGCGGGTCGAACTGTTCCGACGTCCAGACCGACAGCGAGGACAGGTCGGTGACGCTCTTGGCATGGCCGACGATATTGCCGAACGTGCGCCGCTTCGTACCCAGCATCTGCATGCACCACATCGGCCGCGTCGCCATCTGCCAGATGTGCCTGGGCGTGAACTTCGGCGGCGCCGACAGGCCGTTGCGGATGTCCTTGTGGCGCTGGCCGAGGATCTGCAGGTCGAGCGTCAGCACGAGCGCCGAGCATTTGGCCGCCTTGGCGCGGTCGATCAGGTTCAGCACGAAGTCGCGGTCCTGCATCACGTAGAGCTGGAACCAGAACGGCTTGGTGGTGACCGAGGCGACATCCTCGATCGAGCAGATGCTCATGGTGGAGAGCGTGAACGGGACCCCGAACGCCTCGGCCGCCTGTGCCGCCAGCATCTCGCCGTTCGCGTGCTGCATTCCGGTCAGCCCGGTGGGAGCCAGAGCCACGGGCATCGACACTGTCTCGCCGATCATCGTCGATTCCAGCGACCGGTTCGTCATGTCGACGAGCACGCGCTGGCGCAGCTTGATCTTGCGGAAGTCTTCCTCGTTCGCCTGATAGGTGCCCTCGGTATAGGCGCCCGAATCGGCATAGTCGAAGAACATCTTCGGCACGCGCCGCTGCGCGCGCGCCTTGAGGTCGTTAATCGTCAGGATCTGGCTCAACTCTTCCCCCTACATGCGGAAGGGCGGCACACCGGTCGGTGCCGCCCCGAATGCGACGATCATCTTTTAGGGTCGGAACGTGAATTCGGCAATCGATTCCGGCTTCATTTCGATCGAGAAACCGGGGCGCGACGGCGGCATGTAGGCGGCGTCGCGAATGACGCAGGGATCGACGAAATGTTCGTGCAGGTGATCGACATACTCGATCACCCTGCCCTCCTTCGTGCCGGAGACGGCGACATAGTCGATCATCGACAGGTGCTGGACATATTCGCAAAGCCCGACGCCGCCGGCATGCGGCCAGACCGGCAGGCCGAACTTCGCTGCAACCAGCAGAACAGACAGCACCTCGTTCAGCCCGCCCATGCGGCAGCTGTCGATCTGGACGATGTCGATCGCACCCTCGGCGATGAACTGCTTGAACATGATGCGGTTCTGGCACATCTCGCCGGTCGCGACCTTCACCGGGCCGATCGCCTGGCGGATCTTGCGGTGGCCGGCAATATCGTCCGGGCTGGTGGGCTCCTCGATGAAATAGGGATTGGCGAAGGCGAGCCTGTTCACCCAGTCGATCGCCTGGTCGACCTCCCAGACCTGGTTGGCATCGATCATCAGATAACGGTCCGGACCGATGACCTCGCGCGCGATCGTCAGCCGGCGGATGTCGTCGTCAAGGTCGCGGCCGACCTTCATCTTGACGTGGTCGAACCCCGCATCGACCGCTTCCTGGCAGAGTCGCCGGAGCTTCTCCTCCGGATAGCCGAGCCAGCCGGCCGACGTGGTGTAGCAGGCGTAGCCTTCACGCTTCAGGGTTTCGATCCGCTCCGCCTTGCCCGCCTCCGCCTTCTTCAGGATGGCGATCGCCTCGTCGCGGGTCAGAACGTCGGTCAGGTAGCGGAAATCGACGATGTCGGCGATCTCTTCGGCGGACAGTTCGCTGACCAGTTGCCAGACCGGCTTGTCCGCCTGCCGGGCCAGCAGGTCCCAGACGGCGTTGACGACGGCGCCCGTCGCCAGATGCATCGCGCCCTTGTCGGGACCGATCCAGCGCAACTGGCTGTCGCCGGTCAGGTGACGCCAGTACTTGCCCGGCGCCTTGCGGACCTCGTCCAGATCCGCGCCGACGACGAGATGCTCCATCGCCCTGATCGCCATGCAGCAGATATCGTTGCCGCGGCCGATGGTGAAGGTCAGGCCGTGGCCGCTGACGCCGGGGTCGTCGGTATCGAGGATGACATAGGCGGCCGAATAGTCCGGATCCGGGTTCATCGCATCCGAGCCGTCCAAACTCTTGGACGTCGGAAACCGCAGGTCGAACACGCGCATGCCGGTGATGCGGGTCATCATTTCCTCCCATGACGCGCCGGCCGCGATATCAGGCTTCCCGTCGCGGCCAACGCTTGAATTCTCCAAACTGTACTTTATACATAAAGGACATATTTTGCCGCTGTCAACAAACGATACGGGGGATCGGGCGGCGGCTTGCCGGGCATCGGCAGCGTGTGACAGCATGCCGGCCGAGGGCGGCAATTCGAGGGAGGACGCCATGTTCATCGACACCCACCTGCACCTGATCGACCAGTCGCGCCTCGCCTATCCGTGGCTGTCCGGCGCCGGCGACCTGAACCGCGATTTCACCTATCCGGAATATGCGCAGGAGGCGAAGCGCCTCGGCATCGAGGCGGCCCTGCACATGGAAGTGGACGTTGCGACCGCGGACATCGAGGTCGAGACCGAGATGGTGCGCAGCCTCGCCGCCACGCAAGGGGATCTGATCGCCGGCGTCATCGCCGCCTGCCGCCCGGAGGAGATCGGCTTTGCGGCCTATCTGGAAAAATGCGAGGCCGATCCTTTCGTGAAGGGCTTCCGGCGCGTCCTCCACGTCGTGCCCGACGACATATCCGAACAGGCGCTCTTTCGCGACAATCTCAAGCGGATGGTCGGCAGCCGGCTGACCTTCGACATCTGCATGCTGGCCCGCCAGCAGCCGCAAGCGCTGGCGCTGATCGACAGCGCCCCGGGCGTCCGTTTCGTCCTCGACCATTGCGGCGTGCCAGACATCGTCTCCGGTGCGCTCGACACGTGGAAGCGCGGGATCGACGAGATCGCGCGGCGGCCGAACGTCACCGCCAAGGTCTCCGGCGTCGTCGCCTATGCGGATCCGCACAGCTGGACGGTCGAGACCATCCGCCCCTATGTCGAGCACATTGTCGCAAGCTTCGGCTGGGACCGCGTGGTCTGGGGAAGCGACTGGCCGGTCTGCACGAAGGGCGGCGGGCTTTCCACCTGGGTGGCGGCGACGCAGGCCATCTTCGGCCCGTGCGCGCAGGATGAACGGGAAAAGCTCTACCGCGCGAACGCCAGGAGGATCTGGAATCTCTGAGGTCAGGCCACAGTCGGCGCCTGCGGCTGTGAGATGGGCGGAAGCGCGTTGAAAACGATCAGTGGCCGATCAGCCCGACGACCAGCGCTACGACGAATAGGAAGGCTGCACCTGCGACCACATTGCAGACGATGCCGTCGAGGGCCCGACGCCGGGAGGGCTCCGCACGTGGGGCACGCGGTTCGCGATTGTGGCCGAAGTCCGCCTTGCCGAAAGCATCCACGTTGCTCATCGTCATCATCCTTCCTCTGGATGTCCGGCAGCGCCATCGGCGCACACCAGCCATCGAGCCGGGCCGTCTATGCCCGCGAGGGATCATTATAGAGAATGTCTATAAGAAGGATAGGGTTTATTTTTCTCTTTTCCGCCACAATTATGAACGGGCATTTTCTGCGTTTCGACGACCGCAAAAAAGGCTTGTCGCATCAAGGCGATCCGTAGAGCGCCCCCGATGTTTCCGCTTATCGAACTCTGGGAAATACGTCGAAGCGTCGAAATAGCGCGAAGATCTTGGCGCAGCCCGCGGCATCAGGAACGTCGACCCTGCGCTCAATCGGCTTTCGCAAGAAGGCCGGACGCCAGGTGGCGGAATGCCTCGAGCGCCTTCGCCAGAACGTCCTGAGGTTCGGCGCTGGCCGCGATCCACAGCGCGGCATTCAGGGCGGCGCCGTTCAGGAGCCGTGCCGCCGCCTCGGGATCGACGGGCTTCAGGCGCCCCTCCTCGACCAGGCGCCGGACCTTGACGAGCGTCGCCTGCAGGCAACTGTTTTGGCTCGGCCACTGCGACGGATCGCCGAGAACCGCCGGCCCGTCGAGAAGCACGATACGCTGCACCTCGGGCTCCAGCGCCATCTCGATATAGGCCCTACCTTCTTCCAGAAGACCCTGCCAGTCGTCTCCGGTCGCATTCCCGATCGCCTGCGCCCGCGCCGCCATCTCGCCGTCGATGCGATCCACCACGGCCTGCAGCAGCCCGCGCTTGTCGCCGAAATTGTGGTAGAGCGCGCCGCGCGTCAGCCCCACGGCGGCGGTCAGGTCATCCATCGAGGCGTTGGCGTAGCCCTTCTCGGCGAACGCCTTGCGCGCCGCCTGGATCAGCTTGGCCCGCGTCTCCTCCATCATTTCCAAACGTCGGTTCGTTGCCAATTCGGACTCCTGCCTTTCACATACATCGCGTATATGCATTGACATACGTATCGTATGCCAATATTTCTACATACGCGACGTATATCAACGTGCCTCGTCCAAGGGAAGCCCCGGTCAGGGACACCGGCAGACGGGACGCACTTCGAAACGACCACCGGCAACTCAAGGAAGAGAACCAATGCAACGCGAACTGATCTTTCCGGAAAATCGTCACAGCCTCTATGAGAAGCACCGCTATTCGGCGGCCATCCGCTCCGGCGACCTGTTGTTCGTCTCCGGTCAGGTCGGCAGCCGTCAGGACGGCTCGCCGGAACCCGACTTCGAACGCCAGGTCAAACTTGCATATGACAACCTGAGCGCAGTCCTCGCCGCCGCCGGCGGCACGCTCGACGATGTCGTGGACGTCACGACGTTCCACACCGACCCGGCCAACCAGCTGGATACGATCATGAAGGTTCGCGAAGAGGTGCTTGGCGGCGCCCCCTATCCGAACTGGACGGCGATCGGCGTCAACTGGCTGTCCGGCTTCGACTTCGAGATCAAGGCAATCGCCCGCATTCCCGAAAGGAGCTAGAAGCGGGCGCCACACCATCCGGCCCGACGGGGGCTGGTGCTGCAGGGTCCGCTGATGTATCTCGCAGCCTTTCCAATGGTGCTTTGAAGGATCGCGGCTTCGCGATCCGTGACATGACGGCGCCGCAACAGACGGAACCCGCCGCCAGATGATCCGCATCGAGAACGTCAGCAAGCAGAACAGCCATCGCCTCCTCTTCATCGAGGCGTCCGCCGCCCTCAACAAGGGCGAGAAGATCGGGCTCGTCGGGCCGAACGGCGCCGGCAAGACCACGCTGTTCCGGATGATCACCCAGCAGGAGGTCCCCGACGAGGGGCAGGTCTCCACCGAGAAGGGCGTCACCGTCGGCTATTTCGACCAGGACGTGGGCGAGATGGGCGGCCACAGCGCCGTTGCCGAGGTCATGAACGGGGCGGGGCCGGTCAGCGAAGTCGCGGCCGAGCTGCGCGCGCTGGAAGCCGAAATGGTCGATCCGGACAAACTGGATGAAATGGACCGGATCATCGAGCGCTATGGCGAGGTGCAGGCGCGCTACGAGGAACTGGACGGCTACGCCCTGGAGGGCCGCGCCCGCGAAGTGCTCGCCGGCCTGAGCTTCAGCCAGGAGATGATGGACGGCGACGTCGGCAAGCTCTCCGGCGGCTGGAAGATGCGCGTGGCGCTGGCGCGTATCCTTCTGATGCGCCCGGACGTGATGCTGCTCGACGAGCCGAGCAACCACCTGGACCTCGAAAGCCTGATCTGGCTGGAAGAGTTCCTCAAGACCTATGACGGCGCGCTCTTGATGACGTCGCACGACCGCGAGTTCATGAACCGGATCGTCGGCAAGATCATCGAGATCGACGGCGGATCGCTCACCACCTATTCCGGCGACTACGCCTTCTACGAACAGCAGCGGGCGCAGAACGAGAAGCAGCAGCAGGCCCAGTTCGAGCGCCAGCAGGCGATGCTCGCGAAGGAGATCAAGTTCATCGAGCGCTTCAAGGCGCGCGCCTCGCATGCGGCTCAGGTGCAGAGCCGGGTGAAGAAGCTCGACAAGATCGATCGCGTCGAGCCGCCCCGCCGCCGCCACACCGTCGCCTTCGACTTCCTGCCGGCGCCGCGCTCGGGCGAGGACGTGATCAACATCAAGGGCGTTCACAAGGCATATGGCAGCCGCACCATATACGAAGGCCTCGATTTCATGGTCCGCCGGCGCGAGCGCTGGTGCATCATGGGGATCAACGGCGCCGGCAAGTCGACGCTATTGAAACTGGTGGCAGGCTCGGCCGAGCCGGACAAGGGCAGCGTCACGATCGGCGCCGGCGTCAAGCTCGGCTATTTCGCCCAGCACGCCATGGACCTGCTCGATGGCGACAGCACCATCCTCCAGTGGCTCGAGGAGGCCTTTCCCAAGGCCGGCCAGGCGCCGCTGCGGGCCCTTTCAGGCTGCTTCGGCTTTTCCGGCGATGACGTGGAGAAGAAGTGCCGGGTCCTTTCCGGCGGCGAAAAGGCACGACTGGTGATGGCGCGGATGCTGTTCGACCCGCCGAACCTGCTCGTGCTCGACGAGCCGACCAACCATCTCGACCTCGATACCAAGGAAATGCTGATCAAGGCGCTTTCGCAATATGAAGGCACGATGCTGTTCGTCTCGCACGACCGCCACTTCCTCGCCGCCCTGTCGAACCGGGTGCTGGAACTGACGCCGGACGGCATCCATCAGTATGGCGGCGGCTATACGGAATATGTCGAACGCACCGGCCAGGAGGCGCCGGGCCTGCGGGGCTGATCGTCGACCGCGCAGGAATGCAAGAGACGGAAGAGCCGGCAGTCGCGTTGAAAACGACGCCGGCTTCCGGCAGACCCTACTCCGTCGCCAGCAGCGACGGCAGTTCCTGGAACAGGGCGTCGCGGACGCGGGCGCCGGCCGATCCCTTCAGCCGCTTCTCTTCCTGCACCAGGCGGGCGAACACGATCGTACGCTCGCCCTTCGTGGCCCAGCCGACATACCAGCCCCAGGGGTGTTCGTAGTCGAACCTGCCATCCGGCTTGCGGGGATAGGCCATGCCGGTCTTGCCCTGGGCGACCCAGCCATCCTGCAATGCGGTCTTCTCCACGATCTGCATCGTCATATCGTAGGCGTGTTCGGAAACCGGCAGGTCGCGGTTGACCAGCCTGCGGAGGAACGCGACCTGCTCGCGCGGGGAGATCTTCAGGGAGGAGGAGATCCAGGCGCGCTCCAACCCGTTGTCCTTGCCCGGATCGCCGGCGAAATCGGCATTGCCATAGTCGAACTTCACCGCATAACGGTGAAGCTTCTGCTCTCCCAGTGACTGCGCCATCACCTGCGAGAACCAGACGACGGAGTATTTCATCCACCGCGTCGGATCGGTCGCCTGCGTCCAGTTCTCGCCGCCCCAGTCCGCATAGCCCTCGCGGAAGGGAAGTTTCGGCGCGGTGGCGTCCTCCAGGAAACCGGAATCGTAGCCCATCAGCGCCAGCGGCACCTTGAAGGTCGAGGCAGGGGTGTAGCGCTCGTTGCAATTGCCCTGCTCCACCAGCGTCGTGCCGGTCGCGGCATCGGCGGCGACCGTACAAATTGTCTTGGCTTGCGCCGGCATGGCCAGGCCGACGGCTGCGAGAATGCCGAGATACGTAAAACAGGTCCTCATCGAATTCCTCCGTTCGCAATGTCTTGGGCAGAGTGCTACCAGTGGTTTGACGGCCGGGCAAAGGACGAATACTGGGATATGGCATTAGGAAAATTGGGGCATAGCCATGGTTCGGCCACATCTGCCACTGAACGCCTTTCGCGCCTTCGAGGCGTCCGCGCGGCACCTGAGCTTCACCCGGGCGGCGATCGAGCTGAACGTGACGCAGGCGGCCGTGAGCCATCAGGTGAAAGGGCTGGAGGAACAACTCGGCACCGTGCTGTTCAAGCGCCTGCCGCGCGGGCTGATGATCACGCCGGAAGGCGAGAGCCTGCTTCCGGTCCTGCGCGACAGTTTCGATCGCATGGCCTCGGCGGTCGAGCGCCTTCGCGGCGAGAAGATCCGCGAGATCCTGGCGGTCGGTGCGGTCGGAACCTTCGCGGTCGGCTGGCTCCTGCCGCGGCTCGCAGACTTCGCCGAACGCCATCCCTTCATCGACCTCCGGCTGTCGACCAACAACAACCGCGTGGACCTGGCCGCGGAAGGGCTGGATTTCGCGATCCGCTTCGGCGACGGCGCCTGGCACGGGACGGAGGCCGCAAGGCTGTTCGGCGCTCCGCTTTCGGCCCTGTGCGTTCCGCAGATCGCGCGTGAACTGCGCCAGCCGTCCGACCTGTTCGGCCGCACGCTGCTGCGCTCCTACCGGCCCGACGAGTGGACCCGCTGGTTCGAAGCGGCGAAGCTGCCGCGCGCCGTCCAGCGACACAGCAGCATCGTCTTCGACACCTCGCTTGCCATGATGGAGGCCATTTTACAGGGTGCCGGCGTGGGGCTGGCGCCGCCCTTGATGTTCGAACGGCAGCTGACGTCAGGGGCGATCGTGCAGCCGTTCGACATCTGCGTGCCGGTCGGAAGCTACTGGCTGACCCGGCTGCAGTCCCGCCCGATGACGCCGGCGATGACTGCCTTCCGCAACTGGCTCGTTGCGGAAGCGGAGGCGGTGGACGCAGGTCGGGAACCGGAGCTGCGCGCCGGGCCGCCCGATCAATAGCAAGGCGGATAGGGGTAGTAGCCGCAGGGCGGTGGCGGCGCATAGTAGTATGGCCGGGCCGCGACGGCCGCAGCCCCGATCGCTGCACCTGCCGCCACTCCGGCGCCGTAATAGGCCGGATGCGCGTACCATCCGCCATGCCAGACCGGCGCGTGTCGCCATGCCCCGCCGGCGACGACGGCACCGCCATAGGGGCCACGGGCCGCGAACCAGTCGATGAACAGCGACGCAGGCCCGTCTGCGCCGGCAATCTCGCCCTCCAGCACGGAAACGTCGAAGGTCAGGGCATTGCCATCCAGCTTCGGCGCCTTCAGCACGACCACGGCATCCTGAACCGATTGTCCGTCACGGCCAAAGACCGAGAGGGTCGCATTGGGCGGATCCTTGGCAAAACTGTCCTTGCCCTCATCCCATTGCCCGATGAACTGGGCAGTGGGGACATGACCCGCCGCGCGGACGGGCCGGTCGGCAAAGACGATCGTGCTCGGGCCGAAGTCCGTCATCGTCAGCTTTCCGTCGGCAAGCCTGGCCCCTCCGGAATTGATGACCGCCAGCGATGGCACCATCTGCTGCGTATGCGCGCCGACGGTCTTCTGTGCCGGGGCGGAGATCGCGTCCTGGGCAACCGCGGAGCCGGCGACGGCGGGGCCGAACAGGATCGCGAGCGAAAGAATGTGCGTGCTGAATTTCATCGTCGAAAGCTCCCTGCTCGTCCGGCCGGGCATCTTTGGCTATGCCGTTCGATGCTGTCCGGACAAAATTCATGGCCATGATGCGGCGAGGGCGAGTCCGCGCGCACCCGGCCGCGCGTGGCGCGGCCGATCTCGTAAACGAAGATTTTCACTGCAATTTTCGGGATGCCCGGGGCCATTTACCCCGGCTGCGGCCCAAGTACCGGCGAACTCTACGCGAACGCATATAAGCTGTAAATAATATACTGGAGCCGCGATACGGCCCCTTCAAACTTGCCCTGCCAATCGTTCTGCGCCATAACTCGCCACCCATTCTGTCGAGGCCAACCGGAACATTTCGCCAACCGAAAACCGTGCGCGCGACGCTCACGCCGCGGTGGCGAGGACTGCTCCGGCAGCCGGTAGCACACCTGCCGCCGGCGGCCGAAGAAAGCACGAGGAGTACGAATATGGGTACGAACGGACAGCGCGATCTCGCCTGGCGCAACCGCGCCTATCACCGCGAGTGGCTGTGGAGCCAGGCGAACCGCCTCTTCGATTTCTTCCAGAACCGCACGTTCAATCCGAACGGCGGCTTTTACGAACTCGACGTCGAGGGCCGGCCGCTCAATGCCGGCAATCCAATCCGCGGCATTCATTCCACCGCACGCATGGTCCATTGCTTCGCCATCGGCAGCCTGCTCGGCCGCCCGGGCTCCGACGACATCGTCGACCACGGCATGAAGTATCTCTGGGAAAAACATCGCGACGCCGAGCGCGGCGGCTATCACTGGTCGCTCGACAATTCCGGCCTGCTCGACGCCACCAAGCAGGGCTACGGCCATGCCTTCGTGCTGCTCGCCGCCTCGAGCGCGAAGGTGGCCGGGCACCCGGACGCCGACCGGATGATCGCCGACGTCACCGACGTGCTCAACGACCGCTTCTGGGAAGAGAAGCACGGCGCGATCGCCGAGGAGTTTGCGGACGACTGGTCGCCCGTCCCCGGCTATCGCGGCCAGAACTCCAACATGCACCTGACCGAGGCCCTGATGGCCGCATTCGAGGCGACCGGCGACAGCGCCTACCTGAAGAAGGCCGAGAGCATCGCCGACCTCATCATCCGCCGCAAGGCGGGAGAAAACGGCTTCCGGGTGCCGGAGCATTTCGACGAGAACTGGACGGTGGACAAGGGCTACACCGGCAACGAGATGTTCCGCCCCTCCGGCACCACCCCCGGCCACTGGCTGGAATGGGCACGGCTGGTCCTGCAACTCTGGGCGCTTGGTGGCAGGACGCACGACTGGATGCCCGAGGCAGCCAAGGCGCTGTTCTCGCAGTCGGTCGAACTCGGCTGGGACAAGGACAAGGGCGGTTTTTTCTACACGCTCGACTGGAGCGACCAGCCGGCCAAGCGCGAGAAGCTCTGGTGGCCGATGGCGGAGGGCGCCGGTGCCGCCGCCTTCCTCGGCGAACACCTGCCGAGCGAATTCCACGAGACCTGGTATCGCCGCATCTGGGACGTCATTTCCCGCCACTTCATCGATCAGGATCGCGGCGGCTGGCACGAGGAACTGAACGAGGACCTCGTCCCGGCCTACACGCTCTTTGCCGGCAAGGGCGACATCTACCATGCCCTGCAGGCCTGCCTGATCCCGCTCTATCCGGCGATCGGCAGCCTGACGAAGGGCATCATCGAGGCGGGCGGCAAGTAGCCGCCCTCCCCGCGTCGAGGCATGGGCGTCCCTACAGGTCCGCCTTGCGGAAGAGTTCGATCGCCCAATCGAGAAACACGCGCAGCCGCGGGGCTGCGTGGCGGTTCTGCGGATAGAGCGCCGACAACGGCGTCGGCGACGGCCGGTGGTCCGGCAGGACTTCGACGAGACTGCCCCGCTCGAGATCCTGCCTCAACCGGTAGAGCGGCGCCTGGATCAGCCCGTGGCCGAGGCGCGCCAGGTCGGCCATGGTATCGGAATTGTTGACCGTGACGCGGGACGGCAGTCGGACCTGGCGGATTTCGGCGCCGTTCTGAAACTCCAGCGGCATGACTTGCCCCGTGCGGGACGAGACGAAGCCGATGGCGCGGTGGCCGGCGAGATCGGCCGGCGTCCGCGGCATCCCATGCTGCGCCAGATAGGCCGGGCTCGCGCAGGTGATTTCGGTGATCGTGCCGAGGCGTCGCACGATCATGTTGCTGTCGTGGAGCTCGCCGGCGCGAATGACGCAGTTCACGCCCTCGCGGACGAGATCGACCAGCCGGTCGCCCTGGCCGAGCTGCAGGTCGAGCAGGGGATAGCGATCCAGAAACGCGTTCAGATGCGGCAGGAGAAAGGTCTGCGTCAGGAGCGGGTGGGCATCGATCCGCAGGAGCCCGCGCGGTTCGGCCTCGTGAAACAGGCTCTCGGCCTCCTCCACCTCCGACAGGATCGCCACACAGCGCTCATAGAACGCCTGGCCGTCCAGCGTCGGACCGACATGGCGGGTGGTGCGCTCGAGCAGCCGAACACCGAGGCTTCGTTCCAGATTCTTGACGGCCTCCGTCACCGTCGACCGGGCGAGATCGAAGTCCGCCGCCGCCGCGGCAAAGCTGCGGCGCTCGACGATGCGGACGAAAAGCTGCATGCGGTCCAGTCGGTCCATGGGCAATTGTTCGCATTCCGCGAATTGTGATGTCAATAGATAGATGATTGTTCGCCTATGGCAACCGCCCTACTTCGCAGGCATCGAAGAAGGAGAAAGCCATGACAGACAATCCGCAACGAACAGCCATCGTCACCGGTGCCTCAAAGGGCATCGGCGCGGCGATCGCCCGCCGGCTGGCGGAGGACGGGATCGCCGTCGTCGTCAACTATGCCACGAACAGCCAGGCGGCGGACGCCGTGGTGGCCGGCATCGAAGCCGCCAACGGCCGCGCGGTCGCGGCAAGGGCCGACATCGGCAACCCCGCCGGGATCGCCGACCTGTTCGACATCGCCGAGAACACCTTCGGCGCGGTCGACATCCTGGTGAACAATGCCGGCATGATGGCGCTTTCGCCACTTGCCGACGTCGAAGACGACAGCTTCGAGCAACAGGTCCGGATCAATCTCGGCGGCGTGTTCCGCGGCATTCGGGAGGCGGGCAAGCGGTTGCGCGACGGCGGGCGCATCATCAGCTTCTCGTCGAGCGTCGTCGGCCTGTACCAGCCGACCTACGGCGTCTATTCGGCGACCAAGGCAGCGGTCGAGGCGATGACGCATGTCGCCGCCAAGGAACTCGGGTCCCGCGGCATCACCGTCAATGCCGTGGCCCCGGGTCCGGTTCAGACCGATCTCTTCATGACCGGCAAGAGCGAGGCCCAGGTGCAGGCGATCACGAAGATGAACCCGATGGGCCGTCTCGGCCAGCCGGACGACATCGCCTCCGTCGTCGCCTTCCTGGCGAGCCCGGCCGGCGCCTGGGTCAACGGCCAGACGATCCGCGCCAATGGCGGCGTCGTCTGACGCCCTCCAGCAACTCGACCCGAGAAAGGAAGCTCCCATGCCCTTCGTCAATATCAAGGTACCGGAAGCCGCACTCACCCGCGTACAGAAGGCCGAGATCGTCCATCGCGCGACGGATATGCTCGTCGACTACTTTTCCGAGGCGGCACGCCCGCACACGATGGTCCTCATCGAGGAGGTGAAGGACGGTGGCTACGCCCGCGCCGACGAGGTCTTCGTCATCCCGGACGCCTATCGCGCCCGGGACTGAGCCGTTCGCTCGATCGCGCCTCCGCCTTTGGCAGGGAGCGCGATCAGTCCTCGTCGTCGACCGTCTCGACGGCGACGGCGCTCTCGCGGTTTCCGTTCAGGATCTCGCGCTTGCCGACATGGTTGGCCGGGCCGACGAGGCCGTCGCGCTCCATCCGCTCCACCAGCGATGCGGCGCGGTTGTAGCCGATAGACAGCCGGCGCTGGATGTAGGAGGTCGAGCATTTGCGGTCGCGCATGACCACCTTGATCGCCTTCTCGTAGAGGTCGTTACCGTCCTCCTCGCCCATTGCCGACTTGTCGAAGACGGCGGTGTCTTCCGGCTCGTCCTGCTCCTCCTCGTCGGCATCCTCGGTGACGGTGCCGAGATATTCCGGGCGACCCTGCGCCTTCAGGTGGGCGACGACCTGCTCGACCTCGGCATCCGAGACGAACGGCCCATGGACACGGGCGATACGGCCGCCGCCGACCATGTGCAGCATGTCGCCCTGTCCCAGGAGATGTTCGGCCCCCTGCTCGCCGAGGATGGTGCGGCTGTCGATCTTGGAGGTGACCTGGAAGGAGATGCGGGTCGGGAAGTTCGCCTTGATCGTGCCGGTGATGACGTCGACCGAAGGGCGCTGGGTGGCCATGATCAGGTGGATGCCGGCCGCGCGCGCCATCTGCGCCAGCCGCTGGATCGCCCCTTCGATCTCCTTGCCCGCGACCATCATCAGGTCGGCCATCTCGTCGACGATGACGACGATGTAGGGCATCGGCGTGAGGTCCATCTCCTCCTGCTCGTAGGTAGGCTCGCCGGTGGAACGGTCGAAGCCTTTCGGCACGTCGCACATCACCGTCTCGCCATTGGCGCGGGCGGCTGCGGCGCGGGCGTTGAAGCCGTCGATGTTGCGCACGCCCAGCCGCGACATCTTGCGGTAGCGGTCCTCCATCTCGCGCACCGCCCACTTCAGCGCCATCACCGCCTTCTTCGGATCGGTGACGACGGGGGTCAGAAGGTGCGGGATGCCGTCATAGATCGACAGTTCCAGCATCTTCGGATCGACCATGATCAGGCGGCATTCCTCGGGCTTCAGCCGGTAGAGCAGCGACAGGATCATCGTGTTGATCGCCACCGACTTGCCAGAGCCGGTGGTGCCGGCAACGAGCAGGTGCGGCATCTTGGCGAGTTCGGCCACGACCGGCTCGCCACCGATCGTCTTGCCGAGGCAGAGCGCCAGCTTGAATTTCGTCTCCCAGTAGCTCTCGCACTCGATCAGTTCGCGGAAATAGACCGTCTCGCGCACGGCATTCGGCAGTTCGATGCCGATGACGTTTCGGCCGGGGACGACGGCGACGCGCGCCGACAGCGCCGACATGGAGCGGGCGATATCGTCGGCGAGACCGATCACGCGCGAGGATTTGACCCCTGGCGCCGGCTCGAATTCGTAGAGGGTGACGACCGGACCCGGCCGCACGTCGATGATCTCACCCTTGACGCCGAAGTCCTCGAGGATGCTCTCGAGCAGGCCGGCGCTCTGCTCCAGCGCCTCCTGCGTCATCGTGTGCGCCTGCTCGCCGGCAGGCTGCTGCAACAGGTCGACCGGAGGGAACTCGTAGTCCGGATTGGCGTCCGCCGCCGCAAAGAGGCCTGAGCGGGGAAGCGAGCGCGAGGCGGCCGGGGCGCGGACGGCGACAGGCGCCGGCGCGACCGGCACCATGGCAGCGGCTTGATCTTCCGCCTCGACAGAGTCGGTAGCGCTCGGCGGCTCGATCTCGATGGCTTCACCGACGGACGCCGGAGACAAGGGGCCGAGCGAGATCGTGGTGGTCGAGGATGCGGGCCAGACCGGGCCGAACTGGAACGCGGCAAGCGACGGCAGGGCCGAAAGCGGCGTATAGCCGGGCGCAGCGACATCCTTGCCCTGCGGGGGCCGCGCTGACGGCGTCGGCACGGGTGCAACCGCGATCCCTGTCGCCCCGGATGCATCTTGCGTGCCGGCTGCGGGCTTGTCCGCCACGGGTTTGGCCGGGACCGGCGCCACCAGGTGCGGCATCCGCGATGCGTCCCTTTGACCAATGGCGGCGACCGGTCTCGGGGCGGTGGGGAGCGCCCCCCGCCCGGGCAGCGTCCGGCCAGCCGGCGCGGCCGATTGCGGAGTGGAGAGGGTGCGCGCGGGCGTTGCCGTCGTGGCAGCCGCAATATTGCGGCCGCGAATGCTCACCTCGCGGTAGAGAGAGGCCGCTGTCTCCGCGCCGATCTGGAAACTCGGGATTGCGAGGCGGGGCGCCGGTGCGAAGCCTGCGAGATCGACATCGAGGCACATCGTGTCGAACAGGGCATGGTCGGAGATATGAAGGCCGAAGGGGCCTTGCCGGGCCGGAACGGACGGTCCGGCATCAGCGGCCATGGCACCGGCAACCGCCTTCGGATTTGTCGCGGCAGGAACGGTCGTCGCAACTGTCACAGCGGGCCGCTCCGGCTGGCGGCTCGCCTCGGCCATTTCCCGCTTCAGCCGCAAATAGAGCGCGAGTGCGCCGTGATTGTCCTGCGGGCCGACGACATTCGTGGACGGCAGCACAGGCTTGCCGGCCTCGGCCGGAGTATTGTGAGGAGCCGCTGCGGCGGACCGGGCCCGCCCCGCGCCCTCGATCTTGCGCATGGCATCACCGTCAAGATCGGCGCGCGACGGATCGTCTGCGGGGGCCGGAGCCTTCCCGGCCTCGACGGTCGTTGGTTGCAACGGCTCCGCCGCGGCAACGGCGACCGCCTCCGGCTTCTGTTCCTGAGCTTCGGCGTGCTTGCGCGCATAGGCGCTTTCCGGTGTCCGGGTGAAGCGGACGTTCGGGCCGAGGATGAAGGCGCTCTGCCAGGCGGGAAGGTCGGCATCCGCCTTGACTTCACCGGCCACCGTCATGCCGGGAAGCGTCACATGCGGCGTCGGCCGCGGCCCATCGCCACCCTCCTCGCTGCTTGCGGACTGATCGGTGACGTTCGGCGAGATCGTTCGGGAAAGACGCATGGAAACCTGCAACGCTGGAACTGGCGGAAGCCGTGAAAACCCCTGCGTCGGGAATAGAAAATAAAGGTTAACAGCCCCTTTCCGGCGGCCCCTCACAGATGAACGCCGAAAGCGGGAAAAGGGCGACGCCAACAGACTAAACATAGTCTTTTCAATTGGATAGCTGTTCCAGGAATTTATGTTGGCGCCGCCAGTCACGCAACATCCGGTCGATAACCGCCCCCGGGCTTCGGGGTCACAGCAAAAGCAGCTTCTTGACCAGCGACAGGACGTCCTCGAACGATATCTGGGTGAGCCCGACGACGGCGAACGGCAGGAGCGCCATCGCCGAGAGCGGGAGCACGGCGGTGCGCGAGAGGAGGCCGCCCTTCAGTTTCCTTGCGGCCTCGAAGAGCTTCGCCGGATCGGGGATGTCCGTATCGGCAGACGGCTCGGCCGTGCCATCGGCGGCGATGTTGCGCGACAGGATCTTGCGCTCATCCTGACGCTGGCGCTGCGTCGCCAGTGCCGCCGCCGCCAGCATCGTGTCCTCCCTGAGCCGCCGCAGCGGCCGGGCAAAGGCCGAGAGCGGATAGGCGAAGAAGCCGAGCACGAGGACGAGCCAGGCTCCCATGACGGTCGTCAGCATCTTGACCGACAGGGTCTCGGCGCTGATGTGCTGGCCGAAGCTCGCCGCGATCGCGCAGCTCAGGCCGAACATGAAGGTCATGTAGGCGTTTGGATAGTCGGCCAGGAAGGCAAGGCCGCCCTTGCCGTCCGGATGGCTTGCCACCAGCCTGAGCTCCAGCCTGGCGATGACGCGCAGCAATTGCGCCCAGACGAAGTGCCGCCAGAAGCCGCGCAGGACCAGGAACCAGAACAGCGGAAGGCTCACGAGCAGCGCCCACCACCCGGCAAGCGTGATGTGCCGGCCTGCCTCGCTGCTGGAGGCCGCCCAGAAATAGCTGTCGCCTTTCAGCTCGTATCGAAGCGCCCAGGCGGAGAGGGCGTAGGCGATGACGAGGCAGACGGCCTCGGCAATGCGCGAATTCCGCAATCTAAGAGCCCGGTTCACCGCGCGGGCAGCCGCGGGCATCGATTCCGGCGTGATCAGGGGCGCGGCCTTGAAGTGTTGCAGCTTCACCCTCAACCGCTCCTCCACCTGCTCCTCGGCGAGGACGACGGCGCCGATCGCCAGCACGAAACGCCCCCACAGGCCGACATCCGTGACATAGGTCATGCCGAACGGCCGCAGCCGGAGGCTGTCCGGCAATGCCAGCAGGAGCGGCACCAGCCAGGCGATCGCGACATAGATGAGCGCGCGTCGCCGGGCGTTCAGCGCGTCGCGGCGCAGGAGCCCCAACCGCTTCTGCAACTCGAAGAACGGCCCGCCCCGATAGGCCAGATAGTCGGCAATCTCGACGTTCTGCGTTTGCTGATCGGCCATCGCACGGCTCCCCCGGCACGCCTTCCGCCGGATGCGCGCACCCGCGGCAGGCGCGATGCTAACGCATCGCCCGGATTTTGCAGAGGAAATTCTTTTGGGCGATCGGCGCCCCGCTCGTCAGCCCCCGCCGACGAAGTTCAGGATCAACTGGTGCACGTTGCCGCCTTCGCTGAGTTCCGTCCGGTCGAAATCGCGGCTGCGCCGGCGCTGCTCCTGCGACAGTTCGCCGAGCCGGCTGGTCAGCACCTTGCGGATCTTCCGGCAATCCGGATCGTCGGCGACGGTCAGGCCGACCGAATAGTCCTCGATCTGCCGCACCATCTCGACGATGATCTCGCCATGTACCCGCTCGTGCGCGCGCACGCCGGCGATGAAGGTCTCCCAGCGCGCGCCGAGCGCCGCCGGCAGCTTGCCGGCGGGCCTGGGCAGCATGGTGGTGATGATGAGCTTCGGCCGGTTGGTGGTGATGACGCAGCCGCCGTCGCGCGGCTCGTAGCGGCGGGTCCAGGTCAGCTTGAAGTCGGTGAAGGCGATCGCCCGCCCGATGCCGACCTTGGGGCCGTTCTCGCCGATCGAGCGGTAGAGCTCAATTCCGGACGAACCGCTGACGGCATAAGTCTTGACCTGCTCCACCGGCTGCCACGCCGTCTCTGCCGCAGCCGGACCCGACAGCAACATTGCCACTAGGCCAAGCAGCGCTTTCAGGCTGGTTCTCATCGAACGCCGCAACTCACACCGACCGCGTCAGGCCGCCGTCGACGCGGATGTTCTGCCCGGTGATGTAGCCGGCACCCTCCGACACTAGGAAGGCGACCGTGGCGGCGATCTCGTCGCTGCTGCCATAGCGCTGCATCGGCACGCTGGCGCGCCGTTCCTCGGTGCCGGGAAGGCTGTCGATCCAGCCCGGCAGCACGTTGTTCATGCGGATGTTGTCGGCCGCATAGGTGTCGGCGAAGATCTTGGTGTAGGAGGCGAGGCCCGCGCGGAACACGGCGGAGGTGGGAAACATCGCCGCCGGCTCGAAGGCCCAGGCGGTGGAAATGTTGACGATGGCACCGGATTTCTGCGCCTGCATGACCGGGGCAACGAGGCGGACGGAGCGGATCACGTTCATCAGGTAGACGTCGAGCCCCTTGTGCCAGTCCTCGTCGGTGATGTCGAGGATCGCCGCCCGCGGTCCGTGACCGGCGCTGTTGACCAGCGCGTCGATGCGGCCCCAGCGCTCCATGGCAACGTCGACGAGCCGCTTGAGGTCGTCGTTGGACTGGTTGGAGCCGGTCACGCCGAGGCCGCCTAGTTCGCTGGCCAGCGCCTCGCCCTTGCCCGAGGACGAGAGGATCGCGACGCGATAGCCGTCCGCCGCCAGGCGCCTTGCGGCCGCAGCTCCCATGCCGCTGCCACCCGCCGTGATGAGAGCCACCTTCTCGTTTGCCATGGGATCATCCCTTCCTGCGATGTTTGTTCTCGGCACGATCCTAGGCGGCCCTTGGCGCAAGGTCGAGCCCGCCGGGCCAGCGCGATGTGGAAATCGTCAGATGCCGGCATCGGGCCTAAAGGATGCTCCAGGCCCTGAACCGCTCGCGCCCGGTGATCTCGCGCAATTGCAGCTCGGAGGCGAGGCCGAGCGCGCCCTGAATCGTGACGCCCAGCTCCCGGGCGATGATGCCCGCGGAAACGACCGGGCGGGCGATGACGAGGTCTACCAGCTGGGGAAGCCTTGAATTGGCACGCTTCTTCACCAGCCGCCGCTCGAGCTGCAATCTGGCGAGCACCAGGCGGTCGTGCGTCTTCAGCCCCTGCGTCGCGCCATTCTCGAACGCCTCGAGAATGGCCATGAGCCGCGAGAGCCGGTCGCGCGCATGGCGCCGCTCCCGTGGGACCGCCCGGAGACCGGCATTGACGGCCACGAGATGCGACGCCGCCGGCCCCTCCTGCCGAAGGAATGCCGAAACGAGCTGGCGGCCGAGCCAGGGAATGTGCTGAAGCACCTGGAGCGAATTCCAGGCGTCGAGAAGCAGCGCCGCCCGCAGGATCGCGGGCAGGCCCGCCGTGTCCTGCAGGACGAGACGCCACTCCGAAAGCCGCTCCTCTTCATCCCAGTCGGCATCGTAGACAAGCGGGTCGCGCTCGGGTGCGGCCTTTCGCTCGGGGGCCGGTCCGACACCCTCGAGGATCGCGCTGCTGCGGGCGATCAGGGCGTCGATCTCGGAAAAATCCATCCCCTCGCCGGCATCGGCCGCCTCGTCCGGCGGCTCGCCTGCACCGAGGGGCGCGGCATGACCGGGTGCGGCCGGCAGTTGCGCCGCTGCCGTCTCCTGCCCGCGTCCGCGCAGCCGTGCGAGCCCCGGCGCGCTGAGCGCCCATAACGGCGGCTGGTCGAAGATCTGCCGCCGCGCGCGCAGGACGGAATGGGCGATGGTCAGTTCGTGGGTCGGCGTGCGCACATCCATGCGCGCGTCGTGCAGGACGAGGTCCTCGACATGCACCAGTTCCCCGTCAACCCAGAGGGAAGCGGCCGCATCGTGAAAATCCTGCCGCTCCAGGAAGCCGGCGCGGATCGTCGAGCGCAGCACGCGCTCGTCCAGCCGCGCCAGCGCCTCCCCCGCCCGGCAGCAGGGAACGAGCAGTGCGGAAAGATCGAGCTTGCCGATTTCGTAGCGCATGGCGGAACGATGTCCGACTCGATCAGCGAAAGCAAACCCGCTTTTCGCTTTCGCTCCACGCGAGCGGCCGGTTCAGATCTCGTAGTCGACAGCCACGTTCAGCGAGGCGATGAAGCGCTTGGTGCGATCGCGCTCGGGATGGGAGAAGATCCTCGCCGGCGGCCCGCTTTCGACGATGGCGCCGCCGTCGAGGAAGACCACCTTGTCGGCGACGCGCGAGGCAAGCCGCAGGTCGTGCGTCGCCATCATCATCGTCGTGCCCTCGCGCGCCAGCCGGCCGAGCACGTCCACCACCTCTTCGGCGAGTTCCGGGTCGAGCGCCGACGTCGGCTCGTCGCACAGGAGCACACGCGGCGAGGGCGCAAGCGCGCGGGCGATGGCAACGCGCTGCTGCTGGCCGCCCGACAGCGTCGCCGGCCAGGCGTCTGCCTTGTGGGCCATGCCGACTTTCTCCAGAAGTTCGAGCGCGCGGGCACGGGCGCGGGCCTCCGGCCATTTCAGCACCGTCACCAGTCCTTCCATGACGTTTTCGATCGCGGTGCGATGGGGAAAGAGCTGGAAGTTCTGGAACACCATGCCCGTCTGCCGCCGCAGCCGCTGGATATCCGACCAGCCGACCCTGCCGCCCGGCGAAAAGGACAGCGCCTCCTCACCGATGCGCACCGAGCCGTTCGTCGGGATCTCGAGCAGGTTGACGCAGCGAAGCAGCGTGCTCTTGCCGCCGCCGGACGGGCCGACGAGGGCCGTGACCGATCCTTCCGCCATGTCGACGCTGACGTCCTTCAGCACGACATTGTCGCCGAAGCGCTTCTCGATGTGGCTGAGCTCGATCATGCGCGCGCCTCCAGGAAGCCGCCATAGCGGGCAAAGCGCTTCTCCAGCCGCACCTGCAGGGCCGAAAGCACCGAACTCATGGCGAGGTAGATCAGGGCGGCGAGGATATAGAGGATCAGCGGTTCGTAGGTGGTGGCGACGATCCGCTGCGCGGTCTGGAACAGCTCGGGCACCGTGATCGCGGCTGCGAGCGAGGTATCCTTGACGAGCGAGATGAAGGTGTTGGACAGAGGTGGGACCGCGGTGCGCCCGGCCTGCGGCAGGATCGTGCGCCGCATCGCCTGGCCCCAGCTCATGCCGATCGAATAGGACGCCTCCCACTGGCCGCGTGGAACCGATGCGATCACCGCGCGGATGATCTCGGACGTATAGGCGCCGATATTCAGCGTGAAACCGATCAGCGCCGCCGGAAAGGCATCGAGCAGGATGCCCATGCTCGGAAGGCCGTAGAAAATGACGAAGAGCTGGACGAGCAGCGGCGTGCCGCGGAAGATCCAGACGTAGAACCGGGCGATGGCAACCAGCGGCCCCGGCGCAAACAGCCGGGTGATCGCCACCAGCAGTCCCAGCGCCAGCCCGAAGGCGAAGGACAACAGCGTCAGCGGCACGGTGAACTTCAAACCGGCCCAAAGCAGCGGGCCGAGCGAATCGAGCATCAGTTGGAGCCAGTGCGGCAAGGGCGTTCCTACTCTTCGCGATGTAGCCGGATCCCTCCCGCAATACCGCTCCCTGCCCCCTTCCCACAAGAGGGGAACCGATATGCGGCGGTCCTTCCGATGTCAGACCGGCGGAGCGCGGCCTGTAGCCCCCGGAGGAAGCGGTGCGATCCCCCTCCCATGGCGGGAGGGGGATCCGGGAGGCGCTTACTTCGAGACGTCCTGGCCGAAATACTTGTCGGAGATCTTCTGGTAGGTGCCGTCGGCCTTGATGTCCGCCAACGCCTTGTTCAGGGCCTCGACCAGCTCCGGCTCGCCCTTGCGCACGATGATGCCGGAGTATTCGGCGTTTGCCTGCTCGGCTGCGATCTTCACGTTCGCGTCCGGCTTCTGCTTCTTGAAGTCGAGGAAGGACAGGCTGTCGTTGATCGTGGCGTCGGCGCGGCCGGTCAGGACCAACTGGATCGACTGGTCGAAGCCGTCGGTGCCGACGAGCTCGGCGCCGTTCGCCTCGGCCAGCTTGCCGAAGTTGGAGGTCAGCGACTGCGCCGCCTTCTTACCCTTCAGGTCCTCGAAGCCCTTGATACCGTCATCGTCGCCCCGCACGATCAGAACGGCCTTGGAGGCGATATAGGGCTCGGAGAAATCGTATTTCTGCTTGCGCGCATCGGTGATGCCGACCTGGTTGATCACCGCGTCGTAGCGGTTGGCGTCGAGGCCCGCGATCAGGCCGTCCCACTTGCCTTCCAGGAACTCCGCCTTCACGCCGAGCTTGGCTGCGACCGCCTCGCCGATCTCGACGTCGAAGCCGACGAGCTTGCCGCTCGTGTCGTGATAGGTGAACGGCGCATAGGTGCCCTCGGTGCCGATCTTGAGGACGCCCGCGGACTGGACGGCGGCAAGGTTCTCCCCGGCCGTGGCCGGAAGCAGGAGTGCGGCCTGCACGAGGGTGGCGGTGGCGATGGTCTTCAACCAGGACATGTCGGTCTCCGTATCTGGTCATGAAACTGATGGGAACTAGATCGCAGAATTCGACGCTCCGCGGAGCGCAGAAAACGGTGGCCGCAGGCGGCAATTGCAAAAAATTTTTCCGTTCCGGTCAAAATTTGCGCACTTGTCTGCCGGTCCCTGCGACAGATAGGGCGGCGGAAACAAAAATCAGGACCGGTCCCGGCTTGGAGCAAGGCGCCGCCGTCACCACTTTTCAAGCTGTTCCAGCGTACGGTTGTCCTCCTGCCCGCCATAGAAACGTGCGAGCGCCTTCCGGAACAGCGCGGGATCGTCGGCAACGGCGGCAAAGAGCGTCAGCGACGACCGCAGCTTCACGTCGTCCGGCGCACCCATGATCTCGCGCGCCGAGCGCCCGGGCACCGAAAGCAGCGCCTCCACGCACGCCCTCAACCGCGGCCCGAGCACCGGATCGGCAAGATAGGCGCGTGCCTCGCCGGCAGAGCGGATTGCATACCGCTGCGTCATGGGTGACATGCCGAGCCCCTCGACCTGCGGAAAGACGAACCACATCCAGTGGGTCTCCTTCCGGCCTCGCTTCAGCTCCGCCAGTGCCTGCGGATAGACCGCCTCCTGCGCCTCGTGGAAACGCGAAAGGTCATGGCTTGCCGCCGGTTTCGCAGGGTGTCCCATCGTCGTCGCTCCGCTCGGACAACAGCGGTCCGATTGCCTTCCGTCGACCGTGTATAGGCTCCGCCGGCCCGCCGGGAAGGCTCCGTACACCCCGCCATCCCGGAACCGGTCCCTGCCGGGGACGGCTCTCGGCCGCTATTGCCCGGTCAGGCGGCGCAATTGCTGCTGCGCCTCCCTGGCCAGCGGATGGTCGGGGTGGCGGGCGATGAAAAGCTCCCAGGCCTTCACCGTATCGGCGCGGCGGGCTGCGTCGAATTCCTCCTGCACGGCGATGTCGGGATCGCGCGCGGGAGCCGCCGTGGGCGGCTCGCCCTCGCCTGACCGGGCCATGGCCGGCGGGGTGGCGCAGCCTGCAATCGCACCCGCAAGTGCCAGCCGCATCGACAGGGTTCCGGATCGCTTTGTCATTCTGACTGCATAGCCCCCATCCGCGGCATCACCAAGGCGGTATCGCCCTCTCAGCGTGGCGGCCGATGGTGGCGCTCGCAGGCGCCGCATTGCGCCAGCGCCTCGATCACCTTGCATTCGGCAATCGTCCCGTGGCTGCAGCTCGAAAGCGTGCGTTCCAGTTCCGCCTCCAGAAGCTTCAGCCGGGCGATCCTCTGGCGCACATCGCCCAGCTGGCGCCGCGCAATCTCGTCCGCGTCCCGGCAGGGCATGTCGGGATGCTGAGACAGATCGATCAGCTGTCGCACGGCCTCGGTGGAAAGGCCGAGATCGCGTGCGTGCAGGATGAAGGTAAGCCGGTCGTAGTGGCGCGCCGTATAGCGACGCTGGTTGCCCGCGTTGCGCTCCGGCTCCGGCAGCAGCCCGATCGATTCATAGTAGCGGATGGTCTCGACCTTCGAACCGCTGGCTGCGGCGAGCTTGCCGATCGAAAAGACGCGTTCCATGGATATTTCCGCTTGAACCTATAGTGACTACAGGAATTATAGGTGGTGCAAATCAGGGAGATTTGCAATGGACAAGCGCCTTCCGCCCCCGACCGATGGCAGCGCCGTACAGGATCACCGCTCCGCCAGCCCGGCGGCCGGGTCCGGCCATGAACACGCATGCTGCACCGGGCATGCGCACGAGCACGGCCACGCCCATGGCGAAGACGATGGCCATGCACACGCCGAAGGTCACCACCACGGCGGCATTGGCTGCAAGGCCGGTGAGCCTGCGGCTGTGGCGGATGAAGCCGTCGTCGGAGACGGCTACCGGCGCTTCCGCATATCGGGCATGGACTGCGCAAGCTGCGCCAGCACCATCAGCACCGCCATCGGCGGCATGCCCGGCGTCAGCGACGTCCGCGTCTCGGTCCCGCGCGAGATGATGTTCATCGCCGTCGACGAGGCGAAGACGCCGCTCGACAGGGTCGGCGAGCGGGTCAGAAGCCTCGGCTACGGCGCCGAGCTGCTGGCGACGGATGCGCCCGCCCCGCGGCCTGTCGCCGTCGCCTGGTGGCGGACGCCCAAGGGCCTGCATGCCATCGTCGGCGGGATCGTGACGGCAGCAGCCTTCGTCATCGGTCATTTCTGGCCCGTCGCCGGCCACTATTTGTTCATTGCCGCGGCGGTACTGCTGGCCCTGCCCATCGCGCGCCGTGCCATCGCAGCAGCGTCGGCGGGCGCTCCCTTCACCATCGAGATGCTGATGACGGTCGCTGTCATCGGCGCGGTCATCATCGGCGAACCGGCCGAGGCGACGGTGGTCGTCTTCCTGTTTGCGACCGGCGAAGTGCTCGAAGGCTACGCCGCCGGCCGGGCGCGGGCCGGTATCGAGGCGCTCGCGTCGCTCGTGCCAGACCGGGCCTTCATCGAGGAAGACGGGGTCGTGCGCGAGGTCGCGGCCGCAAGCATCCGACCCGGCCACGTCGTGCTGGCCCGTCCGGGCGACCACGTGGCGGCCGACGGTACGGTCATCGAAGGCCGTGCGCATCTGGACGAGGCGGCGATCACCGGCGAGAGCATCCCGGTATCGCGCGGCCCCGGCGAGAAGGTCTTTGCCGGTTCGGTCGCGATCGACGCGGCCCTGAAGATCCGCGCGGAGAAGGCGGCAGCCGACAACACCATCGCCCGCATGGTCGCGCTCGTCGAGGAGGCGCAGGATGCGAAGGCACCCGCGCAGCGCTTCATCGACAGCTTCTCGCGGATCTATACCCCGCTGATCGCGGCTCTCGCCCTGCTGGTCGCCATCGTCCCGCCGCTCGTTCTGGGTGGCGAGTGGCACACCTGGATCTATCGCGGACTGGCGCTGCTCCTGATCGGCTGCCCCTGCGCGCTGGTCATTTCCGTTCCCGCCGCCGTTGCCTCCGCGCTCGCATCGGCGGCGCGCGCCGGCATCCTCGCCAAGGGCGGCGTCATCCTGGAGACGCTTGCCAAGGCCGAAGTCGTCGCCTTCGACAAGACCGGCACGCTGACCCGCGGCCGGCCGGCGGTTACCGACGTGCATGCCGCGGAAGGCACGGTTGAAGACCTGCTGGCGCTGGCGGCGGCGATCGAGGCCGGCTCGAGCCATCCTTTGGCGGAAGCCGTCGTCGCCGAGGCGCAGGCCCGCAATCTGACGCCGGCTCCGGCATCGGGAATCAAGGCGCTCGCCGGGCGCGGCGTCAGCGGCTCGGTCGCCGGACGGTCGATCTTCATCGGCGCCCCGCGCTTTGCTGTCGAGGAAGGCACGATCGACACGGCACTCGCCGGGAAGATCGAGGCCTTCGAACAGGCCGGCAACACCGTCGCCGTCGTCGTCGCCGACAGGGTCGGCATCGGCGCGATCGCGCTGCGCGACGAACCGCGCGAGGATGCCCGCGCGGGCATCGCGGCCCTGAAGGCGCTCGGGGTCCAGACGCTGATGCTTTCCGGCGACAATCCCGCGACCGCTGCCGCCATCGGCCGGTCCCTGTCGATCGACGACGCCCGCGGTGGCCTGCTGCCGGCCGACAAGGTCGAGGCGATCCGGACGTTGTCCGAAAAGCGCGGCACGGTGATGGTCGGCGACGGCATCAACGACGCGGCAGCGCTCGCCGCGGCCAGCGTAGGCATGGCGATGGGATCGGGCACCGGGCTTGCCCGGGAGACGGCCGGCGTGGCGCTGATGGGCAACCGCCTGGTCGACGTCGCCCGCGCGATCGCGCTCGGACGGGCGACCATAGCCAATATCCGCCAGAACGTCGCCATCGCGCTGGGGCTGAAGGCCATCTTCCTGGTGACCACCGTCCTCGGCGTCACGGGCCTGTGGATCGCAGTCTTCGCCGACACCGGCGCCACCGTGCTGGTGACGCTGAACGCGATGCGCCTGCTCCTGCCGCCGGCAGGCGCCGCCGCCGGGCGAGGTGCCTCGACGTGACTGAGGCGGCCGGGGATTGATCCAAAGGGTCGGCTTCCCGCTCTCAGGGGACTTGCTGTGCCCCTGGGAACTGCCAGCTGCCGTCCAGGATCGCCGCTTGCGGCTGGTAGAGGCGGACCATGTAGTTCCAGCCTTCGGGCGTCGGTAGGCAGTTCACGCTCTGGGCGTCGCAGCCGCCGAACTGGATCCTGACGGTCCCGTCGTCCTCCTTGGCGGCCGTCAGGTTGTTGAGGGAATAGGCATTGAGCGCGTTCGGCACGAAGAAGCCCTGCGCGTTGTAGACGCTGATCGACCAGAAGCCGTCGACCGGCACGTCCCTGACGCTCAACCGGTAGACGGTGCGGCCATCATTGTGCTTCGGCGTGACGTTCAGATAGATGGCCTCCTTGTCCGGGTTGCCGCCCCACGCGGCCGCCGTCCCGATCAGGTGGCGGATCGGGTCGACCTCGCCCCTGCTGCCGAAAGTATGGCGGAGGTCCGGCAGGGTCGTGTTCAGCACCAGCAGGGCATCGCGGATCGTCTTCTGGCTCGCCTTGTCCCAGTCCGGGATCTCGAACTGTCCCGGCCCCGCCTGCTCCACCGCAATGGCATCCTGCAGCGCATGCACGGCCCGCAGGTCGGCCGGGTCCTCGGAATTGACGAGCGTACGCACGCCGACAAGCATGTAGCGCGTGCCGATCTGCTCCCTGGTAAAGGTATGACTGCCCTTGCCGTGGGCGATGAAGGGCACGTAGTGGTCCTCGTCGATCACCACCAGCGACATGAAGCGTGTTCCGGCATCCGGCATCGAGACAGTCACCGGGCCGGCGTCGAGATCGAAGACGGCGGACGAGTACAGCGTGTCGCGATTGCTGCGGATCACCGTCTGCCGGTCGATCGGCATCATCTCGCGCCGGTTCTGCAACTTGCCGAGCGCACTGCCGGCAACCTCGACGGCGAAGTACATATCCGACTCCGCCCGGATGAAGTTGTCGGGCGTCACCGGCACGGCCTCGGCGGCCTGCCCCGCGCTCGGAAGACATCCGAAGGTGAATGCGATGGTGAATGCGAATGCTGGCAGCCTGTGCGTCATTGCGAGCCCCCTCGACGATCGCTCTATGTTTGGCAAATCTGGCGTGTAAACTAGGGCTCGCTGCCACGATTTCGAGTAGGCCCGGGATCAGAACGTCGGTGGCGTGTTGATCCAGATCAGCACCGTCTCGCCGTCATGGCGATTGCGCCAGGAATGGTGGCGACGGCTGTCGAAATAGATGGAGTCACCCGGCCCGAGGTCATGGAATTCGTCGCGGTCGAGAACCATCTCGAACCGGCCGGCGAGCACATGGATGAACTCCTCGCCCTCGTGACGGTAGGCGCCGTCGCTGGAGGCCCCCGGGGACAGAAGGAAGCGGTGGCAGTCCATCATGTTGCGGCCGTCGGCCAACACCTGCACGACGACGCCCGGCGAGGTTTCCGGCCAGAAATTCCACTCGCCGGCCCGAACGACGCTGCGCTGCTCCATGTCGTCCTCGCCGGAAAGCTTCGACACCGTCGTGCCGTAGTATTCGGCCAGGTCGTGCATCACCCGAAACGTCACCCCTTGCGAGGTTCGCTCAAAGGTGGACAGGACCGACGTTGCAATGCCGATGTCGCCTGCGACCTGCTCGAGCGTCTTGCCGGCGGCGTGGCGCAAGGCCCGGAACTTGCGCCCGACCCCTTGCGCCGCATCGCCCTCGACGGAGGGCGGGGCTGTGGTGTCCGACGCCGCGTCCTCCGCCTCCAGCGCCTCGCGGATCGCGGCCGGGTTCAGCCCCCGCTCGGCGCGATACCAGGAGATCTTCTTCAACCGCGCCACGTCGTCGGCGCTGTATTGCCGATGGCCGGTCTCCGACCGTCCCGGCACCACCAGGCCCTGGCTTTCCCAAAGCCGCAACGTCGAAGCGGAGACGCCGGCAAGCCGCGCGGCTTCCGCCACCTTGTAGTGAACCGTTTCCGGATCGCTCATGCCAATGAACCCTGATTCTTGTGTTATTCTCGCCGTTATAGCAGCTTGCGGGCCTCCGGCGCGCCCTGCCTGTTTCGTAAGGCCGCAGACCCTCGCCCGCCCGAAAATTCCCGTTGCAATCCTACAGAAAAAATGTAGGCATTGCTTATGTTCTTGCAGAAAAAATGCAAGATATAAAGCCCTCGAGCCTCAGGACTCCGCAAGATGACCGCGACATCCCTCACCGACCGCAAGAATGCAGCCATCTCCCGCGGGGTCGGCATGACCACGCAGATCTATGCCGATCGTGCGGAGAACGCGGAGATCTGGGACAAGGAAGGCAATCGCTACATCGATTTTGCCGCCGGCATCGCCGTCGTCAACACCGGCCACCGGCATCCGCGCGTCATCGAGGCGGTCAAGGCGCAGCTCGACCGCTTCACCCACACCTGCCACCAAGTCGTTCCCTACGAGAACTACGTCGAGCTCGCCGAGCGGCTGAACGAGATCGTTCCCGGCAATTTCGCCAAGAAGACGATCTTCGTCACCACCGGCGCCGAGGCGGTGGAGAACGCGGTGAAGATCGCCCGCGCCGCCACCGGCCGCCAGGCCGTCGTCGCCTTCGGCGGCGCCTTTCACGGCCGCACCTTCATGGGCATGGCGCTGACCGGCAAGGTCGTCCCCTACAAGGTTGGCTTCGGCGCGATGCCGGCCGACGTCTTCCACGTGCCCTTCCCCGTCGAACTGCAGGGCACCACGGCCGACCAGTCGATCGCCGCGCTGAAGAAGCTGTTCGCCGCAGACGTCGATCCGAACCGGGTCGCCGCGATCATCATCGAACCGGTGCAGGGCGAAGGCGGCTTCTACCCGGCGACCACCGCCTTCCTGAAGCAGATCCGCGAGATCTGCGACCAGCACGGCATCCTCCTGATCGCCGACGAGGTCCAGACCGGCTTTGCCCGCACGGGCAAGCTGTTCGCCATGGAGCACCACGGCGTCGTCGCCGATCTGACCACGATGGCCAAGGGCCTTGGCGGCGGCTTCCCTATCGCGGCCGTCACCGGCCGTGCCGAGATCATGGACGCACCCGGCCCCGGCGGCCTCGGCGGCACCTATGCCGGCAATCCGCTGGGCGTCGCCGCGGCGCATGCCGTTCTCGACGTCATCAAGGACGAGGATCTCTGCAACCGCGCCACAAGCCTCGGCAACCGCCTCAAACAGCGCCTGGAATCGCTGCGCGAGAAAGTCCCGGAGATCGTCGACATCCGCGGCCCCGGCTTCATGAATGCCGTCGAGTTCAACGACGCCGAAACCAAATTGCCGAGTGCCGATTTCGCCAACAAGGTCCGGCTGAAGGCGCTGGAGAAGGGACTGATCCTTTTGACCTGCGGCGTGCACGGCAACGTCATCCGCTTCCTCGCCCCGCTGACGGTGCAGGACGAGGTCTTCGCCGAAGCGCTCGACATCCTCGAGGCTTCGATCATCGCGGCGCGCTCCGCCTAAGCGGCGAAGCGCAACCGATCCAATCTGCAAGTGGCGGCAACGCCCGGACGGTCTCGTCCGGGCGACCGCTCTTTCACGCCCGAAGGAAATGATGAAATGGCCTTCTACGACGCATTGACCAGGCACCTGAAGTCCACCGCGTTCCTGCGCGATTCCGGTTATGTCGACGGCAACTGGACCGGCGGAACTGGAACGGCGACATTCGACGTCCTCAACCCGGCGACCGGCGAAAAGCTGGCAACGCTGCCGGAGATGGGCGCGGCCGAAACCGCGGCCGCCATCGACGCCGCCTACAAGGCGCAGGGCTCATGGGCCGCGCGTCCGGCCAAGGAGCGCAGCGCGCTGCTGCGCAAGTGGCATGACCTGATGATCGACAATGCCGACGAGCTGGCGGCGATCCTGACGGCGGAAATGGGCAAGCCGCTGGCAGATGCGAAGGGCGAGATCCTCTATGCCGCATCCTATGTCGAATGGTACGCGGAAGAGGCCAAGCGCATCAACGGCGAGACGATCCCCGCGCCGTCCGCCGACAAGCGCATGCTCGTCATCAGGCAGCCGGTCGGCGTCGTCGGCACGATCACGCCGTGGAACTTTCCCGCCGCCATGATCGCGCGGAAGGTGGCGCCGGCTCTTGCCGTCGGCTGCACGGTGGTCTCCAAGCCCGCCGAGCAGACGCCGCTGTCGGCGATCGCGCTCGCGGTCCTGGCGGAGAAGGCGGGCATTCCCGCCGGCGTCTTCAACCTCGTCATCGGCACGGACGGCCCGGCGATCGGCAAGGAGCTCTGCTTCAACCCGAAGGTCCGCAAGATCTCGTTCACCGGCTCCACCGAAGTCGGCCGCATCCTGATGCGCCAGTGCGCCGACCAGATCAAGAAGGTCAGCCTCGAGCTTGGCGGCAACGCGCCCTTCATCGTCTTCGACGACGCCGATATCGACGCCGCGGTCGAGGGCGCTCTCGCTTCGAAATATCGCAATGCCGGCCAGACCTGCGTCTGCGCCAACCGGATCTATGTCCAGTCGAACGTCTACGACGCCTTCGCCGAAAAGCTGGCCGCCAAGATCAAGCAGCTTTCGGTCGGCAACGGCTTCGACAAGGGCGTCTCGATCGGCCCGCTGATCGAGGAAGCGGCGATCGAGAAGGTCGAGACGCATATCGCCGATGCCGTCTCCAAGGGTGCGAAGGTCGTATCCGGGGGTAAGCGCTTTGCCGGGGAAGGAACCTTCTTCCAGCCGACGATCCTGACCGGCGTCGACCGCACCATGAAGGTTGCGCGCGAGGAGACCTTCGGCCCGGTCGCGCCGCTCTTCCGCTTCGACACCGTCGACGACGTGATCGCGCAGGCCAACGACACCGAGTTCGGGCTCGCGGCCTATTTCTTCGCCGGGGATCTGAAGAAGGTCTGGAAGGTGGCGGAGGCGCTGGAATACGGCATGGTCGGCATCAACACCGGCCTGATCTCCTCGGAGGCCGCCCCCTTCGGCGGCATCAAGCAATCGGGGCTGGGGCGCGAAGGCTCAAGCCATGGCGCCGACGACTATCTGGAGATGAAGTATCTCTGCATGGGCAACCTCGCCTGAAGCATCGACGAGGCCTGCAATTTCCGGCGCCCGGGTCCCAGGATCCGGGCGCCTTCGCATCCGCCCTTTCGATCGGCAGCCGGAGAATGCCGCGCTGGCGGACGTTATTCCTCGGCGATGAACGGCTCGTCGCTCTTCAGGAGGGCCATGTCGTTCAGGAGATCGATCAGGTGCTCGACGCGCTCCTTGCCGTAGCGCGCCTCGATATGGTCGTAGATCGCGCAACTGTCGGGGGTCACCGTATTGATGATCTCCAGTCCGGCCGGCGCAATCTTCAGCAGAACCCGGCGGCCGTCGCCCTGGTCCTTGTGGCGGGTGATGAAGCCGCGCTCCTCCAGCGACTTGATCATTCGCGTCAGGCTGGGGGCCAGGATGAACGTCTTCTCCGCCACTTCCGATGCGTCGAGCACGTCGGCTTCGGCAAGCACGCGGATCACCCGCCATTGCTGCTCGGTCACGTCGTACTTCACCAGCATCGGCCTGAAATGGCTCATCACCGCCTCGCGCGCCCTCAGGAGCGCAATCGGCAGAGAGCGATGGGTGTTGCGCGGCAACAGATGATCGTCTGCAACGGGGTATTTGTAGGCCTGGTTCGTTTCGCTCATAGGTCGTCTATCCAGGATTTTGCGCCAAAGGACAATCATTTCGCCCCAATGCGCGACACACGGCGCGCCATAGCGTCCGGCGCGTTGTCATCGGGCCACCAGGGTCACGTCTCGCTCCCGACTGAACGTCGCTTCACGAGACGAGCACGACCGGTGTCGAGTACACGTGGGGAAAAACGACGCCGAATTCGACGTCCGCACTGTCTGCGAAATTGTATGATTGCGCGGAAATCACGCGCTCTGCCCCAACACAAGGAAGACGGGCCTAGCAGTGGCTCTATTCGAGCCGGTTGACATTTTTGTGAACATATTCATTTCCGACCGCCGGGTTACCGGGAACAACCTGCGCATGCTATTGCGGTTTCACCCGGTCGGGATGCGCCGCCTGGAACGCAGGCAGGGCGTTGCAGGCGGCGGCGATGCCGCGGATGCGCGAGAAACCGGAGAGGTCCACGCCCCAGCGCTCCGCATTATAGACCTGCGGGACGAGGCAGAAGTCTGCCAGGGACGGTGTGGCGCCGTGGCAGAACGTCCCTGTGCGCGGATCGTCCAGCATGCGCTCGACCGCCGACAGACCCTCGCCAATGAACTTCCCCATCCAGTCCCTGCGCGCGGCCTCCCCCTGCCCGGTCAGTTCCATGACGTGGCCGACCACGCCGAGATTGCAGACCGGATGGATATCCATGGCGATCGCATAGGCGAGCGCTCTCGTCCGCTGGCGACCGGACGGATCGGCCGGCAGGAAGATCCTCGCATCCCGGGTCTCCGCAAGATACTCGATGATCGAGAGCGACTGGGTCAGTATCAGCCCGTCGATCTCGAGCGCCGGCACGAGGCCCTGCGGATTGCGCACCAGATGCCCGGACGCCTTGTGTTCGCCCGCCAGCAGGTCGACGGGAACCGTGCGGTACTCGACGCCGAGGCTGTTCAGGGCGATGCGGACGCGGTAGCTCGCTGACGATCGCCAGTAGTCGTAGAGTACGATCTCATCCATCTGCATCTTTCCGCAATTGTCGCCGCAAACCGCTCCGCCCGCGCCAGCGGTACCCGGAGCAGTCGCCGGGCGGGAGGTCATGCCCGTTCGGAGCGCTGCACCGTCTGTTCGATGGCGCCGAAGACCGAATGCCCGGCCTTGTCCCTCATCTCGATGCGGACCGTGTCTCCGAACTTCATGAACGGGGTCTTGGGCGCTCCGGTTTCGATCGTCTCGATCGTGCGCAGCTCGGCGATGCAGGAATATCCCTTGCCCCCATCCGAGACCGGCTTGCCGGGTCCGCCATCCAGCTTGTTGGAGACGGTTCCCGAACCGATGATGGAGCCGGCAACAAGCGGGCGCGTCCGCGCCGCATGCGCCACGAGCTGGCCGAAGTCGAAGGTCATGTCGACGCCGGTGTCGGCGCGGCCGAACGGCTTGCCGTTGAGCGACACCAGCAGCGGCAGATGCACCTTGCCATCCGCCCAGGCCTCGCTCAGTTCGTCGGGCGTCACCGCCACCGGCGAAAAGGCCGACGATGGCTTCGACTGAAAGAAGCCGAAGCCCTTGGCGAGTTCGGCCGGGATGAGGCCGCGCAGCGAGACGTCGTTGACCAGCATGACGAGCCGGATCGCCGCGCGGGCCTCCTCGGCACCGGCGCCCATGGGCACGTCGTCGACGATGACGGCGATCTCGCCTTCCATGTCGATGCCAAAGGCCTCGTCGGCCATCACGATCGGATCGCGCGGGCCGAGGAAGCTGTCCGAGCCTCCCTGGTACATCAGCGGGTCGGTCCAGAAGCTCGCCGGCATCTCGGCGTTGCGCGCCTTGCGCACCAGTTCGACGTGATTGACATAGGCCGAGCCGTCCGCCCACTGATAGGCGCGCGGCAGCGGCGAGGCCGCTTCGTGCTCGTGAAAGCGCATGGTGGGCTGCGATCCGGTCTCGATCCCCTCGGCGACGCGGGCGAGTCTCGGGCCGGCATGGGCCCAGTCGTCCAGTGCCGACTGCAGCGTGCGGGCGATATGGCCGACCTCCGAGCAACGCGTCAGGTCCCTGGAGACGACGACAAGCCTGCCATCGCGGGTGCTGTCCTTCAATGTCGCGAGTTTCATGCTTCCTCCCTTGATCTTGTCTTTGCCGGCGTCGTCGTGGCATCGTCGCGCCGATACGATTCTGTGTCCTTCACCGCATCCCGAGCCAGCCAGGAAGACCACTCGCTTGAACCGGACCCTCCTCAAGTCGGTCGCCATCGCCGCGGCGGCCATCGCAGCAACGGCTGTGATCCTGCATTTGATGGGACGCATCTGGATCTGTAAATGCGGTTATGTAAAGCTCTGGCACGGCGTCGTCGTTTCCTCGGAGAATTCGCAGCACCTTTCGGACTGGTACACGCCGAGCCACATCATCCACGGCATCCTGTTCTATGCGCTGTTCACCTGGCTGATGCCGCGCGCGAGCATCGCCACGCGCCTGACCTTCGCGCTTGTCGTCGAATGCGCCTGGGAAATCTTCGAGAACACCAACTTCATCATCAACCGCTACCGGGAAGCGACGATCTCGCTCGACTATTTCGGCGACAGCATCGTCAATTCGGCGGCCGACATCGTGGCCATGGTGATCGGCTTCTTCCTTGCGGCCCGCCTGCCGGTCTGGGCCAGCGTCGCGATCATCGTCTTTTTCGAGGCGCTGACGACCTATCTCATCCGCGACGGCCTGGCGCTCAACATCCTGATGCTGGTCTGGCCGCTCGAAGCGGTCAAGGCGTGGCAGGGCGGCTAATACCAACCTGCAGTGATATTGACCGATTGCGTGGGACCGCCTGCGGTCATCCGGCGAGGAGCATACCGCAGAGCGA